>CAWFJM010000021.1:0-182439 GCA_963816015.1 uncultured Planctomycetaceae bacterium | reverse complement strand
ATCTGGGTGAGTGGCCTCGACAACCGAGCTAGCGGGCGCACGGCGGAAGCGATCGCCCGGGCCTCGTCGCGGGCTGCACGCTCTCGGTGTATCTCCGCCTGGTGGACTGGACGAGCCGGCTGGTGCGAGACGGCAAAGCCTGCTTGGACCCGGGATCATTATCGGTCTTCGAGCGATTGAGGCTCGATGCGGAAGCATGGGAGACGACCGTGACGCGTCTCTTTGCCGCGTCGCGGCGGAGCGGCAGTCACTTCGGCGGCGCGGTCCGGCTGGTGGAGGCCGCGCGTACCCACGGCCGCCGCTGGCATCGCAAGTAGTTCCGCCGTGTCCCCCAATCCATCCGCCCAGTCGCCTGACCGGGCTGGCCCCTTTCCCCTGGCACGAAGAACGCCGATCCAGCGATCGCTCCCGAGCCGATGTGTAGCTCACCGGGATCGGTACGCTCCCTGAGCGTGCCTGACCTGCACCGAGGCCGGCGTCTCGCTGCTATTCAGGACCAAGAGGACCGTGTTTCACCCTCGACCTGACAGTTTGAGAGAAGAATTGCCGAAGGAGGCCTCGCCGAGATGTCGCCTCTCATCCACATTTTGTGCCTGGCCTATTTTGTGATTTTGTGCATACTATTGCAACGCAAGGTTCCGAAGTACAGTCCGTTGCGAGTGTGAAGATGGGTAATTCTGACCTCGTCTTCGGTCATTGCAATTTTTGACTAACCAACGGAGGAGCGACCCCAGAATCGATTGGGGATTTTGCTTGACCGGCCGAGTTCCCTCCGTATCTAATTATTTTTAAGCAACGACCCGAAATACGGCTAGCAACGCGAAGATTCCTGGGCAGAAGGCCCGAATTCTTAGCCGTGTGTCGGATCGTTGTTTTTAGGTTGGTGGCCCCACTCGTCATTGGCGAGCCTGGTCTGGTCACGAAGGCCCCACCGTGTAAACGCGGGCATAGTCGATAATTTTTTCATTTTCAGGGAGATGCTGCCATGAGTCCGCTAGACGAGGAGACGATCGAGGCGTCCCTGACCCGCATCAACGCCGGCTTTCAGAGTGCTGGCAGCCCAGAAGTCTTCGAGCAATATGCACAGGGCGTGTACTTGAATAAGCCCTTCGGGCGCTCTGAGCAGGCCCTCGAGGTCGCGCGTGCGCTGGGCGGGGAACTGGGGTATGCTAGGGTTGAGCGGGACAAGGGACCCAACCAAACCGATCAACATTGGGTCAGGCTCCTCAAACCCAACGAAATAACGAATGACATGATACCTAACGCCACGGGCGTTATGGACCAGATGCGTAGGCTTGAGTACGAGACGCAACAGGAGCCCGAGCCGGCTGAGCCTCGGTCCCGCGACGTGTCCTCCACACTGCCCTCAGAAGAGGTCGTGAGCACCGCATCACTCGAAATGCAACAGGAGCCCGAGCCGGCTGAGCCTCGGTCCCGCGACGTGTCCTCCGCACTGCCCTCAGAAGAGGTCGTGAGCACCGTCTCATTCAAGGAGGTCGAGCTCAAAGAAAAAAGCGCCCATCTGCCGGGCTACGCGTACGCTGGCGGCCAGCAGTTGAATACGATATTCGACGTCGGTGACGGAGGCGACGCCAGAACCGTGGCAGTCAAGGGTATTCGCAACCAGCGCGATGCCATGTTGGAATTACATTCCGACGGACAAGTAGCGATCCATGTGGATGCGGCCGATGCCATGGGAGGCACTCATGACTACACCAGGTATCTGACCACGCGCAATGATCAGGACCTGTTCCAGCCAGGCGGGCCGCTAGTTGTCGTGTTCACCAAGGAAGAGCTTGCCGAGGTAGCTTCGATCAGCACTGTGGATGCCGGGCAATTCGGTAAACGAACGATCATCACCTACAATGATAGCCGTTCACTGAATGTCATGGCCGGAGACGTTCAGGTCGCATTGAAAACTGGAAATGGCGAAATCACCAAACCCGTATCCGCTTCGGAAGAAGCCTTGTCCACCCTCGCGCGAACCGATGCGCGAACAATATTGTAATGACGACGCGGGCGGGCAATCGGTGACAGTTCATCATTCCCCAGCAAGGCGCGGAGGTCAGGCCATGTTTTTTGGATTCTTCGTTGAACAAACTAAAAACATGGCCTGACCCCCACAGTTGAAGAGAAGTGGCCACGCACAAAATCTGGGAACTTGCTCTCGACAACCCAGCGTGGCTGCGTTGTAACACGCATGGGGCCACCCCGGCTGGAGTCGCAGCATTGCGATGCTGGTTTGCCCTTCACCCTTTAGGGCGATCTCGTTAGGATCGCTGCCCTCAAACCAGGCGTCCGCGGAGCCTTCCTGGTGGGTCTCGCCAGGCTCGACTCACCCGCCTGAGCGGTCTCTTGAACCGTCCGACCGCGGATCTGGCCCGAGTACAGGGAGGTCTCGAGCCGATGCGTCTTCATTGCCGCGCGATCGTGATCATGGTTTCCGCCGTGCTT
The DNA here is from genome assembly GCA_963816015.1 of uncultured Planctomycetaceae bacterium. Lineage (GTDB taxonomy): Bacteria > Planctomycetota > Planctomycetia > Isosphaerales > Isosphaeraceae > Aquisphaera. Next base: position 179,985 of record CAWFJM010000021.1, on the reverse strand, counting down.
CTCGGGGTGTTCGGCTTGCGGGCGGAGGGAACCGGTGACGAGCCGAAAAAGCCGGCCGCGAGCCTGCATGATGGGTTTGAGACGCCCCAGGTCGCCTGGGAACAGGAGCACGCGGATACGACGATCAACCTGATCGCCCAGGAGCGGTCGGTCCGTGCGGCCCATGAGGGCAGCCATTCCGAGCGATTTCAGTTCGAGGCCGATCCCGGCAGCCAGTTTTTCGTGAGCTATGCGTTGCCCAGGATTGAGGTGGCCGAATCGCTTCAGGCGGCGCTTTATGTCCGGGCCAACCGGGCGGGCGTTCAGCTTTACGGCACGGGTTGTTCTTCCGGCAGACATCGATCCCGAAACCAGGGCCCCCTCATTCGTCTTGATCCCGGGAACGATCTACGACCGCGTGGACCGCTGGCAAAGGCTCGAGCTGACCAGCATGATGCCCTCGATCGAGCGGCAGGCTCGTGTGCTCCGCGCCTCGACCCGGCGCCCCGTGAGCTTGAAAGGGGCGTACCTCGAGCGCATCGTCGTGAACCTGATGGGGGGCTCGGGAGCGTCGGAGGTCTTTCTCGACGACTTGTCGATCACACCCGTCCCAGGTGATGTCCTGGAGGCATGGTCCAAGCCCGAGGCACGAAAGGGGTCCGGGCCGAGACCCGCCCCGGGCGCTGTCGTGGGCCGCCCCGGTGCGGGCAAGGGAGCGGATGCGGCGATCGTGCGTCTCGATCGGAACCGCCTGCGCCGGCTGGGGGAGGATGGGAAGTACCACGACTGGCTGCCGACTGCCATCGAGGCTCCCGGAGCGGACGCCGGCGAACTGAGGAGGTACGGCTTTGATGTTCTGGTGGACGACCGCAAGTCGGATCCTGAGCGGATCAAGGCCGCATTGGACAAGGGATTCCTGCTAATGCCCCGACTCACGAGCCTCTCGTCCAGGACCGATCCCGGAGTGCTGCTCGATGAGGTGAAGGCCTACCCTCACAAGCAAGCTGTCGCCTTTTGGCACATCGGCGAAGGGCTGGGCAGAAAGCGAGAGATCAAGGCCCGCGACGAGGAGCTGAGCCGGACGCGTAAGGTCGTCACGGCGATGCGTCAGCTTCCTCCCGAGTTTTCCCGGATCACGACGGCTCTTGTGGACGGCGACCTGCCGCTCTTCGCCCGGGCGCCCGGCGACCTGGACACGATCGGCGTTCAGCCACTGCTCTGGGCCTCGGGTCAAGAGCTGCGTGAGAGTCTCGAGTTTCTCCGGCAGAGGAGGCGGTTGACGGCCCTGTCGAACTCGGGGGGCTTGTTCTGGGCCTGGATCCCGGCCACAACTCCGCCCATCGTCCGGGCCAACATCTGGGGGGACGACGTGCCACCCGCGTGGGGGAATCCCCAGATCACGCCCGAGCAGCTTCGCCTGATGACCTACATGGCCCTCTCGGCGGGATACCGCGGCCTCGGGTTCGTGGGAGATGCCGATCTGACGCGCCCGGCGGGGCGGGCCCTCTTGATCGAGATGGCGTTTCTCAATGAGGAGATTGATCTCCTCGAGTCCGTCCTTGCTCGGAGTGCCGACCCGATCCCCGACTACCACGCCTTCGACCCCCCACCTCCCGACCTGCCCCCGCCGGGAACCCCTCTAGGCACGAGGATACGCCCGCAAAAGGAGTTTCCTCCCAAGCCCGACCTCCTTGCCTCCGCCATTGCTGTCGAGCGAAGAGGAGCACTCCTGCTGCTGACGGATTATGCTGCCAATGCCCAGTATCAGCCCCCCCAGATGGCTGCCCATAACCTGATCGTCAGGGCCCAGATTCCCGAGAGCGCGCAAGCCTTCGAGGTCAGCCCCGGAGAGGTAAAACTGCTCACCCGCGAGCGGGCTCCCGGGGGAACACAGATCATCTTGGAAGATTTCGGCACGATCGGCGATGATCCTCTGCACGACCGACCTGGCATTGAAAGACCGCGTGGAGGCAGCGATCGCCCGGGTCCGTCCCCTGGCGGTTCAACTGGCCATCGAGCAGGCCGAGCTGATGTTCCAGTCTGCCAGCGAGATCAACGGCCGTCTGAACGCCGATGGTCAGCACCTGGTCACGCCGGAAGACCTGAAACGGCGGGCCGATTCCGGGGTCACCGCTCGCCCCACCGATGAACGCGACCTGCTGCTCAAGACCGAGGCATCGATCAAGGCCGCGCGGGACGCCCAGGAGCGCGAGGATTTCGCGCTGGCCTGGTCCGAGGCCAGGCGAGCCGGCCGGCCGCTGCGGATTCTGATGCACGGCCACTGGACCAAGGCCTTCGCCACGCTTACCAAGGCGGTGAACGAGTCCCCTCCCAAACCCCACGACCGCAAATCTCCTCCCATCCCTGTGCTTCTGAAGCCGGTGTGCTGCCCTCCCTCGATCGCGTTCAACACTCTGCCGGAGCTGTACTTCTGGACTGACTGGATACGCGGCAGACCCGGATACGCGTTCGGTTCCAACCGCGTTCCGAGCGGAAGTTTCGACGAACCCCAGGCCATGGCCCAGGCGGGCTGGGTAAACATGGATTATCAGATGGATGGGATCACGGCTCAGATGGCCACGGTACCGCGTGACGGCGAGCCCGGCAACCGGATGATCCGCATGAACGTCGAGTCAACCAAGAAGGAGGATCTGGACAAGAACGTCCCCTTCTTCGACTTTCCGGTGGCGGCCATCCGGTCCCCCGCGATTGAAGTCCAGGCCAAGAACCTGATCCGGATCTCGGTTCTGGTCAAGCGGCCGATCGCCAGCACGCCGGGGATGGGGGGCATCATTGTCCGCGACTCGATAGGCGGAGAGCAATTCCAGTTCCGCACGAGCGACCCGATCCCCTCGTTCTCCCGGGTTGTCATTTACCGCAAGGCCCCGTCAGACTGTAAATTGACTGTCACTCTCGGCCTGGCTGGCTACGGTGAGGCGTTCTTCGATGATTTCCGCGTCGAGCTGGTCGAGGCCAGCCACGACCCCGCCCCCCGCGACCCGGATGTCGCACTGGAGCCTTCGAACCGCCGGACTCGCCAGCCCTCACCGCCCGATCCGTCGCTTCCCGCCACCGCGACCAATCCTGCTGATGCCAGGCACCAGCGCCGGTGAGCGTCTTGGCCCGCATCACCTGCTGGTCTCGATGAAACGGCCCTGGCTCCCCAGAGACCCACGGCAATTCGGTTCCTCCCCGTGTTAAGTGCGTTTCGAGACAGCCTCGGGCTTGAGTCCTGGCCATGTACGGATCACGCCCGTTCCGGCAACTTCCGCCGCTGGCTCGTTGACAGAACGAACTCAAGATGATGGACTGCACAACTTTGGAGAGGCGAGACCGCCGCGCAAGGCCCCGCATGTTAAGATTCAACGAACGGACCGAGACTCAAGAGATCTCCTGCACAGGGGTATAGACCCGTCTTGCTCGTCTCTCACGGCAATGAAATCGGGGAGGCGAGCGGAACTTTTCGTAAGTGCTCACCATCAAAGACTGTGTCAGCGCACGAACCAACGCCCTCTCAATGTGGTCGAGGCAGGCGGTTCTTGGTACTTGCCTCACCCCATGGTGGCGATCTCTCTGCGAGATCTCGCTCGCCTGGCCGGGCCGGATTGGCTCGCGACGATGTCCCGCTGGTTTCGTAAGTTCTCTTGAATCAGGACCTGGTTTGTTCCCGAGTCACGATCCGTCCAGGTCGCTCGTTTCTGATCGATACTCAGGTTGAATTCACACCGGGGGCGAGATCCGGGCTGGGTCTCATCCTCCTTGGCTCGACAGGAGTTCCAGCGCATGCCGAAGATCCAGGCCGTCTGGGCAATCGACATCGGCCAGGCCGCACTCAAGGCCCTCAAGCTGGTTCCCGGACCCAATCCGGACGAGGTTGTGGCCGAGGCCTTCGACTTCATCGAATATCCCAAGATCCTGAGCCAGCCGGACGCCGACCCCGAGGAGCTGGTTCGCGAGGCGCTGGCGACCTTCACCGATCGCAACGACGTCAAGGGATGCAAGGTTGCCATCGCAGTGCCGGGCCAGGCGGGGCTGGTCAAGTTCATCAAGCTGCCGCCGGTCGAGAAGAAGCGGATCCCGGACATCGTCAAGTTCGAGGCCAAGCAGCAGATCCCCTTCGCGCTGGATGAGGTCGTCTGGTCGTACCAGCAGATCGGGGGGGATGAGGAGGTCAGCGACGAAGAGTTCACGATGGCGGAGGTGGGCCTGTTCGCGATGAAGCGCGACCAGATCACCCGCGCCATCCTGCCGCTGACGGTGGCGGGGATCGAGGTGGACATCGTCCAGATGAGCCCGATCGCCCTCTACAACTACATCTGCTTCGACCAGCTCAAGGGAAGCGGCTCGAAGGATTCGGTGGTCGTGCTCGACATCGGGGCCGACAACACCGACCTGATCATCACCGACGGAACGCGGATCTGGCAGCGGAACGTGCCGATCGGCGGCAACCACTTCACGCGGGCCCTGACCAAGGAGCTGAAGCTCACCTTCGCCAAGGCCGAGCACCTGAAGCGAAACGCGACCAAGGCGCCGGATCCCCGGGCGATCTTCACGGCGATGCGCGGCGTGTTCAACGACTTCACGAGCGAGGTCAACCGGTCGATCGGGTTCTATTCGAGCATCAACCGGTCGGCGAAGATTCGCAAGGTGATCGGCCTGGGCAACGGGTTCAAGCTCCCGGGTCTGCAGAAGTTCCTCCAGCAGAACCTGAACCAGGAGGTCGACAAGGTCGAAGGGTTCGCCAAGCTGGCCGGCGACGAGGTCAAGGCGGCTCCTCAGTTCCAGGACAACCTGGCGTCGTTCGCGGTGGCCTATGGGCTGGGGATCCAGGGCCTGGGCAAGGGCGGACTGAGCACCAACCTGTTGCCGCCCGAGATCGAGCGCGTCCGGATGATCCGGGCCAAGAAGCCGTGGGCGCTGGCCTCCTCGGCCCTGGTGATGCTCGGCCTGTCGACGCTGTTCATGCTGGGCGACTATCGCTTGCTGGCGAAGGTGTCGACGCCCCAGTTCGAGGCGGCCGTGAAGCAAGCCGACACGGTCACCAAGCGAGGCACGGCCATCAAGACCGCCTTCGAGGCGGCCAAGACCGCCTGGAAGAGCAAGTTCGACGACGGCAAGGCGCTGATCGTCGATCCGACCAACCGCGGCCTCTGGCCGGCGTTTCTCAAGACCATGAGCGGGTTCTTCCCCGACCCGATCGCCGAGTACAAGCTCAACCCCGACGATCCGGCCAACCAGGAGACGCTCGAGAAGCTGCGGGTTCACATCGACCTGATCAAGCCCGTCTGGCGGACCGACGTGGCTGCCGACTGGTTCGACCTGCTCGACCCCAACTTCAAGCGGCTGATGCACCCCTACGACGTGGCCAATGCCCCCTCGGGTGAGGGCTGGATCATCCAGGTGGTCTGCCACCATTACAACCCGTATCCCTCGGCCGAGCAGCAGAGGATCACCAACCTGAAGGATCCGCACCGGGTTGAGTTCGGCCCCTATCAGTTCATCACCGAGAAGGTGCTCCACAAGCTGAATTCTCCGCTCCTGCGTCTCTATGGCGTCAGCCACGTGGCCCTTGCGTGGATGACCTCGGACCGCAACTGGACCAGCGAGAAGGGGAGCGCCAACAACAACCTGGCCAGCAGCACCGTGCCGCTTCTGGACCGGGCCTCGCCTCCCGCCAGCTCTGAGGGATCCAGCGGAGGGTTGGGCGCAGGCATGGGGAGCATGGGCAGACTATGCCGCCATGATGAAGGGTAGCATGATGGGCGGCGGAGGCGTGACGGCGGCATGGCCATGAAGGGCGGGATGATGGAATCCATGATGCGCGGCGCAGGGGGCATGGGCATGTACGGCATGGGCGGCATGGGGATGAGCCCAGCGGCCGATGCCGAGGCCAAGAAGAAGATCAAGACGCTCACCCGCACCGACTTCCTCATCCAGTTCCTCTGGAAGCCCGTGGTCCCGGAGGCCTTGCCCGAGGATCCCGAGGAGCGGAAGGCCAAGCTCGAGGAGCAGGCCGCCAAGGTCAAAGACCAGATCAAGGAGTGGATCGACAAGATGACGGAAGCCGAGAAGCAGAAGGACAGCTCGGCCGTCAAGATCCCCAGCGCCGAGGAGATCGAGGCGGCCTCCAAGGCGAAGACGAAGGAGCTGGAATCGGCCATCGACAAGGCCATGTCCACGCTGTCCAGTCCCCCCGCGGCGGGAGCGCCCGGGGCACCGGGAGCACCAGTTCCGGGTGCCCCTGGAGCGGCACCTCCGGTCCCGGCGGCCGCTCCGGCGGCGCCTGGCACACCCAAGCCCTAGTGGTCGTTTCCGATGGTCCGGAGATCAGGTCCCCACCGGCACCTGGTTCTTCGGCCCGACGGCGACTGCCTCGATCAGGCCGACCGGCGGGTAGTGGCGACCCTGACTCACGTCGTTCTTTCGAGACTCGAATCATCGCGGACAGATCGTTAGAGAGAAGGCGCGATACACCATGGACCAAGTCAAGGAATTCCTCCGCCAGTGCGTCAAGTATCGCTTCTGGATCTCGCTCAGCGTCGCGGCGCTGTTCGCGATCATCGCCTACTTCCTGGGGTCCCGTCCCGTTCAGGCCGAGGCTGACAAGAAGACCAAGACCATCACCCAGTCCGCCAGCAACGTGAAGCAATTCGCCTCGCCGGGCATTCCCAACGAGCAGTACAAGCCCATCGTCGAGGAGAAGACCGAGATCCTGACCAAGGACGTCAACTCGGCCTGGAAACAACTCTACAGCCGGCAGGCGCCTCTGCTCACCTGGCCCGAGACCGTACAGAAGCGGTTTCGCGAGTGGGGCCGGAGATGGCCCGAGAAAGTAGCCGAGGGGGCCGTCGAGCTCGCCAAGGTCGACTACATCGAGGCCTATCCCGAAGTACGTCGACGAGGTTTACAAGACCTTCAACCCGTTCGATCCCGAGACGGGAAAGGGTGTCGTCTCGGCCCCGCCCAAGGAGGCGCTGCTCCGGCCCGTCGCTTTCGACGTGAACAAGCTGCCCGAGCTTGGCGACATCTGGGCGGCCCAGGAACGGCTCTGGCTCCAGCGAACCGCCCTGGAGGTCGTGGCCCAGGTCAACAAGAACGCCAAGGATTGGGACTCGGCCATCATCAAGCAGATCAACCTCCTGGAAGTCGGCAACAGTACGGCTCAGGACCAGCGGTCGATCGCCAAGGGCGAAACGCTCGAGGAGGCGGAATCGATCGTTGCCCCGGGGACCGAAAAGCCGGAAGCCGCCGAGGCTCTGGCCGTAACGGGCATGGAGGGGATGATGAGGGCGAGGGTGGGCCAAGGAATGGGTATGCCAGGAGGCATGTCGGGGGGGGGTGGCGGAGCCAGCGAGGGCATCTTCTTCGTCAAGCCAGAAACCGACCGGGGACAGTACAAGATCTTGCCGATCCTCATGTCGGTCCTGATCGACCAGGATCATATCCAGGACCTGCTTGTGGAGCTGGAGAACTCTCCGATGTCCATTCAGGTCATGGAGCCCGAGCTCCAGCGGCCGAGCACGCGCGTCACCAAGCCCGAAAAGGGCACCATGGGGGACTTCAGCGGCTACGGGGAGGCCATGATGGGCGGCATGATGCGGGGTATGGGCGGCAGGATGGGCGTGCGTGGCAGGATGGGAGGAGGCATGATGGGCTACGGCGGCATGGCCTCTGGCTACAGCGCCATGATGTCCCGGATGATGGGCCAAGGTATGGATAGGATGGGTGGCGCGATGATGAGGGGTGGTGCCGGGATGACCGCAGGGCCCTCTCGCACGGGTACCGACAAGCGCGGCACCGACCGCAGCAAGACTCGCGCGGAGGAGAAGAAAACCGTCGAAGCCGCCAAGGGCCCGTCGCTTTTCGACCCGTACTTCAACATCGTGGAGGTGAAGGTCTACGGACAGGCCCGGTTCTACAACCCGCCGCCGGTCGAACCCGCCGCCGAACCCAGCCCGGGTGAGACCGCGGCAACCCCCGCTCCGGAGGAGGCCGCCAAGGCCGAGCCGGCCAAGGCCGAAGCCGCCACGAAAGACCAGGGCCCAGTCGAGCCCGCCAAGGCTAAGACCGCCAGAGACCGAGCCGGCCAAGACGACGGCGCCGGCCAAGGCAGCCGAAGACGAAGACGGGTGCTGCGAAGCCGTGAGGCTCCCCGGCTGCCTCGTGCGGTGATCATCAAACGTCGGAAGATCTGGAAATGCCGAGAATCATGAGTCGCTTTCCTCTCGGGTTCCGAGAGATGCCTGAGTAAACAGGAGACGCCCGTATGGCCCATCCCACGGTCGAGAAGCTCAAAGATGTCGGCTTGCGGTATGGCGACAAGGCCGCAGTGGCCCTGACGTCGCTGCTGTTCGTGGTCTGTCTTGGCGCTGCCCTGTCCAAGAAGTCCATCGACCTGACACCCGATCAGGTCAAGAAGGCGGCCGAGGCGGCCGAGACCAACATCAATCGCCACCAGGAGCGAGACGACATCATCAAAGTGCTCGAGGGTGGAGGCATCAAGCCCACGAACTTCGCCAAGGATGCTCAGGATGCCGCCAAGACCGTGCTGGTTGCCGACAATTACAAACCCGATCGCGAATGGGTGACCCCCGAGCCTGGTGCCGGCTTGATTCGCGACAAGCCCGTGCTCATCGCCCCCACCGAGCTCTACGCTTATCCCGGACGCGGAGGCGCCCTGGTCTATGACCTCGACGAGAACGGCAACCGGAAACCGGACACGGAGAAGAAGGAAGCCACGAAGGACGAGCCGAGACGGGGGCGGGGACGTCGAGCCCGGGGCGGATCGGGCATCATGGGTTCGATGATGGGTGCCATGGGGAGGGGTCGAGCCTCCCGGAAGGCAAGCCGCAAGAGTCAGGCCGATCTCGAGAAAGAACAGAAGGAAGAGGCCGAGCAGAAGAAGCGGGAGATGGCGGCCAAGCTGGCTGGCAGCGACGAGGCCCCCGACACCAAGGACGATCAAGCCAAGGAGAAGGGCCAGGGGCCCGGGAACCAGCAGCAATTCAAGGAGATCACCAAGGGGCTCCGGTGGGTGGCCATCACCGGTGTCATCGACCACGCCAAGCTGGTCGCCAACTACCGCGAGGCCCTCAAGAACCCTGCCGTGGCGAACCCCCACTATGCGCGGCTCGAGCTCGAGCGACAGTCCCGCCAGAAAGACGGCTCCTGGTCGGAGTGGGAGAAGGTCGACTCCGAGGAGAACCTCAAGATCCTTGATAACCTCCCCGAGGAAGACGAGGAGTTGACGCCCGACGCCGTTCGCCCGGACAACCTCAACGATCCTCTCCCCTTCCTCAAGGCGGGTCTGTGGGAGAAGGTCCACATCGCCAGCCTCGTTCCCAAGGAGAAGAAGGAGGTTGCCAAGGCGCCGCCAGCCATGGGCGGCCATGGCGAGACGGGCGGTGGCTATGCCGCCATGATGAAGGGCAGCATGAGCATGGGCGGCATGCTGGCATGCGCATGATGAAAGGCGGTATGGGCGGTTCCGGCTGCGCATGATGAGAGGCGCGGCAGCGGGATGATGGGGGGCGGCATGGGAGCCGTGGGCCGGTGATGGCGATGCCGGCAATTTCTGGAAGTCCGAAGAAAAGCGGGTCATGATCCGCGCGCTCGACTTCACCCCGCTTCCCGACAACAACTACCGTTATCGCGTGCGGATCGTGGTTTTCAACCCGAACCACAATCGCGACGACGTGAGCCCCGGCGTGGACACCAAGTCCACCGAACTCTTCGGCCCCTGGAGCGAACCGACCGATGAGGTCAGCATGCCGGCCGATGTCTCAGCCTACGCCATGGGCGTGATGCCTGTCAGCCCCAAGTCCGACCTGAAGGTGAACTTCCAGGTAGTCCGCTTCGACCTGAGCGATGGCGTGACGATTCCTCACAGATTCGCAGCCAGCCCTGGCGAGGTCATCGGCGAGGTCAGCAGTGCCGATATCCCCACCTCCGAGGGTACGGGCAAGAAGACAAAACCTGTTGATTTCAACACTCACCAGATCGTCCTCGACGTGGCGGGAGGCCTGCAAGGCTTGCCTCCGGGCTTCACGGGAGGTGCCATCGAACGCCCCGCCCTGGCACTGCTTCTCCGGCCCGACGGCAGCGTCCTGGCGCGTGCCCAGCCGGATGATATGAACAACGAGGTCCGCAAGGACATCGAACGGAACTATGCCCGCGAGATCAAGAACTCCAACAAGAAGCGCGAAAGCTCCATGGGGTCGGGATACGGCGGGATGATGGGAATGATGGGAAGCTACGGAGGCATGATGGGCGGCGGCTACCCGGGTACGGGTGGTGGCGGCCGTCGCTGAGTCCGTCGCACCTCCCTGCCCTGCGAACACGAGCCTGAACGAGCCCACCCCATCCTCTTGACGGGGGTTTTCTTTCACCGTCAACAGAGGAGGCTGAAGAGGCCGGAGGATCGCCGGACGGAGACGGCTCCAACAACAATCGTGGGAGGAGGCCGACACCGCGAGCCAAGCCCACGCCCGGCGGGCGGGGAGCCCCGTGCCCCCGATTCCCCCGATTTAGCCCCCTCTTTGGTCCTAGTTCTTCTTGGGCTGCAATTCTCTGCTGAAGAATCGCGAAGCCAACTTGCCGCTCTCCGGAATAGACCGGAAAGGACGAACTTCCGAAGAATTGGGGGGTGGCACGGTTACTGTCACGGGCATTAGTAAGGAGGGAATCAGGGCGATCCGTGAACGGTTGAGGGGCGTTCCCCAGCGTTCCGGACCATGCTCTCTCATCAGGCCAGGGGATCGGTTGGTGGACGTCCTGGACAGAAAGTCGGTCAGTCTTCTCGGGATTCCGAGTTTATTGCACCATTCGCCTTGACCTGAAGTGGCTCAGATGGTACACACCCTCACAGCTTCTCCCCGTAGTCGGCTTCACCTCGCGACAGCCCCCTGGATTCCGCCGAAGCTTCCGTCTTCGGGCGAAGCGCCCACACCGCGGCGTCGGAATGGTTCGGGCGAATGGCACCGGGTAATCGTCTCCCACCATGGGGACTCAAAGAGGACCGCCCTCAGGGATGTCGGCGGTTGTCCTTGTGGCGGCGAAAGGAGGTCGCGTTGGGAAGGCTTTGTACGCTCACTGTCATCTTGATCTTCGGCGCATGGGGAGCGGCCACGGAGGGCGCATCTCCCGACGACGCGGCCCCATCGCCGGCCACAGCGGTCCGGAAGCCGGCACCTGTGCCACCGATCAAGTATCTCGAGGCGGGGGCACGACTCTTCAATAGTGGCAACTTCGAGTTGGCCGCCAAGTATCTTGATGCGGCCCAGATGTATCGGGACCAGCTCCAGCAGGACGAGCAGACCACGCTCGATGCCTACCTGAAGGAGCTGTCCCAGGTACAGGCCTCTGCCGCGCGCGGATCGTCCACCTCCGGCAACGGCAGCCCGGCTGCCCCGGAGGCCGCGAGCCCGCCCAGTGGCGCAGCGGCGGTGACGGCGACTCCGGCCGCCCCGCCCGTGGTGCAGACCGGCGATGCCACCTGTGGAGGTGCGGGCGAGTTGGCCATCTCGGCTGACCCCAAGCAGCGAGGCAGGTGGCTGCTCCATGAGGCCAGGGAGCAAATCGCTCAGGGCAACTTCGATGCGGCCGAGAAGAAGGTCGCCGAAGTGGAGGCCCTCGATATCAAGTGGGGCCTGTTCGATGACACGCCCACCAAGGTCCGAAACGTTCTGAACAAGGAGCGGCCCAAGAACGACGCGAGTGCCGCGAAGTCGGTCACCACCAAGCCTGGCGACCACAAGACGGCCAAGGCGATGCTCCGCGAGGCGCGGACCGCCCTGTCCAACCACCAGTACGATCAGGCCGAGTCGATCGCCCAGGAGGTCAAGGGTTGGAACCTCAGCTTCGGCCTCTTCGAAGACAACCCGGACAAGGTCGCTGCTGCGGCGCGGGCACTCCGCAAGCGAGACAAGATCCGCACCACCACGCCCAGGGAGCAGGCCAGCCAGGGCGTCTACGATGTCCTGGTCCAGGAATCACGCCAACTGGTGAAGATCGGCAAGCTCGACGAGGCCGAGGTCAAGGCGCGCCAGGCTCAGCGGATGAACGTCGTCCCGGCCCTCACCGCCGATCGCGCCGAGTCGGTCCTCCACGACATCGCGATGGCTCGCGCCCGGACCAGCCCTGGAGCACCCGCCGCCACCCCGGGTTCCGAGGCGCCCAGCGTCGTGGCCGAGCGCGAGGCCAACGACCTTCTGGCCAAGGGTGACCAGGCCAAGGCCGCCGCCAAGTTCTCCGAAGCTGAGAAGCTCCGGCTCAAGGAATCCGGTTCGGGTCGCGACGCCCAGGCCGCGGCCGCATCGCCGGCGGTCGATGCGGCCGTCCAGAAGAGCTCAGGCGAACCGGCCGGTGCACCGCTGCTGGCGGCCCCAGGCGCGGAGGGCGCGCAGCCCACCGACAAGCCCGCGGCAGCCGCCCCTGACAAGCCCGCGGCCCAGCCCGCCAGTCCTGCACCTTGACGAGGGTTTTTCTTTCACCGTCACCAGAGGAGGCTGAAGAGGCCGGAAGATCGCCGGACGGAGCCGGCTCCGACAACAATCGTAGGAGGAGGCCGACACCGCGAGCCAAGCCCACGCCCGGAGGGCGGGGAGTCCCCCCGCCCCCGATCCCCCCGATTTAGCCCCCTCTTTGGTCCTAGACCGACTTTTCGTAGTTGAAGACCAATGAAGCAAGAAAACATCTCGTGCCTTGCTCTTTTGCCCAGCTTCACGCCGCTGCCTTCATGAGCGGACGACCCGTGTACGTCCAGCGGAACGGCTTGGCGAACACTCGATTGAAATCTGCGATGAAGGTCAACAACTTCGTGCGCAAATCCGCCACCGAGCTGAACGAGCCGCGCCGGATCACCTTCCGCATGATCACCCCGAACACCACCTCGATCTGGTTCAGCCACGAACTGTGCTTCGGCAGATACACGAACCGAATCCGGTGGCTCGACTCCGACACGAACGCTTGCCGGCTCGCCACCGACTTCAGCACCCCGCGCCTCCCCTTCGTGCCCAGATCCGTGGCGATTTCACACGCCTCGGCCACCAGCTTCACCAAGCTCTCCGAGCAATGGATGTTCAAGTTATCCACCACAAACACCCACGAACCCTCCGGGTCGGTGGCCACCGTCTGCTCGATGTGGCTGGCGAAGTCGCTCTCTGTCCGCGTCGGACCGATCGTCGGCCTGAGCAATTCGCCGGTCGTCACCACCAAGTTGCCGATCAGGCACAACGTCCCGTGCCGGGTGTACTCGAACTCGATCCGTTGGCACTTCCCCGCGATCATCGCCTTGCTGGGGGCGATCCGCTCCAGCGCCTGCAAGCCGGTCATCTCGTCCACGCTGACCGTGTGGGTCTGGTGGGTCCGCTCCCGCTCTGGTGCCGCGAGGTAGGTGTCACAGATCGTCTTCACCTGCTCCTCAAACCGCGCGGGATCCCTTCTCGGTGGTGTTGAGCCAAGAGCGGCTCTTGTGAGGCTGCAAGGCGGCCTCGCGCAGGTAGCGGCTCACCGGCGATGGCGAGATCGACGCCACGATGCCGCGCCGGACGACCTCCTCGGTCAGTTCCTGCGCCGTCCAGTGGGTGATCGGCCGTCCCGATTTCTCGGGGGGCTCGCAGGCGACGGCCAAGATCTGGGTGACCTGCTCGGGGGTGAACTTGCCGGGGGCGCCTTGGCGTGGTTCGTCGGTGAGGACCGTTTCGATGGCCCGTCGCAAGACGGCGCGGGACTCGCGGCACTCGATGTCCATGAGTCGGTTCCACGCGTTAGCCCAGCGCCGTCGCCAGCGTCCGACTTGGCGGTGTGTCAGGCCGACCCGCTCGGCGATGTCCTCATTGAGGAGGCCGTGAAGGCCAGCACGATGATCGCGGCGCGTTGCCGGAGCCGCGAGGGTGCGGTGACGGAATGGGAAAAGGTCTGAAGGATTTCTTGCTGACGCTCGGTGATGGTGATCTTGGCCGCCTTGCCCGGCATGGTAAGAGAACTCCTGGTGACTGGAAATCTAGCGAAGCCGGGTGATTTTAGCGCGTCAGTCAACTTCTTGGGCTATCGAATACGAAAAGTCGGTCTAGCCATCCCGCCAGCAGGGCAAACGGCGAGTGACCAATCCTCACGAAGTTCTCGGTGGTGCCGATTGATCCCGTCAGTGATGGTCCCCCTGGGTTCAACCCAGCAGCCACTGTCACGCCCTCGAACGTCCCGTTGCCCTATGTTGAGATAGAGGGCGTTCGATTGCGAGTTGTTGACGACATAGAGGTCGTAGAGTGCGACTCCTGCTGGGATCGACCTCGGCAACTTGGAGTCAAGGAAAGCGAGCGCCTTGGTCGTGATCAGCCTGGATGCGATCGATGGACAAGGGTTAGCCCCAGGTACGGCTTCCCGGGGACAGATGGGTACGGCTTCCCGGGGTCAGACCGAGTTTCCCGCGGCATCGCGAGCGGGGTGAGGCAACTGGAACGGCTCGCGGTCAAGGGCGAGCCAGAGCTGTGGGGATAGGGGTCCGACGGTAATGATACCAGACGCAGCCGAGGCCGACGAGAAACCCGATGAGGCTCAAGCTGAAGGACGAGGGCTCGGGCACTGAGCTAATGACAAATGGCAAGGGATCGCCGGTGGGGAGTGGTGCGAAGTTGAAGCCCGTGTCGTCGGCGGCATACTGGTTGGCGCCGGGGGTAGGGTCAAACAGGATGCTGCCGCTCCCCGTGTGCGATCGCCTTCAGGATAAATGAGTAATAGAGGCCGTTCTCGTTGATGGCTTCCGACGAAGCGGGCACCTGGTCGTTGAAAATCCCGATCGCGTTCCCGGCGTTCAGGGACGAAAGGGCATAGAAATTCGGGGGCTGGTCAGAAAACTGGAACGCAAACCCCGCCCCAGAACCCCGTCGTCAGCCCCGAGGTGTTGCTGAGGTCAGGGACCACCTGGAACTGGGACGAGGGGAACAAGACACTGGTGTTCAGGTTGAAAATGAAGTCACTCCCCACCGGCAGCCCCTGGAGGTTCACGTCGATCGTCACCTGTTCACCCACGGTGAGGTTGGTGAGGTTATCCGGTGATGACAGGGTGACCATCGGGCCCGCAAGTGTCTTCGGTGCCATGCAGAGGAGGGCGACCAGCAACCAGGCGTAGAAAGCCACGCGAGACATTGAAGAGCTCCTCATTATAGCGGGGATTGCCAATTTGAGTGCCATCTAACACAATTGATCACGCTCGAGCGCAATGCAAGTTACAAAACAGCGCGCCCGAAATCAAGGGACCGGCTCGCCAGTCCCATCGATGAGAAGGCTCGACTCCTACAGATGTGGTGTTTTGGAAGCATACGGGGAAGCGCGTGCGACGAATCGGCCGGGCAACGGGTCGAAGCGGGCCACATGCCGAGATGGATGACTTCTCCTGGAAATGATCGTCTAAAAGCTTCCTGGGCCGGGTAGGCCTGGGTGGTTGCCCACCCAGGCCTCCCACAGATCCGGGCTTGCACATCACGCGCACCCGGTTCCTCATCTCATGACGTCGCTACCAGCGCGATCCGTTGTCGTTGCGTTGACACGGGTCAGGTCTCGATGTACCTGCCATGTGTCCCTCATCGGTTCATGAGACGGCATCTCCTTCCCTCGCCAGGGTCCCTCAGGCTGGTCCCCCTGGGTCAACGGTACTATGAGACGCTGCGACTCCCTGCCCTCCTTTTCGCCGCACTTCGTTTCCTTCGCTTAGCGATACCATCGCTGCGTCCGTTGTTTGCCCCACCGGCCCCGGACGCGGGACCGTGGATCAACCTGGAGTTGGTAGGCGGTATCTCCAGCCGCCTTGCTCGATGGAAAAGGCAGGGGCTCCCAAGTTCCCGGAGGAACCCTCGTGATCATTCGCCATACTCCTCCGACCCCGGCGTGACCAGGCAGGCTGAGTGGACCATGAGTGAGTTGCCTGGCGCGGCCCCCGCGACTGACCACGACGAGGGGCTCAACACGAGTTGTGATTTCGGGGCTCAATCGCACAGCGTTTGATCTGGCTGTCTATGCTTCGCAGGGGCGGTCGCCCACCACGCACGACTCGCTTCCGGCTGCTGGTCCAGCTCTACCGGGCGGGATTGGTTACCCGCAGGATCCCATCTGAAAGGTTTCAAGCTTCCGGCTATCCTCCTCTCCCGAGCTTCTTGGCGCGAGGTGAGACCGAGTTTCAAGTTAACTTGAAACTCGGTCTGGCCCCGTGACCCCCGTGACCCCGTGACCCCGACAGGTCATATAGCCGCCGTTCAGAGATATGATCGACACCGCGTCCTTGCGTCGGTCGCCCGCATTGACGGTCACGATGGCTCGACCGGCCTTCGAACTCAGCCTGGTAGTAGTTGGCCTCGTCCTGGGGATAGGAGTCTCCGGTCAGAGAGCCCAGTACGCCTCCGATGGCTGCCCCGCCGGCTGCGTTGGCCAGAATGGCAGCGAGCGTCCCGCCGGCGACCACCAGCCCGATGGCCGGGAACATTCCGACCATAATTCCCAGCCCGACCAGGCCTCCCAGTGAGGCACCCGCGACCGCTCCGGTGACTGCACCCGTGGTTGTGCCCGCCCCTGTCGCCGTTGACCTGGGCTCGCCGGACGCCGCCTCAGCCTGGACCGCGTCGCCTTCCGTACCGCGCAGGGCGATGCCGATCTGGTCCTCGTGGAACCCGGCCTGGTAAAGGTCCCTGATGGCCGCCACCACATGGGCGCGGTCCTCAAAAACTCCGATCACGGTGGAGCGCTTATCGTTCATCGTGGCCATGATGTCCATCCTCATTCGATGCCCGGACCAGCCTCGATAACCTGGCTCGCGGTTCGACCTCTTGCACGCCGGAGCTCTTGATTTGCAACCCTGGTGCCACCGGGTTCGCCGCTGTTTTTCCCCTTGACGGAATGGGTGCATGGCATCGCCTGTGAGCAATTTTTCGGTTTTTTCCAATTTCGCCTCGTGACCCAGATCTATTGCACGCTGGGTGGTCCTTGATGTATTGGATGAGGAGGTTACAAGTCTCTTTCCTCCTTGAGGATGCTTCAATGGAGTTGCGTCATGGACGACCTCTCTCGATTCTGTTGCCTGAATTCCGAGTGCCCCGACCACGGCAAGCGAGGGGCAGAAAATCTGACAGTGACCAGCCGATATGGTCCCGAGAAGGCTCGCTGGATGCTCCGTTGCCGCACCTGCAAGGCTCGATTTTCCGAGCGTAAGGGCACGGTTTTCTTCGGCTCCCGGCTCTCGCTCGAGAAAGTCGAATCCGTTTTGGAGCACGTTGCCGAGGGGTGTGGCGTCCGCCAGACCGGCCGGCTTTGCAAGGTGAACCGGAACACGGTCGGTCGCTATAGCCGACTGGCCGGTGAACACGCCCGCGACCTCCACGACGAACTGGTCGTGCTTTCCCCCCCGAACGCGCGAGGTCCAGTTCGATGAGAAGTGGGCCTTCGTCGCCAAGAAGGAGAAGAATTGCGACCCCACCGATCCGGCCGATAACCACAAGGGAGATACTTGGGACCACGTGGCATTCGATCCCGAGAGTCGATTGGTCGTGAGCGTCGTGCCCGGGGAGCGCTCGGCCGAGAATGTCATGGCCGTGGTCCAGGACTTCCGGCGGCGCACCGGCGGCCGGGTGATGAACCTGATCACGACCGACGGCTACCCGGCCTATGAGGACGCCATCTTGGACGCTTATGGGGAGACGGTAACGCCGCCTCGGACCGGCAAGCGGGGGCGTCCCAAGGCCCCGTACAAGGTCGCGCCCAAAGACCTGACCTATGCCGTGGTAGAGAAGACCCGTGAAAAAGGCCGTGTGGTAAAGATCGCCACGCGTGTGGTCTTCGGCACAATGACGGCTGTGGTGGCGGCCCTGGGAATGTCGCTCGTCAGCAGAGCGATCAACACGTCGTTCGTGGAACGCGAGAATGGTACGGACCGGCACCGCAACGCGCGGAAGGTCCGCAAGACCTACCGTTTCTCGAAGGACTGGAGATTTCATGAAGCGGTCACATACTTGACGATGTACGTTTACAACTTCTGCTGGCCAGTGCGCACGCTTGGGAACCAGGACGATCAAGGGCGGTGGCAAAAGCAAAGCCCGGCGATGGCGGCCGGACTGGCGGATCACGTGTGGTCAATACCCGAATGGCTGTCCTTCCCCGCTGTGCGATGTAGTTAGGCCACGAGGCAATTTCGCGCGAACAATAATCGGCGATAGGATGTCTATAGACCTGACTCCAGGTCATGGCGTTGCCGTCCTGGTGGCGCGAAGGGGCGATTTGGCCCCCAGGCCGGGAGTCTGCAAGAGAAACCGGGCACGGTGCCCGGTTGCATCGAGATCTCGGGAGCCAGACTGGAACCCATGACTCGGTAATCACGACTCCAGGGCGTCCCGGAGACGCCCTTCTCCCCGTGAGGCCCTGATCCGAGGGTCCGCTCGTGACCTGGTTTCATGCACCAGAACGCAGGTGGTCTCGACGCCTGAACCGGATCACGGAACCTCACCCTGTGACCCCGCCTTTCCAGGCGGATGTGAGGGTTTTGCCATGTTGAACCGCACGAACCTGACGCTGTCGGCTCTTTCCAACCGGCTGAATCTCGGGACGCGGTCGCTCGCTCTCAACGCGAGCGTCAACCATGGCGATCAGACCCTGCGCATCCGTCACCTCCATCATGACGTCATGCGTGACACGATGGTGTGGTATGTCGTATCTCCATTTGCACCTGGCAAATACGACATTCCGCCCATTCCCGGCTCGACCATTCCCGGCCAGCAGCAACGCCCCGTTGGTTGTGCTGGCCAGGAGGCGAGCCGGTCTGTCTGCCCGCCGAGCGTGGAACCGTCGCCGAGCCAGACCTGGTTCGTGAGCCAGGAATTCCTCGGCCAGGGTTCACGCGGATCCCGATCCGCCGAGTCCGGCCCCCGCCAGGCCCGGGACGGCGCGAAAGCAGCGGCCCGGCCGACGTTGCGGACGGCCGGGAACGAGGCTTCGGGTCCGGTACACGCCGCGAGGCGAGCAGCAGCAGGGTCGGCGCCGGCCGCGAGAGCGAGAGCGGCCGGCGCCGGAGGCTGAGTCCCGATCGCCGGGTTCAGCACCGGTGGCTGCGGCTTCTCGGATTCGGGACGAACGTACTTCCGGGCACCGACAACCGCGCACGCGCATTGACACCGTCGCCGCGCCGGGGCGAGCACCCGCGGGACGATGCGATCCATGGATTGCACCGGGATCGTCGTTCCCGACCCCGCCCGACTGAAGCGCAGAGCGTTTCGACGTTCATGATGCCGTCCCGATGAATCTCCGTGTTTTCAGCGCCGTGGGAGCGGCGGATGGGGCGGAGAGTGATCGGGCCAATCCCCGGAGTCGGGGAAGGTGGGTCCCGTGGTGATCTTGGAGATGGATGAAACTCGGACTCGGGGCTGGACCGAGGTCGCCGACCTGGTCTTGCGGGCCCAGGCTGGCGACCGCGATGCGTTCGGCCGGCTGGTCGAGCAGTTCCAGCCGACGGTGCGCGCGATCGCATTGCGCCGGCTGGGACACGCAAGCGAGGCGCTCGAGCTGACCCAGGAGGTGTTCCTCCACGTCCTGCGGCGAATCCACCAGCTTCGCGAGCCCGAGCGGTTCGCCGGCTGGCTCCGCCAGGTGACGGTGCGGATGGCGATCAACCGGGCCACCCGCCGGCTGGCGCCCCCGACCGTCGAGACCAGCATCCTCGAAGGAGCCAGCGGCCAGGCGGATCAGCCGGTGGACGCGCTGATCCTGCACGAGCGAGCCGAGCGGCTCTGGGAGGCGTTGGGCCGTCTCAAGCCGCTGGATCGCGAGACCCTGATCGCCTTCTACATCCGGGGCTTGTCCCTGCTGGAGATGGCCGATGAGCTGGAGGTTCCCCTGGGAACCATCAAGCGGCGGCTGCACACGGCCCGGCGGCGGCTCCGGCTGGAGCTCGAGGCCTCGGTGGCCGATGCCGACGAGTGGACCGACGGCCAGGGCGGGGATGACGACAGCAACGAGGAGGACGACGAGCCCGGGTGCGTGGGGATCGGAGCCATGGCCGCCCGTTGGTGATATCCCTGCTGTGTGAATCGGGTCGCGCGAACCGCGAAACCTGCTTCACTCCCACCCGGGCATACGTTCACGGCCTCGCGATCGGCCCTGCGCCGGTCACGAGGTCGTGGTCGTTTCGGCCGAGCGTTCAAGAGGCCATGTCTTCTCTCGCTCGAAGCCTGCTCGCTCCTTGAGATAGGCCGTGGCCCGACGCTCCAGCCTCAGGTAGTCCACCCACGAGAAGACGACGATCGGGACGAAGAGAATCCCGACCACGAGCAGACCGATGTCCGGCCGGCCGAAGACGGTGAAGAGGGTCAGGAAAGTCAGGGCGATGAGCCCTGGAACGACCGTCAGGCCCCAGGTTGCCCGCCGGTAACGGGCCAGTTGCTCCTCGATCGGTTCGACGCCCAGGTGAAGCCGGCCGAGCTTGCGAGCCCACTCCTGCTCGCGCAGCCGCCAACGCGATTCCAGCTCCGATCGTTCGCTCGACACGTCCGTCTCCATCGGCAACCTCTCCAGGACCGAGTGCCCCTCGGTCGGCGAGGGATCGCACCTGCCATTCATGGTATTGTAGACCCGGTTTCTCCCGACGTAAACGAACCGGGCCCGGTGCATCGCCTGGGAAGGAGTGAGAATCGATGAAGAATCCTACGCTGTGTCCCGCCCACCATCCTCGTGGCGCTGCTGCTCTCCGCGACGCTGCTGTCGCATTCCGCAACGGCACAGGAATCTCCTCCACCCTCCTCGAAGTCGATCACCGCGGTCTTGCAGCCGTTCGTGAACAGTCACTCCCTGGCCGGAGCCGTCACGCTCGTGGCCGACAAGGACAGGATCCTCAGCGCGGACGCCGTCGGTTACGCCGATATCGCGGCCGGTAAGCCGCTGGCGGTCGATGCCCTCTTCTGGATTGCCTCGCAGTCGAAGCCGATCACGGCCACGGCCTTCATGATGCTCGTGGACGAGGGGAAGGTGTCGCTCGACGACCCGGTCGAGAAGTTCCTTCCCGAGTTCCACGGCCAGTGGCTGGCCGTGGAGCAGGACAGCGATCATGTTCTTCTGAGGAAGCCCAGGCGTCCGATCACGATCCGCGACATCCTCAGCCACACCAGCGGGCTGCCGTTCGCGTCGGCCGCGGAACAGCCCACACTCGACCTGCTGCCTCTTCGCGTCGGTGCCTTGACGTACGCGATGTCACCGCTCCAGTTCGAGCCGGGGAGCAAGTATCAGTACTCGAACGCCGGCATCAACACCGCGGGCCGGATCATCGAAGTGATCAGCGGCATGCCCTACGAGGAGTTCCTCGAAACGCGGCTGCTGCGTCCCCTGGGGATGAAGGATACAACGTTCTGGCCCAACGACGAACAGCTCCGCCGGCTGGCGAAATCGTACAAGCCCAACCGCGAAGGAACCGGGCTCGACGAGACCACGGTCACCCAGCTCAAGTATCCTCTCAACGACCGCAAACGCCAGCCCATGCCCGCGGGGGGCCTCTTCTCCACGGCCCACGACCTCGCTCGATTCTGCCAGATGATCCTGAACGGCGGAGTCTTCGAGGGCAAGCGTTACCTCTCGGAAAAGTCGGTCGCGGAGCTGACTCGCAAGCAGACCCCCAAGCAGCTCAACGACGGCTACGGCCTGGGCTGGGCAACGTCAGGAGGCTCGTTCGGCCACGGCGGCGCCTACGCCACCAACATGACCATTGATCGCGACCGAGGATTGATCTACGTCTTCATGGTTCAGCATGCCGGTTTCCCCGGCAACGGCGGCCAGAGCTTCGAGGCGTTCAAGAAAGCCGCGGAGAAGGAGTTCGCCAAGAACGCACTGTGCGGGGTCCGAGAGCACCGGCCAGTGAAACGGCGAGAATCAAGCTTTCCGCAAGAGACGGATCGCTGGTTCTCTCCGCGTCTCATGCCAGCTCGCGCAGGCGCTTGACCAGGTCGAGCGCCTGCTCGGGGCTGAGCTGGTCGAGGTCGATCTGGCGGAGCTCGTTCAGGAGGGGGTCGGGCAGCGGCGCGAAGAGGCTGCCCTGGAGAGCACGGCCGGTCTTGACCTTGCGGCGGATCGGGCCTTCGGGCAGGCCCGGGTCGGGGCCGTGCTGCTTCTCGAGGAAGGCGAGGATCTCGCGGGCGCGGTCGAGCACGGGAGCGGGCACGCCGGCAAGCCGGGCCACGTGGATGCCGTAGCTCTGATCGGCGCCTCCGGGGACGATCCGGTGGAGGAAGACGATCTCGCCCTGGCTCTCGCTCACGGCCACGTTGGCGTTGCGAAGCCTGGGCTTGGTCTTCTCGAGCTCCACCAGCTCGTGGTAGTGCGTGGCGAAGAGCGTCCGGCAGCCGATCTTATCGTGGATATGCTCGGTGATGGCCCAGGCCAGCGAGATGCCGTCAAAGGTGCTGGTGCCGCGGCCGATCTCGTCGAGGATGACCAGGCTGCGCGGCGTGGCGTTGTTCAGGATGTTCGCCGTCTCGGTCATCTCGACCATGAAGGTGCTCTGGCCCCGGCTCAGCTCGTCGGTGGCGCCGACGCGGGCGAAAAGGCGGTCGACCACGCCGATCCGGGCTCGCCTGGCGGGCACGAAGCTGCCGATCTGGGCCAGGATGGCGATGAGCGCAACCTGGCGGATGTACGTGCTCTTGCCGGCCATGTTCGGGCCGGTGATCAGGAGGATCGTGCCGTCGTCGGGGCCGAGCCGGGCGTCGTTGGGAACGAAGTCGCCCGGGGGGAGCAGAGCGTCGAGCACCGGATGCCGTCCCGCCTCGACCTCGAAAACCGGCTCGGCGGCCAGCTCGGGCCGGCAGTAGCCCTGGCGGGCGGCCAGCTCCCCCAGCGCGGCCAGGACGTCGATCTGCGCCAGCACCGAGCCGGCCTGGATCAGGCGGGGTGCGTCGGCCGAGACCCGGTCGCGAAGCGTGGTGAACAGCTCGTATTCCAGGGCGTTGGCCCGCTCGTCAGCCGTGCGAACCTCGTTCTCGAATTCCTTGAGCTCGGCCGTGTAGTAGCGCTCGGCGTTCTTGACCGTCTGCTTGCGGATGTAGTCGGAAGGAATCTCGCTCCGCTGGGCCTGGGCGTGGGTGATCTCGATGTAGTAGCCGAAGACCTGATTGAAGCCGACCTTGAGGCCGGTGATCCCGGTCCGACGGACCTGTTCGGCCTGGTACCGGGCGATCCAGGACTTCCCGTCCTTCGAGACGGAGCGGAGCCGATCGAGCTCGGGATGATAGCCCGGCCGGATCAGTCCCCCTTCCTTGAGGGTCAGCGGCGGATCGTCGACCAGGGCCGCCTCGATGGACGAGCGGACCTCCGGGCAGAGCTCCAGGGCGGCCTCGAGCTGCGCCAGGCGGGAGGAACGCCGGGCCGTCAGCCTGGCCTTGACCTTGGGCAGAAGGGCCAGCGTGCGGGCGAGTGCCGCGAGATCCCGGGGAGTGGCCCGGCCCGTGGCCACCCGCGCGGCCAGCCGCTCCAGGTCGTAGGCCTCGCCCAGAAGCTCACGAATGTCGGAGCGAAGGCCGCTGTCGCGGACCAGCTCCTCGACGCCTCCCGATCGCTCGGCGATCAGGTCGACCGAGGTCAGGGGAGAGGTGAGATAATCGGAGAGCAGCCTCGCCCCCATCGGCGTGACGGTCCGGTCGATCACGTGGAGCAGCGAGCCCTCGCGCTTGGCCTCGCGGAGTGTGCGAGTCAGCTCCAGGCTGCGGCGAGTCATCTCATCCAGGCCGAGGGTGTCGGCCTTGCGGTAGGGGGTCAGCCGGATGAGATGCCCCAGCGACGACTTCTGGGTCTCGCGGAGGTAGGCCACCAGGGCGCCTGCCGCCTGGACCTCCAGGGCGCGGTCGTCCACGCCGAAGCCCTCCAACGTGGTCGTGGCGAACTGATCAAGCAGGGTCTTGCGGGCTTGCTCGGGCTGGAAATCCCACGACGGACGAATGGTGACAGTCAACCCCGAGGTAGCCCGCAGCGCCCGCAGCCAGGGCGCGTCGACGCTCAGCTCCGAGATCAATGTCTCCGCCGGGTTGAGCCTGGCCATCTCATCGGCCAGCTCATGACGTGCCAGGCCCGTCAGCGAGAAACGGCCGGTGGAGAGCTCCACCCAGGCGAGGCCGAGCTTCTTGCCCGATTCCACGATCGCGGCGAGATAGTTGGCCGTTCTGGGATCGAGCAGGGCCTCGTCCGTCAGGGTTCCCGGAGTGACCACCCGCACCACGTCGCGCTTGACCAATCCCTTGGCCAGCCGGGGGTCCTCGAGCTGCTCGCAAACCGCGGCACGCAGACCTGCCTGGACAATCTTGGCCAGGTAGGATTCAAGGGCGGGGTGAGGGAAGCCGGCCATCGGCACGGCCTGATCGCCCTTGTCCCTGTCCCGGGTGGTCAGCGCAATTCCGAGCAGGGCCGAGGCTCGCTCGGCATCCTCACCGAAGAGTTCGTAAAAGTCCCCCATGCGGAAGAGCAGCAGGGCATCGGGATCGCGGGCCTTGAGCTCGCGATACTGCTGCATCATGGGCGTGAGAGAAGGATCACTCATGAGAAGAGCAACGGGGCGAAGCCGGGCGCGGCCGCGGGAACGCCTTATCCCCTCCTTGCCAGGGTCTCTCGCGGATCCTGGGAATCATGCCTCGGGCAGATTCCGGCGCCCAAAAAAAGGACGGTCCGCCACCACGAGGGAGCAGACCGCCGGGTTCGGCCAGTGATTCGGGACCGCTCAGAAGACGAGGAGGGGAGAAGGATTGCGGATCGCGATCAGAACTTATCGAGCGCGGCTTGTTCCTCGGCGTAGATCTCGAAGACCTGGTCCAGCCGCGTGATCCGGAATACCTCGAGGAGGTCGGGATGAATGCAGCAGAGCTTGAGCTTTCCCTTGACCGCCGTGACCTTCTTCTTGAGGTTGATCAGCTTGCCTAATGCGGCGCTGGAGAGGTACTGGACGTTGCCGAAGTTGAGCAACAGGTTCTTGTGACCTTCATTTTCCACCAAGCTGTAGAGCTGTTCGCCCACTTCCTGGATCTGCTCTTCGGTCACGATCTTGGTATCGACGAAACTGACAACCGTCACTTCATCGACGTTTTCCAGTCGGAGAAGATGGCGAGGGCCTTGCGACATCGGGAAACTCCTGTCGAGGACGGGAACCGCACCGAACCCAGGCAACCAAATCTTTACAGGCCGGTCCCGCACGCGGGCCTCACAGGCGCAACACCCGTATGCATGGAAGAACCCACCGAGGCGAGAACCCTGCGTTCACACCAGACTTACCAGAAAGCGCCAAGGAATCAAGAGTCTCCCGAGAAAACACGTTCCGGCACGCGGCAGGGTCGGGAATCACGCACCCGGCTGCCGTTCAAAACTTGTCTTCGGCCCGAGCGCGGACCTTTCGTCCTCGGTTGGGCACGTCGGGTTGGCAACTTCCGGCTCGACCGGCCAAGCGGATAGAATGGAGCTTGTCTGCCGGATCGGTGGTGCTCGAACCCCCGACGCTCACGACGTGTTGTTCCGGATCGACCACCAAGCCGAGGATTCGCCATGCCTTCCACGGTGGATTGTTTTCCCAACCAGTTTCCGAATCGAGAATATGAGATCGAGATCACCTGTCCGGAATTCACGGCGG
This sequence comes from uncultured Planctomycetaceae bacterium, assembly GCA_963816015.1. Classification (GTDB taxonomy): domain Bacteria; phylum Planctomycetota; class Planctomycetia; order Isosphaerales; family Isosphaeraceae; genus Aquisphaera. Next base: position 154,385 of record CAWFJM010000021.1, on the reverse strand, counting down.
TCTGCCCCAAGACCGGGCAGCCTGACTTTGGGACGATCCTGATTGCCTATGTTCCGGCCGCAACCTGCCTGGAACTGAAGAGCCTGAAGCTCTATCTCTTCGGCTATCGAGATCGTGGCATCTTCTATGAGCACGCGGTCAACACGATTCTCGATGATCTCGTGGCCTCGTGCCGTCCGGTACGGATGAAGGTGACCGGCCAGTTCAACCCCCGCGGTGGGATCACGTCGCGAATCACGGCAACCTACCAAGCGGCCCGGGTTTGACCCTGTCGCGAAGGACGGCTCCTCGACCGGATCGGGGGCAGGGCCGAGCCTGACGCGAGAGACGAGGAGGCCTCATGAGAACGGGTATCCTGACCCTCACCACGGATTTCGGGATCGGTGGTCCCTACGTGGCGGCGATGAAAGGGGTGTTGCTGGGACTGGCCCCGGGAACCCAGATCGTCGACGTCTGCCACACGATCGCACCCCAGAACATCCTCGAGGGAGCCTACGTGCTCGCCGGCATCGTGGATTCCTTTCCCGCGGAGACGGTCCACCTGGTGGTGATCGACCCTGGGGTTGGAACCGATCGCAGGCTGGTCGCCGCCAGGCTGGCGGAGCAGTGGTTCGTGCTTCCCGACAACGGCCTGATCACCGGCGTGGCGCAGGGCCGTCCTCCCAAGGGAGTCTGGGAAATCACCAACCCGGCGATCCGCCGTCCCGTGGTCTCCGACACCTTCCACGGCCGGGATATCCTCTCGCCGGCTGCGGCCCACCTGCTCCGCGGCGGAGACCCCGCAGAGCTTGGCGCCCCGGTTCCGAAGCTCGTCACCCTGCGGAACTTCGCACCCACTCCCGACGAGTCCGGCTACGTGGGCGAGGTGATTTTCCGTGACAACTTCGGCAACCTGATCACCAACCTGAACGTGGCTCACCTGGCGGAGCATCCCTCCGACGCCTGGGTCATCGAGATCGCCGGGGAACGGATCGAGGGCCTGTCGCGCACCTACGGCGAGAAGCCGACCGGTTCCACGATGGCTCTGGTGGGCAGTTCCGGATGGGTCGAGGTGGCAGTCGTCAATGGCGATGCGGCCAGGCTGCTCACCGCGGGCGCCGGCACCACGGTCTGGTTCCGGAGGAAGTTCCCCTCTTCCGCCTGCTGACTTCTGCGGCGACTATGATAACCTGATCTGATCGAAGTCGAATGCCCCGCCAGCTCCCCGTTCGCTCGCGGCGGCCTTGGAATCTGACGGAGGCGTGGTCATCGATGACCGGGAATTCGCCCAGCTCGACGCCGATCACACCGTTCCCTGATCCGCCGGCGTCGTCCGGCGAAGCACAGCCGGCGGATCCGATCCGGCCGTTGATCCCTCACCAGGAGGAAACCAAGCCCCCCCGGCCGGAAACCTCGAGCGACGACGACCTTGGTCTGCTGCTCAGCGAGCCCGACCCGTTCCTGAGCGATGAGACCGGAGACGGAGTCAAGGCCACGCCGCCAGGTCGAGGCCAGGACGCGGGGACCCGGCTCGTGCCTCCTGAGCCTGAACCGCCCGTCGACTTCCTCGCCGTTCCACGGGATCCGGCCGAACCCCGGCCGTACATCGACGGGAGTGAGCCAGCGGCATCGCTCCCTCGCTCTCCTCGGAGAACGAGCTGGTCTTGCCGGTCACGATCTCGCCGTCTCCCGACCTGGTCACCCGGTCCACCTCGGCTCCCACCGAGGTCACCTCACCGGTGTCTCCACGCCGGGAGGAGCCGGAGACGGACGATGGCCCCCGGATCTCCTGGCCCCACCTCCTCGTCACCAGCTACGCGAGCGCCGTGACGCTGGCACTGATCTGGGTCCTCTGGACCGGACAAGGGCTCTTGCCTCCGAGCTCTCCCTCGAAGTCGAGCGCGGAGGCCCGGCTGCTCGAGTCCAGGAGAGGCGGACCCGTTCGCCTCGAGAAGTCAACGCCCCCTCTCCCCGGGCGGAACGTAGCGGCACTGGGCACGGCGATGCACGTGGGAGACGTTGAAGTGACGCCCCAGATCGTCACTCGACGCCCGGTCGATCTCGTGCGGCTGGACGGTGCCACGGACGAGACGCGGCAAGTCGAGGGTGTCCTGGTCCTGAGCCTGCGCCTCACGAACCGCTCCCCGGATCAGCCCCTTTCCCCCCTCGAGCCGGCTTTCGTCCGCGACTCGAGCCAGGCCGACGATCAATCGTTCATCGAGACCGCCGACGGTCGTCGTATCTCCATGCTGCGCCTGGCGACGGAAAGCGAGTGGGCCATTTCCGACCAGATTTTCCCGAGGCTGATTCCCGGTGAGGGGGCCGACACGATCGTCGTCAGCGAGCCCGTCCAGCCGGCGGACCTGGCAGGGACCTTGACCTGGCACGTCAAGCTCCGGACGGGAACCTATCAGACCGATGTGCTGGGTGTTCAGTTCACGGCGGCAGACGTGAGGGATTAGCGTCGACCATGCCCTGGTAAAGCCCAGCCCTGGCCGGCCGGGACTGCCCTCGAGCTGGCTACACCTCGGCGTCGGGGAGTTTCTTGATCTGTGCCCCGGCACGGAACAGCACCCACGCGAGCACGACGATCATCAGGGCCAGTGCCAGGGTGAGCACGGCCGGGCTGTTGAGGAGGTTGCGCCAGGTGGTCCTGTGGCGGAAGCCTTGGGCCTTCACCTCGCCGCCCAGGCCTGTCTCGACGGGCTGGTAGCGCGGGCCCAGCGAGGTCAGCACGGCCGCAGTGTCGTAGTGCGGAGACTCGGCGGAATCGGAACCGTAGCTGAGCTGGTAGCGGCGTCCTTCGCCGGCGAGAAAAACCAGGCGATAGACGTGTCCGATCGCCTCGACCGACGTGATCTCCAGAGGCGGATTGTCCGCGTTCTCGATCACGATCTCGTAAGACTCGCTCCGCCTCTCGGGGAATCTGATCCGCGGTATTCCTTCTGGGATCCCCAGGAACTCGCCCTCCTCCAGAGCGAGGCCGAGTCGCTATTCCTCGATGCCGAGTTCCCGAGTGATCCGTTTCATGGTCCGCGGCCGAGATGAACCGCCTCATCGCCTCATCGCCTCGCCGGGCTCGCAGGAACGCGCCAATGCTTTCTGTAGGGTGGGTCGAGCAGAATGCGAGGCCCACCAGAGGACTGGTTATTCGGACGACGCTCATCGCTTGCCCAGGGGCTGGCTCAGCAAGGTTTTTTGCCAGGCCGACCAGTGCGGCAACTCTTCAAGGAGAAACTCGGTCTGACCGTTCTCGGGCGCGGATGCAAATTTCCAGTGATCGGCCGTCGACAGCAGGCGGATCAGAGATACGAAATGATCATCCCCCAGCGCTTCCTTGACCACGGGGTCGGCGGAAAGCTCCTCGGTGGTCTGGGCGCGGATCGAGGGACCGAATCGCGTCGCGAGAGTCTCACGGACCTGGCCGGCCAGGTTGAGGAGCTCGGCCGCGGGAGAATCCTCCGGAATCACGGGCTGGATCTGCGGCAGGATCGCCCGGCGTCGGCTGGCGCGGCGTCGGATGAGCAACCCGAAGGCAGCAAACAACAGCGCCGCCACCAGACCGATCGCCAGGGGCCACCGCCAGCTCGTCTCGACCTCGGACCAGGGCTCGGGCCCGAGGTTGGGCGCGGGGGGACGAGCATGCCCGGGGATTCCTGACTCAATGGGCACCCCTCCGCGCCGAGCGTCGCGAAAACAGTTCGATCAGGGAGAGGATCGGCTCGACCTCGGTCGACATGGTGAACCCATCGACACCGGCGCTGGCGCACCAGCGATGGAAGGCCTGCTTGCGGTCCCCGGCCCTCCGGGCGTAGTCGGCCCGCTGTCGCTTCGACGAAGCATCGATCACGAGACTCTTGCCGGTCTCCGCATCCTCAAGCGAGAGCAAGCCGGCTTCGGGCAGGCGCTCCTCCAGCGGGTTGACGATCCGCAGGGCGATCGTATCGTGCCGCCGGGCCGCCCGGCGCCACAGGCCGATTGGCTCTTCGGAGCCGAAGTCGCTGAGGACGACGATCATGGCCCGGCGCGCCGACCGGCGGACCCGCGCGAGGCCGACGCCGAGCTGAGTCTTGAGTGAGGTTGTCGGCGTGGCGACCAGGGCCCGGACGATCTGGGAAAGATGCCGGATGCCGCCGGCAGGCACCAGCTCCACCTCGATCCGATCGCTGACCATGAGCAGCCCGACCCGGTCTCCGTTATGAGCAGCCGCCGTGGCCAGAAGCGCAGCGGCCTGCGTGGCGCGATCGGCCTTGGTTCGGCCCTCGGGGCCAAACCTCATGCTCGCCGAGACGTCGAGCACCAGCCAGAGCGTCAGCAACCGCTCCTCGACGAACCGCCGCACGAACGGCTTTCCCTGCCGGGCCGTGACGTTCCAGTCAATATGCCGCACATCGTCGCCAGGCTCATACGCGCAGAGCTCGGCAAACGTCAGCCCCACCCCCGGACGCGCCCCATGATAGGCCCCCGCTAGTTGCGACACCGCCTCCGGCCGCACCCGGAACCTCAGCCGCCGCGCCCGGCGCACGATCTGCGCGGCGTCAACCTGTGGTTTTGCCGGTTCTTGAGCACTTTTGCCACGGCGGAAGGGCCAGAACATGAAAGGTTCAGCCTCGAATCAAGAGTTCAGCGCTGGATCCATCCGGATTATAACCGGAAGGCCTGGCTCGACCGAGGCCGTGGCGAGAGACGGCAAGCTCCACAGCTTGAGTCGAGCGGTGCGGGGCCGATCCGTGGGGCTCGTCGCGATCGGCCGCATGCTGCTGGGCATGCTGAGCTGAACCGCTTCGTCCTGCGCCAGGTCAGTCCTCCGCCCCGGCAAAGTCGGAATGGAGGTCGTTCATTCTTGAAATATTCTCATGAACATAGCCTGTTAAGACACTGGTCAGCTTCGCTTCCACGACCTGGTGGTCGGAAAGGAGTTCGATGGCCGGCTCGCGCTCGACGGTCGGCACGGAGTCCGGGAAGTCCGCGATGGCGGCGAGCCGTTCCGACAACGTGGGGTGGGTATGAAGCCATCTCGGCTTGGTCCGCCGCAACTGGTTCAGCAGCCATTCACGCGATGCGACCATCTCGGTTCCCTCGCGGAAATGGCGGAAGGCGTCGAACGCGTTGGTGAACGCTTTGCCCCGACCCAGTAGGTGGCGGATGTTGGTGTAGACAGTCGATTCAAAAAGAACACGGTCGACGGAGACCTTGGTCAGCCCGGAAACGAGGCTTGCTTTCCGTAGGCAGCGACCGCCTGCCGGTCGGCAAGGAACTCGCGAGAGCGTGAGAAGCCGTTGGCCAGTGGGCTATTCACGCGAATCAAGAAACATCCGGAGTCGCTCACGACTGATGACTCAAGCTCGCGTGCCGGCTAGCGAGGCGGGCGGAAGTGATCGCGTAAGGGCATGACGGTAGCCTCCTCACGCTGCTCAGACCGCTGCCATGCTCTCACGTTGCCGGGCCTGTGGTTTCTCTGCCGAGCGGCGGCAGGGTTCGAGCGCCAGGCGGATCCGCACGGCCCAGCGGCCCGTCTCGTCGGCCGTCACGTGCCAGTGGGGGACCACGGCCGACGACTGGTAGACGCCCTCGAATCCGCCCTCGCTCTGGCTGACGGTCTCGACGGGAAAGCACCACAGGCCGCCGGGCAGTGACCAGCTCAGGCCGACCGTGAGGTCAAGCCATTCGTCGGTGAGCGAGACTCCCTCGGTGTGGGGAAGGTCGACCCGGGAGTCGAGCATTCCGAGCTTGCGACCGCCGGGATCGGAGTAATAGCGATCGTCGGCGTGGCCGGCCATCGCGGCCAGGTTCAGCTCGACGGCGAAGTGCAGGCATTCCTCGCGGGGCAGGTCGGAAAGCTGGTAGTGCACGTTCAGCGCCGGGGAGTCCGGCGGCCAGCTCGATCGTCTTCTTGATCCGGACCGCGTGGCCGTCGGCCAGACCCGGCCGTTCCATCACGAGGGCCACTCGCTTCGGGTCTCGCTGGGCCTTGGACAGGTAGGCCCCCGTGACGAAATCGCCAAGCTCGACCTCGCGGCAGGCGGCCAGGTCGTCGAGCGTCACGTCGATCGGATAGAAGTGATCGACGAGGGCCTTGCGCGGATGCCGGTCGTAGACCAGCAGCCGGTCGAGACCCTCCTGCTTCAGGACCACGCGGTCGTGAATGCTGGCCGGAGGGTCGCCGTTGCCAGTGTCGGTCTTTTCCGGATGGATCGCCTCGATCACGGTCTTGTGGTAGGCTTCGGGCCGGCGCTCGAGCGTCGCCAGGACGTTGATCGCGGTCTGCCGGACGTCCAGCTCGTAGAGGTGCCCTCCCTGCGCGGGCCGCACCAGTGCGATCAGGTGGTCGTTCTCGAGCTTCACCTCCTGACGCGCGTCGAGGTTGTAGTCGGCGATCTCCAGCGAGACCCGCGGCCCGGTCTTGCCCTCGGCGTCGTCGAGCGCGTTGTGGGCGGTGATCAGGCTCCGGTAGATGCGCGTTGCGAAGGTGGGGAAGATAAAGCCCTCCGAAGGCGCCATGCCAGTAGGGGCAATTGCACTGGCCGCGATAGAGCTCCCTCCGGGCGATCTCCAGGTAGTCGGGATCGGCTCCTTCTCGGGTCGCGGCGGCGGCCAGCCTGCGCGAGATCCCGAGCATCCGGGCATACATCTCGTCGCTCTCGGGGTAACGCGCCTTGAAGTTCCGCCAGTAGCCCCCTGCGCGGAAGAATGGCTTGATCTCCTCGGCCAGTGGGCTGGCCTCGACGTGACTCCTGGCGAGCTCGTAGTCCTGGTGCAGGGCAGGGGGCAGCACCCACTCGGTCATCTCGCGGTAGGAGCCGTCGGGCACGTAGACCTTGCCCAGGGGAAGCGTCGCGTCCACCGTCCGCCACAGGGTAGTCACCTCGAGCCAGTCGCGGTTGCCCAGGATCATGTCGCAGAACCGGTTCAGCCACCCCCGCGTGTAGACATGATCGAAGGTATCGGGCCAGCTTCCGAACTTCTCGCCGTCGTCGGCGAAGACGACGGTGGCCCCGGGCTTCCGCTCGGCCAGCCGCCGGAGGAACTCGTAGGTGGCGTGCGGCTCCTGGAACGGCATGGTGTACCGCAGGGTCTCGGAGCCCGGGAAGATCTTGAGGAGCCGGCCCTCGTCCTCGGTCAGGTAATAGCCGAAAAGGTCGTCGCCGGTCACCCCTGCGCGCTGGAAGTGGAAGTCGTCGAGCACGGTGTACTCGATGCCCGCCTCGGCGATGGCCGAGACGAGGTGCTGCTCCCAGACCCGCTCGGGAACCCACATGCCGCGGATCCTGGTGGGGAAAAGCTCCTGAAGATAGGCCGTGTAGTCGCGGATCTGCCCCACCCGGTCCTGGTGGGGGATCATCGTCATGATCGGCTCGAAGAACCCGCCGCCCAGGATCTCGACCCGGCCCGTCTCGACCAGGGCGCGGACGCGAGCGATGTACTCCGGATGCCGCTCGACCAGCCACTCCAGGAGCGGACCGGAGGTGTGCAGGGAAAACGGGATCTCTGGGTAGTTCTCGAGGACCTCGAGGAACGGCAGGTAGCTCTCGCGATACGCGGCCTCGAAGACGCCGTCAAAGTTGCCCACGGGCTGATGGTTGTGCAAGGCAAGGATCAGACGCACGGTGGACATAGGCGAGCCTCGTGTCAGACCACGACTCCCGTCGGAAGCGACAGCACCTTCCGGCACGGCACCGTGGAAGCGGGAGTCCCTTGATGATTGTCCCCAAGATCGGGCGCCAACCCAAGCCCTTTTCGCCGACGGGTGTGGGCGGACGAGCGGTCGATCAGGGCGCGCAAACCTTGCGAGTTCTAGAAAACACACCGCCGGCGTCGACCTTGACGGCGTCAGGGCACCCGGGCTGACAAGGGCGGCACGCGGCTGGCGGCCCCGCGCTCGAAGAGGGGAAGCGTGGGATAGGACGTTCCCACCTCGACCTCGCGGAGGAATGCCGCCGCGTGCTCGGGAGGAACCGGATTGATGTAGAACCCGGAGCCCCACTCGAACCCCGCAACCCTGGTCAATCGGGGGATCACCTCGATGTGCCAATGGTAATGCGGAAGCTCGCTGTGGTCAAAGGGCGCAGTGTGGATGATGTAGTTGTACGACGGGTTGTCGAGCGCCAGCTCGAGCTTGTTGAGGACCTGGTGCAGCACGTGGCCCAGGTCATCGACGCCCGGCTTGGGGATGTTCTCGAAGTGGCTGGCGTGGTTCTTGGGGACGATCCAGGTTTCGAAGGGGAACCGGCTGGCATACGGGCAGAACGCCGTGAAGTGGGTCGAGTCCAGGACGATCCGCTTCTCGACGGCCAGCTCTTGCTGGGTCATGTCGCAGAAGATGCAGCGGCCTCGGTAGTTGTAGAACTCGAGGGCGCCGGTCATCTCCTCCCACACCGAGATCGGCACGATCGGCGTGACGATGAGCTGGCTGTGAGTGTGCTCGAGGCTGGCTCCGCCCCCCTCGCCCATGTTCTTGAAGAGCATGCCGTGCACCAGCCGCGTGTCCCTCTTCAGGTCGACCAGCCGGTCGCGGTAGACCCAGAGGACGTCGCGGATGTTGTCTTCGCTGAGGGAGGCCATGCTGGTGTGGTGTCGCGGGCTCTCGATGATGACCTCGTGGGCGCCGATGCCGGCCATCATGTCGTAGATTCCGTCCCCCCGCTTGTTCAGGTTCCCCTCGATCTTGAGGGCGGGAAAGCGATTGGGCACCACCCGGAGCCGCCAGCCGGGCCCGTTGGGCCGGCTGCCGAAGTCGCGATAGGCGACGATCTCCGGGGGCGTCTTGTCCTCCTGACCTTCGCAGAACGGACAGACCCGGGGCTCGCCCGACCGCTGGCCCTCCGACTTGAAATCGTGAGGACGCTTGGCCCGCTCATGCGCGATGATCACCCACCGACCCACGATCGGATCTTTTCTTAGCTCGGGCATGGCTTGCGTCTCCGTGCGAATAGTGACCAGTGGCCAGTGGCCAGTGGCTAGTTGATTTCAGGCACCCGCTTCAGAACTCGCTTGTCAGCCATGTTCAGTCGCTCCACCTCTTCCCCGGCCACTTTGAACTGGCTACTAGCCACTCTCTTCTCAAACCTGCCACATGATCCGTTCGAAGTCGGGGCAGGGGACGGTGAGCTCGAAGATCCCCTCGCGGGGGGCGCGATCGAGGCTCGTCTCACCCTTGAGCAGCTCGACATAGAACCGGATCGGCTCCCCGGGACGCCGTTCCAGGCGGGAGAACGGGACGCCGAGCTCGAGGATCTGGCCCGTGGTCACCGTGACCGTCGTGCCGTTGGCCAGCGGGCGGCCGGCGTGGTTGAGGTACGCCACGGGGTACCGGACGGCCGGCTGCACCACCACGATCTCCCTCTCGGCGGGGTCGACGAAACCCACGCGGAGGCGATCCACGTCCGCCAGCCGGTCGGCGGCCGGTCCTCCCTCGGTGTCGACCCGGAGGAGGAACCGTTCGGCGTCGAACCCGAACCAGAGGCAGTGGAGCACCCCCTTGGTCACCAGCGTCATGGTCCCTCGATCGTTGCCGCAGAGGTAGCGGGCCGCGTCGATCCACTCGAAGTAAGTGGCCCTGCCGTCGATCTTGACGTTCAGGAAGCTGGTCGGCTGGTCGTTGATCGGCCGGTGGCTGCCGGCCTGGGAGATCGGCGTGAAGAGGAAGCCCGGCGGATCGCAGCTCAGGAGCGTGTAGACGTTGCGGAGGTGCTTGCGAAAGAGGTGGTCGAACAGGCCGTCCTGGGCACTGCTGTGATCGTCGCCGTACCACCAGAACCAGTCCGAGCCCTCGGCGATGTAGATCTCTTCCCAGGCACGCGCGATGACCGCCGGATCATGCCGTCCCGCGCGCTCTTCCTCGACCAGGAACTGGCGGGTCGCGTGGAGGGCGTCCCAGCCCCGGTTGTCCTCGGGGTGGCCGATCCAGATGGCGAAGTTGTGGCTGATCCAGCTCCCTGCGAACAGCCTGGGCAAGGTGTCCTGGGGCGGGTGGTCGCGGAGGAACTCGCCGGCCTTCACGGAGCGGATGCGTGAATCTCGAGCCACGCCCTGATAGAGCGAGCGGAGGAAGGACACGCCGCCGTCGGGGTAATACTCCCAGCAGTTCTCGCCATCGAGGATCACCGAGACGAGCGTGGCCGGGTTGTGCCGGCAGGCGTCGCCGATGGCGTGCAGCTTGCCCAGGAAATCCCCCGCGGCTGTAGGCCCGGGACTGCGCTGGTAGTGGAACCCCACCTGGTCCGACATCGAATGGTCGCGAAACAGGAGCGACAGCTCGTGATCTCCCTCGCACGCCTTCCATCCCCGATAGAGCAGCTCGGGGTGTCGGACATAGCCCCGGCTGTCTCGCCCGACCTTGCCCCAGGTGGAACAGCTCAAGATCTCCTCGTCGGTGGCAATCCACTCGATGCCATGACGGGCGAGGAGCGGCACCAGGGACTGGCAGACCGAGCCCTCGCTGGGCCACATGCCCCGGGGCGCGGAGCCGAACCGCGCGATGTGGCTTTCCACCGCGCGGCGGACATGGATCTCGGCGTCTTCAGGGTAACCCTCGCGGTAGCCGGGCAGAGCCACATCGGGCATGGCCTCCCGCGCGAGCTTCTTGTCCAGCAGCAAGGGGAGGATCGGGTGGTAATAGGGTGTTGTGGTGAGCTCGACCTGCCCGCGCTCGGCCAGAGTGCGATGCAGGGGAATGACCTGACCGAGCAGCTCTCGCTGCTTGTCGAGCAGCCACTGCTTCTCCTCCTCGGTGTAATGCCGCCCCTTGGCCTTGAACTCGGCGAGCTCGGGGTCCTTCTCGAAGAGCAGGGGGTGGACCCACGCCAGATTTGACCAGACCTGAAGGTCCCGAAGGTCGCGAGGCCGGAACCGCGAGAGCGCCTGGTCGGCCGGACCGGCCCACGACGCCCGCATCATGTACAGCTCGTGGTACCGGGGATGCGGGCGGATCATGGAGTCGGCAAACGCCATGAAGAAATTGTCGAGCAGGTAGATCGCATCGTCGCGCTCAAGCCCATCCGCAGGCCTGCGCGACATGGTGAGGTGAGTGTCGGTGGCGCCGGCGACGTAGGCCTCGAGCTGGGTCAGCAGGCTGGGAACAAGATTGATGGTGCACCGGAACTCGGGCACCTCCTCGAGGTGAAGCGCCATGCCCAGGTAGTCCTTGGTGGCATGCAGCCTGACCCAGGGCATCGGGTTTTCACCCGCCAGATCGTCGGGATAGTACGGTTGGTGCTGATGCCACATCAGAGCCAGGGATACTGATGCCATCGCTCACTCTGAGATCGAGGATCGGGAAGATCGTCGGTAACCAAGTACCGATCGCCACTCGGAATATGCTCGGAACATCGAGCGGCCAACTTAAGACGATCTCGCCCCTATCCCTGAGCCGCCGCCGCGACGGCGTACGATTGCGCCGACGAGGTCTGAACACGACGAACGATCTCCTCGTAGAGCCTCACATACTCCCTGGTGCTGTGATCCCACGACCAGTCGGCCTCCATGCCGTGGCGGATCAACTGCTCCCACACGTCGCGATCTGTCCAGGTTTCGAGCGCCCGCTCGATCGTTTGCCACAAGGCATCGGCGGTTGGCTCAAGAAAAACGAATCCATTGGCCGTGCCGTCGGCGAGGGACCGAGCATCGAGATCGACCACGGTGTCGGCGAGCCCGCCCGTGGCGCGGACCAGGGGAACGGTGCCGTGTGCCAGGCTGTAAAGCTGGTTCAACCCGCAGGGTTCGAACAGACTGGGCATCAGGAACAGATCCGCGCCGGCCTCGATCTGGTGGGCGAGATCGTCCGAGAAGCCGAGGTACGCCCAGAGCTTCCCCTCGTGCCGGCGTGCGAGCTCCTCGAGCAGGTGATGGTACTTGGGATGACCGGTCCCCAGCACGACAAGCTGAACGTCCCGGTCGAGCAGCCGGTCGGCGACTGCGGCCAGAAGGTCCCAGCCTTTCTGGGGATCGAGCCGGCCGATCTGGGCGAGGAGCGGGATCTCCGGGCGGCGGGGAAGTCCGGCCCGCTCCTGCAGCCAGGCCTTGCACTCGGCTTTCCCCAGGCGAAACGACGTGCTGTCGTAGCGGCGGGCCAGCATCGGTTCTTCCGTCGGGCTCCAGATGTGCGGCTCGATCCCGTTGACGATGCCGCGAAGGTCGGCCCGCCGCTCCCGGAGCAGTCCCTCCAGACCACATCCCAGGGCCGGCGTTTGGATCTCTCGCGCGTAGGTGGGGCTCACCGTGCTGAGCATGTCGGCGAACACGAGGCCCGCCTTCATGAAGCTCAACCGTCCGTGAAACTCCAGCGCGCGGTGGTTGAACAGAGTCCAGTCCAGGCCCGTGAGCGGCATGTCCCAGTGCCAGAACAGGCCGAGGTAGGCCAGGTTGTGGATCGTCAGCAAGGATCCGGCGCTGGCCAGCTCCGGAACCCGGCGATAAAGCGTTTTCAGGTAGACCGGGATCAGCCCCGTCTGCCAGTCGTTGCAGTGAATGACGTCCGGGCGCAGGCCCAGCAGGCGAATCGTCTCCAGCACGGCCCGCTCGAAGAAGACGAACCGCTCGCAGTTGTCGTCGTGGTCCTTGCCGCCCACCTGGTAGAGCTCGTCGCGGTCGAAGTAGGCAGGATGGTCAATCAGGTAAACCGGGACGTCGGAACCGGGGAGACGGCTCTCGTGGACGTGCGCCTCGACCGGACGAGAGCCGACCCGGACCTAGAGTGTGAGCCCGGTACCGACCAGCTCGGGACCGGCCGTCCACACCCGGCGATGACAGGGAAGGAAGAGGCAGGTGGTGTGCCCCAGGCTTCTCAGTGCTCGAGGCAAGGCCCCGGCGACGTCTGCGAGTCCCCCGGTCTTGGCGAACGGAATTCCCTCCGAGGCAACGCAAACGATCTTCATGCTGGGGACCTCCTGCCCTGCATGGATCATGCCACGCATGTCTCGGTCGGTCGACCCACCGCGGCTGATCGTGACCCGGCGCGCACTCCGGCGGGCGCCGGTGGAGGGAATCGCACGTCCTGGCTGAACGACGAGGGCACGACCGGACCGCCGGCGGGACGGTCCGGCCGGTTCCCACCATGATCACTCATCGGTTCCTGGCCCGCCGGGGTTGAGACGGTTCCCGATCTCTCCCGGAAGCGGACGAGGTCCGTGTGCCGCTCGCGGGGCGTTCCGCTGTGTCCTCCGCGCCGCCGGCGGGAGTCCGGGGATCGTTCCGAGCCTCCGCCGGGCCATTGGCCGGGAGCTTCGGCTCGTGCGGCGTGGTCTGGGACGCCTGGACCGCCGACATGGCCTCGGTGAATGCCTGCTGAACCTGTTCCGGCGCCCACTGAACCATCCGTGCCGGGAAGTCCTGCTGCTTGGCCCAGTCGCTGATGAGCTTGAGCAGTCCGTAACCATGCTTCTCATCCTGCTGCTTGATCCAGGCGAAGAGAGCCTTGCCGGTCTGCGGCGGGCCATGTCCGTCACTCGCAGGTCGTGGTCCCTGTGCCGGCCCTTGAGCAGCCTGCGCCGGGGGAGAGGCATGATGCGACGGATCGGCGGAGAGCGTTGGGTGCTGGAGCCTTTCCTGGACGAAGCGAGGGACCCCGTCGCGATAAAGGTAGCGGCCGATACCGAACTTGACGGCCGCGCGCTTGAAGGCATCGGAGAAGCCGCTCTTGTCGTCGTCGCCCGAGTCGGACATTCCGGCATAGCCGCCGGCGTCGGACTTGGTGAGTGTGGATCCATCCGGCAAGCGGATGCTCAGCCGGCAGATCACCGAGTTCTCCTGGGGCATGTACTCGTCCCACCAGTTCGCCGGGCCAAGCACCTCGTCGAGCCGGTTCATGACGGTGCGCGCCGTGACGTAGTGAAGGTTTCGGCCTGCCTGCCGGCGGGTCCGGACCTCCTCGTGCTCGAAGGGAGCAGCGAGGGCTGCGAACAGTTCGAGATGTTGATCCATGGTGCGCAAACCTCCGTGAGCAAAACAAAAAGCAACCGTCCGTTCGTCCAGAGGGGAGGCCCCCGGTCGAACGGACGGTGTGGTGGTCAAGATCAGATCATGAGCCAGAGAAGACCGAGGGGAGATCGGTTGACCGTGAGGCGATCGTCAAGGCCTGGGCCTGCCCGTCGCGGGCGGCGAGCTTCGCGTTCACCTTGAAGTCGTACCGCCAGAGGATCAGGAGCATCAGCAGGCAAGCGAGCAGGATGGCTGCCAGGGCCAGTCCCAGCATGGCGACGAAGATATCGCTCTTGGGGGCCTGGACCAGAACGCCGGGGCGGCGAGCCGCTGCGGGACGGGTGGCCGCCCGAGTCGCGGCCGCTTTAGATCCGCGGCTTGATCGTAGACGAGACAAGGTCGCCCTCCTGTATCTTTTTGCCCTGATAAGTCGTCCCGTTCACGCGGCCGACGGCCTGGTCGGGATCGACGGCGATGATGGTGATTTTCCCGAGGTACTCGGGCCGAGGATTCTGGCGGTAGAGGAAAAGCTCGTGGCCGACGACGAGGCCGTCGTCCGAGCCGATCGTGATCTCCACCCGGCGGTTCGAAGGATCGACCCGCTTCACCTCACCGACGACGGGAGGAGCACTCTCCATCCCCTTGATCCGGCTGATGTCATCGGACAGCCCGTTCTGGCGGAGCAAGGTCGAGAACTTGGCCACCCGCTCGCGGAGATCGGAGTTGTTCTTGGTGGCCGTCTCGAGAATCCGCTCGAGCTCGCGGATCCGGTCGTTGAGCTCGGCCTGCTTGAGCTTGAACTCGTTGGCCTGCTTCTCGACGGCCGACTTCTGGTCCCGAAGCTGCGAGGTCTCCTTGCGCCGGGAGTCCGCATCCTCGAGTGCGATCTTGGCGTTGGCCTGGGCGTTGCCGACCTCGGTCCGTGCCTGGGTGATCTGCTGCTGAGCACGGCCATTCTCGTCCTCGAGCAGCTTGATCCTGTCGTTGAGTTGCTTGAGCCAGCGCGTCGTAGTTCGCCTTGGCGGCGTCCAGTTCCTTCTTTGCGTCAACGACGCCAGCCTGGGCGTCGGTGAATTTTTTCGAGAGCTCGCTGACCTTTTTCTTCTGCTCTTCCGTGGCGGTTCTCCAGTTCTTCGAGGTCGTGAAGACCGTGGTGGAAATCCCCAGGAAGATCAGGGCAAAGGCCATGATCGCAAAAACGAGGATCTTACCTACATGGGTCATGGTCCCATCCTGCCATTCAAAGTAAGACGGCCGGCCGACCACCCTCGCGACGTCGCCGCCACGAGTCAGAGAAGGGATGGGGCTTGGACCGTATGTGTCCCGGAGATGAGGCGGGGTTGCCCTGGCTGTTCTCCCCGCAAGGTCAGTAATCCTTGATAAAATGTAGCCTTGCGCCACCTCCACCGGCAAGCCAATTCCATGTCGGAACGTGGAAAACCCCAACGAGAAAGATCCCTTTCCCGTCGATCCGGACGAGGGCTTGCCCAAATCTACCCCACGCCCGGGGCAATGGCAAGCTGCGCGGATTCTAGAATCACGCCAGGTCCCTTATCTTCTTCTCCGAACTGTCCATGTTCCTCGATGCTCTCAATCGGATCCATGGTCCCTGCCCGCACATCCGGCCCCTTCAGGGTAAGTATACGTAAGATTACTACCGTGTACGAATCTCGGGGTGCGTTTTCTCCGGGGCGGGAGTCACGGATCGGATCCTCCTGATCACGTAGAAGAATACTGGCGTGAGGAAGATGCCGAAGAAGGTCACGCCGAGCATGCCGCTGAAGACGGCCAGGCCCAGGGCCCGGCGCATCTCGGCGCCGGCTCCGTGCGCGACGACCAGGGGCAAGACGCCGAAGATGAACGCGAACGAGGTCATCATGATGGGCCGCAGCCGCAGCCGGGATGCTTCCAGGGCGGCCTGGCGCACGTCCACTCCCCGCTCTTGCTGCTGCTTGGCGAACTCGACGATCAGGATGGCGTTCTTGCTGGCCAGGCCCACCAGGACCACGAACCCGATCTGGGTGAAGATGTTCACGTCGGTTTCCGCCAGGTTCAGCCCGGCGATCGAGCAGAACAGGCACATGGGCACGACCAGGATGACCGCCAGGGGGAGCGACCAGCTCTCGTATTGCGCTGCCAGGACCAGGAACACGAACGTGACTGCCAGGGCGAAGACGAGAATCGCCGTCTGGCCCGCCTGAAGCTGCATGTACGCGATCTCGGTCCAGTCGAAAGCCATCGACCGCGGCAATTCCTGAGCTGCGATCTCTTGCATGAGGGCAATGGCCTGCCCCGAACTCGTTCCCGGTGCGGTGTTCCCGGTGATCGCCGTGGATGAGTACATATTGTAACGCATGACCATCACCGGCCCGCTCGTGCTGCGGATCTCCAGCAGCGTGCCCAGGCGGACCATCTCTCCCCGGTTGTTCCGCACCCTGAAGCTGCCTGATGTCGCGGCCGTGCTCCCGGAAACTCTGGTCGGCCTGGATGTTCACCTGCCAGGTCCGCCCGAAGTCGTTGAAATTGTTCACGTAGTAGGAGCCGAGATAAACCTGAAGGGCATTGAAGACCTCGCTGACCGGCACACCGAGGGCCATGCACTTGGTGCGGTCGATATCCAGATAGAGCCAGGGCGTGTTGGCCCGAGAGCTGTTGAAGAGTCCTTGAAGCCCTGGCGTTCTGTTGCCCCTGGCGACGATCTGATCGCTGATCGCGCTGGAGCTCTGCCAGGCCGAGATTGCCGCGATCCTCGATGATCAGCCTGAAGCCGCCGGTCGCTCCCAGGCCGTCGATCGGCGGTGCTCCGAACGCCGAGACGATCGCATCGCTGACCTCGCGAGCACACCGGTCCTGAAGCTCCGCGGCGATCGCGTCGGCCGTCCGATTCGGGCCTCGCCGCTCGGCGAACTCCTTGAGCAAGACGTACAATGAGCCCAGATTGGGTGCGTTGGCGCCCAGGATCAGCGACTGGCCGGAGACCCCGACGGTGTGCTCGACTCCCGGCGTGGAGAGCGCCAGCGCTTCGATGCGGGCCATGACACTCTGGGTGCGCTCGACCGACGCGGAGTCGGGCAGTTGCACGTTGAGCAGCAGATAGCCCTTGTCTTGCTGGGGAATGAAGCCGGTAGGTGTGCGGACGAACTGCCAGTAGGTCAGGACCAGCAGGCCTCCATAGACCAGGACCACGATCACACTCATGCGCAGGATCTTCCCGACCAGGCGGCCGTAGAGCTCGGTCAACTGGTCGAAGACGCGGTTGAAGCCCCGGAAAAGCCAGCCCAGCACGGCATTCACGGGCCGGATCAAGAGCCATCCGGCCAGTCCGCCCACGAGGGCGCCGGGAATCGACCAGATGGTCCAGTGCAGAGACTGGATGGCGATCGGCAGTCCCTCGGTCTGCAGTCCCGTACTGGAAACCCCCAGGTAGCGTGGTCCCAGCCAGGCGGTGAGCCCCCCGCCCAGAACGGCGAAGATCCACCAGGGCAAGGCCTCTCGTTTGAGCTGGTGACCCTTGCTCCCCTCTTCCGTCTTGAAGATCAGGACAGCCCGGGAGGGGGTCATGGTCAGGGCGTTGATGGCGGAGATGATCGTCGAGACCGCAATCGTCACCGCGAACTGGCGAAAGAACTGGCCGCTGATCCCCCCGAGAAAGCAGCACGGCACGAACACCGCGCTCAGGACCAGGGTGATGGCCAGCACCGGACCGGTGATCTCCTCCATGGCCCTGATCGTGGCGGTCCGGGCATCCAGCCCCGTCGCGATCAGACGCTCGATATTCTCCAGGACCACGATCGCGTCGTCGACCACGATGCCGATGGCGAGCACGAGGCCGAACAGCGTCAGGTTGTTCAGGCTGAACCCCATCGCCGCCATGATCGCGAACGTACCGATCAAGGAGACCGGAACGTCGATCATGGGCAGGATCATGGCCTTCCAGTCCTGCAAGAACACGAGCACGACGATTCCGACCAGGATCACCGCGTCGAGCAACGTCTTGAAGACCTCGTGGACGGACTCCTGGATGAAAGGCGTGGTGTCGTAAACGACCCGGTAATCCAGCCCATCCGGGAATCGAGTCTTGAGGTCCTTCATCTTGGCGTAGACTTGACTCGCGGTATCCAGGGCATTCGAGCCGGGCAACTGGTACACGGAGACCGCCACGGAGGGTTGGCCGTCAAGGGTGCAGGACTGGTCGTACTGCCGCGATCCCCGCTCGACGCGGGCCACGTCGCGTAATCGGACAATGCCCACGGCCTGCGGCTGCGGCCCCGTCGGAACGCTCGCGGCGCTCTGCGGGTTCTGGCCCGGCCCGACGGCCGCGGTGCCAGGGGAGGCCTGGGATGGCGAGTATTCCGTTCCGGCCTTGAGGATGATGTCGGCGAACTGCTCCGGCTCGGTGAGCCGGCCCAGGGTGTTGATCGTGAGCTGGAGCTGCTGGCCCCGGGGAACGGGCTGCTGGCCGATCTGTCCGGCCGCAACCTGCACGTTCTGCTGGCTGATGGCATTCACCACATCCATGGCGCTGAGGTTCAGAGCGGCCAGCTTCTGGGGATCGAGCCAGGCACGCAGGCTGTAATCGCGCTGGCCCAGATAGGTGATGCCCGCGACGCCAGGCAGGCGTCCCAGCTCGTCCTTGATATAGATCGTGGCGTAGTTGCTGAGGAAGTTGCTGTCGTAGCGGCCGTCCGGCGAGATCAGGTTCACGATCATCATCGTGTTCGGGGACATCTTCTTGACGGTGATGCCCTCGTTCTGGACCAGGGCCGGGATGACCGGCAGCGCCAGGGACACGCGGTTCTGCACCAGCACCTGGGCCATGTCGGTGTCCATGCCCAGCCTGAAGGTGACCGTCAGCGAGTAGGTGCCGTCGTTGGTGGACTGCGACGACATGTACATCATGCCCTCGACGCCGCTGACCTGCTCCTCGATGGGCGCCGCGACGGTGTTCCGCACAGTCATGGCGTTGGCTCCCGGATAAACGGCCGTCACCAGGACCGTGGGGGGCGTCACCTCGGGGTACTGCGCCACCGGCAGCGTGAAGACGGCCACTCCTCCCGCCAGCACGAAGACCAGCGAGAGGACGATGGCGAAAACCGGACGGTCGATGAAGAAACGCGAGATCATGGTTCCTCATCTCCGCTCGTCGCGCCGGGTTTCGGCAAGGAAGCAGCACCGGGGGGGAAAGCCGGGGGCGAGGGCCGGAGTTGACGATGAACTCCAAGGACGGCAAGCGCGATCAGAACCCCGGCCGAGCCGCACACCAGGAGGGCCCGGGGCAAGGGAATGACGCCAAGCTGCGCCAGCAGGTAGCCGGTCCAGAGCCCCAGCAGCCCGCTCACGATCGCCGAGCCGATCCATCGGGTTGCCTCGGCCGTGAACAGCCGGGTTTCGGAGAGCCGCTGGATCACGTAGAAGAAAACCGGCGTGAGGAAGATGCCGAAGAGGGTCACACCGAGCATTCCGCTGAACACCGCGGTCCCCAGCGACCGCCGCATCTCGGCCCCGGCCCCCGCGGCAACCACGAGCGGAATCACCCCGAAAACAAAGGCGAAGGAGGTCATCAGGATCGGCCGGAGGCGGAGCCGCGACGCCTCCTGTGTCACCTCGAAGACCGGCCGGCCTTCCTGGTGCAACTGGCGGGCGTACTCGACGACGAGGATGGCGTTCTTGCACGCCAGCCCGACCAGCACCACCAGGCCGATTTGCACGAAGATGTTGACGTCCCGGTTCGTGTACAGGACACCGGCCACGGAGCAGAGCAGGCATAGCGGCACGACCAGGATGACCGCCAGCGGCAGCGTCCAGCTTTCATACAAGGCGGCCAGGGCCATGAACACACAGATGATCGACAGGAGAAAAACGTAAATCGCGGTATTGCCTGCCCTGATCTGCATGAACATCAGCTCGGTCCACTCGCTCTTCATGGACAGCGGCAGGCTCTTGCCCGCCTCCGCGTCGATCGCCGAGATCGCGTCTCCCGTGCTGACTCCCTGGATGTTGCCGTTGATGGTGGCGGCCTTGTAGAGATTGTAGCGAGTCACCGAGATCGGGCCGCCGATTTCGCGGGGATGAACCAGGGTGCCCAGCGGGACCATCTGTTGCCACCGATTCCGCACCTGGAACAGGTTGATGTCCTCGATCCGATCGCGGTATCCACCCTCCGCCTGGATGGTGACCTGCCAGTGACGGCCGAATCGGTTGAAGCTGTTGACGTAGAGCGAGCCCAGATACATTGATAGCGTCTGATTCAGATCATCGATCGATACCCCCAGGGAAGCGGCCTTGGTCCGGTCGATATCGAGATAGAGCTGCGGAGTGTTGGACCGGAACTGGGTGGCCACGCTGGAGAGTCCGTGGTGGGTCCGGAGCTTGCCGACGAGGTTGTCGGTCTGGTGCTGCAGCTCCGCCAGTCCGAGACTGCCCCGGTCCTCGACGACCAGCTTGAATCCCCCCGCGACGCCGAGACCCGGAATCGGTGCTGCGCCATACACGGTCACCCTGGCGGTATCGACGCTGCCGTGCCCACTCGGAGCGCAGATGGGCCATGATGGCCGTATCGCGGAGATCGGCACTCCTCCGCTTGTCGAACGGGTCCAGGACAATGAACATCGAGGCGAAGTTGGGGCTGTTGGCCTGCAGGAGGAATGACAATCCGGAGATGGCGACGGTGTGCGCCACCCCCGGCGTCTGCCGCGCGATCTCGTCGATCTTCGCCACGGCGAGATTGGTCCGCTCCAGCGATGCCGAGTCGGGCAACTGGACGTTCACGATGAGCCGTCCCTGGTCCTGCTGGGGGATGAAGCCGGTGGGAGCTTTCTGGAAAGTCCAGTAGGTCAGGAAGAGCAGGCCGCCATACGCCAGCAGCACGACGGCGCTCAGCCGGAGCAGCTTGCCGACGGTCCAGCCATAGAGGGCGGTCACCATGTCGAAACCGCGGTTGAAGCCCCGGAACAACCAGAGAAGCACGGCGTTCACGGGCCGGATCACGAGTTTCCCCATCACCCCGCCGGCCACCGCGCCGGGGAGAAACCAGATCGCCCACCGCACATACTCACCTCCCGTCGGGACCTGCTCGGTGGCCGATCCTGACTCGGCCAGGCCCGGAGAGTGGGGCAAGAGCCAGAGCGTGAGTAGCCCACCCGCCACGGCGAAGGCCCACCACGGCAGGGCCTCCGGCTTATGCTCGTGTCCGGCATCACCCCGGACTTGAAGATCAGCACGGCGCGGGAGGGGGTCATGGTGACGGCATTGATGGCCGAGATGACGGTGGAGACGGCGATCGTCACCGCGAACTGGCGGAAGAACTGACCGGTGATGCCGCTGATGAGCGCGCAGGGCACGAACACCGCACAGAGGACCAGGGCCACGGCGACGATGGGCCCCGTCACTTCATCCATGGCCTTGATCGTGGCCGCTCGAACATCCAGGCCGGTTGCGATCAGACGCTCGATGTTCTCCAGCACGACGATGGCGTCGTCCACGACGATGCCGATCGCCAGCACCAGACCGAACAGAGAGATGTTGTTCAAGCTGAAGCCGAGCACGGCCATCACGGCGAAGGTGCCGATCAACGACACGGGCACATCGATCATGGGCAGGATCATGGCTCGCCAGTCCTGCAGGAAGACCAGCACCACCACGCCGACCAGCACAACGGCTTCCAGCAGGGTCTGGAAAACGTCCGCGACCGACTCGCGAATGAACGGCGTGATGTCGTACGCGATCTGGTAGTCCACACCGTCGGGAAAACGCGTCTTCAGCTCCCTCATCTTGGCTTGCACGCGCTCGGCGACGTCGAGCGCGTTGGTTCCGGGAAGCTGGTAGACGGAGAGTCCCACGGAGGGGCGACCGTCGAAGGTGCAGGACTGGTTATAGTTCTGAGCCCCCAGCTCGACCCGCGCCACGTCGCGGAGGCGGACGATCGAGTCGGCAGGGTTACCGGCGCCTGCGCCGGCTGCCGGGGTACTGAGCGCCGATCCGACCCGACTGCTGCTGGTGGCCGGTCCCGCCGGGGGGTTGCCTGACGTGCCGGAGGTCGTTGCTCCGCCGCCGGTAACTCCTCCGCCGTCTGCGGTTCCCCCCGCTGCCGTGGTTCCCGCGTCAGGCACCGTGAACACGCTGGACACTCCGATGTCCCCGGTCGCCCCGCTGGCCGAGAACACGCTGACCGTGCCGATGTTGGAGGAGGTGAGCGGGATCGGCGGGACGATATTGCTGACTCCGAAAGACACCATTCCCGGACCCGAGCCCGCCAGCACCTGAGTCAGGAGACTGGGCCCGGCGGCTTCGAGACTTGCCATCCCACCTGAGCGCCCACCCGGGGAGCCGCCGGCCGATCCACCCCCGCGCCCCGCCGGCCTCGCGGTGTCGGCAACAGGAGCCAGGTTGGGAGGTGTGGCCTGATCCACCTTGACGATGATCTCCTCGAACTGCTCGGGTTCCGTCAGCCGGCCCAGCGTGTCGATGGGCAATTGCGAGGATTGACTCCGGGGGGCAGGGGGCTGACCCAGCCGTCCGGCGGGGGCATCCAGGTTCTGGTTGCGGATCGCGTCGGCCACGTCCATGGGGGTCATGTTCCGCGCCGCCAGCTTCTGGGGGTCGAGCCAGGCACGAATGCTGTAATCGCGCTGGCCCAGATAGTTGATGTCCGAAACCCCATAAACGCGGAGCAACTCGTCCTTCACATAGATCGTGGCGAAATTGCTCAGGTAGATGTCGTCGTACCGGCCGTCGGGCGAGAAGAAGTTGACGATCATCAAGATATCGGGAGTCTTCTTCCGGATCGTGATCCCCTGATTCTGGACCGCGGTCGGCAACTGGGGCATGGCCAGGGCCACGCGGTTCTGCACCATGACCAGGTCGGAGTTCAGATCGGTGCCGACATCGAACGTGACCGTCAGCGAGTAGGTGCCGTCGTTGCCCATCTGGGAGGACATGTAAAGCATGCCCTCGACACCGTTGACCTGCTGCTCGATCGGTGCCGCGACCGTGTCGGCCACGACCTGGGCGCTGGCCCCGGGATAGCTGATGGACACCACGATCCCGGGCGGTGTGATCCGGGGGTACTGCGCGATCGGCAGGGAGAAGAGGGCGATTCCACCAATCAGCGTGATGACGACGGAGAGCACGGTCGCGAAGATCGGTCGATCGATGAAGAAGCGTGTGATCATCGCGACTGCCCCGCTCAGCGCCTGGGCTCTTCCGCCGGCGTCGCCTTCGGCTGGCCGGGTTCAGCCTTCGTCGCATCGCCGCCATTCTCCCGGCCCAGGGACGGCATGGGTACCTGCTCCGTCCGGAACTTCACGGGCGGACGGCTCTGCAAGATCTGCTGGACCTGCTGCAAGCCGCGCACGACGATCCATTCGTCCGGCTTCAGTCCCTCCGTGACGACCCGGAGGCCATCATCCTGGAGGGGTCCCGTGGTGATCCGGCGGTACTTGACCTGGTCCTCCTTGTCAACGACGTAGACATACTTGATGCCCTGGTCGGAAGAGATGGCCTGGTCGATCACCAGCACTGCGGGATGAGGGTCGCCAATCGGCAGGCGGATCCGCACGAACATGCCGGGGGACAGGAGCCGGGTGCCTCCCTCTGGCTTGGGGTTGGGAAAGATCCCTCGAACCAGGATGCTCCCCGTCGTCGGGTTGAGCTGATTGTTCACGAAGTTGACTTTCCCCGTGTGGGGAAATCCAGCCTCCCCCTGGACTCCCATGAACACGGGAACCTCCAGTCCTCTTGACCGCTTCGGCTGGAGCTTCCCCTCGTTGATGGACTTGCGGATGCGGAGGAGGGTCGGCTCGTCCATGTCGAAGTAGGCGTAGATCGGGTCCAGCGTGACGACCGTCGTGAGCAGCGTCTGGTCCTGGTTCACCAGATTGCCCAGGGTCAGGTAGTAGCGGCTCACCATGCCGCTGACCGGCGAGACCACCCTGGTGAATTCGTGGTTCAACTCGTACACCCGCATGTTCTTCTCATACGCTTTGACGCGGGCATCGGCCTCCTCGACAGCCGCTTCCTCTTGATCGATTTGCTGCCGGCTGACGGAGTTGGGGGTCATGCGGTTGATGGCGACATCCCGCGCCAGGGTCGTCTTGGCCAGTTTGAGCTGGGCCTGGTAGAGATTGACCTGCCCTATGGCCTGTTCGAGCTGGGCCTTGTAGGGTCGCGGATCGATCACGAACAGAAGGTCGCCCTCCTTGACCTCCGCCCCTTCCTGGAACGGCATCTCCACAAGATAGCCCGTGGACCGCGGGCGAATATCCACGGACTGAATCGCCTCGGTGCGGCCGGTGAAGTCGGCGAAGCCGGTGACCGGTCGGACGATCGGCTTGCTGATAGGAATGGCAACAGGCGCGGGAGGAGCGACCTGAGGCGGCCGCGCGCACAACCACTCGCCAGTACCGCCATGACGGCGTAAAGCAGGATTTGCCGCGAGGGCGATGGAAAACTCATGGCCTGGAACAGCCTCGTTCGGCTTCGCAGGTTTCACCGCGTCGGGTGATCGAGAAAACGGCCCGCTTGCTTGAGAAGACGAGCACCACTGCTTGTATTTTGTGGAGCCTCTCATCAAGAGTTCAAGCGGGGCAATTAATATTCGCACAGAACGAGACATGAAAAATCCTAACGATTCTCCTGGAACCGGGCCAGCTTTTCGCCGAACCATGCAGGGTCGAGGACCTCCGGGTTGACCACGTTCCCGGGCGCGCTGCCTTGCCCGGGGGCCGGCTGCCTCCGGCGGTTCCGGTTCTGGTCCTATCGACCTCCCGATCCGCGGGTTATGCTCTTCGCGTGCAGTTACCTGCTCGGCGCAATCTGCTGGCTCGGTGTTGATGTAACCAGGACGTTCGCAGAGGCCCGGTGATCGTCGAGCATCAAGTCCGCAGCCTGGCTCTGCCCCGGAAGAATCCCATGGGCACCATCCCGATCGTCACGGCGAGGCAGGAGATCCCCAGCCAGTCGCCCAGGACCGTGTAGTTACTGGTGCGGTCATCGAGCGGCACGGTCACCGAGAGGACGGCCTCGGTGAGGCGGGGAAGCATGTCGCGAATCTCGCCGTTGCCGTCGATCAGCGCCGAGAGCCCGGTATTGACGGCCCGGGCCAGCGGAACCCGGTGCTCGATCGTCCGAAAGACGCTCACGGCCAGGTGCATGTCCAGCTCTGACGACCCGTGAAACCAGCCGTCGTTCGAGAGATTGACCACCATGTCCGGCTCGCGGCCGTCGACCGACTCGTGGAAGAAGCGGCGAATCACGTGCGGGACCGTATCCTCGAAGCAAATGCCGATGGCCATGCGATAGGGGCCCAGCGGCAACGTGAGGGGCTCATGACCGAAGGTCAGGGTGGGCACATACCCATTGCGATAGGGCGTGAAGATCGTCAGCCAGGGCATCGTCTCCAGAAACGGAATGTACTCGCCGAAGGGGACGAGGTGAAGCTTGTGGTAAGCGCGGACAGCGCGGATCGTGGGCTCGAAGAGAATGGCCGAGTTGTACTTGTTGAAGCTGGCGGCGTGATGGTCGTAATACACTGAGCCCACCAGCATCGGCGATCCCACGGCGTCGGTCAGAGTGTGCAGGTGCTCGGCGATCTTCTCCTTCTTGTCGATCCAGTCGGCCACCGTGATCTCATCGTTGATCAGGCCGACCTGCTGGACCAGCACCGAGGGAGAAGTCTCCGGGTCGATCGCGATGTATCCGTAGGGATAGGCCGTCTCCGGCCACACGATCAGGTCGGGGCGAGGCTCGACGGCGACCGCGCGCTGGATCAGATGCTGGATCCTCTCCAGAATATGGAGCGGATTAGCCCCCATCTTGTATCGCTGCTCGAAATTGGTCTGCAGCAGCGCCAGTCTCGGCCCCGCGCGAAACTGCGCGGTGGAGAGTCGAAAGGCCCCGTACATCAGGGTCCCCACCAGGAGTAGCGCGACGGTCGAAAGCCGGACGGCCTGCCGGGCCGTCAGCCGCGTCCCGTTCGCCGTTCTTCTCAGGAGGGGAAGAGACAGCAGGTCCACCATCCAGGCATTGACGAGGGCGATGAGGAAGCTGATCCCCAGCGCGCTTGTGGTATCGGCAATCTGGATCAGGGTGAGGAACCGGTACTGGCTATGGCCCAGGTAGTACCAGGGAAAGCCGCTCAGGAAGTGAGCCCGGACGTACTCCATGCCCACCCACAAGATCGGAGCCGCCATCATCAGGGGGATGGCAAGACGGAAGACCGCCAGCCGCGTCAGAGCCAGGAAGGCCGGCCACCAGAACGAGAAGATGGTCGCCATGGCCAGCCAGGCCAGCCAGGCCGTCGGATCGGTCAGCCGCACCCACTGGACCGAGAGCAGCCAGAAGACCAGGCCGCCCGCCCAGGCCCCGAGATAGAGCCGGAGGCTCGGCCCCGTCTGGATCGCCAGCCAGAACAGCGGCACCAGTGCCAGCCAGCCCAGCCAGCTCCACTCGACGGGCGGAAAGGCCGACCACAGGAGCAGTCCCGAAGTCAGCCCGGCGGCAATCGGATGCCGGGACAGGCGATCCGTCAGGCCGCGCGAGGCAGCGGTGTGAGAGTCCAGCTCCAGGACCTGGGGCGAGGTCATTCCGTGCTCCTCGAGATCGATTCGCTGTGATGGCCGACCGCGCCGAGGCTCTGGCGACGTGCCCGACCCACCGGCCGTTTTTCGGAAGGCGACTTCCCGCCACCTCATCCTCGGCTCCGGCGGACCCGGCTCGACTCCCGAGCTTCCTCCTGCCTCGACCCGCACGACCGCATGAACAGGCCCTCATCTTAGCCGAGCGGCAGAAAACGGACAATTTCTCCTGGTTGGAAAACCCGGTCGCCGGGCGGGAAGATGGCCAGACCATCGGCGCGGGCGACGCCCACCAGGTCGGTCGAGCCGGCCCACTCCAGGATCTCGATGACTCCGGCTCCCAGGATCCCCGAACGCTCCACCCGTCGTGCGGGATGATAGGTGTGACGGTCGCCGCGCTGGACGAACCTGGACCCCAGCCGCAGGCTTTCAGGCTCCGGCTGGTGGCCGGGGCGGCCCGCCAGAACGTGGAGCGCCGGTTTGATGAAGAGGAGGAACCCAACCAGGCCGCTGACCGGGTTGCCCGGAAGGCCGAACACGAGAGTCGCCATCCCCTCACCGCGCCGCGGACCGAGGCCAAACCAGAGCGGCTTGCCCGGCTTGAGCCGGACCTTGTGGAAAACCCTGGTCACGCCAAGCTGCTCGAGCACGGCGGGAACAAGATCTCGCTGGCCGGCCGACACACCACCGGTCACGACGAGCACGTCGGTTTGCAGCCCCTGCTCGAGGAGGTCGCGAAGACCGGCCGGCTCGTCGGGAGCAATCGGCAGCACCCGCGGGAGGGCGCCCATGTCCATCGCCAGGGCCTCGAGCATGACCGCGTTCGAGTTTCGGATCTGCCCCGGCCCGGGAACCTGGTCGGGCTCGACCAGCTCGTCCCCGGTGGGCACGATGGTCAGACGGGGCCTCGGCACCACCCGCACCCGGATCCGGCCGACGGAGGCAAGCAGCCCCAGCGCGGGGGGATTGAGGACGCTGCCGGACGGCAAGAGGATGGCTCCTGCGCGGCAGATCCGGCCCTTGCGAAGCAGATTCTGTCCGGGTTGCAGGCCCGTGTCGTCGAGCTGGACCTCGCCCGGCAGAGCATGCGTACGCTCGTGCATCACGACGGCGTCGGTCCCACCGGGCACGGGAGCGCCGGTCATGATCAGGGCTGCCTCGCCCGCGCCCAGCGGCCGGGTCGGGTTCTGGCCGGCGAAGATCGTCTCACCGAGCCTGAGCCGGCGGGTTTCGATCCCCGCTCCGAGATCGGCGGTCCGCACGGCATAGCCGTCCACGAGCGCCTTGTCGAACGGCGGCTGATCCGCGTCGGCAACAATGTCCTCGGCCAGCCGGCAGCCCCGGCTGTCGATCAGCGCGTGGTAGACCCCGGCCAGCGGCCTTGCCTGCTCCATCACCAGGGCGAGCGCCTCTTCGACGGTCAGCATGAGTGGGCTCGTCGTGGGCCGTCCGGAACGCTGTTGCACGCGCGGCTCATCGCTCGATGAAGTTCTTCAGGAGCTTGATGCCCTCGAGGGTGAGGAAGCTCTCGGGATGGTACTGCACCCCTTCCAGCGGGTAGGTCTTGTGCCGCACCCCCATGATCTCGCCCTGATCGGTCCAGGCGACGACCTCGAGCTCGGCGGGGAGCGTGTCGGGCTGGATCACCAGGCTGTGATACCTCGTTGCCTCGAACGGGTTGACGAGGTTGCGGTACAGAACCTTGCCATCGTGGTGAATCCACGAGGTCTTGCCGTGCATGATCCGGTCGGCGCGGACGACCCGACCGCCGAAGGTGTGGCCGATGCACTGGTGGCCCAGGCAGACCCCGAGCAGGGGGATCCGCGGGGCCATTCGCCGGATCACGTCGTTGGAGATCCCCGCCTCCAGGGGAGTGCACGGCCCCGGCGAGATGATCAGGTGCGAGGGCCCAAGGGCCTCGATCTCGTCGACTGTGATCTGATCGTTGCGGAAGACCTGAAGGTCGATCCCCGGGTCAATCTCCCCCAGGCGCTGGACCAGGTTGTAAGTGAAGGAATCGTAGTTGTCGATCAGCAGAATCATGACGCGGCCCAGGACCATGCGGACAGGGATCGAGCAACCCGGTGAACGGCCGACTTGCCGGAGAAATGGATCGTACCGTTCCCGCCGCGCCGCCGGAAGAGAAAGCCGGAGCGAAGCCGCCGCGCCCGGAATTCGGCGTGCTAGAGTTGACTCTGCTTCTATCCGCGTTCGGCCGGTTTGTGCGCATCGCCGGGGCTGTCTCGGGCCCGAGTCACAGACAGCCGCCCTGAGCGATTCGTCACGGAGGATCGAGATGACCACGACGATCGTCACAATCACGCTGGCCCTGGCGATGGGCGGCACTGGCCAGTGCCCGGACCCGGCCCGGTGCCGGTACGGTCAACAGCATCACCACCATGGCCATGGCGGGTCCGGCGGCTGGATCGAGCCCGATGGGCCCGGCGACGGCTGGGGTTTCCCCAACAGGAACCCCGACGGTTACGGCTGGCACGACTCTGCCCCCTTTCTCCCCCTGGGGGGCAACCGCATCGATAGCTACTTCTTCCCCCACTACAATGCAGTCCCTCCTGAGCAGGCGTTCATGCCGACTTACTACAACCCCTACGTGATGCGTGGCCAGCGCTACCTGCCCTACACCGGCAACGGGGGCTGTCATCCCATGGGCGGTCCGCCTCCCGACACGGCGGTCACCCTGGTCAAGCCCTACAGCTCGCTCACCAACAACCGCCCGGTCACCCGGGTACCCCGGCTCAACGGCCGCGTCGAGGCACCGGTGGAAAACTCAGGCAAGACCGGCCTGACGCCCTGAGCCTCGGGGTGATTCCGGGTGTTGGATAGAGCCCGCGGGCGCGACGGGAACGGCCGCTTCCGCGGGCCTTTTGTCCTCATCGCGGGTTTGACGGGGTATCGACCGACCTTCGGGGCCGTCGCCCGCTGGCGGGGTTGAACCCCGCATGCCTTCGCCCGGAGGCCACCACCGGCTCGGTCAGTTCCTCGACCTGACGATAGGCGGGGCCGGATCCTCGACCACCGAGAGCGCCTCCAAGTAGCATTCGTTGGCGGCCAACGACACCTCGAAATTTATGCGGGAGCCACGGAAACCGCCTAAACAGGCGCATTATAAATATAGAGGGGCATTGCGCGCTCCTGGGGTTCCTTGACAATTCGCTTGTTGGAATTGCCACCCCGGTTCGGCCGGATAGTCCTGGACCACGAAAAATGCCCGTAGCGATTCGTGAAGCAGGGCTCCCTGAGGGGCGGCTCGGTCAGCCTCTCTTCCTCCTGTCCGTTCTGCTCTTCGTGTTTCAGACTCTCCGGGCGAATCTGCGACGAACGAAGGGCATCGTCCCAAACCGGTCCCCCAGCGAGTTGACACTGTTCAGCAGTGGTCAGATGATTCGACATGAGGACTTCCACCGAGAAACACCTGGTAGAACAGCTCCAAGTGTTCCCTCCTTTCTGCGGCAAGGTGTCAAGTTCGTACACTATGCCCCACTTTGGAATTTGGGACGATGCCGATCGAAGCCAATGACTCTCGTCGCAAGTTGATTCAAGAGAACAGGTTGCTCTCTTTCATCCGCCGGGGTGTGAAAGCGATCGAAGCCGATTGTGGCGGGCTGATCGGATGGCGAACGCGCACCCGCAGCCGCGAGGCCGCCTGAACGAATCCTGCCCACGCGTCATGCTCCGCCGGCCGGCATGCTCTCGAGCTCACGCACGAGCAAAGCCAAACTCGCAGTCGTAAGTCGTCTTCTCGATTCAGGTAACGTCGAACGGGTTTGTTCGTGTGACGACGAACGAACCCACCGACGACGGGCGTTGTCAAGCGGGGCGGTGGGCATTCTGTGTCACGGGCGAGCCTCCTGCCGAGCCTGGGCGGTGATCCCCTCGGAGTGGGTCAGGGTGGGGGTCCCCACCAGGTCGTTGGAGAATCGCCAACCGGGCCCA
Source organism: uncultured Planctomycetaceae bacterium (assembly GCA_963816015.1). GTDB lineage: Bacteria > Planctomycetota > Planctomycetia > Isosphaerales > Isosphaeraceae > Aquisphaera. The sequence continues at coordinate 123,969 of CAWFJM010000021.1, read as the reverse complement.
CGAGGAGCCGGTCCGGTTCTTGCCAAACCGGCTGGGCCCTCGGTACCATGAACCTTCCATCCTCGCGGACACGCGGCGTCAATTCCTGCGCAGTGAGCGAGGTACGCTGACCTGGTTCGAGGCGGGCTCAGTGAATTCGGTTCGAACCTTCTTACCGGGTCGATCGTCACACACCCAACGCGAGGGTACACCGGACTTGGGCGTGCGTCCGCCTCCGGGGCGGCAAGGTCTAATCCGAGAGTTTCTGGTCTGCTTGATCGCGGGATTTGCTGCACCGGGGATCCCGGGTGCGTCCGATCAGGGCGATGGTCTCTTGCCTCTTTCCTACTGTTATCCCGACCATGCAGCTTGCCAATCGCGGCGACCGGCCCTCACCGGGCACGCGGTCCATGGGTTTCCTTCGCACTCTTGTCCTTCTCATCCATAGGTGAGATAAGGCGCTCGTGATGAAAATGACTCCTGAGGTGATCATTGAAACGCGGAACCTGACAAAGGTTTATCGCGATTTCTGGGGACGGCCGAAGGTCCAGGCTCTCAAGGCCCTCGATCTTCAGGTCTTCCGCGGGGAGATCTTCGGGCTGCTGGGGCCCAATGGTTCGGGCAAGACCACGACCATCAAGCTCCTGCTCGGCCTGCTCTTTCCCACTGAAGGGGATGCTCTGATTTTCAACGAGCCGACCTCGAACGTCGCCAAGAACGAGCGTATTGGCTACCTCCCTGAAGAGTCGTATCTGTACAAGTTTCTCAACGCCGAGGAGACGCTGCAGTTCTACGGCCACCTGTTCAAGATTTCCGCCGGCGAGCGGAACAAGCGGGTGAACCAGCTCATCGACATGGTGGGGTTGACTGGTGCCAAGCACCGCCAGCTCCGCGAGTACTCGAAGGGTATGCAGCGGCGAATCGGTCTGGCCCAGGCCCTGATCAACAACCCCGAGCTGATCCTCCTCGACGAGCCGACGTCCGGCCTCGACCCGATCGGAACGGCCGAGATCAAGCAGTTGATCCGGGAGCTCAGGGAGCAGGGCAAGACGATTGTCCTCTCCGGGCACCTGCTTGCCGACATGCAAGACATCTGCGATCGGATCGCTATCCTCCACCGCGGCGAGCTGAAGGAGCTGGGTCGGGTGTCGGACCTGCTGACGGTGCAGGACGTCACGCAGATCAAGGCCCGCAACCTCTCGCCGGCCGCCCTCGACGAGATCCGGCATCTGATCCAGCGGCACGGCGGCGAGGATGTCACGGTCGATCATCCGACGACCACACTCGAGGAGCTCTTCCTGCGGATCGTCCGCGAGAGCGAGCTTCACCCCGGTCGTCGCAAGGTGGCCTCGGACGGTTCTCGGCCATCGGCCCCGGCGCCACCCGAGCTCGCAGGAACGCGGTCTGATTCCTGATCGCCGGTCGACGTCGCGTCCCAGTGTTCGATCATCGACGTCCGTGATCCTTCGAGCGGCCCTGGCCCCCCGCCTGGTGCCCGCCGCGCGATCGATCGGTGCGGCATTCCCAACTCACTGGCTGTCGGACGGTTTTCGGGGAGCATTTTCATCCATGTCGCCTCTTCTTGCGTTGCCCCTCTTCTGGGCCCAGGCCGGCGCTGCCAGCCCGGCGGCCCAGGAGATCCCGAGGTGGCTGCGAAATGCCCTCCTCTGGCTCTTCCTCTACGGCGAACCCGGATTCCATCCCGGCGGCCTGCTGGGCGGCTGGCTCACCTGGATTAAGGCGATCAGCCTGCTCTGCCTGGTGAGCTGGATCGGCTCGTGGCTCGTGACCGCGATCAAGGAACGCTATCTTGCCCGCGGCGGCTGGTTTGACTTCGCAGCCATCGGGGCTCTGTTCCTGATCCCGATCACGATGCTGATTAGGACGCTCCAGGCCGCCAAGCAGATTCCCGACCTCGCGATCGGGTCGCTGCCGGTCACCGCGTTGCTCGCGTACGTCGTATTGGTGGTCCTGGCTCTCTGGATCGAAATCGGAATCTGGCGAACAGTCCGGCGGTTCGGCTGCGGCTCCGACATCCTGGTGCTCTTCGGCATCCACCTGGCGCTGGCCCTCGGCCTGGCTGTGGGCATCTTGATCCAGCGGGTCGGCTTCCTGCCCACCTACACGCCCAATCAGAAGACCACCTGGAGCGATGGCCTGGTCTACGGCGTTCGCCTGAGCGCGACCTACATGGGCTACGTCATCTTGCTGCGGATCCTTGGCCTGTTCGGCCGGGAGCTGTTCGCGGTCCGGGGCCGGCGGCTCTACGCGATCGCCAAGCTGACCATCCAGGAGGCCAACCGGAGAATGTGGGCCCCCTGGGTTGTGCTCGTGGTCTTCGGCCTGATCCTGGCCTTCACCCACTGGTTCCTCGTGCCCCCGCGTGCCGCCGAGATGGGGCGGCTGTTCGTGGGCACGCTGACCCTGCTCTGCTCCCTGCTCTTGACCGGCATGGTCACGCTGCTCACTCCGCTCAGCCTCCCCACCGACATCCAGAATCAGACGATCTACACAGTCGTCTCCAAGCCGGTTCGCAGGCTGGAGCTGGTCTGGGGCCGGATGCTCGGCTTCATGCTGCTTGTGACCGTGCTGATCGCCATCTTCGGCGCCGTCAGCCTGTACTATCTCAAGCGCACGGTGGGCCGCACGATCACGGATACCGAGGCCGCGGCCGTGAAGGCGAAGAACGAGAACCGGGAACGGAACTTCGCCCAGTTGATGGAGCAGGCCAACCAGCTTCGCTCGCGGATGGCGGCCCGGGTTCCTGTCAAGGGATCGCTCTCGTTCCTCGATTCCCGCGGCACTCCGCACGCGATGGGCATCGACGTGGGAATGGAGCAGTCGATGAGGGAGCCCCGCAGCCACATCGAGGGGGCGACCCCCGCGACGGCGATCTGGAGCTTCGGCGTGGTCGCCGACCCGTTCTCGCCGGCCAGCCGCCCATTGCTCCTGGACCGGAGGCTCCCGGTTCAGGACTTCCTGGGCGCCGGCACGATCGAGGACCTGCTCAACCGCTCGCTCGAGGCCCAGTTCCAGATCGCCTCGGAGCAGAGGCTGAAGACCCAGCCCAACCTGTCCACTGCCGACATTACCCGGCTCGACGCGAGCATCGCGCGGAACACGGCCGAGGCCGAACGGATCAAGACCGAGTACGAGGTCCTCAGGAAGCGGGCCGACGATCTGGAGGCCCAGGCCGCCGCGGCCGAGGCAGGGGGCAACACCGACCATGCCAGAAGCCTGCGCAGGCAGTCCCGGGCCCTCCACTCCGACCCGATCATCGTCGAGATGACCTTCAACGTCTACCGGACCACGAAGGGGAAGCTGGGCGAGCCGGTGCTCGCCGAGATGCAGGTCACCAATCCCCGCACCGGGTCCGATTATGTGAACATTTTTCCAGTCAAGGAATACTACACGAACCAGCAACTGATTCGCCCGGAGCTCCTGGCTGGCTCCATGGGCGACCTGAAGATCGAGATCCGCTGCATCAGCCCAACCCAGTACCTGGGCATGGCCGAGAGCGATCTTTACCTGCTCTCCAGCAATGGGAACTTTGGCGCCAATTACATGAAGGGGCTCTTCGGCGTCTGGCTTCAGGCCATGGTGCTCACCGCCATCGGCGTGTTCGCGGGCGCCTTCCTGAGCTGGCCCGTGGCACTCCTGACCACCATCGCCTTCTTCTTCGCTGGACAGCTCCTCTACAACTTCCTGGTCGATTTCACCCGCCAGGCCGTGCTCGGCGGCGGGCCCTTCGAATCGCTGATCCGGCTCGTGACTCACGATAACCAGATGAGCGAGCTGGCGCCCACCGCGGGCGTCGTCATCGCCAAGACGCTCGATTCCCTGCTCATGCCGGTGATGTCGATGCTCGTCTACATCGTCCCCAACTTCCAGGCGCTCGACGTGAGCAACTCGGTGGCCGATGGATTCGCGGTCGGCTGGTCCACCATCATCGCCAATACGCTCCTGGCCCTGGCGTATGCCTTGCCGTTCTCGATCGTCGGATACTTTATCCTCAAGAACCGTGAGGTCGCCGCATGAGAAGCTACCAGAACAAGATCATTTACGGGCTTGTCATCGTCCTTCTCCTCGGCGCCACGATCCCCTATGGTGACTGGCTCACCGACGTCAAGAAACGCAACGACTTGGGCGAGGCTGCGATCGGCCAGATCGATACCGGCAGCTTCGTGATGAAGCTGTTCTTGCTCGGTGGCTTCCGCGGGATCGTCGCCAACTACCTCTGGCAGAAGGCCGAGGAAAACCGCCGCGACCACGACTGGGACCGCCTCAAGACGAACGTCGACATGATCACCAAGCTCCAGCCCCACTTCCTTCAGATCTGGACCTTCCAAAGCTGGAACCTGGCCTACAACGTCTCCGTCGAGTGGGATGCGCCCGAGGACAAGTACGAGTGGATCAAGCAGGGCATCAAGTTCGTCCAGCGGGGCGTCGATTACAATCGCCGGTCTCCCGACCTCATCTGGGACACCGCTTGGTACTACTACCACAAGCTCGGCTTCGCCGATGAGTCGATCATCCTCCGCCGCCTCTTCCGCGACGACGAGGATGAGGACTTCAAGTCTTACCGCGACCCCGAGAGCCATATGAACGTCGTCAAGCGCGATAACTTCCAGCTTGCCTACGGCTGGTTCAGCCGCGCCATCGACCTCGTCGACTCGGGTGCCACTCGCCTCAACGAGGGAACCCGGGAGACCATCCAGGAGGTCCAGTACGTCGACCCGACACCCCAGCGCAAGGGACGGCCCGACGATATCGCCTTCCGCTCAATGCCGGCTCATGCCCAGACCCACTACTGCATCGCCCTGGAGAAGATGAGCACCCTGGGCATCGAGGCAACCTTCGGCGAGGTGGCCAAGAACGAATGGGCCCGCTCCACTAACGAATGGGTCAAGTTCGGTCGGCACGAGTTCGAATCGCCCAACGTCATCGAGCGCAACGGCAAGTTCGAGCGGGACATCATCCGCATCGACGACCGCACCGATCCGGAGAAGTTCAACTCCAAGCAGCTCAACGACAACCAGAGATACTGGACGGACCGCTGGGCCAACCAGATGAACTACCCCTACTGGAAAGAGCGGTCTGAGGCCGAGAGGACCCAGAAGGGCGTCGAGGCTCGACAGCTCTTCTACGAGGGAACCAGGGCCTACAAGACGGGCGACTTCGCCCTGGCCGCCGCCAAGTTCAAGGAGGGACTGATCACCTGGAAGGACTGTCTCAAGGAATTCCCGACCTTCCGCGAGGATGACATCAACAAGAAGGATACCGGCCTGATCGTCAAGCGCTACGAGCGCGTCCTTCAGCAGCGGGGTGAGAAGCTCCCCGACAACTTACCATTCAAGGATCTCCTCGCCGCGGCCAAGGCCGACACGACCGTGGATCCCTTCGATGCGTTCGAGATGATCGGCGTGACCCCCGAGACCGGCGGCAAGACGGCCCCGACAGGCGCTCCGGCCGGCCGACGCTGATCTCCTCGCGGCAACCCGGGGGGGATCGACCCCGATGGCTCGCGTTCCACCGGCCCTGACACTTCCCGCCAAGTGCCAGGGCCGCTTTGCTGTCACGGCGGCAAGGAGGATCGCTGCGACGACCGCGCCGGCCCGGTTAACGGGTTCCTCGAGCCGGAACAACCTTCACCACGGGCAGAAGGCAGGTAGCTACGCGTCGACGATGTCGGCCACGCCTTCGCGAACCCGGAAGTGAGGGGCGGGGATGCTGGGGATCGATTCGGGGACGATTCCCTCGCTGAGCAGGAAGGGTGCGGGGCCGCGATAGACCCTCTGGGCAACGGCCTGCAGGCCTGCTCGGGTCATCAGCTCACGGAACCGTTTCGATGAGGCGTGGTGCACGTCTCCCTCGCGAAAGGCAACGCAAACGTCGTAGATGAACCAGCCCCAGGGAGCGTCGCGGTACCCGTCGATGATCAAGAGCCGGCCCCCGGGACGGAGCACGCGCTGCATCTCGAGCACGGCGCGATCCTGGCGGGGATAATGGTGGAAACTGTTGGCGCAGGTCACGAAGTCGAAGCTCCCCGACGCGAACGGCAGCCGCTCGCTATCGCCCTGGATCGGGAAGACCTGGCCGGCGTGGTAACGCCACCGGGGCTTGCCTCGCGCCAGCATCTCGGAGACGAGATCCACCCCCCAGATCTTGGCTCTGGGCAGGGCGGCCTTGATCCGAGCCGCGAACAGGCCCGTGCCGCACCCCACGTCAAGGACCCGGAAGGGCCGGATACCGGCCACGGCCTGGATCCGCCGGATCAGCACCCGATGGGAGGGACCGAACAGAAGCCACTGGAGAACGCTACGATCGTAGCTCTCGCTCCAGCGGGTGAATTCCTCGGCCGCCTTGTCCTTGTCGTATCCCATCGTGGCCTCCTTGCCTTGCGTCGAGCGTCCAGCTCGACTGGGCGTCCCTGGCAGAGCCGTTGTTGTACTCCGGCGCCGCGATTCCAACAACCCGGATTCCCGCCCGATTTCCTGCCCCACCCGGATCGCCATCCCGGGGTTGAATCTTGCCGGTCACCTGTCTAGGATCAATGAGGAATGATAAGATTTCAAAAATCCGGACCGTTGCGGCCCCGGGCTTCGGGGCATGACGTGCTGACTTTGCCGATCTACCTCGACAACCACTCGACAACGCGGACCGATCCACGGGTGGTCGAGGTGATGCTGCCGTATTTCTCCGAGATTTATGGCAACGCGGCCAGCGTCTCGCACCGGTTCGGCTGGGACGCGAAGGACGCAGTCGACCGGGCGCGCCAGCAGGTCGCCGACGCAATCGGTGCGGAGGCGAAGGAGATTGTCTTTACCTCCGGCGCCACTGAGTCGAACAACCTGGCAGTAAAGGGAGCGGCCCAGGCTCTGAAGCGCAAGGGCGACCACCTAGTCACCTCCGTGTCCGAGCACAAGTCGGTGCTGGACACGGTGAAACGGCTGCGCGCGAGGGATGGAACCTGACCCTCGTGCCCTGCGACGCCTCCGGGTGGGTCGATGCCCAGGCCGTGGCCGACGCGATCACCGACCGTACCGTCCTGGTGTCGATCATCGCGGCCAATAACGAAGTCGGGACGCTCAACCCGATCCGTGAGATCGGCCGCCTTTGCCACGATCGCAGCGTGATCTTCCATACGGACGCCACCCAGGCCGTCGGCAAGGTGCCCCTCAACGTTCTGGCCGACCATGTTGACTTGCTCAGCCTCTCCGCTCACAAGTTCTACGGTCCCAAGGGGATCGGTGCACTCTACGTGCGGCGGCGAGATCCCCAGGTGCGGCTCATTCCTCTGTTTGACGGGGGTGGCCACGAACGCGGGCTGAGGAGTGGGACGGTCGCCGTGCCGCTGGTCGTCGGGCTCGGTGCCGCGGCTGAGTTCGCCATCCGGGAACAGCCCGGTGAGGCGGCGCGCCTGCTGGAATTACGCGAGCACTTGCATGCAGGCATTGCCGATCGGGTGCCCGACATCCGGCTGAACGGCCATGCCACCCTGCGGCTTCCTGGAAATCTCAACCTGAGTTTCGCCTACGTGGACGGCGAGGCGCTGATGATGGCGATGCGCGACGTGGCCGTGAGCTCGGGCGCCGCATGCACCTCGGCCAACCCTGAGCCTAGTCATGTTCTCCAGGCGATGGGGCTCGACGAGGAGATGGCCCGGGCGAGTTTGCGGTTTGGCCTGGGCCGGTTCACGACCCCGGAGGAGGTGGACTTCGCCATCGAGACCGTGGCCGCCGCCGTGGCCCGTCTTCGGACCCACAGCGCCGCCTGGGCGAGACAAAACCGAGCGTGAGCGTTTGACCCTGCGATATGATAAGGTAACGAGACCGGCGTCACTCTGGCTTTGACCGTGATCGTGGCTGATGTTTGATCGTGCAAAAGGAGGCAATTCGATGGGTGTGACCCTGACCGAGAAGGCCGCAGGCGAGGTGAAGAAGATCATGACCGAGCAGAACCTCCCCGAGGGGACCGTGCTCCGCGTGGGAGTGCAGGGGGGGGGATGCAGCGGTTTCGCGTACAGTCTGAACTTCGACACCGGCACCAGCGAGCGTGACCGGGTGATCGACGTGCACGGCGTGAAGCTCGCCGTGGACAAGAAATTCGATCCCTACCTCGACGGCACCGTGGTCGATTTCTACGACAGCCTGGAGAAGCGAGGGTTCGTCTTCAACAACCCCAACGTGGTGAAGTCGTGCGGCTGCGGCTCGTCATTCCAGGTGTGACCGGCTGACCTGACCAAGTGCGATGGTGGTCGGCTCAAAGACACCTGGCCACCATTCACCACGCCGGCGATCTGTGGGCTGAGGACGACGTTGGGCAATCCCAGGAGAGGATTTCCGGGCTCGGGCGGCTCGTGGTTGAGCACGTCCAGTCCGGCGCCGGCTAGGTGCCCGGAGATCAGGCTATCTCTCAGGTCGGCCTCGACGAGCAATCCTCCCCGTGCCGTGTTGATCAGCCAGGAGCCCGGCCGCATTTAGTACGACAGCGCTACTTGCCAATTCACGGTGGGATGCAGCAGGGGAGTTCTTCCAAGCGAATGCCTTGGCTCTTGAGCCTCAGCAGACTGGTTTTTGTGTGGGATCTTCGAGCGCGAGAGTTCTGGTCCTGAGTCTGTCTGAGATTCCTCGATGCCTTTTCCAACCGTTCGATGCGAGCCCGCTTCGGAAGAGACAACACGTCCACCAATACGTTGGCGGCCGTTCGGACCTGGCACAACGTGATCTCCAGATTTTTCCCCCCGTAGCCGCTTTGTCTGGCGGGCAAGAAACAGGTGGCTTACTTGAGTCACGCTCAAATGCCTCATGATCGAGTCATATTTCCGAACCTCGAAGTGACTCAGTCCCAGTTCATCCTTCTCATCCTCCAAGCAACGCTCAACCGGCCACCGCGCGAACGCCACGTGGACTATCGGTTCCAGTGGGGTGCCCGGACTTGCATTGGACAAGAAGTACTTGACCTCATCGGTGTCCGCCAGGTTACGGGCGTAAATCAGCCAGTACGCTCCCAAGACGTGACCGTCCCGCGACAGCCAGAACGGTGCATACTTGATCTCCCAGACCATGGGCCCCTTGTCGGTGTCCTTCACGTAGACTCGTTGCCAGGGTTGTCGCATCATCGGAGCTGAGAATGAACACAGGTTCTCCACAGTGCTCCGCCGGGCTGAGGGGAACTGGTGCGGGTCGTACAACCAACCACGAAAACTCTTGCGGACCTCAACCACGTAACGCTGACCCCGTGCCTCCAACCCGGATAGAAACTCGCTCGAAGTCGAATACCATTCGTCAGCCGTGATCCAGCCGAAGACCACGCCGTTGCTCCGTGCGCGATCGAGCAGATCCAGGGCGATCTGCCACTTGGGCTGATAGGTCAGATCAGCAGGTATACCAGCCTCCTTGCGGCGATCGGGATCATCCCAGCCCTTCTCGGGGAGGAACAAGGCGCTGTCAAGCATCGCGCGGAACCGGGTGTCATAGGTGGTGTAAGCAAGGTGGACAGTGACTACGCAATTGTCGAGCTTGCCAGTGTTGCCACACCACTGCCTCTGGACGCAAGCGGTCTTGTTGCCAGACTTGGGATGACCCGAGTCATCGAGGATACCGATCGCGTAACGATCGGCGTGGTCGCGTGCTACGATGGCCTGAACTCGGTCGCGCACCAACGAGTGGTCCCACTCCGACCAGCTGAGGAACTCCTGCAAGGTACGTCGCGGCGTGCCAGTGAAATCGGCGATGGGCTGTACACTCTTCCGCGGCAAATCGGACAGCTGACCACGGACATAGCTGGCCAAGTGGCCGCGAGGCTCGGAACGTGCAAAGCAATCAGCGAACTCATCCAGAAAATCGGCGAGTTGTGGGCCTAACGAGAGGATTTGGTCCGGAGTCATCCGTAACTCCTTGTATCAGGTGCTCCTGCAACGAGTTACGGAGGATATCAAACGCGGCTACAAGTGGCAAGTCGCGCTGTGCTATTAGTACTACTCCGTTATGTCTCAGCAGGAACCCGATACGCATGCATGCCATCGAGAGGGGCAACCCCTGGCGAGTCCAGGGTTTGCGTCAAATCGAACACATGCAATCACCAAAACACGATCACCGGTTAAGAGCCATAAGACATTTCCGCAAAACGACTTGTGAGACGTAACGGAGTAATATTAGAGGCCCTAACTTTATTGGCTCGAATGGCTCGATTTCCGGGGCTCGAGCCAATTTTGTCCGATGCCTCTTAAGACCAGGCCCAGCCGTCGAAGATAGCCTATGTTTGGGGTGACTCGTTGTAAGTCCTTGGGGGGCAAGGGGCAAATTTGGATTAGTCACTCCATCACGGTTTCTTCCCCGACTGGAGGTGTTGGCGGCTTCAGGTCGGTCAACTTCAAGGCCTTCAAAACGCGTCGCGCGTCGGGGCAGCCTCCACTGACTCCGCTCCGCTCGGGCTGATCATCGAGACGGAGGGTTACCAATCGCACCGTGCAGAGCGCCTGCATCGCCCGCTCTGGGGAGAAATCAATCCCCGCTTGCTCGAGCCGGCGATCAAGTAACCGCTCGACCAACAGGGCCAGTGCGGCCACGAAAATATGTGCCTTTACACGTGTCTCAATTTGATGATAGATCGGCCGCACCGCCAATACGTCCTTGAGCTGGCGAAACCCTTTCTCGACGTCGCTCAGCTCCTTGTAGATCGCCACCTCCTCGAGCACATGCAAGGCCGTTTCGGTGGTCGCGATCACGTACTTGCCTTCGATCCCCTTCTCTCCTGCCAGACCCTCGGTGTTCTCGAAATAACGGAAACGTCCCTGGTGAATGTCCCAGGAGTAGTAACGGTAGCCGTGGTTCCGTTGCAGGAGTCGCTCGGCTGCGGCGCCGATCTTCTGGGGCTGTTTCAGTTTCCCCGCCGCTACTCGGACCTGGAGTTTCTCCAACGCTTGGCGTGTTCGTTCCATCGACTGCTGGCGCATGGCCTCCTCGGAGGCACGGCGGTCGTCGGAATCGACGATGATCACCCGCATGCCGGCCTCCCCTGAGGGGACTTCCTGCGCCCGGGTCGCGCGGTGGACTGGTTCGTTCCCGCGTGGTGATCCCCACCGGGCAAGAGATCCACTTGGTCTCGTCGAGTGCGGCCAACCACCTGGTCAGCTTCTTGTTGCGCCGTCGCTTCAGGCCCACCAGATAGCCGTGCTTCTCCGCGGTGATTTCTTCAAGATTATCATGGGTGACCATACCTCGATCACCAACGAACACGAGGCGGTTGAACCCGAACCGCTGGTGCAGGTCGCCGATGGCCTTCTGCACGGTGCCATGGTCCACCTCGTTGCCGGCCCAGACGTGATGCGCGATGGGCCAGCCTGCCACCATCACGACGCCGACGATTACCTGGACATTGTGCGGTTTGCCATCCCGGCTGTAGCCGTGTTTGGCGAAATTGGCCGGTCCGGCACCTTCACAGGAGGTGCTGGTGATGTCAGAGAGCACCAGGTCCGGCTTGAAGCGAAACAGGTCGCGGCGGCGGTGATAAAGAGCAATCTCGATCTGTTCCTTGGCGGCCACGAGTTGATCGAGGGTTCGGTACCAGGCTTCCAGTTGGCGGAAGTCGACGCGGACCCGCTTGTGCTGGTGCCATTTGGGAAGGAACCGTCGCCCCCGGCGGTCGCAGACGAAGTCGGTCTCCAGCCAGCCGGCCAAGCCGTGTTCGCTGGCGGGATGGATCAGGCGATTGGCGATCAGAACAAAGACCCGGTCGGCAAACGGCACGCCTTTGGCGTTGCCCAGTGCGGCGTCCAGGATGGACCACAGTCCCAGTTGATCGAAGAGGGCACGAACGGCGAGGACCGGTCCCCAGGTGGAGGCAGCGACGATGTCCAGATCTTTGGTCTGGTTAGTCTCGGTGGAGGGGTCTTGGCCGAGCAAGCGCTGAAGCTTGGGCAGCATTTCCGCCAGGAGATCCTTGCGCCCAGATCAGCGACGGTGCGTTGCTTGACCTTGCCGTTATCGCGATAGGCTTCAACGACACGGACGTACTCGTTGACCGTGCCGTTGGAGGATCGGACTTTGACGGTTCTCAGGTACATGTCGTGAAGTATCACGACGGGAATCGTGGGAATCAAGGGCAAATCGCGGAAACATCGGCTGATTCCAGCGAGATATTGTCACTACACTTTTCAGGAAAAGAGCGGGGAGGTCGCTCAAAAACCCTGGAAAACAAGCCACATTTGCTCACGCACCCCCCGCGCGGAGGCTACTTCCACCCCAAACATGGGATAGGATAGTCTTCCCTCATGGCCCGATTGGCACGTGTCGTCGTCCCTGGTCTCCCTCACTACATCACCCAGCGGGGAAACCGCCGGCAGCAGACGTTTTTCTGCGACGAGGATTACCTCAGCTACCTGAAGTTGATGGCCCAGTTCTGCCTTGCCGAGCAGGTTGAAATCTGGGTGTACTGCCTCATGCCCAATCACGTCCACTTGATCGCCGTGCCCCGGTCCGCGGACGGTTTGCGTCGGGCCATCGGCGAGGCCCATCGCCGCTACACTCGTATGGTCAACTTTCGGGAAGGCTGGCGCGGGCACCTCTGGCAGGGGCGATTCGCCTCGTTCGTGCTCGATGAGCCCCACCTGCTGACTGCTGCGCGATATGTAGAGCTCAACCCGGTGCGCGCGGGGTTGATCAACGCACCAAGCCGCTATCCCTGGAGCAGCGCCGCGGCACATGTGCGCGGGCGGGACGACGCGCTGGTGCGAGTTGCGCCTTTGCTTCAACTGGCTCCCGACTGGCGCCGCCTTCTCACCAGGGTGATCAGGGAAGAGGATCTGAAACTCCTTCGCGCCCACGAGCATACTGGCCGGCCACTGGGTGACGAGGCGTTCCTGGCTTCACTGGAACAGAATCTGGGCCGGATCTTGAGACGCCAGAAGCCCGGACCCAAAGGGTGATAGCCAAAGTTGAACAGAGTATCCGGGGCGCCCCGAGGGGACACTCTTAATACGTGACGCGGACTGGGAAGACTGGAGAAGATGCTGCCCGGGCGGGAAATTGATGTGTCCTCTTCGTTCGCACCCCGGCAGTGGCTGTAGTCAAGCGCGTTCGCGAACGCCCAGACCTGGGGTTGAGCGTCATGCTTGGGGCTTCTGGCGTGGTGTGACAACTCCTCGGAAATCACTCTCCGGCCAACTGTTTCTTGAGCTCCTCATGTGTCTGGAACTGGCCGGAGTCCATGCGCTGCCGGATCTCGTGGCAGCGGGCGCGAAAGCTCGGACTCCGCTCGATGAGGAGATCGATCACGTCATCATCGAGCGGGAGCAGAGCATACCAACCTCGACCTTCGGATTCGAGCACGATTCCCTCGGAGCCTGCCGCCTTGAGGATCTCGCCGATCGGAGTGTTCGGGTCACTGACAGGCTGTGTGGTCATGGCGATCCTCCAAGGTAGTCGATCGAATCTTGCTTACTCAGGACCTGGATGATGAGGACAGCTTCTTCTTCCACATCGTAGAAGACCCGGTACTCGCCGACGCGAAGTCGATACTGGGTCGGTGCGGGCTCGCGAAGCCGCTTGGTTCGCGACTTGCTGACGATGATAGGATTCACCCTCAAGATCTGCTCAATCTGATCGAAGATTGCGGTACGATCGAAGACTCTCAGCTTCTTGAGCTGCTCGACCGCCTCGTTCGAGTAACGAATCTCGTAAGGCATTCCGCAACTCGGTCCTCTATCCTGGATTGTAACAATCTTCTGAGAATGCGACCATCGACTCAAGTCGGTTGGGTATCACGCGCCGGGCGTTCCAGTTGCAGCCTACACGCGGCCGCGCGTGTCGACCGTATGATTCGACCACGAGCGTCTCAAGAAGCCATCTCCGCCTTCAGCGACCTCCTCGCCTTGGAGTGTAACAACGCGAGGAGGTGCCCAGCCTTGACGTAGTTCTCTAGCTCCTCTCGCTCGTCGGAGTTCAGGTGCCCGTCCTGGTTCCGCTCGGCAAGCTCGCGCATTCGGTTCTGGTCCTTCTCCTCGAACCCAAGCTTGAGGATATAGCGGGCCAGTTCTCGGGACAAATCCGACTGGTCGGCCTTGATCAGTCGAGCAAAGATTTCGATCTCGCTCGTATTGTTCTTGGGAGCCTGCACCATAGCCATGAGTTTGACTCCGCCTTCTCTGTGCCACCCGACCGCCATTCCAGATCATGATTCTACGTCCACACGCTCCGGTCCAGTGACCGATATCCCACCGCCTCGGCGATGTGCTGGGGCTTAATCTCGTCGGAGCCTTCGAGGTCGGCGATGGTGCGGGCGACGCGGAGGACCTTGTCATGGGCTCGCGCGGATAATCCCAGCTCTTCCATGGCGGCCTTGAGGATGCTCTGGGCCTCGGGCTTGAGCTTGCAGAGGGTGCGGACCTGGCGCGGGGTCATCCGGCCGTTGACCTGGACGCCGTGGTGGCCAAATCGCCGGGCTTGCCGCTCGCGGGCGGCCAGAACCTGGGCGCGGAAGTCGGAGGAGAGGAGCCCGGGAGGCATCTCGGCGAGCTGGGTGAAGGGGACGGCGGGGACCTCGACGTGGAGGTCGATGCGGTCGAGCAGGGGGCCGGAGATCCTGCTGAGGTACTTCTCGACCTGGGGCGGCGTGCAGGAGCAGACTCGTCGCGGGTCGGAACGATATCCACAGGGGCAGGGGTTCATGGCGGCGACGAGGATGAAGTCGGCGGGGAAGGTGCTGCTCCGCAAGGCGCGGCTGATGGTGACCTTGCCCTCCTCCAGCGGCTGGCGGAGGACCTCGAGGGTCTTGCGATTGAACTCGGGCATTTCGTCGAGGAAGAGGACGCCCTTGTGGGCCAGGCTGATCTCGCCGGGCTGGGGCGGGCTGCCGCCCCCGACCAGGCCGGCGTCACTCACTGAATGATGCGGGGGCCGGAACGGCCGCACGGCCATCAGCGGCTGGCCGGGCTTCAAGAGACCCATGACGCTATAAATGCGCGTCGTTTCGAGGCTCTCCGCGGGAGTCAGCGGCGGCAGGATGGTGGGCAAGCCGCTTGGCGAGCAGGGTCTTGCCGGTGCCTGGCGGTCCGATCATCAAGACATTGTGAGCGCCAGCGGCGGCGATGAGCAGGGCGCGCTTGGCGTAGTCCTGGCCCTTGACGTCGACGAAGTCTTCTTCCATGTGCGAGTGCTGGGCGAAGAGCTTGTCGAGATCGACGGCCTCGGGGTCCATCTCGACCTGTCCGGAGAGGAAGCCAACGGCCTCGGCCAGGCTGCCGACCGGGAAGACGTTCAGGCCCTCGACAACAGCGGCCTCGGAGGCGTTAGCGGTGGGGACGAGCAGGCCGTCGCGGCCCTCGCCTACGGCCTGCAGGGCCATGGCGAGGATACCTTTGACGGGCCGGGTCTCCCCGGTAAGTGCCAGCTCGCCGACGATGGCGTAGTTGCCGGGCCGGTCGAAGGCCACCTGGCCGCTGCCCAGGAGCAGCCCCAGCGCGATCGGCAGATCGAAGCCGTTGGCGTCCTTCTTCAGATCAGCCGGAGCGAGGTTGATCACGACGCGATCGATAGGTCTGCGGTATCCCGAGTTGACGATGGCGCGCTCGACGCGGTGGGTGCTCTCCTTGACGGCTGCTTCGGCCAGGCCGACCAGCACGGTCTTGGGCATCGAGGAGGCCGAGACGTCAACCTCGACCTCCACCGGCGTCGCGTCGATGCCGATCAACGTGTAGGAGAAGAGCTTGGCGAGCATGGCGGGAGTAATGTCCGGGGCATCGAAGGTGCGATGGCCTGGCACCCTCGCCGACGATCCGATCGCACGCCCACCAGCTTATCATGTTTCCCAGCTCGTTACCTATTGTCCTCCGAGTTCAACATGGTTCGCGCGTGGGATCGCCGTGCTACCGCTCGAGCAGGACAATGACTTCCTCTTTCGTCCCGCCTCCGAAGTCCTTGAGGTGGGAGTTGGACATCGCCTTGACCACCCAGCCCTGGCGGGCGAAGTGGTTGAGCGTTTCTTCCAGCCGGGCCACGTCGAACTTGCCTTCAAACATCTTGTCCCGGGAGCAGATGACTCTGCACTCCTTGTGCCCCGTGGACTGGTGAGTTTCGAACGCGTGTGCAACTTCGTCGCCCTCGGCCGGGCCATGCTCCGGTTCGGGCTCGGTTCTGAGGACGTCCGGGGCTGGTCGCCGGCCACGGCCCAGGCGGAGGAGTCCAGTCCCTCGACGGCAATCCCCCGTGCGACGCTCCCGTCGCCGCCGCGGGCGCAGCCTTGGGCGCAGCCCCTGTAACATTGAAGCCGATTCCGGGTTTTCTGCACTTGATCCGGGCGCCCACCAGCGTCGGTGGGATCTTGCCACCCTCACCGCACGAGGGACATGCAACGTAGGGCATGATCTCGTCCCCCCATGGATTGTGCCGTGCGTGGTATTATCAATGCATAAGCGTGTGTTGCCTGGCGCGTTGACAGCACGGCCGCTCGCCAATCTCGACCTGGAGCCCAACTCAACACGCGCCGGAGCGACATACCAACGCTTTTCCTGATCACGAGGGCTGGGATGAGTGATGATACATCAGGGTCTTGAAGCGAACCAGTGTTGATAAAACCCAACGCCCGGGGATCTCGGTGGTTGAAAATGATCCGGATTCCTTGACGCAAAGGGGAGACCTGATAGCCTCATTGAAATGAAAGCACAAGCCGACCTTGAACTGAACCGGAAGCATGGTCCGGTCGGCATGCCACTTCTCAGGTGAGAGCTCTTTCACGGTGACTCCACGCGAATGAATTCCACCAAAGTTCTTGATCGGCTTGATTCGCTGATCGACGATCTGCTGAGTGAGAGCGATCTGCCAGCTTCGTCGCTGGCCTCGATGTTGATGGCGGCCCGTGATTCGGTCATGGATGGATATCACGTTGCGCTGGCCAGGCGGGTCTGGGACGCCCAGAACGCAATTCGAGACCAGTATTCCGCCGCTCCAGGCTCTTCACGGTCGATTTACTGATCGCCCGGGCCAAGTGAGGGCACCGAACCGGGAGGGCCGGCTCGCCACGAGCGAGACGGGCTGAATCGTGATAGGATGAGTGACGGGTGCCCGGACGCCGCGAGAGTCGTGTTGATGGCGGGCGCGGGAGCCGCTACAGCCTCGGGCGATCGCGATGTCTTCGATTCTGAGACCCCTCGCCGTGATCGGCGGGTTGATCCTGGTGGCGGGGGTGCTCTCGCTGTACCGCCACGCGCTGGGGTCGGCGAGCCGTTGGCGGCTCAGGGGTCAGGCAAGCGGGGGTGATCGGCGAGCCGCCGCGGCGCTGCGGCTGAGCGACGACCTCGAGCGATTCGACGCGACGGCTCGGCTGGGAACCTCCCTGGCGGTGATGATCGCGGGAGTCTACGCAGGGGCGTGGGTGAGTGGTTTCCTGGAGCCGACGCGCGGCGAGGCGGGGGGGCTTGCGAAGCTCGCCGCCGGCGGTGCGCTCTTTGGCCTGGCGCTGGCCATCCTTCTCCTGGGCGACCTGCTTCCCAGAAGGCTCGCCGCGCACCGGCCCGCGCGGACCGCCTGCGCGCTGGCCCGGCCGATGTCGGTCTTCGCGCTGCTGGCCAGTCCGGTGGCAGGCTTGTTGAGCCAAACGGCCGACTTCCTGGCCCGGTGGCTCGGGATCCGGCCGGCGGTCCGGCCGGCGATCACCCACGAGGAGATCAAGCGGCTGCTTCAGGAGGGCGTCAAGACCGGCGTATTCGAGGAGGCCGAGCACGAGATCTTCAAGAGAGCCTTCCGGTTCCTCGAGCGCCGGGCTCGCGCTGATGACCCCGCGCGGCAAGGTTGTCTGGATCGACCTGGCGGATTCCCCGGACGAGATCCGCCGCAAGGTTATCGGCTCGCCCCATTCGCGGTTTCCCGTCTGCGATCAGAGCCTCGACAACCTCCTCGGGATCATCCAGGTCAAGGACCTGCTGGCGCAAAGCTCGGGGGAGCCGCTGTTCCGGGTTAAGGGACTGCTCACCTTGCCTGCGTTCATCTTCGAGGGAACCCGGGGGCCGCAGATCCTCGAGATCCTCAAGAAGTCGTCCACCCACACCGCCGTGGTGCTCGATGAATACGGCTCGGTGGTGGGTCTGCTCACGCTCAACGACATCCTCGAGGCGCTGCTCGGCGACCTGCCGGAGACCGCAGGCGAGGACGACGCCCCCCGCTCGGTCCAGCGACCGGATGGCTCGTGGCTGCTCGACGGGCGGTTCCCGCTCGATGAGTTCCGCGAGCTCTTCGATCTCGGCGAGCTTCCTGAAGGAGACTTCCACACCCTGGCCGGACTGGTGGTGACCCAGCTCGGGCACATCCCCAGCGTGTCCGAGGCGTTTGATGACTTGGGCCTGCGTTTCGAAGTCGTAGAGATGGATGGCAACCGGGTGGACAGGGTTCGGGTGGGACCATCGCCTCCGAGCGAGACAGCCAAGTAATTGCCGTCGAAGGCCCGGTCCTCAGGCATCCGGTGCTCCCCTTGCCGGCCGCCCCGCCTTGACCAGGCACCCCCCCTGCATGATCGTGAGAAACCGTGAGCGATCCTCGAGCAGGGAGATGTCGGCGAGGACGTCACCGTCAATGACCAGCAGATCAACGAGCTTCCCCGGCTCGACGGTGCCGAACTCTCACTCCCGGCCCATGATCTCGTCGCCGGTTCGGGTGCCACAGCGGGTCGTCTCCAGAGGTGAGAAGCCAACGTAAATGTCCCCCTTGGGCCTGCCGCCTGAACGACTCGCGGGAGCGGCAGGGGGTCCGACCGAGTTCCCAGCTATTTTGAGACACCGAAGGCTGTGATTTTTCTCGTCGAAGCAACCAAGAACTCGCTCTGATCCCGCGACGCCAGTGGGCATCCATTCGTGGCTGAAAAACCGGAAACCGGCCCTGACCCCGCGAAGCCCCTATGTGACCCCGCGAAGCCCCTATGGCTTTACGGTTAATTCAACGGAATTGCGGCTAACCCGACGGAGCGTCCGGCCTCTGCGCTGCGCGGACCTTCGCTTCAATCTCGGGCTGGCTGAGGTTCATGGCCTGGAGCAGTGCCGCGATAATTCCCGATGAACGACCCGCGAATTCGGATGCTCGTAACCGGTCGCTTCGCCAAACTTCTGAAAGATGCTGATGACCCGGCGCATCAGCGGCTCGGCCTCCGCCAGACGGTTCGTGGCCTGGAGCAACTGAGCCAGGTTATTGAGGTCTGATGGCGACTTTGGGGTGGTCCTTGCCGTAGGACTGCTCGTCGATGGCCAGTGCGCGGCGCATCAGCGGCTCGGCCTCCGCCAGACGGTTCGTGGCCTGGAGCAACTCAGCCAGGTTATTGAGGTCTATGGCGACTTTGGGGTGGTCCTTGCCGTAGGACTGCTCGTCGATGGCCAGCGCACGGCGCATCAGCGGCTCGGCCTCCGCCAGACGGTTCGTGGCCTTGAGCAACTGAGCCAGGTTATTGAGGTCGTATGGCGACGTCGGGGTGGTCCTTGCCGTAGGACTGCTCGTCGATGGCCAGCGCACGGCGCATCAGCGGCTCGGCCTCCGCCAGACGGTTCGTGGCCTGGAGCAACTGAGCCAGGTTATTGAGGTCTATGGCGACTCGGGGTGGTCCTTGCCGTAGGACTGCTCGTCGATGGCCAGCGCGCGGCGCATCAGCGGCTCGGCCTCCGCCAGACGGTTCGTGGCCTGGAGCAACTGAGCCAGGTTATTGAGGTCGATGGCGACGTTGGGGTGGTCCTTGCCGTAGGACTGCTCGTCGATGGCCAGCGCGCGGCGCATCAGCGGCTCGGCCTCCGCCAGACGGTTCGTGGCCTGGAGCAACGCAGCCAGGTTATTGAGGTCGCTGGCGACGTTGGGGTGGTCCTTGCCGTAGGACTGCTCGTCGATGGCCAGTGCGCGGCGCATCAGCGGCTCGGCCTCCGCCAGACGGTTCGTGGCCTGGAGCAACTGAGCCAGGTTATTGAGGTCTGTGGCGACGTTGGGGTGGTCCTTGCCGTAGGACTGCTCGTCGATGGCCAGCGCGCGGCGCATCAGCGGCTCGGCCTCCGCCAGACGGTTCGTGGCCTGGAGCAACTGAGCCAGGTTATTGAGGTCCGTGGCGACGTTGGGGTGGTCCTTCCGTAGGACTGCTCGTCGATGGCCAGCGCGCGGCGCATCAGCGGCTCGGCCTCCGCCAGACGGTTCGTGGCCTGGAGCAACTGAGCCAGGTTATTGAGGTCGAATGGCGACGTTGGGGTGTTCCTTGCCGTAGGACTGCTCGTCGATGGCCAGCGCGCGGCGGATCAGCGGCTCGGCCTCGACATATTGGGCCTTATGATGCAGAAGAACGCCCAGGTCGTTCATGAGCCGTGCCGTCGGTTCTGCAATGCCGGCATGGTCTGCATGGGTTGCAGCCACGGGACATGGGGTGCGAGCGGGTCGAGTGTCGCCCAGGTGCGGACATCCTGTGGGTCGCCGACGAAGGCGCCATTCAACCAGCGCAGCGCGCGTCGCAGGGCCGAGGACTCGGTGTCGTCCCGCAGGTTGCGGCGGGTGACGTCCGCACCAGCCGGTGAACGGAAAACGTCGGTGACTCGGCGGCTCGCGTCACCAGCGAGTAGGCTTCCAGATCGGCCAGCGCGTCCTCGGGATCGGCTGAAGACACGGCGTTTTCTGAAGCCGCGTCGCCCCACGGGCCGCCTCCGGCGACCAGCAGCGATTCCGGGATCGGGTCGGACGCGAACCAGGCCAGCAGATTCAATAATTCGCGGCCGGCGGCGGTGAGCTGGTCGAACGACGTTTGCCAGGTCACGGCAACACTCAAGGGATACTGCATCAGCCGCTCGTTGAACCAGGTCAGCACCTCGTCGTGCTTGCTGTGCCACCGATCCAGGTATTGCGCGAAGGTCAGCCGGTGCTTCACGATGTAGGCCCCGGCCTGTTCCAGCGCCAGGGCCAACTGCCCGAGCTCCACCGCCAGCCGCCGTGCCTGCTCGGGATCGTCGGGCATTTTCCGCCGCCGCTCTTCCGTGCGCTCCAGCAGGAACGCCGCCGCATCGGCCTCGGCCAGCACGTCGAGGGCCAGCGCTTCCACCGCGCCCGACCAGCCACTCAATCGCGATGTGACCAGCACCTGCCCTGCTGCCGAGAGCTGCGACAACAGGGCCTCCACCGCTCGCGCCGCGTCCTCGGAATCGACGTTATCGAAGATCAGGAACCAGCCCGGATGCTGTTGCAGCCACCGCAACACGGCCGCGACCTGCACCTCGGTCTCGCGCGCCTCCTTCTCGGCCAGGTCGAGCACCAGGGGCCCGCACAGCGCGGCGAGGTTCTGCTGCAAGCTGGACGGGGAATCGGCCCGGACGAACAGCAGCGCGGTGAAGTCGTCGGCATGGCGATGAGCGTACTCGATCGCCGCGCGGGTCTTGCCGATCCCGCCCAGTCCGTGAACGGTCGCCGCGCTCGCGGAAGCCGTGATCGCCGCGAACCGCTGATGCCCGCGATGGTCGACGCGTCCCAGCGCCTCGCGAATCTGCCGCAAGAATCCCTCGCGCCCCTTGAACAACGAGCCGAGGGTCTTGAACGGCAGGTTGTTCACCTTGATGGTCTCGGGATTCAGCCCGAGATCGTAGAAGACCTCGCGCACCAGGTTCGTGGGGCTGGCGAACTCCTTGTAGTGTTCGCCGGACCGGAAGATGTGATCCCGATGAGCCTGCTGAAGACGAGCGTCGTCGTCCGATTGCTGCACCGGGAGCCCGTGGTCTCGCGGCGCGTCGGCCTTGGCAACGTACACCAGCGTCCGCTTCCCGAACCGCCGAGCCAGGCGGTATTCCCACTGCGTGTACGACCACTCGGGCGGCGGATCGCTCGGTGTGTCTCCCAGGGACAGCAGCAGCGCCCGCGCGTGCTCCGGCTCGGACCGAGCGCCACACGCATCGCCCACCAGGTGAACGACGAGGTCGCAACCGCGGATGTAGTCCGCCAGTTGCTCGAGCAGCGTGAAGCCTCCCTGCTGAAAATCCTCCTGGACCTTGACCTCGAACGAGCCTCCCCTGGTTGCCGCCAGGTGATTCGCCAGCTTCAGCCGGTACGACTTGAATTCGCTGCTCACGCACGACAGAAAGAGTTTCATGATGGGCCTGCGACCGGCTTAAGGGAAACGTCTCGGCCCTGGAACGAGCACCTCCATCCTGATCTTGATCAGCTTCTCGCGCAGCGTCGTCAAGTTCCAGTGCTTCATCCTGAAGCGCCAATAGAAAAGCGGGCTTCGCGGGGCGGGCTTCGCGGGGTCGGGGCCGGTTTTCGGTTTGGGGCGGGCTTCGCGGGGTCGGGGCCGGTTTTCGGTTTTCTAGGCCCTCGGCAGAGATCCAGGGACACCACACCCGATCCTTGACGATCGACTGAGCCGACGAGCATCCCACTTTGCTCCTGCGGATTGCCTCTTTTCCGGCCGAGTGTCAGCGTGCCCACCCCCAACACCGGCTTACTCCGCCTCACGCCCTCCGGGGCTCGCCGAGCGCATGATCATCCCTCAAGACCCGCCGATTCTGCCGGTTCCGCGGCCTTTGCCGGTGAGCCATTTCCCGTCTCAACCTCGATTGTGAAATTCTTTCGTGCGCCGGCCGGATCGTATTGGGAAAGACTCTTGATGGTCGAACGCATCCGACCGGAGATCGATCCCATGGCCACCGACGCACAGATTGACGCCAACCGCAGGAATGCCGCCAGGAGCACTGGACCGAAAACGGAGCAGGGCAAGGCCAAGGCCCGGCTCAACGCCCTGAAGCATGGCCGCCGGGCCAGGACCACCGACGTTGTGACCGTCTTGCCGCACGAGGACCCCCGGCAGCTCGAGGAGCGAATCCAGGTCTGGATCGACGACTGGCAGCCCAGGAACGCCCTCGAGCGCGAGCTGGTCCGCCGCGCCGCGCGGCTGTCGTGGCTGCTCGAGCGGGGCGAGCGGTTCGAGACGGCCCACCTGGCCCACCGGGTGCGGCTGGCAGGGCGAAAGGCCGGGCCGACGACCTCCGCCCGGCGGATGAAGAGGGTCAGCGACCTGGGCCGCAGGCTCTTTTACGACTACCGGCCCGGGAAGCTCTCCTCGCCCTCGCCCCCCTGGGACGACGAGCCGGCCGTGTTCGTCGCCGGGCTCGAGGAGACCGTCGAGGGCTGCCGCTGGCTGCTCGACCGCTGGGGCGAGATCCGCACCCTGCTGGAGCGCCGCGCGGCGTGGTCGCCGTCGGACGTGTACCGGTTCATCCGGCTGCTGGGCAAGAACGGCTTCGAGGCGGTGCACGACCCGGCGCTCAATGCCAGCTTCCTGGCGTTTGAGGTGTTCAATCCGGGGGCGGCCGAGACTCTCTGGAAGGTGTGCCGCGAGCGGGTGCCGGATCGCGACCTGGCCTTCCACGAGGTGACGTTCTGGCGCGAGCTCGCCCCCCGGCCGGCCGACGAGCCCGCGGCGCGGGCGGTGCTCCGCGCGGTGGTGGACGCGCGGATCGAGCGGCTGGAACAGATCGTGGCCGAGTTTCAAGAGATCGCCGAGGCCGAGGACGCCGAGCGCGCCGACCAGGCCGCCTTCGACCCCAGCCCCAGCTTCGAGCGGCACCGCCGCCACCAGGCCGCCCTGGGCCGCGAGCTGCTCCGCACCATTGACTCCCTACGACGCCTGCGGAAAGAATCGTCGATTGCCCATGACAGCCCCGGCCCGGCCCACGGGCAGACAAGCCGCCCGTGCCACCCCGATACTCCGCCGACCCAGGCACCCAGTGAAGTCGATGCGCTCTCCAAGGATCGCGAGGTTCACGAGCACGAAAACGTGACAATCGAAGCCAGTCCGCAATCCACACAAGAACTAGCAATAATGAAGGTTACATCGACATGCGACAACGGTGACGAGGACGATCGAACCCAAACCGCGGTCGTGGCGGATGGTGATTCCGGGGCAGGTGCGCCGGGCAATCCTTCCTGGGACAAGATTCCAATCTTGTCACGTTCACACGAATGCACACCGGAAATCGACAGGAATGGAATCCTGTCCCACGAACAGGACCCGTGAGAGCTCGGTTCACGGCTAGGTCCGGGTGTAACGGTGGCGTGAGGGGAGAATCCACGCGGAAGCCAAAAAAACCGCCGAAACGGCGCAATCTAAAGAATAAGGGCCTTGCCCGCTCCTGACGCTCTTTGACAATTCGGCTGTTAGAATCGCCACTCAGGTTCGGCCGCGTCGGGGGCTGGACCACGAAGAGCGCCAGGCCCGTTGCGATCCGCCGAGCCGGGCTCCGTATCTGCGACGCATGATAGCATGTAGCACTATAATACAATAATAGCTATTGATATATGAATAATCTTTGACGCCGTGACGTGAAAGCGAACGAACCCGATTGTGGCAGGCTGAGCGAACGGCGGGCGCGCAGTGAAATCGGAAACCTTCGCTGGCGCTTCAGGCTTATAGAAATCATGCCTGTAATTCACAAGCCTGAAGCGCCAGCAAAGGGGCATGCCCTGTCGCCCCCTCCGGGAGCTCGTGATCCTCTCGAACCTTCTGTCCTCAAAACCGAGCGTCGAGCTCAACCGCCGTTCCCGGCGCGAGCTGGCGGCAAGCGCCGGAGGATGGTCAGCGAATCTCCCCGGTGCATGAGATCGAAGCCCTGGTCAAGGAAGAGCCTGAGGTCGAGATCCTTGTTCCGCAGAAAAACCCACTGGAACTCGGGCCCGAGTGTGGGAAATCCGGCGGGCTTGTTCGGCTCGAGGACATAGCTGAAGAGCCGCTTGCGGGAGGAGAGCGGGGCGGTGACTTCATAGGCGGCCAGAACGCCGTCTTCAGGGCCAACCTGGCGGATCCAGAACCAGACCGCCTCGGCCTCTTCCCGGCTGATTGGCAAGGGGATGCGGGCCATCCGGGCCGACAGCTCACGTACCCCGGCGGCACAGCCGAGCGCAGCCGCGATCCAGACGGCGGCGAGCAGGCCCCGGCCTCGCCGGCGTGCGTGCAGCCAGGTTCCCAGCCGCGCGTAGCCGATCACTCCCGCGGCCAGGATCATGGCGACGGGAAGCGCGGTGTAGCGCACGTGATGCCACTCCGTGGTCTCCAGGAAACGGAGGGCCCAGCGGCCGTTGCACAGGCTCCATATCCACGGCACCGCGAGGATCGCCACGCGCGGCGCCAGAGAGGCGAAGAGGGCCCAGGCCCCCGTGCCGAAGATCAGGAGGTCCGCGGAGGTCTCGAGCGTCTGGAGCACCGACGCCCGGGGGCCGGTGAACTGGTCGATGAACTGGCCCGGCGCGTTCGGCGCGACCGCGAATCTCAGGTAGCCGAAGAAGCCGAAAAGGAGCCAGGCCAGCCCCAGGGTGAAGAGCGCCTGCCGCCACTTGAGGGTCCGGCTGAGGTTTTCGGGCTCGCGAGCGGGAAGGAACGCGAACGTCGCCACCATCACGGCAAACTCCTGCCGGCAGGCGAGCATGCCAGCGATCCCCAGCGCGGCCAGTCCCACCTGCCGCCCGCGAACGCCCTGCACAGCCCACAAGACGAAGGGAATCGCCATCTGAAGCTCACGAAAGTCGTTCCAGACCAGGGGCCAGAGCAGTGGCGTGAGCGGAATCAGGGCCGCTGCCGAGAGCGCGATCGTCTCGCTTTTCGATTCCGCGCGAGCCAGGGTGTAGGCCGCCGGAATGACCCACCAGAAAACGATGTTCTGAACGAGAAGCAAGGTACGCGGGTCGGGATCGATCAGGTAGAACGGGATGAGCAACAGCCGGATCGGCGCCAGATAGTTCATCTTCCAGACCGATGGCCCCTCGACCGCGTAGGAGGCAATGGGACGCACCGAGAGCTGTCCGTCGGACTGGGTCAGGGCCCAGTACCACTGGTTGTAGTAGGCGAGGTCCCACGACCACCCGGTTCGCAGCTCGTGATACCTCCGCAGCGCCTGCACGGCGGTCAGTGAGCTGAGCGAGGCCGTCAGGCAGGCGACGATCAGCCAGGAAACGAGCCGGCGGTTGGATGTCATGGCGTTTCGAGGGTGGGGCGGAATCACAGTCACGGGCCACTGCACCGCGTTGCCGATCAGCAATGGCTTGCCACCTCAAGATTGAGGGAGTTCCTGGGCGGATCCCCCAGGAGAATCCGCCGTACGTCCTCCGTGGCGTTGGTGCGAAGCTCGATGAACCCCTCAACACAGTAGAACGCGGAGTGGGGGGTGAGGAGGATTCGAGGATGATCGCGAAGTCTGGAATCGGCAAGAGGCTCCCTCTCGACCACGTCGAGCCCGGCGGCCGCGATCCGGCCCGAATCGAGCCCCTCGAGCAGGGCCTGCTCGTCGATGCACGGCCCGCGCGCCGAGTTGATCAGAATCACCCCGGGGCGCATCCGGGCGATGGTGTCGGCGTTGATGAGATGGCGAGTGATCTCGTCGAGGTAGCAGTGCATACTGATAAAGTGGCTCTGCTCGAGCAACTCCTCGAGGTGGTACACGCGGCGGATCCCCAGGGCCTTGTCCATCCCCTGGCGGAGATAGGGGTCATGGAAGACGACGTCGAGTCCCAGCGACTTCGCCCGCAGCGCGGTGGCAGTGCCGATCCAGCCGCAGCCGATGAGCCCGAAGGTCTTGCCTCGCAGCCGCGGGGTGCCTACGGCCGTCTGGTAATGCCAGGTCCCGGCTCGGATGGCCTCGTGGCAGGGTACCAGCCGGCGCTAGGGCCAGCAAGAACATGATCGCGTGATCGGCGACTTCCTCGGTGCCGTAGTCGGGGACGTTGCAGACCACCACCCCGTGCCGGCTGGCCACCTCCAGATCGACGTTGTTGTAGCCCACGCCGGCCCGGACGACACACCGGCACCGCGGCGCCCGCGCGAAGCTGGCCTCTCCCAGGTGCGGGATGTCGTGAAAGAGCAGGATCGCGTCGGCCCCGGGCAGGTGGCCGGCCAGCTCCTCCTCGTGCATCGCCTTGCACAGCACGAGTGATGCGATGTCCTCCAGTACGGGCGATTCAACCGACGATTCGTCCAGAAAGTCGGCGACGAGCACCGTGAAACGACCGGGACCGGGCATGGACGACGCCTCGGAAAACCACGACCGTGACTCCGGTGCGCAGCGCGGTCCTCGTGAACGGGTGCGGCGCCCGATCGGCGGCGTTACCCCCTTGGTTCGCGGGCCGCATCGGTGTGGGGTCAAGCGTCGACTGGCCGGCGGCACGGCTCCGGCCATCCTCGAAGCCATCGAGACCATCGCGCGGG
Source organism: uncultured Planctomycetaceae bacterium (assembly GCA_963816015.1). Lineage (GTDB taxonomy): Bacteria > Planctomycetota > Planctomycetia > Isosphaerales > Isosphaeraceae > Aquisphaera. The sequence continues at coordinate 96,807 of CAWFJM010000021.1, read as the reverse complement.
TTTGTGCCCAGGCGGGAAAGCCGTGGGGGGGTGTTCTCCCGCGGGCCGGAGTATGCCGAGCGGATGCGCGCCCTGGGATGCCGCCTGTTCGTGCTGGCGGCCGATATCCACATGATGCACACCGGAATCCGCGCCGCGAAGGAGCGGTACGCCTCGTTCTTCCCCCGGGGCTGAGGCAGCCGGAGCAATCACAATTACCAGGGATGTGGCAACCACGTGGCCTTGCCCGTGCCGGTCACAATCGCGGAGAGCGGTCGCGCCGCCCCGGGACTAAAGTCACCGCCCGATGTTCGCTGCGGGTGACCGGGAAGTGTACTGGTTCTGTCGCTCGTTACTGATGGCCGCGAGAACGCCGGTATTGACCCGCCGGTAGAGGGCCGACCGGTAGGCGGGCGGGGCCTCACGGGCGATCCAGTTCCGCGCCTTCTCGGCCGAGCCCCGGCGGCCCTCGGCTTCGGCGATGGCGCCCATGGCCACGAACCGCTCGGATTCGGTGGGATAAAGAACCAGACAGGCGCGGGCGTCGTCGAACCGACCGGTTGAGATCAGGCTGTCCACCAGGAAACCGTTGAGAACTCCACGCAGACCCATCTGCTCCACGCGCGCCACGGCCTCGGCCGCCCCGGAATAGGTGCGAGTGGCGAGATCGGCCTTGTTGTGACGGCACTCCGACTCGGCGACGAGGATCGACGCCTGGGAGCGGGCCTCCGCGTTCTCGATACTCTGCGCCACGCTGAAGGCCCGATCATATTGCCCCGATTCGCCGGCCGCGATCGCCGTCCGGGCCAGGGCTGTATTCTTCCAGATGGGGCGCTCGATGGCTCTTGCGACCTGCGCGGCTTCGGCAAGAAAGCTGTCGGCGAACGCCTCGTAGTCCTTGAGGTCCTTCGCATCCAGCTTTGCAGGCTCGGTCCGGCTCTCGGTCGAATCGCTCGGGCGCACGAACTCGCTGATGATCCGCGCTATCCTTGCCCATCCCCTCGACAACCCGGTCCAGGTACTCGTTGCGATAGGTCGGGTTGATGATCTGCTGAGCGACGTAGGCGGCCCTCTGCCACTCCAGCCGGGACAGCCGGATCGCCTGCTTGGGGTCCAGCTTCTTCTTGAGGGGTTCGGGCAGACCCTCCTCCGGCTCCAGCAGGGAAACCTGGGGTCGGGACTCACGGATGAGGGCTTCGGTCAGGGAACCGGTGATGGTGATCGCTTCGATGATCAACTGGTCGTGCCGCAAAGCGTTCGGCTCGTTGACCTCGACCGTCATGGCCTGCTTGAGGGTTTCATGTGCCAGCAGGAGCTGATTGCTCAGGATTGCCTCACGGGAAAGATCCAGTAAGGCGCGGGCGCGATCGTAGGTTTCCGTGATCAGCCCCATGCTCTCGAGCACCTTCGGAGTGACTTGCGAGGGGGCGTTGGGGTCCGTCTGTCCCAGCCCTCCCTCACTGCCGAGAAAGGGGCCGAGCGAGGGATCATCGGGAAACCTCACATTCGCTCCGGGCCCGAGAGGGGTGGTCTGGTTGAGCGGGACCTGGGTCGCATCGTACCCGTCCTCCGGCCTTGCCTGGGCACGACCCACCGAGGGGATCGCGAGCGCCAGGCACGCGACCAGGAGAGTCGCAAACTGTGAAATCACCAGTGTGCGCCGCATGGAAGTGGATCCTTGAACTCGAACGGTCGATTGACCGGGAGAGGCCTGGTAATGGGATTCGTAATCAGTTCCTCGCGGACTCTGGACGCGGTGAGACCGCGTCTCGTACCTCAAAACATGCCCTTCGTTCCGGTCCCGGTCAAATGCTCGCGGCCGCACGGGATGGGTTTCGTCCGAAAATCCTCCGGGGGTTGTCAAGCAGGACGACCTTGGCAAGCTGAAGGGCCCGCTCGAGCGGCCATCCCCTGCCCCGCATGCACTCCTCGGCCAGGGTCTCGGCCAGAACCCGGCGGTACATGTTGAACTTGGGCAGGATGAACTCGAGCTTGTAAGCATCGGAGTAGTACCCCAGAAGCTTGACCTTGGGGAGCGCCTGGATCCTCGCCTTCAGGTCGGCTGCGATGAAGGCCGGGACATTCGAGTACCACCAGTGGCCCATCGGCAGGACGTTGGGGAAGATCCAGGAGTAGGCGACCAGCTCGGCCCCCGCGTCGGGTGCCAGGGTGGACACCGGGAAATTCACCGAGGCGAAATGATTGAACAGCTCCCGGTAATCGTACAGGCTGACCCGGCGGTCCAGCAGGTCGCGGCCTCCGCTGACGCCGGCCGGGTAAACGTTTCGGACTGGTCCGATCATGAGGTCGAAGGGGAGCTGGAACTCGGCGCAGAATTCGGCCAGCATCCAGAAAACCAGGGTCCGCACCTCTTCGTGTTCGTCGGGCCTTAGCTCCAGTGCCTGGATCGCGCGCCGCACCGGAGTCACGGCTCGACGGGGAGAGGCCCGCCGCGGCACGAAGTCCGGCGGTAGGCTGATCGCGCAGGCCCGGGCCCCCTTGCTCGTGAACTGCTCGAAAACCCGGCCGACCGCCTCGCGCAGGCTGGCCAGATCCTGGACATCCACCCCCGTGCACCGCCGCAGCCTCTCGAGGGTCCGGGGCTCATGCAGCTTGAGCACCAAGTCGTCGGTCCGCAAGCACGGGATGTACTCGCGGGTGTCCCATCCTTCCAGCGGGTCGTCGAACTCGTTGGTCAGGAACACCCCCTCCAGCCGGGTGGCCTTCCAGACCTGACGATCCCAGTCCGAGCCATCGTGCTCGTGGAGTGCCCGGTCGTACAGCCCGCCAATGGTCTGGGGAGTGATGTGGTCATGGGCGAAGCCGTGGAATGTGCGGGCGATCTCCAGCAGCCAGGAGTACTGGACCGTGTTGTCGATGCGCTCGAGGTATCCGGCCAGGTTCTGCGACCGTGTTTTCGGATCGAGATCCAGGCTGACCTGGGCCGCCGGCATCCCCGTGGCGTGGGCGAGCTCGGTATAGTAATGGTACCCGAGGATTTCATCCAGGTTGCGTGCGGCGGGACGATGAGGGTCGATGTGCGAGTGGGGGTCGAAGATCGGCCAGCCAGCCATCTCGTTGAACAGTTCCCGCGCGGCCGGGTCTGCCGCCGTGGTCATGCTGGGAGCAGTCGTCATCATCGGCAACTCGAAGGAGATCCTGATCCGCGCGGTCCGTTCCGGTCCCGACCGAGCCTCGACCGCCCGGCACAAGGCCAGGCTAGCCCAGCATCCCACGGTCGTGCAAGAGCCATGAAAGGTGCGCCCTGTTCATGAACGTGCTGGTGACCGGTGGCGGGACGGCTGCCCCCATCGACGATGTGCGGACGATCACCAACATCTCCTCGGGACGCTTTGCCGCGGCGATCACCGAGAGCTGCCTGCGCGCGGGGCGCGCGTCTGGCACTTGCACGCCGCATCCGCCCAGCTCCCCCTGGCGCGCCTGGCCCGGTTCGATCTCGACACGGACGACCCCGACACCGAGCTCGAACGCCTGCGCCGGCTGCACGGCGAGTGGGTGGACAAGAGGGACCGGCTTCAGCTCGTCCCCTTGCGAACCGGCAACGTCGCCGATTACGCCGAGACACTCGAGCATCTGCTTCGATCCCATCCATTCGACGTCGTTTTTCTGGCGATGGCCGTTTCCGACTACGAGCCGGTCCCACGCGCCGGCAAGGTGAGCTCCAGCCAGGACGAGCTGATCGTGAGATGCCGCCGGACTCCCAAGGTCATCCGCTCGGTCCGCGACTGGGCTCCGTCGATTTACCTCGTCGGTTTCAAGCTCCTGTCGCGTGCCACCACGGTCGAGCTGATCGGCCAGGCCGAAGCCTCGGGTCAGATCAATCGGGCGGATCTGACCGTCGCCAACGACCTTCAAAGCCTGATCGCCGGGGAGCACACGGTGCATCTCGTCCGCTCCGGCCATCGCGCGGAGACTCTCGGTCCCGGACCCGATCTGGCCGATCGTCTGGTCGCGCGGGTCTTTGAGTGGACCGCCGGCAGGTGACGGCGGCCGTGGGCATTCAGCGATGGTGCGTCACCGAACACTCGACGCCCACTGCCTACTGCCAACTGCCTACTGCTCTTCAGATGCTCGTCAAACCAGTCGGCGATGATGGTCATGTCTTTCAGCAGGTCTGGCCAGCCGTGGCTGGCGCCTTTCTTGACGACGAGCTTGCAGTCGACTCCGGCAGACTTGAGCTTGTCGATGATGAGTTCGGCCTGCTGGATCGGCACCAGCACGTCGGCATCGCCATGCATGATCAGCGTGGGAGGATCATCAGCGGAGGCATGGTTGACCGGGCTGATCTGGCGGCCGATCTCGAGGATTCGGGATTCGTCCGTGATCGGCCGGAACACCTTGGTGTTGGGGTCTTGCTCGTGAAAGTCGAACGGCGGCTTGAAACCCTTGAGGATTCCCCGTCCCAGGGCATTCTCGCCCGGCTTGCCGTAGTTCAGGAAATCGGTCGGCGGGAAGAAGCAGGCCACGGCCTGAACCCGGCTCGAGGTCTTGTCGATCGGGTCCTTGGCGTCGGGATTTCCCTTGTCCCCCGCGGTTCCTTGCATCAGCGAGAGGTGTCCGCCGGCCGAGCCGCCGGTGATGCCGATCCGGTCGGGATCGATGTGATAGTCGGCGGCATGGTAGCGGATGAACCGCACCGCCCGGTTCATGTCGGCGACGATCTCGGGAATCGTGTACCGCGGCTGGCTGCCGTGCACGACGGCGAAGACGGTATACCCCCGCTTCAGCAGCTCCTCCACGGGCGCCGGGGCGATCGCCTCGTGAGCCGAGAACCAGCCGCCGCTGACCACCCAGACAATGGCCGCCCCATTCGCGTTCTGCTTCGGAGTGAGGACGTCCAGGGTCAGGGCCGTGCCGTATTTCCGCCCGTAGACCACGTCTTCCTGGCGGGTGAATTCCACGGCCTTCGCCAGGTCCGGAAAGGTTGCGGCCAGGACGGCGGCAAGAGCCAGCGCGGAGGCCGGAAACGAGGAGAGGATGTCGCGTCTCATACTCATGATGTCACAGCTCCTGGTAGTCGATGCGATCGTGGGGTTGGGCCGGTCCGTCAACGTTCCGCTCTCCGGCCCGAGAATCCGGGACCCGGCTCTTGAATCGTTGACGTCTCTCCCGCAAATCATGATCGCAGGCTCGCGAAGTTGAAAGAGCGCGGCGAGGGAAGGGCACGGATTCACCATCGAGGCTCCGACCATGACTCCGACGCCGGAACGGCCATCCCAGCACGAGGACGCCAGAATGAGCCGCCGCAAGGTTCTTGGCTCGTCGCTCGCAGCGGCGAGCGCCGGGGCGATCGCTCACGGCATGCCGGCATCGACCGGTCCGGAGCCAAAAGCCCTTCGCGGCGCCCCCCGCACTTACGCGATGAAGAAATCGATCAACCTCTGGGCCTTCCCCTACCCCGCCCGGATGTCGCTGTGCGATTGCCTGAAGCTGGCGAAGGATGCCGGCTTCGATGGCATCGAGCTGAACTACGACCTGGAGAACGACCTCTCGCCGAAGGCCGGCCCCGCCGAGCTCCGCGCAATTCGCAAGTTGGCCGGTGAGATCGGCATCGCCATCAGCGGCCTCTGTTCGTTTCTCTACTGGCCCTACTCGCTGACCGACGGCGACCCCGCCCGCCGCGCGCGGGGCCTTGAGCTGGCCGGCATGATGATCGATGCCGCCCACGAGCTGGGGACGAGCCACCTGCTGACGATCGCCGGATCGACCTACATTCCCTGGCTCCCTGAACGGGAACCGGTCGCGTTCGACGTCTGCGACCGCCGCGCCCGCGAGGCGATCGGCAAGTTACTGCCGCTGGCCGAGAAAGCGGCGGTCTCGCTCAACATCGAGAACATCTTCTTCAACGGCTACCTGACCACTCCCGAGGAGTTGAACGCGTTTGTGGACAGCTTTGGTTCCAGCCACCTCGGCGTCCATTTCGACACCGGCAATGTCATGCTCTTCCAGTTCCCCGAGTACTGGATCCCGATCCTGGGCAAGCGGATCAGGAACGTACACTTCAAGGAATTCTCCAAGAAGGGAACCGATCACTCGCTCGACTCGTTTCGCACCCTGCTCGACGGCACTACCAACTGGCCGGCCGTCATGGAAGCGCTGGCGTCGACAAGCTACTCAGGCTACCTCACGTTCGAGTATTTTCATCCGTTCTTACACTACCCCGAGGCGCTGATCTACCAGACCTCCGACGCGCTCGATCGGATCCTGGGACGCAAGTCATGAGAATCTCGAGCGCGTTCTGGATTGGTGAAGGCTTCGCGGGTTTGCACTCTGGATCATGTCTTCGGCGAACCACACAATGCCTTACGACCTCTTCATCAGCTACGCCCGGCGCAACAACACCGGCGGACGCGTCTCCGAACTCGTCGAACGCATCGCCGACGACTACCGCCAGTTCAGCGGCGAGGAACTCCGCTACTTTTTCGACGTGCACGATATCCAAGGCATGGACGACTGGCGGCACACGATCCTCGATGGCCTGAAGGAGTCGCAGCTCTTCCTGCTCGTCCTCTCGCCCGAGTACCTGAAGAGCCCGTACTGCGAGTGGGAGATCGTCGAGTACCTCAAGTACGAATCGGCCCGCGCGGTGAGCGGCGAGGGCGTGGCGCCGATCTATTTCGTGACGATTCCCGGCATGGACGAGCCCGGGTTCGAGGAGCGAGCGGCTGCCTGGTTCGCCCGCGTCCGCCGCCGCCAGCATTTCGACCTCCGCGCCTGGTTCGACGCCGGCCGTCAGGCCCTCGAAAGCCAGGACGTCCGCACTCGGCTCGATGACCTTGAACGTTCCTTCCACACCCGGCTCTCCCGCCTGCGGCGGATCGCCAGCGCTCCGGGCAACTTGCCGGCCCACAATCCCCGCTTCGTCGGCCGGGAGACCGAGATGCGCGGCCTCCACGAGGCCGCCGGATTGGGCCAGCTCGGCGTCATCAGCGCGGTGCATGGCATCGGCGGGCTGGGCAAGACCGCCCTGGCCATCCAGTACGCCTTCGCCTACGCCGACTTCTACCCCGGCGGCCGCTGGCTCGTCGGCTGCGCGGGCTCCCACGGCCTGGCCTCGGCCATCCGCACTCTCGATAGTCGACCTCGGGGTCGAGTTCACTGACGACGAGAAGCTCGACGACACCCGAGCGGCGAGGCGCATCTTGCAGAACCTGCACGAGCGGGCCGAGCGCGGGGCCGCGGCCCGGGCCGGTGAGCCGAACCCGCCTCAACCCCGCGCGCTTTTGATCCTGGACAACATCGACGACGCCCGGCTGCTCCACCCTCCCCACACCGACCTCCTCTCCGGCCGCTCCTGGCTGCACGTGCTTGCCACCACGCGGCTGGGTCCCGAGCAGCTCAGCCCCGACGACGCTCGCCACCGCCTTCTGCCCGTCGACGAGCTGCCCGCGGACGACGCCTTGCGACTCATCGCCAGCTACCAGCCCCACGAGCGGTTCGCCAGCGACGACGAGCTGGCCGCGGCCCGGGAGATCGTGACGCTGCTGCAAGGCTTCACCCTCGCCGTCGAGGTTGTTGCCGTGCATCTGGCCGAGCGGGGCGGGCATCTCACGTGTGCGGCGCTGCGCGACCGGCTCAAGGAAGAGGGCCTGACCGGCCTGGAGAACATCGCCGGGACGACGACGCGGGGCGTTCCCCACGTGGAGCGGCTCGTGACCGTCACGCTCGCCCCGACGCTGACGACGCTGTCGCCGCCGGAGTCTCTCGTCCTGGTGCTGGCCGCGCTCTTGCCCCCCGACCACGTCCCGCTCCCCTGGCTCCGCGCCGTCGCCGCCGCAACGTTCCCCGACCTTGGCCAGGACGCCCAGCCCGGCTACGACGACCCGTGGCTCACGCTGGTCAACCACCTGATCAGCCTGCGGCTGCTCCAGGTCGTCGAGCTCGCTGGCGACGGGCGGACGCCCCGGCTCTGCCGCATCCACCGCCTGGTGCAGGAGGTGGTCAAGAAGGTCCGGCCCGACGACCTCGCCGCCCGCGAGCGGACCCTGCTCGACCACATCCGCGCCCGTGCCTTGTTCCTCTGGGACGGCTGGGTCCGGCACGAGTACCGCTGGGAGCTCGCCCCCCTTACCGCTTGCGCCGACCACTGGCTGGAACGCGACGGCGACGACGGCCCCTGGATCGCCTCCACTGTGTCCGGCCCGTTGCAGCGTCTCGGCAACTTCGCGGTTGCCGAGCGCCTCAACCGCCGCGCCGTCGAGCGGACGCGTCCCGACAACCCCAGCTACCCAGCGCGCCTCAACAACCTGGCGGAGTTGCTGCGGGCCGCCAACCGCCTGGCCGAGGCCGAGCCGCTGTCTCCGGCGGGCGCTGGCGATCGACGAGTCGTCCTACGGCCCGACCACCCCAACGTCGCCATCCGACTCAACAACCTGGCGATGTTGCTTAAGGAAACCAACCGCCTGGCCGAGGCCGAGCCACTGTACCGGCGGGCTTTGGCGATCGACGAGGCATCGCACGGCCCCAACCACCCCGACGTCGCCCGACGCCTCAACAACCTGGCGGCGTTGCTGCGGGCCACCAACCGCCTGGACGAGGCCGAGCCGCTGTTCCGGCGGGCGCTGGCGATCTACGAGGCGTCGTACGGCCCCGACCACCCCACCGTCGCCACCGCCCTCAACAACCTGGCGGAGTTGCTGCGTGCCACCAACCGCCTGGACGAGGCCGAGCCGCTGTTCCGGCGGGCGCTGGCGATCGACGAGGCGATCGCTACGGCCCCGACCACCCCGACGTCGCCACCGCCTCAACAACCTGGCGAGTTGCTACGGCAACCGCCTGGACGGGCCGAGCCACATCCTGGCATCTGCGATTCGGCCACCAACCGCCTGGACGAGGCCGAGCCGCTGTACCGGCGGGCGCTGGCGATCTGACGAGGCATCGCTACGGCCCCGACCACCCCACGTCGCCCGCGCCCTCAACAACCTGGCGGTGTTGCTTCGGGCCACCAACCGCCTGGCCGAGGCCGAGCCGCTAAGCCGGCGACACTTGGAGATCTTCCTCCAGTTCACCCACGCAACCGGCCACGAGCATCCGCAATCTACCAGGTGGCCATCGACAACTACGTCACGCTGCTCGCGGCGATGGGCCAGAGCAAGTCGGAGATCAATGCGCAGGCTGGAGGAGATCGGCGCGGAGACTCGGGTTTTCGCTGAGGAGCGGGGCGTGACCTGGAAATGAGCCCCGTCCTGGTGGATCGGTCCTGGGCACGCTCGGGCAGCTCGCCGAAGCTGTTCGGCCGGTGAAACCAGTATGGTGTGTCCAGTCCTCGATGACGCACCTTCGACGTGGCGAGTTCTTCGTTCCACCCGGGCATGATGCGCCGCGTTGGCGATGATGCATCAGCGGAGTGGCGGGATCCCCAAAAGCGATGTTTTATTCTTGGTAGTGCGATGCGTCGATGACACGTATTCCGTCGAATGGCTGGGAACTCGGAAGGGTCGCGTTCAATCACCTCCGCGAGAAGCGCCTTTCCGTAGAGAACTGCTCTCCACCGTGGGAGGGGATCAACCAGGTGACCACGCACGTAAGTGCGTCGGCTCAAACGGGAGAACCCTCCGACCTCGGGCCGACCCCGCCTGCGGGGTTCCCCCCGCCCGATTCTCTCGGTGAAAGATCGGTCGGCCTCACGGCCGAGGTTGGGGGCTACGCCCGTTCGAACCACGGGCTGACGCCGCGTGGTCACCATTTTGGACCCGATCGCTCGGTAGACTTCACCGAGGAGTCTCTTTTCCGAGAGTTCTCGCTGATCTCCACCGAGAGTAGATGACTGTGGGACGTGGCCACGGTCGTCAGACCGTGGTTCGGACGGGCCGACCCCGCCTGCGGGGTTCCCCCCGCACCAACCTCGGCCTTAAGGCCGATCCGATCGCACTCACGTGCGAGGTTGGAGGGTTCCCCCGCCTGAACCGACGCACTTATGTGCGTGGTCACTGACCCCACAGCCAGAATACCCGGAGGAGATCAGCGAGGAGTCGCCCTTTTCCCCGGCCCACGCCTGGCTGCCAGCGGACGAGAGATCTGCGGCGCTGGGGGACTGATGAACTGGAACCCCGAGCACCTGAAGCTAGGCATGGAGGGGCTGATCCTCCTCATCAACGGCCCGGTCGAGGCCCGCGCGGCCGTCCGCAGGCTGGTGAAGGATGGCGTGGAGTGCATCAAGACCTACCCTACGGGCGATGCGGCCGACCTGCCGACTCCTGATGGTCACCTCGGCCAGTTCTTCCAGGGCCGCGGTCGCCTCCTGAAAGGAGGGTTCTCGGGCGCTGGAGCGGAGGATCTTGCCGAGGACCGAGGGGCTGGAGTTATGCGGTGTGAGGCGCAAACCCGGGCGTTGAGGGAAAAAAATCCCGGCGACAGGCCGGGCAGTGACACTTGGGTTCTGAGTAGGCGACTTCGCCTCCCCAGAAATGAATGGTTCGCGGTTCGCGGTGCACCGGACAGAGTCGCTTGCAGCTTGGGCAAGGCTGCTCAGCCCCCCGCAGGGCGGCTTTCTTCTCCCGGAGTTCTTCGATGGCCCCCTTGGCCATAGCGCAGGCCGCGGTCGCGGCCATTTGCTCGATGTCCTCGGCATCAAGATCCCGGTCGGGGCCAACCTCCTCGTGAACGCGTCGCGCGACGATTTTCCCCCACCCCTGGGCCATGCGCTGAACCCCAGTCCGATCCATCGAAGGTGACTTACGAAAAGGCATAGCGTATCCCTCCTTGGACTTCGGCGACGCGGCCAAATGGGAAACTCGGCGTGACATCCTACCAACCCGCCCATGAAGCGCGAACCGCGACTTACACCCTCCCGGAGGCACAGCGGGCATTGCCGGTCCTCAAGGTTCTTTACCGGAACACCAACCACATCCAGCAGTCGGGTAGCTGCTCTCACGAGGCGATGCACGAGCTTGAGTTGGCCGGATATCGGCGGCCGGTGAAGCCGGAGCCGCCAAGCCCGTGGACGCGACGCGAGGACATGGCGGCGGCCGAGCACATCTTCGCCGCCTCGGCCCGGCGATCGGTCGATGAGGCCTACAACGATCTCCAGTACCTTGTCCAGGACAACGTCAACGTCCACCGAGTGGTTCTGGCGTGGCGTGCCTGGGTCTTGCTCGACTTCACCGGCAAGGAGCATGCTCACACGCTGCTCCGTCAGTCGGTACGTTACTGCGTCAAGGAAGAGGAGTCGGTCCGCAAGTATAAGGCCGCCGAGCCCCTGCGTACGCTCCTTCCCGCCCTCCTCGACGGCCACGGCCTGCTGAGCCGGAAGCTGGGAGACCGGCAGCCCGACGATCGGGCCGTCGATCAACTGGCAATGACCGTCTACGGTGCAAGTCGCGAGAAGGCCGCGGAGGCGGTTGCCATGGCTCTGGCTGATGGCTGGTCTGCCGGAGACGATCGGCGAGGCCATCTCCATCGCGGCCAACCGCCTGGTGTTCTGCGATCCCGGGCGGCAGCGGGAGGACACGCCCGCCAAAGCCCAAGGGCAGCGTCCACGGCGCGTCGGTGGGCGTGCACGCCTGCGACGCGGCCAACGCCTGGCGGAACATCGCCCGCGTGGCCGACCATCGCAACGCCGTGGCCAGCCTGATCGTGGGCGCCTATCACACCGCCGGGCAGGCGGGCGGTCAGCACCCCCATCCCTACCCCCTGGACCGGGACCTTGAGAAGATCAAGGCCCTTCCCGCAACCGCCCTGCTGCCTGAAACGGAATCGGCCATCAAGGGGAACGACCAGAGCCGCGCCACCGCCCTGGTCGCCCGCTATGGCGAGCTCGGGCTTGCACCCCGTCCGGTCTTCGACCTGCTGCTCAGATTCGCGATCAGCGAGGACGGCGCCTTGCACGCCGAGAAGTTCTACCGGACCGTCTCCGAGGAGTTCGCCTCCACCCGCCCGGCCTTCCGCTGGCGGCAACTCGCAGCCCTGGCCCGCGTCACCGCCAGCGAGTACGGCCACCCCGCCCCCGGCGTCGCCGAGGCTCGGCGGCTGCTGTCCCTCTGAGATCCCACGAACGGGCTGGTTCCCTCGGAAACGGTGCTCTCTCGCTGCGGCGGAGGCTGTCTATCCCTGGCCGGCACGGACGCCGGCCTGCGGCCGCTTCTCCCGCCACATCTCGCGAAGCCGGACCTCCAGCTCGTGCTGAATGTGCGCCTTGAGCGGAGCCAGCCGCTGCTTGAAGTCGGCTTTCTCCTCGTCGGAGAGTAAGCGTGTCTGGGCCGCGACCGCCAGGCTCTTGAGGTGCCGGTAGTCGGCGCGGGTGGCCCCCCGGTCGAACAAGGGGGCCAGTCCGTCCAGGAGCGGCGCGGACAGCCGCCCGAGACACTGGTCAAACTCGGCCTGCTCGTCGTCGGAAAGGGGGCGGACTTGGGCCGCGGCCGCCAGGGCCCAGGCGCGGCGGTAGGGGTCGCGGGTGAGCCCCCCATCGAGGAACTCCGACTCCCTTTGAAGGAGCGAGCTGACCTTGCGGGCATCCAGCACGCTCTCACCGAGCAGGGAGACGACGGTGATCGCCCGGTTGGCGGAGTCATAGGCCTTGCGCTGCACGAACGCGGTCAGCTCGGTGCGAAACCGAGTCTCACGACGGTCGGCGGCAAACTGGGCCAGTCCGCAAGCCGCCGATCACCAGGCTGAAGATCACGCCCAGTCCCCAGGCCGAGGGGCGGGTGTACTGGCGGAGAAACCAGCGATGCAGGAAACCGAGAAAGAAACCGACGATGGCTCCCCCGGCGTGGCCCCAGTTATCGATGTAGCTGTGTAAGGCGATTCCGAGCAATCCGGTCAGGCCCAGGGCCTTGGACATCTGCCAGCCCAGGTCGCTTCCCCTGGCCGTACGCGATCGCCAGCCCACCACGGCGCACAGTCCGATCAGGCCCATGATCACGACCGAGCCTCCTCCCGAGTGGATGTTGGGATTCGACCCGATCGCAACCCGGATGATCGCCGAGACCAGGTTTCCAAGCCCTCCCGTCACCGCGTAGATCATGATGAACTGCGGGGAGCCGTACCACGATTCGACGAGCGTGCCCAGCAGGTAAAACGCCAGGAGGTTCAGCGCGATGTGGACCACGCTGTAATGGACGAAGTTGCACGTGATGAGCCGCCAGAGCTCTCCGTGCCTCAACTCGGTGACCGTCAAGTCGCCGAACCGGTGGCCTTCACCGATTCCCAGAACGAGGAGCCTCCAGAGGCTCTGGGAAGGATAGTCGCGCATCCAGAGGGCGGCCATGGCGACGAACACGAGGATCCAGGTCAACGAGAAGAAGGCCGTTGCCGGATAGTCCCTGATTTCCCGGGCGATGGTGCGGAGGGTCATGCGGGATCTCGGAAGGTCTGATCGTGGTCGTGGTCGGTTGCGAGGTGGTCGTGGGCTGGACCGGAATGACGCTCACGGGCTTCCGTTGCCGGTCCCGTCTTCGAGCGAGAGGCTGGATTGGAGAAGCCGCAACCGCTGCTGGCTGGTGTCCTCGTCGAGCACCGGCCGGCAGCCCCGGGTGGAGAGGGGAGAGTCAAGGACGACCCAGCTCTTGCACCCGAGCTGCTCGGGGGTCGGGAGCAACGTCCAGGCCGGTTCGCGGCGATAGACGCGGACGCCGAGCACCCAGAGCCCGGGCTGTCGGTAGGCAAACCGCTTGCGCATCGTCTCGAGCGTCCAGATATGAAAGGGTGTGAGGGCAAGAAGGTCTTCCTCGGAATCAAGGCGCCGGACCAGCTCGACTGCGGCGAGGGCCTCGATGGCGACGGCATCGCCGGGCCCGGCCGTAGGGGCGTCCGGAATCTCGTCGCGCAGCCCCTGCTGGGCCTGGTGCACGTGAGTGGGATAGAGCCAGAAGACGCGGTGCTCGGGTGCGAAGCCGCCGGGGCCTTCGCTGATCCCCCCCTTGCGGACGATGAGGGTCTGCCGTCCCTCCATCAGGGCCCGGCAGACTCCGGCCCATTCCTTGAAGGCGATCCCACAGTCATCGGGTAACGCGCTCATAGATCCCACTCGTCCTTGGGCAGACGAACCATCAGGTCGGAGACGGCCGACCTGGGGCTCTTCCCCTCGAAGAGCACGCGATGGAGCTCCGCGGTGATCGGCATGTCGATTCCCCGGCGGCAGGCCAGGGCGTGCACACTCCGCGTGGTGGGCACCCCCTCGGCAACGTTGACCATCCCGGAGAGGATCTGCTCGAGCGTCTCGCCGCGGCCAATCCGCTCGCCCACCGACCGGTTCCGGCCAAACGGGCTGTAGCAGGTCGTGACCAGATCGCCAACGCCCGCCAGCCCGTAGAAGGTGGCCTGCCTGCCACCCAGGGCCACCCCCAGCCGGGTGATCTCGACCAGTCCCCGGGTCAAGAGCGCTGCCTTCGCGTTGTCGCCGAAACCCAGGCCGTCGCAGATGCCCGCGGCAATTCCCAGGATGTTCTTCAGCGCACCTGCCAGCTCCACCCCCACCGCGTCGGAGTTGGTGTAAACGCGAAAGGCCTCGTGGCTGAGGCTCTCCTGCACGGCCAGGTTGAGCGGCCCGGACGACCCTGCCACAACCACCGAGGCCGGCAGCCCGCGGGCGATCTCCTCGGCATGGCTGGGACCGCTGAGCACCGCCACCGGACGTTCTCCCACGGTCTCGACGATGATCTGGCTGGGCCGGTCAAACGTCCCGTTCTCGATGCCCTTGACCACGCTCAGGAAAGAGACCTCCGCGGGAACCCGATCGGCCACCGATCTGAGCACCGCGCGAAGAAAGGCGCTGGGCACCGCCGCGACGATCAGCTCCGCGCCGTCCATGGCCTCGCCCGGGGCGGCCGTGATCATGATGTCCTCGGGAATCCGGATGCCCGGCAGGTGCCGGTGATTGATCCGGCTGTGCGCCAGCTCGCCGGCGTGCTCCGGCGTGCGCGACCAGAGACGCACCTGCGCCGCCGTTTCGCGGAAGAGCAAGGCGAGCGCTGTGCCCATTCCGCCAGCGCCCAGGATCGCAATCCGTCTCATGATTCGCTACTTAACCAGGTTGCTTCAATGTTGGCCCGCCGGACAAGACGGGGAGACACCCATTATAGGAGGGTCGGATCGTTCTCGACAGGCGGTGCCCTGCAGCATGCAGGGTGGAATTCGAGACTCCTCCTGGTCTCCAGCAGGCGAGGACTGCCCGGAACCGGGTGGCTGGCGGCGGAGCCGGAGGCGACGCCCCGGATCCCCAGGCTTCGGCCCTGAAGTTCCCCTATGACTTTTGGGCCTGGTTCATGGAAGGGTAACACTCGCGGCGCCGCAGGACGCCGCTGTAACTCCTTGTGACTTAAGGGGATCGGCCAGAATGGTCCCCAGGCCGACGGGCCAGGGATGTTACCCAAGACGCAGCCCTTTTGAACCATGCCGACTTTTGTATACTAGCGCCGACGTAAACTGCGCACCAGGAGTGTCTTCGGATGGAGCCCACCGATGACCAGCATCACTGACACCACCGCGTCGTTCGCCTTTTCTGGCCCTGTCACAAATCACCATGTCCCCCTCGGTGTTCCCAGGCTCGTCACGTCCGAGTTGTACGGAGTCGGCTCGCCCAGGTAATCGAAGCCGGTCCAGACGAACTCGCCGAAAAATGTGGAGTTGCGGTCGAGCGCCTCGAAGCCCTCGTCCGGCGGCTGGGCCCAGGGCGGGGCGTCCACGTCGTAGCCCTCCATCCCTCCGTAATTGAGTATGGTGTCCCCGGAACTCGGTTGTCCCGAATTGGGACCTACCATTCCAGCTCGGGCAGCTCCCGGAACACTTTGCGTACGCCCTCGCTCCAGTTTGCGCTCAGTGCCGTGAAATAAGCGTCGCCCTCGTCGAAGCGGCGCCGCATGCGGATCTCCAGGCTGTCCCGTTCGTAGCACACCAGATCGATGGGCATGCCCACAGACAAGTTGCTGCGCATGGTCGAATCGAATGAAACGAGAATGCATTTGGCGGCGTCCGAGAGCGTGGTGGTGGGCGTGATCACCCGATCGAGGATCGGCTTTCCGTATTTGGCTTCGCCAGTTTGTAGAAACGGCGTATCCTCTCCGGCTTCGATGAAGTTGCCCTCTGCGTAGATGCGAAACAGCCGCGGCGGCTCGCCCTTGATCTGTCCACCGACGACGAAAGAGGCGTTGAACGGAATGGGACCGCTTTCCAGGAACGGCGCGTCGCGACGCTCGATGTCGCGCACGGCATCCGAAACGAGGACTACCACATCGAACATGGTGCGCGCAGTCCATAGATTGGGCGGTCCATCCGTGACATCATTGCGCTGCTTCAGCACGCTGATCACGGCTTGCGTCCCAGCCAAGCTGCCGGAGCTCAGCAAGACGAGCACACGATCGCCGGCCCGCTCGAACACGGTCATTTTGCAGAACTTGGCGAAGTTATCCACGCTGGCGTGCGTGCGCGAGTCCGACGCGAGGACGATCCCATCCGTGAGCAAGATGCCGACACAGTACGTCATGCCCTGACTTTCTCGGCTGGCGGAACTCGACTTCGACTGGCCCGTACGGCGCACTTCAGTTCGCACTGATCTCATCCGTCCACACCTTGAGGCTTTCCAGCGTCGACGGCCCGAAGCTGGTTGTGAGCGCGACATCCGCCGCGTCTCTGCCTCGGGCGATCAGGATGCGCCCGATGCGGGGAGTATTGTTGCGAGCATCGAAGGTGTACCAAGCGTCGCCGAGATAGGCCTCGAACCAGGCCGCAAAGTCCATGGGCGAATCGGCTGGAGGCCTGCCGATATCGCCGAGATAGCCAGTGCAGAAACGCGCCGGGATATTCATGCAACGGCAGAGCGTGACGGCGAGATGGGCAAAGTCGCGACACACGCCCTTGCGATCCTGAAAAACTTGAAAAGCGGACTTCGTTGGGCTCGAAAGGCCGTAGCCGAACTGAATGTGTTGATGCACGAAATCGCAGATGGCCTGGACGCGCTTCCAGCCAGTCGGCGCCGCATCGAATAAGCGCCATGCAGTCTCCGACAACAGGTCGGTCTCGCAATACCGGCTACCGAGCAGGAAGAGCAAGGTCTCTTCGGGGAGTGCCTCCACGGGCCGCTGCTCGAGCCAAGGCGCTACCAGGTCGGGGTTGCCGGTGTCGGATACGACAGCATCGCTGCTCAGCCGGAGCTGTCCCGGGGGTGCCACGATGCGGCTGCACCAGTTGCCGAAAGAGTCCCGATAGGCCTTGACCGGAATGGACGGAGTGAGCACCAGGTGATCGGCCTTGATGAGGTCCGAGACGCGGCTGTAGTGAATACTCAACGTGACGACCATCGGTGTCGGTTGCGGGCACCGAAAGACCAGCTCGTAGCCGACTTGAATCTGCACGGGTAGCAGCTCTCTCTCGCTGTATGAAGTTCTCCTATCTGATCCTAGCACTCTGCGTGCCTGGCGAAAAGGCTGGCCGCGAAACTGATCACCTTGGAAACAGGTGCGGCACCGCCTCCTCCAGAACGCCTCCAAGGCGCTCGGCCCAACTCTGCACGTCGGATTCGCTTGCTATACCTTACGCGCACGGGGCTGAATGGGACATCGCTATTCACGACGGATGTCTGGGGAATCTGGGGAGCCATCGATTCTTGCTTGATCCTTGGGTCTATTCACGGAACACTTCCCAGACCGCCTATCCTGCGACGGGTAATAAGAATATCCCCTTTGGGGTGGCACGAGCGTGTCGCACCACTGCTCGCCTCGCTGCAAACGCCTGCGCCCTCGATTCCAGACATCCCGGCGGGGCGTCTGGCGGTCGCACCCGATCGGCTACCGCCCTCACGCGACGGGCTGTGGTTTGGCCGAAGCCCGCACGATGGCTGCAAGGACGATCCCGGCCAGCAGCCAGCCGACGGTGTGCTCGGCGATCTGGGCCAGGGTGAAGTCGGTCGGATAGCCGTACCAGTTCCAGTAGGGCACCAGGGTCATGAGGGACGCCAGCAGGCCGACGAGGGTCACGCATGCGACCCGCACCAGGAAGCCGGGGCGGAGCTGGGAGACGAGGATTGCGGCGAGGATGGCACACGCGACGTTCGTGCCGAACTCGATCGGCAGGTGCTTGCCCAGCGAGGGATCGCGGCCGTTGGGGTAAAGGACCATGAAGCCGTAGGGGCCCTTGGCGACCTTCGCCATATGAGCTTCCATGTCCGCCGGCGACTGGGGCTTGCTCATGTCCCTGCCGGGCAAGAAGTACAGCCCCGGCTCGCGGACGTCCTTCGTGATCGCGGCGGCCAGGCCGTCGTCCGTCGGAAGGGACTTCAAGCCCAGCTCGCCGAGGGGCAGGAGCATGTGCGCCACGAATCCCCAGAAGAAGAGCACGATGCCCGCGACCACACCGCCCGTCAGGATCCTGGTCATGGCCCTCTCCCGGAGATCGCCGTCCCCTACCGGGTCGCGGCCAGCGTCCTCGACGAGGACTGACCCGAGCCCACGCCCGACTTGATCGACCTTTCCGTTTGCTCCGTCCGTACGCATCCCGCACCAAATAGATCGTCCCGCTCGCCCTGACACTTTGCTCATTTTTCGCCCTGGTCAGGAAGCGGCGCGATCTACCGGGGTCAGACCGATTTACGATCTACCGGGGTCAGTCCCCGCGGCTCCCCCTACGGTGTCGCCGACGGGCTTCTTGAACACCGATTGCAGGTTCGGCTTCGCGAACTGCAATCCATCATGGTTAGGCCGCACTTCGTGCGAACGGAAAGCGCAGAGCCTCAGGTGCCAAGTACGCGAGCACCGCGGCGACAAGAAACAAGGCAAGGACATCTCCGTAGAGGTGATGGATATGCATCGGATCAACTACGGACTGAACTGCCATGACCAACCCGTGCAGGACGCTTGACCAAATGGCGAATGAGATCAGGCTGAGATGGTGGGTCGGATTGCGTGCTGCTAGGAACAAGAACGCGCCCAGAGTCGCGTAGATGGCAACGATCATTTCGAGGTACTCGGATCGACCGCTGTGCCAGGCCCACCCCGACGGCCACAGTACGCTGAGCGGGTAGATCCCGAATATGAAGATTAGGCCGACGACGCGGAGTGCGAGCGGCAGGAACTTGTGGCGATCCGCTGCAGTCATGGCACATCTCCTCAGGTGTGGGCTGCTGAATCGTACGCCGCCTTCTGGAACCTGCGGCCTAACGACCAGAGCTCACCGGCCCGGGCGCCGAGAACGCGCGATAGCCCGCTGCGGCCCGGGTCCGCTGCAGTGCGATTAGGCGTGCTGGTGCTCTCGTGATCCCTGGACCCCTTCAGGACTGCTCGAGCTGTTCTACCACGAGCGCGGCAACCTGCACGAACTCGACGCTCGCCATGGCGAATCGCTGCACATCCGTAGAGATCGGTCTACACGCTCCACTGGCTCTCGGTGAAGATACCGCTTTTCCCATGGCAGGAATGCCGAGTCCTCTGAATACGTCCCATAACGTCGGTTCAAGCTGCATCACGATTGTGGAATTCGGCGTCCGCATCGCAAGGGCGAAGCCGGTGAAACATCAACTGGATCATGGCCAGCTTGATGAACGATTCCGACGACAGGACGCTCTTCTCTCGGTCCTTGCTCAGGCGGCGGCACTTGCCCAGCCAGGCGAAGGTCCGCTCGACCGTCCACCGGATCGGCAGCTTGACCCATCCCTCGGAGCCCTCGGGGCGGCGTACGATCGACAGATCCCAGGCCGCGTTCGCCTCGACCCACTCGTAGAGTTTGAAGTTGTGATACTTCGAGTCGGCGTACATCCGCACGACCTTGCCCATCGGCTGGCCGTCGAGCCGGGCGAACAACGCGGGGGCCGCCGCCGCGTCGTCGACGGAGGCGGCCGTCACCAGCACGGCCAGCAGCAAGCCCAGGCTGTCGACCACGATATGACGTTTCCGGCCGTCGATGTTCTTGGCATTGTCGCGGCCCCGCTGCTCGCCCCCGGAGGTCGTGTCGATCGACTGACTGTCGACGCTCGCCGACGTTCGGGGGTGGTAGGGCTTCTCCATCGTGCGGACCTTGCGGCGAAGGAGGTCGTGGAGCCGGTCCAAGGTCCCGTCTCGTCGCCACTGGTCGAAGTAACGCCAGACGGTGCTCTTCGTCGGGAAATCCACGGGCAGATAGCGCCACTGGCAGCCGGTGCGGAGGATGTAGAGGATGGCATCGAGGACGTCCCGTACGTCGGTCTTGCGGGGCCGTCCGCCGGGGTGGACCGGCGGGATGTGCGGCTCGATCAGGGCCCACTGTGCGTCGGTGATGTCGCTGGGATAATGGTGCGTTCTCATCCCATTTCTACGTCGCTCGAACCCCTTCTGTTCCCCTTATGGGACAGACTCTGAGTGCCTGGGCGGTTCGTCGACCGACCGAAGAATCGCTCGCGGTAATGTGAGATACGTTGACGGCCTGCCCGTAGGCGAGCCAGTTCACCATTCGGTGCCGAACCGCAATTGACGCATGCCCGGGTGTCTTCAGCGTTCATTATCCCGCACGGACTCGCTGCATTGCCAGAAGATTGTAACGTCCGTTGCGACATGTCACGAATGCAGCGTCGATCCTGTCGTCCGTCCTTTCGGCGACGGTGTCCACCTAGCGGACACACCCGCGGCCCTTGGGTTGGCGTGGTGTGCTGACAGCAGACGCAGTTGGTAGCCCCGCCCTTCGCCATAGCCCCCCCGCCGCCCAACGCTCAAGATCAGCGGCCCGGCGCGGGCCGAGATCACACGTTCAGACTCGGACAACTCTCGATCGAGCTACGTCCCCGTCCGACGTCCCCGTTTCCTTGGTAATGGTATCAAATGCCCGCGGCGGGCCGGGTCCGCTGCAGCGCGAGGTTGGGCGTCATGGCACCCGAAGCTCGTATCATGCGTTGCTTTCGGCCCCTTCCAGCCCACGCCCGGCTGCTAGCAACCCCAGACGGCCAGATCCCAACGGTGGATCTCCACAGTACTCGTGATACTGAGCGTCCAGGTCGATGACCGACGCCCGCATTGTGGATGCCGCGATGAGCCGTTCCTCTCTTCAGGTGGTCGTCATGAGCCATGTTCGTGTGATCTAAGTCGGCACACGAGAGCGGGCGTTGGCACCAGGCGAGCTCTCGCTCGGGAACGTATGCTGGACAGCCCTCTTGCCGATGCATCCGCTGAAGGCGGCCGGGACCAGAAGCCGTAGTTCAACCTGCGGCTCTGGGAACGGCAGGTGTTCGGTCACCCCTCGCGTCAGGCCCCCCGCCTTTTTGCTAGGGCGGCAAAATTCCCTTGACATTATCTTGGCATCGGTTACGACTCGGGCGACCGCTCGCCCGAGGAGACGCACCGATGGCCCGACGGACCACCCGACCCGTACCTGACCGGCAGCTCACGCTGATGACCCTGACCGCGGCCTGCCCGCAATGCGGCCGCCCCCTCTGGGCCGCCTACACCAACCGCCGCACCCTCGTTACCCTCGACGGCCCCCTCCGCCTGGCCGCCCAGGTCCGCAGCTGCCGCGACCGGGGCTGCCCGCGGTTCGGCCGGCCCCTGCGGCCCGAGGCCGAAGGGAAGCTCGCCCTACCCGGGTACGAATTCGGGCTCGACCTCATCGCCACCGTCGGGGCGCTGCGGTACACCGGGCACCGCAGCCTCCCCGAGATCCATCGAACGCTGCGCGACCGCGGCGTCGCCATCTGCCTGCGGAGCGTGGGGAACCTGCTGGACCGCTACGACGAGCTCCTCGCCCTGTCGCTGGCGGACACCGCGCGGCTCCGGCGGGTGACCGCAGCGGCGGGCCGCGTCGTTCTGGCCATCGACGGCCTGCAGCCCGACGTCGGCCACGAGGTCCTCTGGGTGCTGAGGGACTGCCTCTCCGGCGAGATCCTCCTGGCCAGGAGCCTGCTGTCGTCCACCCGGGACGACCTGGCCGCGCTGATCACGGAGGTCAAGGAGGCGCTGGGGTGCCGATCGTCGGCGTCGTCTCCGACGGCCAGGACTCGATCCGCAAGGCGGTCAAAAAGGCGCTGGATGGCGTGCCGCACCAGCTCTGCCACTTCCACTACCTTCGTGAGGCGGCCAAGCCGATCTACGAGGCCGACCGCCACGCCAAGAAGGAGCTGAAGAAGAAGGTCCGCGGCGTCCGGCCGATCGAGCGGAAGGTCGAGGGGCGGGACGACGCCGAGGCCGAGACGATCCGGGGGTACTGCGCGGCGGTCCGCTCGGCGTTGACCGACGACGGCCGACCGCCGCTGGCGGCGCCGGGGCTGGTGCTGAAGGGTCGGCTGGAGGCGGTGGCGGAGAGCCTCGACCGGGTCGAGGAAAAAAGGGGTTGCCGCCGGAATTGACGCGGTTACGGTCGTTGCTGGTGGCCGGCCTGTCGGCGACGGCGGCGCTGTGGGCGCCGGTGGAGGCGGCCTACTCCTGGGTGTTCCGCGCCGCGGCGGTCCTGGCGAACGTCGCGGGCCTACCCGGCGTGGCGGTTAAGGTGAGCTACCGGGGCTTGCTGGGTGCGATGGCGCGGCACGCGGGGCGGGCGAGTGAGCTGAGCGGGGCGCTGGGGCAATTCCGGAAGGTGACCCGGAGCTACTGGCCGGGGCTGTTCCACTGCTATGACGTAGCGGACCTGCCGCGGACGGACAACGACCTGGAGCAACTGTTCGGCTCACATCGGTATCACGAGCGGCGGTCGAGCGGGCGGAAGGTGGCGTCGCCGGGTCTGGTGGTGCGGGGGTCAGTGCGGCTGCCGGCGGCGCTGGCGACCCGGCTGCGCGGCGCAGTCCGGGGCGAGGACCTGGCGCCGTCAGACCTTGGCACCTGGCGGAAGTTACGCGCCGGGCTGGAGCGGCGCAGGGAGGTGAGGGTGCAGGGCCGGCGTTTCCGCCGCGACCCGGCGGCGTATCTCCAAGGACTTGAAGATGCTCTGATCAAGGGAGTTTTGCCACCCTACAAAACGTTGCCCCACGTGCGGGCCTTACGAGACGTGGCATTGTTGCTCGGTCAGTTGCCTAACAAGATTTCGACAGAATGAAATTCCGTCTAATACCACTTCCAATTCTACCTAAACCTGGTAACGTCGAGACCAAACAGATTCATCCGTCCACGTTTCGTGGACGTCGTTGATGCTTCGTGGGGCGCCGTTGTCAAGAAAAATGCATCCATGAACACATCACTCCCGCCAAGGCCGCCGAGGCTGCTGGATCAAGTCCGCGACGCGCTGCGGACGCGGCACTACTCGATCCGGACCGAGGAGGCGTACCTGGGCTGGATTCGCCGCTATATCCTGTTTCATGGCAAGCGGCATCCGCGTGAGATGGGGGCGGCGGAGATCGAGGCGTTCCTTACTGACCTGGCGGTTGAAGGCCGGGTTGCGGCCAGCACCCAGAACCAGGCGCTGGCGGCGCTCCTGTTTCTGTACCAGAACGTCCTCGAGGTCGACCTGCCGCGACTCGACGCCGTGCGCGCCAAGCGCCCCGAACGGCTTCCCGTGGTGCTCTCGATCGACGAGGTCCGCACCGTGTTAGGCGGAATGCGAGGTGTCTATCGGCTCATGGCCGAGCTGATGTACGGGTCGGGCCTGCGGCTGCTGGAGTGCTGCCGCCTCCGCGTCAAGGATCTCGACTTCGCCCGCGGTCAGATCGTCGTCCGCGAGGGCAAGGGAGACAAGGATCGCGTTGTGCCCTTGCCCAGAAGCCGCGCCGAGCAGCTCCGCGAGCAGGTCCGGTCCGTGAAGGTCCTTCACGACCGCGACCTGGCCAGCGGCCACGGCAGGGTCTGGCTACCCTCGGCACTGGGGGAGAAGTATCCTCAGGCCGACCGCGAGCTGGGCTGGCAGTACCTGTTCCCTTCAAGCCGCCTGGGCGTCGACCCGCGATTCGACGGGCCGTCGGGCCAGGCGCCCAGGATGCGGCACCACGTCCACGAGAACATGGTGCAGAAGCAGTTCCGCAAGGCGGTGCTCGCCGCCGGTATCACCAAGCGCGCCAGTTGCCACACCCTCCGGCACAGCTTCGCCACCCATCTGCTGGAAGCCGGGCACGACATCCGGACCGTGCAGGAATTGCTGGGGCACCGCGACGTGTCGACCACCATGATCTATACCCACGTGCTTCAGCTCGGGGCCGGCGGCGTCTCCAGCCCGCTGGACCGGCTCTGATCGATGACAAGTAAGCTGTAAGCGGCTGGCTGGTCAGATCCAGGTCCGGTTGGAGCGGACGGACAGGTTAGAGGAGAGGCATAAACTTCCTGGAGATTGCAGAACATAGTGCAGAATAGAAGCTGGGACACTGCGCGAATTCGTCGGACCATGGCTCTTTGACAATATGGTGGAAGGTTGCTTGCATGCCAGCGCCGATTGCCGCGAGGACTGAACGACGGGTGAGGATCACTTGGGAGTGTCGATACAGTTGTCGGACCATGGGCCTTGTCACCCGGTCATTATCTGCCTCCCGGACACCTGGAGCGTTGCTGTCCTGTGCTCCCTTCAACGCAGGGAATCATAATGAGGCTTGAGCACGGACGCGTGAGAAATGTTGACGAACGAAGCCAATGGTCTCGATCGCAAGTCGTTTTCTGGTAGTGAATAACGTACGACGGCTTCGTTCGGGGCTTGACGAACGAACCCATCTATGAGAGGGGCGTTGTCAAGCGAGTCGCCGGGCGTTTTGTGTCGCAGGGGTCGTTATGGGAGGCGCCTGGCTACCGTCGCGGTCGGTCGGTGGGCGAGCTGGCCGAGTCGGGCGGGCGGGCCGATCGCGGCAGGGTGAACTTGCGATTGAGCAACTTCTGGCGCGTTGTATTCCGCCGCGTTCATCGACCAGGCTACCCGTCCCCTTCACGCCGGCGGGGGCTTCGAGACGGTTGCCCTCGGCCTTGACGACGAACTCGCCGGGGTCGTGCGACGGGGCGTAGCCCAGGATCAGCCCGGGCGGCAGTCCCTTCGCCCCGGCGCTGGCATAGCCGCTTGAGGAACGGATCCGTCCAGCGGATGATGTTGCCGTTCAGGGCGATCGCCATGTAGGTCCGCCCGTGGTTCGACTTGACGTCCCGGGCCGAATGCTCCATCCCCAGGATGGTCCCCCCTTCGGCATCCTCGAGGATGTTCTCCTCGATCACTCCCCCCAGGAACGGCGCATGCGACCAGCCCCAGATCACGGGGGTCTCGGTGGGGCAAGCGGTGAACCGCAGGGAATTGGCGCCCCCCAGTACATGGTTCCTGGCCACCCGGGTGCCGAAATGGTTTCCGACCAGGACCATGCCCGCGGACTTCCGGCCGCCTCGCATGTCGATCCGGTTCTTCTGGAAGCTTTCGCCGACGAAACCGCGAGAGATCGAGATCACCTCGGTTCCCTTGGGGAGCGGAGGTTCCACCAGGTAGGTCTCGGGATCGATCACCTGGGCGATCCGCCGGTACTGGCCTTGGCCCGGGCCGGCCAGGACAGAGACGACGTCGCCGGTGGCCGCCTCCTGGCCCTGGGGGCGATGGATCCGAAGCACGCGGCCGTCGGGGGAGAGGGCGGCGACCTTTCCCTCGTAGGTCAGGTGATAGGCTTCGGTCAGGATGATCTCGGGCTCGTTCGACGAGGGAATCGTGTCGTCATCGCGGAAGCCGAGGTTCTCGATCACGTTGTCTTCGACCCGATCGCCCGAACCGCGATGGGTCAGGACGAGGAACCGCCAGGTCTTGCCGGCCGGCTCGACGGGACGGGCCCGGTTGCCCTGGATCACCACGTCGTGGGTGCCATGACCGGTGAACACGCCGTGCGAGAACGTTCCGGGGGGCGTGCCCCGGAAATCGTTGTTGAGGATCTGCCAGGGTCCGTCGAAGAACTCGACCGGGCCGCCGCGGAAGATGTTGCCGGCCAGCGTACCGCACCGGGCGTTGGTCAGCCGGATCAGCCGCGTGGCCTCGATCCAAGACCCACGATCCGCGGCCGGGGGGATCTCGAGGTCGAGCCGGGTCAGGACGACGTTGAACTTGGGCTCGTGCTGTCCCTGGTCCTTGTTGTCGGTCGTGCCGATCACCGCGGGGCCGTAGCTGACCTCCTGGTCCCAGCGGACGGGGCCCTCGAACCGCACCGCGAAGCCGTTCAGCGTGGTGTTGCCGGCGTGGACCTTGATGGCCGCCGTCCACGGAGCATCGGCCGGCGCTTGCGTGAAGACCAGCGTCGCCTTGCCTTCCGACGTGATCGTCACCGGCTGCTCCAGGACGAGCGGACGGCCCAGCCGGTACGTCCCGGGGCTCAGGGTCAAGGTCCCGGCCTTTTGGACCAGGGCGTTCAGGTCGTCTCCGGGCCTGGCGTCGATCCGGCTTTCGGCCGGCCTGGGCGAGCGGCGGCCGGGATCGCAGGCGCCTCCGGTGAAGCGGACCACGGACATCCGGCCGTCCTGTTCGATGAGGCGGAGAGTGAACGTCGCGCTGGTCTCATCACGGTACGGGGGGAAGAAGACGTCGATGGTGCCCCGGTCCGCGCCCGGCCGCACGGCGAGCGGACCGGTGACGTCTCCCTGCGGCACCGCAAGCTTGGCGCGATCGTCGCCGTGGTAAACCCAGGTGCCCCGGACCGAATCCGTCAGGACGGCCGCCGCAGTCGAGGGAACCCGCCCCAGTCCGGAGAGGCTCACGTGAACGCTGCCTGGTCCGGTCGCGTCCTGACCATCCTGGCCCAGCCAGCGGGCCGTGGCGGCCAGGTCGCTGATCCGCGGCAGGGGAGTCTCGGGCATTCGCAGCTTGGGAGCACATCGGCCGGCAACCACGGTCGCCGAGTCGAGCGTGTCGTTGACGTAGAGCACCCGAACCTTAAGCGACTGGCCCTTGAGGTCCCGATCGGGCTGGAGAAACAGGTCCCCCTCGCCGGGCTTCTTCGGGTCGGGCCAGTACTCGGCGTTGGACAGGAGCTCGGGATTGGCACCCGACTCCCACTTTGCTCCTCCGGTCCCCTCGACACGCATCGCCTTGACCTGGACCTTCCGGGAGACGCCGGCCAGGTGGATCCGGACGTCCTGGAGCCCGTCGGGCCCCACCGACGGCCCCGGTCCCACGCGATCCTGCCGGTCCTGCCCCACCCACCGGGCCTGGATCGCGGCACCGGGCATCCGCAGGCTCCGGCTCACCTTGCGGCCGCGGACGTCGAACTCATGCGTCGCGTTGTTGTCATAACGGATCAGGACATGATAATTCCGTGGCGCCTCGACGTGCCCCGGCTCAAGGAATAGGTCGGCCGTGCGCGAGCCCCTGGTTCGTTTGAGCTCGGCCTTCCAGGCGAACGACTGGGCGTTGTACTGCCACTGGTCTCCCCCCTGCCCCGTCGTCACGTCCACGAAGGTGATCTCGCGCTGGGGATCGAGACCCGAGAGCGCCAGGTGCATGTCCTGGATCTCGCTGGGCTCGAGCCGGTTGTTCGGCCCCACGTAGTCGTGCCCGTCCTGTCCGACCCAGCGCAACGCGAGGCTGAGCCCCGGACTGCCGGCCCTGGGCCGGACGCGTGGATACCGCGGCGAGTGCGACAAGAGCCCAGACCGCCGCCATCATCCCTGGAGCAAGACGCATCGTGACCTCCTTGATCGATGGGGAATTCTGCGAGAATCGCCTCTCCACTCCGCGAGCGACGACATAGTAGACTTTCTTTCAGGTGCAGGACCGAACCAGGATACCACAAAACGGGATGTGCCTGGAACCGAGGCAATGACCTCGACCGGACACGATCTAGGAGCGATGGCATGGCGCGAGAATCGACGGGCCGCCTGTTCGACGATCCCGACGAGCACGTGCCTGGGGCGGAGATGGAACGTGAGTCGGCGGACGCCCCCCTTGCCGAGCGGATGCGTCCCCGGACCCTGGACGAGTTCGTCGGACAGGCAGGGCTGGTCGGCAACGAATCGCTGCTGGGCCGGGTGCTACGGTCGGAGGGGAAGCTTCCCTCACTGATCTTCTGGGGACCGCCCGGCACGGGCAAGACCACGCTGGCCCGCCTGATCGCCAGGGCCAGCGGCGCCCGGTACGTGGCTCTCTCCGCGGTGTTCTCGGGCGTGAAGGAGGTTCGCGCGGCGATCGACGAGGCCGGCAAGGTCCGCCGGCGTGGTGGACGGACCGTGCTGTTCATCGACGAGATCCACCGGTTCAACAAGGCCCAGCAGGACGCTCTGCTGCACGCCGTCGAGCAAGGGACGATCACCCTCATCGGCGCCACTACCGAGAACCCCTCGTTCGAGGTCAACGCCGCCCTGCTCTCCCGGTGCCGCGTGGCCGTGCTGGAACCACTCTCGCGGGACGAGATCGCCTCGATCCTCAACCGGGCCCTAACGGACGAGGCGCGAGGCATGGCCTCGCTCACGCCGGTGATCGATCGGGAGCTGGTTTCCAGGCTCGCCGGCTGGTCCGAGGGCGACGCCCGGGTCGCCTTGACCACGCTCGAGGAAGCCGTGCTGGCGACGCCCCCTTCAGATGACGGCACCCGTCACGTCGCCGAACCTGCCCTCATCGAGGCCCTGGGCCAGGCCCGGTTCGCCTACGACCGCCAGGGGGAGGATCATTACAACCTGGTCTCGGCGCTGATCAAGAGCCTGCGGAACTCGGACGTGAACGCGTCGCTCTACTGGCTGGCCCGGCTGATCGAGGGAGGGGCAGACCCGCTCTTCATCGCCCGCCGCCTTTGCATCCTCGCCTCCGAGGACATCGGCCTGGCCGACCCCCAGGCGATGGTCCAGGCGGCCGCCGCGGCCCAGATCGTGCATCTCATCGGGATGCCCGAGGGGCTCTTCCCGCTCTCGCAGGCGACGATTTATCTCGCGAACGCGCCGAAGTCCAACGCCGTGAAACGGGCCTACTCCGCCGCCGCCGCGGACGCCGCCGCGACCGCCCGCGAACCGGTGCCCCTTCACCTACGCAACGCCGTCACCCCACTCATGAAGGCCATCGGCTACGGGAAAGACTACTGCTACGTTCACGACGATCCACAAGCTCGGGAGGACATGCCCTGCCTGCCCGAGCCTTTGCGCGGTCGAGTCTACTTCGGGAACGACGACCCTGCTGGAAAACTCGCCTGAGTCGCCTCTTCCACGTTCTCTCGGGAATCTCCCTGCCTCATTCCCTTTCACAATCTCTCTGGAGCGAGGGTGCGAAGCGGACATCTTTCAGCGCCTTCTCCGTCGAGTTCTGGTTGCATGACAGAGCGCAGGAGCCGGCCAGTCACGGGCTCAACGACCCTCGCTCGGTCCCCGCCCACGACGACGTCCATGGGGAGGACGTCAATTCTCTCCGGAGAGTAGGATGATAGGATGACTTGCATTCTAGCATGCTACCAGAGAAGGATTTAGAAGCAAGTCGCCCGAGCGGATCTTCCCAGCGAAAGAGCTCGGATTTTCACTACGGACTCTGGTAATGGTGATGCTCACGAGGTCGTACTCGGCCTGACCGAGAGCAGGAAAATACCGGTCTCAGGCTCGATACATACTGACTCAGCAAGTGCACAGCCCCAAATGCAAGCATCAGAGATGAGTATGGGATACCCGGAACTCCTCCCGCGACTCTTTCTCAGGTCGGGGGGATCGGGGCGCAAGCCAGGTGCCCCGGAATCGTCGAAGCCCTTGACGAAGTTGAAGTGGCACGAATCGGCCCACCGGTCGTCGCTGTCCAGGATCGCCTGGGCGGTATCGCCCAAACGCTGGAGATGACGCCACATCCCGCCCGCCGACGCGGCCGGAACCGCGCCGACTCTAGGAGTAAGCTGCCCCCGGCGGTTGAACTTAGCCGCCTCCTCCGGCCAGCCAAGCCCCTCGGCCAGGCTGATTGTCATATGCGGCTCCGGGCGAAACTTGGTGCCGCTCGTCTTGACGCGGATCAGGAGGGGGCCGTTGCCGTAGAACAGGTGCCGCCCGCCGGGCCGGACGAACTGCGTGGTGTTTTCGCGGAGAACGAACTGGTAGCGCCGGCAAAGGTGGTCGTGGAACGAGACGACCGACTTGAAGCGCACCCGCCCGTCCGCGTCGAGCAGGTCGCGAAACAGGGCTGCAACCTGCTCCAGGTGGTTCCCCTGCAGCAACTGCTCGAAGAGCCGCATCGACTGGGCGAAGCTCGGCATAATCGCCTCCCTTCGAATCGGTCGCGGACTAGCGTGGCGTGACACCGTATTGGTTCAGCTCCCGACCCTCAGAATCTTTTCTACTTCAGGATCCCTTCCGAACACAAGCAAAATCGGCAGGAGAGGAGGCGGTTGCACTGTGCCCAAGTGGTTCACAGTTCGAGAATCCCGACCCTGCGCCGGAAGACGTTCCCCCAGGTGGTAGTTCTGGGCCGGGTCGTCCCAGGGGATTGCTGCCCTGGGGGTCCCTCAGATCCGTACTTGCACTTTCGCGCATACGGCTCGTCATATTACCGAGCAAGTGGCCATGCAGAGGTCGTGCCGCAGGGTGAACCCCTGGCGTTCTCTGGTTCACCTCGTGGCCCCAGAGCGGATGGTGTACTGAATGTAGAATGGCCGGGTCTGCTCCACGCCCTTGATGACGATGCTCCGCCGCTCGATGAGTGTATCCCGCTGGAACTGCTCCCACTTGGCGTTAGTCCATCCTTTGGGCTTGCCGCCGTCGAGCAGGGGCACTCCCTTGTCGGCCCGCATGATGCGGCCCTCGGTGCGGGAGATCAGCTCGTCGAGGAGCTTTCCGTAAGGCATGTCCCAGCCCTGGGGGTTGCTGCCCTTGGGTTTGTGGGCCTCGGCCTCATCGATGGGAATCATCGCCACCAGCCGGTCGGTGCGGGCCATCCGCGACAGGCCCTGGGCCTTGAGCGTGGCGTTGTGGCTTCCGTGGTGACCGACCTTGTACAGCACGGTGCGGCGGAGGAGGTCCTCGGCGAAGTGGCCGTCGGAATCGAGAGTGTGCCAGGAGAGCCAGTTGCCTACCTGGGCGTCGCCGGGGAACAGCAGCACCGGCGCTTCGTCGCCCTGGCCCAGCTCGAAGGCGAGAACCAGGCTCGTGTTGTTGATGTGGTCGTCCAGGTCGAGCGCCAGGCCGCCCACGGCCTCCAGCCAGTCGGTGTCAATCCGCCGCCAGGCGGGGCCTGCATCCGTCGCGTCGGTGCCGTACATGGCGCGGAAGAACTTGCCGTGATCCGGGTCGTTGTACGCCTGCTCGGCCGGGATCCGATGGCGCGGGTCGAAGGGGAACGCCAGCTCGCGGCGCTGGCGCTGCTCCTCGACGTCGACGGCGGCGGTCTCGACCGGCCCGGCCGGCGGAGCGGCCTGCTCACTCGCCGGCGCTGCGGAGAGCGTGGCGAGGGCGAGAGTGGCGAACACCTCGCTCTTCCCCGGGCCCTTCGACGGGTCGTCCCGGCCAAGCAGCTTCGGGTCAGTCGGCGGGCCGAGCGCGAAGATCTTCACACCGGGGAAGGCGGGGGATGGGACCGGTTTGATTGAGGGCCGCAGATATCGGGGCCGGGACACCCTCGCCTTGACATAGCCGAGTAGGTCGTCGGTACCCGGAGCGGCGGCCAGCTCGCTGAGGCCAGGACCACCGCCGAACGCCGGGGCCGCTGCCCGGAGCCCCGTCGCCACCAGGGCCGCGTCCTCGTCCCGGGCCGCATCGTCGTCGGGAGGGGTGAGGCCGACGAACTTCAGGAGTTCGTCGATGTCGCGGGCGGCCGCCAGGGTCCGGTCGGCTTCGGCGTCAAGGTTGGTGGCGCGGGCCCGCTCCGCAACCGAGCGGAGTTTGACGGAGGCAGCTAACGCAGCCCGGATCGCGAGCTGCCGCTGCATCGCCAGCCGTCTCGCCTGGGGGTCCTTCTCGTCTTCAGTCCAGGGGAGCCAGACCTCCTTCACCGGGATTTCGTCGAAGATCTCCTTCGCCTGACCGAAGCCGGAGAGGTGGTCCCAGTGGGGATGGGTGGCAACCAGGATGTCGATGCCCTCCGAGCCGACCGTCTGGCGGATGTCCTCCATGATCATGCGCATCCACTCGGAGGCGCCGGGCGTGCCTTTCCAAACCCCGCAATCGATCATGACGTACCCAACCTCGCCGTGATCCTTGGGCAGCCCGATCAGGAAGCAGTCCCCCAAGCCGGTGCAGTACATGCGGACGATCGCGCCCCCCTCGGAAAGCTTGACTGCGGGGGACCTCGTCGCGGATCTCTTGACGCGCCGCGGGGCGGGCGCGGTGCCCTTGCCGGTTCGCCGGGTGGTGGCGCGGGGTCTGGAGGCCTTCTTACTCATCAGCGTCCCCTCCGAGCTGGCCACTGTGGATCATCGCGAACGCCTCCGACTCCTCCATGCGGCGGGGGACGCCGAAGTAGGTCACCCTCAGACTCCCGCCCGCCTTCGACACGTAATCCGTCTGCCGCCGAAGCCGTGACCCGTCGGTGATCCGCTTGGAGATCGCGTACCGAACGTCAGCCGTCTCAGGGTCGATCAGCAGCGTGCAGCCGCCTCGGAACCAGAAGTCGGCGTCCTTGCCCGGCGCCGGCACCCAGATCGTCTCGGGCGACCGCCCGACCATTGCGGAAGTAGACCGGCTGCCGCTGCGTGATCTCGACGATCAGCTCGGTGATCTGCTCGCCGTCGGGCCCGGTCCGGCGGGCTGGGCGCATCGAGTGGACCTCGAACTTTCCCGAGTCGATCGAGGGATCGAGCCCCATCATCGCGGCAGCGCCGGGGACCGTCCAGATCCGTTTGCGCAGGTGCTCGTGGAGTTGTGCCTGGAACCGCTGGAGCGCATTGAAGACGGCCTCACGGTCGGAGGAGAGGTCCCACTGGGAGGCAAAATCGCGGAACACCTCGTGGCCGGGCAGAACGTCATGCAGCCGGTCGTTCTCCTCGGGCGTTGGCGCGTTCCATCGCAGGCTCTCCTCGGAGAGTGCCCGCACGTCGTTCGGGTAGATTCCTCGGCGGCGGAACGCCTCGATGATCGCGACGCGGTAGCGACGGTTATCGTCGGGGACGAGCTCGAAATCGGCCGTGATCAGTCCGCGGAGGTACTCGCCGAAGGTCAGGTCGAAAGGCGGGCAGTAGTCGAGTGCCCGGATGCACATGGTCAGGACGTGCCGGGCCGACTTGGCCGCCTCGCTCGCCAGGCGATTGACCAGGTCGGGGTGGAGCTGCCCCTCGGGCAGTTTACCGCTGCCGCCGGTGGCGATCCTCAGCAAGTCGGCGACGCGCGATTTGTAGATCGAGAGGAAGGCGTCGAAGACGGCCGCCACGAGGATGGCTCCCCGCGTGTGCGGCTCGCGGACCTTCAGATACTCTCCGGCCACCGGTTCCAGCGGCCGCCACTGGCCGCTTTTCTCGTCAACCGTGCCGAGGGCGCTCCGCAGGGCCCCGCGTAGGCCCGTCGCGGCGCCGAATTCCTGGGCCAGCTCGCCGAGCAGGTTCTGCCGCGTCAGGTCTCCCTGGGTCTTGCCAAGCTGGTGCTTCAGCACGTCGGGGAAGGAGAAGTGCTGGAACAGGGCGCAGATGTCGGCGAACGCCTCATGGAAGGCGAGGGAATCGGGGTTGGTCGGCTCGATGAATCGCCGATGCAGACCGTCGAGCAGGGCGTGGGTCGTCTCGTGCACGACGACGTCGTGCGAAAGGCAGGTGAAGACCATGCCGCCGGGCAGATGCCCGGCCGGGTCCGAGGCATCGGCGGGGAAGTATCCGAACAACAGAGCTTTCTTCAGCGGGCTGTAGTAGGCGTTCGCCTGCCGCAGCGCATGGGGATAGATCCGCAGCCGGGGCACGTACTCCCCTTTCCAGGCGCCGCGCTCGTCCTCGACGAAGTGCGGCGACCAGAGCGCCCGACGGCCGAGGGCGCGCTCGAAGTTGCGGATCGCGGTCATCGCCACCGCGTAGACCATCTGCTGGTGGAATTGCGGGGTCCCTTCCGAGGGAGCCCAGCCGTCCTCGGCGAGCACGGTCGGGTCGTTCAGGTCCACCGGGGCGTAGAAGCAG
This sequence comes from uncultured Planctomycetaceae bacterium, assembly GCA_963816015.1. GTDB lineage: Bacteria > Planctomycetota > Planctomycetia > Isosphaerales > Isosphaeraceae > Aquisphaera. The sequence goes on along the minus strand of CAWFJM010000021.1, from coordinate 63,008 downwards.
GCGCTGGCTGGGTCGTAGTCGACCACCTCCAGATACTCGCCAACCGGCCCGGTGGTGAGGTCCGGCTCCCACGGCACTTGCAGAGTCACCTGATTGATGACCGCCATCTCCATGCGGGTCGCCAGGCTCGGGTCGAAGGCGTAGACCCGGAGCCGACGATAGGCGGGCTCGCGCCGTGCGCGGCCGTGGCGGGGCGGCCCGTGGGAAGGCTTCCAGCCCCGTGATCGACTCGCCGGCGGTTTTCTGCCCGGCGGAGCTGACCTTCTGACTCTGCTTTCCCTTTGCCATGCGTCCCCTCCAACAGCTTTATGTTCAGCCTCTGGCCAGCGGCCGCCCGCCCTTCAATAGGTTCAGGGGACCAGCTCGTAGGTGCTCTCGAAGAGCGACTGCTGGACGAGCCAGACGTCGTCCGGCTTGTCGGTGTAGGGGTCCTTGACCTCGTCCTTGACGACGTAGCCCCCCGAGGGGGAGTAGAGCGGTCGCTCCGGGTCGTAGCCCGGCCGGATGAAGAAGCCCTCAATTCCGGGCCCCTTCACGCGGGCGACCCAGTTGCGCACCGTTTGCTTCGGCTTGAACTTCCGGTAAGAGCGGGATTCCGCGTCGAAGCCGAACTTCTTCGACTCCTCGTGGTCCGCCTCGTACTTCGCCTCGATCTTTTCCCGGGACTGGAACCACGGCTCGCCGGCGACCCCGACGCACAGCCAGAAGCCCTCGCGGGCCACCTCCTTGACGTGGTCGGCGGTCTGGAACTCCCGGCCGACCTCCTCCGGCGCCACCGGCCGGGCCCAGATCGGCCGGGTCTTGCGCGCCAGCCGCCAGGCCTTTTGCTCCGCGATCCAGCGCAGAGTCTCCTCATGGGAAAGCTTCCGCCCCCCGACCTCGACCCGCTTGGGCGGGTCGTCGGCAGGCTCGGTCCGGCAGCCTAAGCCCATCATGCCGCCCGCGATCGCCAAGACTAGCAGGAGGCTCGCGATCGGCGGCACCTCCACGGATTGGGTAGTTCCCAGCATTACCTAACCTCCCTTGCCCTTGTTCGTGATCCGCTCAAGCCGCTTGGGTGCGTTCTGAAAGCCATCGCCTGGGATGATTGTTGCACCTCGGCACTCGATGGACAATAATACGCGATCTCCAAACCTCGGTGGAACACGTCAGGATCGAGCAACCCGGGGTTTATAGGCCGGCGAGACGAACCGTCGACGTCCGAGAGCGCAGGGCCGCTTCAGGCGTGAGGATTCAATTGGGGTCTCCACCTTGCGCACGCTTTCAAGTAGTCAAGGGATAAAGCAGGAGATGGGCCCCCTCATCGAGGGGCTGGGGCTGGGTCAGGCCGCGCAGTGTTACCTCACCGCCCGCTGGCTGGACCAGCTCACCTGGATGGAGGGCCGGGCCGCCCGGGCACAAGCCTGGTACTATAGGCTACGGCTGGCAGCAATCCTGGGCGGGGTGTTGATCCCCGTTCTTGTCGGGTGGCAGGGGGCAACCACCGGTGCGGAGTTATCACGCGTGGCCGCCGGAGCGCTGGGGTCGGTCGTGGCCGCGGCCTCCGCCGTCGAGGGTTTTTTCCGGTTCGGCGAGCGCTGGCAGCACTATCGCCGCACCGCCGAGGTCCTGAAAGCCGAATTCTGGCGGTACACCCAGCTCTCCGGTCCGTACAAAGACTCTCCGGACCATAGCCATGCCTTCTCGACCTTCGTCGAGCGGGTTGAGCACACCCTGGGAGACGACGTGGAGACTTATTTCACCGCGATCCAGCCCAAGACAGACTCCGCTCCCGGGTCGTCGCCGAGTCCCAAGTCCGGGGAACCCGGGCCCCATCCCGGCGCGGGCCCTCGTCTCCGAAGGGCCCGGGTCCGGTTACCTCAACTTGACTTCGCCCTCCACAATATCCCCTGCACAGGAGGTTCCCATGACGGCGCAGACGACTCGCAGGACGTTCAAAGACCGGCTGGCCCCGGACGGCCCCAAGAAGCTGCTGGCTCTGGACGGCGGCGGCATCCTGGGCGTCCTCAGTCTCGAGTTCCTTGCTGGCATCGAGGACCTGCTACGCCGAGAGCTGGGCCGGGGAGACGACTTCGTCCTAGCCGACTACTTCGACTACATCGCAGGCACCAGCACCGGCGCCATCATCGCCACCTGCCTGGCGATGGGCATGCCGGTCGCCAGGGTGCGCGAGTTCTACCACGACCACGGCCGGGAGATGTTCGATAAGGACTGGCTCTACAATCGGTTCCTCCACCGCTACGGCAATGAGAACCTGGAGCGGATGCTCAAGGACAAGATCCGCGAGCAGACGGGCGAGGCCGAGGCGACCCTGGGGTCGGAGAAGCTCCGAACCCTCCTGATGGTCGTCCTGCGGAACGCGACCACCGACTCCCCCTGGCCGCTCTCGAACAACCCCCGGGCCATGTTCAACGACCCCAACCTGGCGGACTGCAACCTGCAGCTCCCGCTCTGGCAGGTCGTCCGCGCCAGCACGGCGGCGCCGACGTACTTCCCGCCCGAGGTCGTCCGGGTCGGCGAGCAGGATTTCGTCTTCGTCGACGGCGGCGTGACGGTCTTCAACAACCCGGCCTTCCAGTTGTTCCTGATGGCGACGGTGGATGCCTACCGTCTGAGCTGGCCGGCCGCTGAGGACAAGATGCTGCTGGTATCGATCGGCACCGGCGCCGCTCCCAACGCCAACGCGAACCTCAAGCCGGGCGAGATGAACCTGCTCTACAACGCGACGAGCATCCCCTCGGCCTTGATGGCGGCCGCCTGCGCCCAGCAGGACTTCCTCTGCCGGACCTTCGGCCGCTGCCGGCACGGGGCCCCGATCGACCTGGAGATCGGCGATATGCTCGACCCGAAGGGCGGAGGACCCACGGGCCAGGCGAAGCTGTTCAGCTACGTCCGGTACAACGTCGACCTGACCCAGGATGGATTGAACAAGCTCGGGCTCTCGCGGATCCACGCGACGGACGTGCAGGCGAATGGACTCCGTCGACCACATCCAGGATCTGGCAGACATAGGCAAGGCCGCTGCGCGAGACGTCTCATTGCAGCACTATCAAGGGTTCTTGGCCTGAATCAGCAACGGAGGCGAAAGCCGGAGGTACTGCAAATGGCACCGCTACACTATTGCTTCGTCCTGATGCCGTTCGGCATCAAGTCGGACCCCGCGGGTACGACGATCAACTTCGACCGCGTCTACGCGGACCTGATCGAACCGGCGATCCGGGCGGCCGAACTGGACCCGATTCGGGCCGACAACGAGATGGTCGGCGGGATCATCCACAAGCCGATGTTCGAGCGGCTTGTCCTCTGCGAGTACGCTGTCGCCGACCTGACGATGGCCAACGCCAACGTCTACTACGAGCTGGGCGTGCGGCACGCGGTTCGCCCCTGGAGCACCGTGCTGCTCTACGCCGGCGCGACCCGCATGCCCTTCGACGTGGCGATGCTGCGGGCCCTGCCCTACAAACTGTCGAACGACGGCCTGCCCAGCGAGGTGGAGGCGGATCGCGCCATGCTGATCAAGTGGCTCCTCGAAGCCCGCGAGGCGAAGGCCAGGACCGGCTCGGCAACCGACAGCCCGCTGTTCCAGCTCCTCGAGGGCTTCCCGGACGCCTACCGGATGGACCGGATCGCCCACGCCAAGACCGACATCTTTCGAGAGCAGGTCGCCTACTCCGAGACGATCAAGGACCAACTTGCCCAGGCACGACGGCTCGCCAAGCAGGATCTGGCCAGAGGAAGTCAGGCCATCGCAGACGTCCGGGCCGGTCTGGGAAACCTCGCCGAGGTTGAGACCGGGATCATCATTGATCTGTTCCTCTCCTACCGGGCCGTCAATGGGTGGGATGAGATGATCGCGCTGGTCGATGAGATGCCGAAGGAGTTGAGGGAGACGGTCCTGGTGCAGGAGCAGTTGGGCCTGGCCCTGAACCGCGCCGGCCGGGGCGAGGAGGCGGAGCGGGTCCTCACGTCCCTGATCGAGCGGCGCGGGCCGAGCAGCGAGACGTGCGGCATCCTCGGCCGGGTCTACAAGGACCGCTGGGAAACGGCATTGAAGCAGGGTGACTCGATCCTGGCGGAAGGGTTTCTGGACCAGGCCATCGACGCCTACCGGCGCGGCTTCGAGGCCGACTGGCGCGACGCCTACCCGGGAGTCAACGCCGTCACGCTGATGGAGCTGAAGCAGCCGCCCGACCCCGAGCGTGAGCGGCTCCTGCCCCTCGTGGCTTACGCCACGGAGCGGCGGATCGCCGCAGGCAAGCCCGACTACTGGGATTACGCCACACTCCTGGAGCTGGCCGTCCTGGCTCGTGATGAGGAGCGGGCCAAGCTTGCCTTCAGGAAGGCCGTGGCCTCTCTTCCGCGAGAAGTGGGAGTTCGAGACCACAGCCCGCAACCTCCGGCTCATCCGCGAGGCCCGCAAGCACCGCGGCGAGGAGGTCGCCTGGGCGGACGAGATCGAGCGAGACCTCGACCGCCGGTCGAAAGTTTGATCCGGCGCACCGGCGACCCTCCGCGATGCTCCGTCGGGGGGATGTCTCCCGGTTCTTGCCGGCCGTTGCTGTCGTGGCGAAGCTTGGGAAGCCTCAGAGGACCGGCCGGTCCATGGTTTCGGAGGAGGAGGTCATTCGCCCCAGGCGATATTCCGGGGCTCGACCACCAGGACCATGTCTTGCCCGGCATCATCCGGGTTCGCGGTCACCACGACCAGGGCGCCGTCCAGCACGGCCGCCACAGGGTGCTGGACCGGCCGGGTGGGATGTTGACGATTCGCCATCTTCACGAACTGGAGGAGCGCAGTCTCCGCCTCGACCTCCTGGGCGACCGCCGCGTCAAAGCACTCGCCCGACCAGTCCACCACAGCCGCCTCCTCGACAGCCGCGATTGCTTCCAGGTATCGCCCAAGCAGATTCATGGCGTAGCTTCTCTTGGTTCTCGTGACTTCGAGTCCGGCGGGGCGTCCCGAAGAGCCTCTCAAGACGCCGGATTCATGGGTATGGATAGAGAAACAGTATCACAGCGGCAAGCCCTTTCTTTGGCGTGAGTGCCTCGAAGGAGCGCACCGCTTCCTGGATAAGCTGCAGATCGCGAGCTCTCGCCCGCTATACTGAGGAGCACGAATCGTCGCCGTGCCTGGCTCGCACCGCCCCACGGCGCTCGATCGGCTCCTCGTTCAAAGGGACGAAACAGGCGAGTCCTATCCTCAAGGTACCAGATCCATGGCTGCAACACGTGGTGAGTTTATTCTATTCATCGCGATCGTCGTGACCGGGCTCCTGGGCGTTCTGGCGGCGGGAACGACCGGTGATGGTGATCAGGCGGAACCCTTCCGCTGGAAGCAGCATGACATCCACCGTCCCCGTCCGCCGGTGGTCGAGCCGGCGACTGCTCCGGCAGCCGCCGCGACTCCTGCGCCGAAGGACGCAGTAGTTCTGTTCGATGGAACAAGCCTGGACGCCTGGAAGACGCCGGAAGGGGGCCCGGCGGGATGGAGCATGAAGTATGGCGTCCTCGAGGTCGTTCCGGGGACCGGGCCGATCCAGACGAAGAGTCAGTTCGGGGACGTTCAACTGCACGTCGAGTGGGCTGCGCCCGATCCGCCGGTGGGCATCGGCCAGGACCGGGGCAACAGCGGGATCTTCCTGATGGGCCAGTTCGAGCTTCAGGTGCTCGATTCGTACAAGGCCGACACCTACGCCGACGGCCAGGTCGGCGCGATTTATGGCCAGTATCCCCCGCTGGCCAACGCCGCCCGCCCGCCGGGCCAGTGGCAGACCTATGACATCGCCTTTCGCCGGCCCAGGTTCGACCAGGCCGGCAAGCTCGCTGGAGCCCGCCCGGATCACCGTCTTCCTCAACGGCATCCTCGTCCAGAACAACGAGGAGCCCTGGGGCCAGACGAGCTGGCTCGAGCCGCTGCCCGTATGATCCGAAGGTCGATCGCGGCCCGATCGAGCTCCAGGACCACAGCCATCCCGTGCGGTTCCGGAACATCTGGATCCGCAACCTGCCCGAGCGGCCGGCGGCGACGGCCAGGGATGTGAAGAACCCCGACATCCTCAGCCTCGCCCCCCGGGAGCTCGACGCCTTCGTGGGCAAATATTCGGCCGAGTCAGGCCGGCGTGCGGAGCCGTTCTCGATCTCGCGGGAGGCCGGGCACTTGCTTCTGAAGCTTCCGTTCCGTCCCACGCCCCTTCGCCTCGAGCCCATCTCCCAGACGGTCTTCATCTTGCCCCGCACCGACGGCCGCTTCACCTTCCAGAAGGACGATCAGGGCCGGGTGACGGGAGCACTCTTCCGGGTTGGAGATGGCGAACGGAAACTGACGAGGCTCGCAGGGGTGAAGCGATAGGGAGGGGCCGGCCATGCGGACCTGCGACGGCGACCAGGGGAGAGCCGTTCCCCGGTTCAACCTGGGGGATGTCCTGTTCGCGATCCTCGTGCTCTCGCTCGTTTTCTCGATCATGGCCCGGGCCGTCCGGTCGGGCAGCGATCTCGAGTGGCTCGCCATCAGCCTCGCATTCACGCTCTCCGCGATGATCCTGTGCCCCATCCTGTTGATCTGCGCCGTGATCCGATTCGCGCCGACCTCGCTTCCCGCGGAGCGCGAAGCCGTCGGCCTCGTCTTCAAGACGCTCGTGGTGGTCGTGCTTCTGGGAATGTCGTTCGTGATCAACGGCCGATGATCTTTAACAGAGGGCCAGCCAGGGCCATGCTTATCACGGAGCCTCGAGCTCGGGCATCTCGGTCGTGCGGACGACCTCGCCCCAGGGGCGGAGGATGGCGACCGGGCCGTCGAACCGCCAGGCGCCGTCCTCGCGGATGAACTGGTACACCGGCCGGAGCGTGTTGGTGCGCTTGGTCGGGCAGATCCAGACATTCGGCCCTTCCCGCCAGGCTTCGAAGTTCTTGTCGATGGCTCGCGGCAGGCCAACGATGCCCCCCTCGGGACCGAGCGACAGGGGGCGACGGGACAGGTAACCAGACGAGCAAAGCGCCCGCACCAGGGCAAGGCGCCTGGCCTCGGGGAGATCGAGGCGATTGCCGATCGCGACCAGGTCCGAGAAGGCGCGAAGGGCGCCTCGCACCGGCCGGGTGGCCAGGATCTCATAGGCCAGCCCTGCGGCCAGCAGAATCAGAACCGCCGCGGTGAGCAGGATTTTGCGAGTTCGGGTGGTCACTTCTTGATTCGCTTCTTGAGATCGTCGCGGAGGCGCTCGATGACCGAGTCGGTCTTGGCCTGGACGATCAGTTGCTGGATCACGGTCTTGATGCCCTTAGGGCCCCACTGGCAGCCCTGGCGGAGGTACGTCTTGGCTCCGTGACCCAGGACGTAGGAGGTTGAGGCCGCCGCGCCCCCCTGGGTCAGGCCAATCGCTCCGTATCCCAGCGCGGTGAGCGGTCCGGCCAGTCCGCCGGTCATGATGGTCAAGCCGGCCATGGCCGATTTGACACCGCTGGCGACCAGCCGAGTGGCCACCTGGACAAGCCCCATGGCTCCCAGAGCGACCATCATGTCGCGGACGAGTTTCACGGCCGAGGCTCGAGTCAGGGGAATACCGTAGACCTTGGAAAGCGCGATGATCATGCCCACGTCGACAGCCAGGCCGCCGGCCAGGTCGGCCACGGGGATCGGGTTGAGACCCACGGCGGCCCCCTTGGCGATGGAGAAGTTCCAGATCAGGCGGTTGGCCGCCTCGTCGCGGATCCGCACCTTGCGGTTGACGATCTCCTCGTGCAGGTCGCCGGCCAGGAGCAGTGTGTTGAGGGCAACCAGTGCCTTTCCCTCGCGATCGAGCACGTCGAGGATCCGCGCCTTGAGCGGCTCGATGAGAGGGGCGGGGCGTTCCCAGACGATGTTCGAGGTGCCGTCGGGCTGCTGGATCTTGATCCGGATCGGGTCGGGCCGGGCCGCGGTCAGAACGATGTCCTCGGGGCGGATCAGGCCCTTAACCCGCTCGTCCTCGAGCTTGGCGTGGATCGATTGGCGGTCGGCCTCGGGATAGCGGTCGATCTGGTTGAACACGAGGAGGATCGGCTTTTGATGCGAACGCAGCTCCGAGAGCGCCTCGACCTCCCTGCGCTGCATGTCGCCGGAGACGATGAAGAGGATCAAGTCGGCGGTGCGGGCGATCTCGCGGGCCAGGGTCTCACGGAGCTCGCCGCCGACCTCGTCGATGCCCGGCGTGTCGACGAGGATCAGCCGGGCCTGGTCCAGGCCTGCAGGTCCCCTTGCCCCCTGCTCCCACCGCTGGGCCGAGCGGGTGATCGTGGTGCCGTGGGTGGCGCCGACCTCGAACACGTCGCGGCCGAGCAGCGCGTTCAAGACCGACGACTTGCCCCGGCTGACCATGCCGAAGGCGGCGATCTCGATGGTCGTCTCGTCAAGCTTCCTGGTCAGCTCGCGAAGTTGGCGGATCTCATCGGCCAGGACCTTCTCTTCCTCGGGGGTGAGCTTGAGACCCTGGAGCGTCGCCTCCAGGCTGTCGCGGGCGCGCTCGACGGCGTCGGATGCATCGACGGAGCCCTGGGCCGCAAGTGGATTTCGGTCAAGTTGATCGAGTAGCGGATCGAGCTTCGCCGAGGTGGTGGTTTGACACGAGGTGCCCTGATCAGGATCCACGGTTGGCTCGGCCATGACGGGCGATCCTCACATCTAATGGGCGGAACGGGTCCAGTGCTCGAATCGCTCGGCCACTCGAAGCAACTCGAGATCGAAGCCGGGCCTTCCAATCAACTGGACAGCCAGGGGAAGACGTTCCGCAGAAAAACCGAGGGGAAAGCTTACGGTGGGGAAACCCAGGTAACTCCAGGGGGAATTGAACGCCGGGTCGCCCGTGGTTGACCGGTCGGGGGCTGGCCCGGTCGCAGCGGGCGTGATCAGGGCGTCCGTGTAGTTCAACAAGGCAAGCATCCTCGAGGCGCAATTCGCCTTCAACCCATGGGCCAGGTCCACGTCCGCGGCGGGGATTGTCCTCCCCTCGATGATGAGTTCCGAGATCCGGGGAGGGTAAGCCTCGGGCAACAAGGAAAACCGCTCGCGATGGACCGAATAGGCCTCTGCCGCCATGATCGTGCGGTGGTGGCTCAGAAGATCCTCGAAGAAACCGGGCTCCTCCTGTCCATAGATGATGGCACCCCAGCCTTCTAACCACTTCAAGAAGGCACCCATCGCCCACCGCATCTCGGGGTGGGCGCGATCGTCGAAGAACCCGTGCAGACGTCTCAACCGAGGAGGGCTCTGACGAAGGTCACGCCCCACTTGAGCTTCCTCCCCGGCGCGTTCTGAGTCGCAAACGGCTTGGTAGATCGTCCGGAGGTCGCCCATTGAGCGGGCGATCGGTCCTGGATGATCGAGGCTGGGAGCAAACGGGAGAATGCCTGTCGTACTCACGTGCCCGAACGTCGGCTTCATTCCGGCAACGCCGCAGAAAGCGGAGGGCCGGGTGATCGAGCCGCCGGTTTGAGTGCCGATGGCACCCAGGCACATGCCGCAGGCCACGGCCGCCGCCGACCCGCTCGACGACCCTCCTGGGGTTCGGTCGAGGTTCCAGGGATTGTGCGTGACTGGAGGATCGATCCAGGCGTAGGCCGTCGTGACCGTCTTTCCCAGGATGACCGCCCCCGCATCCCGGAGCCGGGACACAATCGTGGCGTCTCCAAGGGCGAGCTGACCCGTGCCACGGGGACAGCCGCATCCGGTCGGCAGCCCCTTCACATCGATGATGTCCTTGACCCCGATCGGGATACCATGAAGCGGCCCGCGGTCCCGGCCCGCCCGAAGCTCGGCGTCGAGTGCTTGCGCCTGGAGCGCGGCCCCGTCGCGATCCACAAGCACCCAGGCGCGGACGGCGTGCTCCTTCTCGTCGATCCGGTCCAGGCACGACCGAAGCACCTCGACACACGTGGTCTCGCCCGAGCGCAGCCGCCGGGCAGTGCCGGTGATCGTCTCTTGATCGTCCGGGAAGAGCCTCATCGGTCCCCCTTGCCACTGGCTGGTGCCGCGCCTGGCAAGAGCTTGTGGAGCACCCGTTCGACGACTTGCCTGGCGAAGTCCTGGAGGAACTCGGAGCGGCTGGTCTGCTCGAACTGGTGCAGCACCACGCCGTAGATGCCTTCGGGCCCCCAGGACTGGTTCTGCCGGAAGTAGTCGGTGAACGACTTGCCCGAGACACGCGTCAGATAGGCCATGGTGACGGCCTGCACGGCCCCTCCGGCCGCGAAGCCGACGACCGTCCGCTTGAAGATGCCGGCGATCAGCGAGGTCGCCGTCTCGATGAGCCCGAGCTTGAGCATCGCCTGCACCATCTGAGCGGCCAGGCTGCGGACCTGGCCGCTGCTCAGCTCCACGCCGTGAATCCGTGCCAGATCGGCGATCATGTCAAGCTGCACGGCGCCACCGGCCAGGATATCGAGGGCGGGGATGGGGTTGGCGAAGACGGTGCCGGCCGTGATCCACTGGTGATGTTCGACAGTTGCCATCGCCTGACGCTCCCGCTCCCGGGCGAGCTGTTCCTGGGCCTCCTGCTCGAGCACCCGGCCCCGCACCAGCAGGTTGGCCGCGTGCAGGAACCTGCCCTCGCGGCGGAGCACCTCGGCAATTCGTGATCGCAGAGCCGCGATGTCCGGTTCTTCCAGCTCCAGGACCGTATCGAACGAGCCGTCGGGCCGCTGGATGCGGACGGGCATGGGCCGGGGTGCGGCGGCGACGGCCACGATGTCGGCGGGATCGACCACGCCCGAGAGCCGCTCGCGGAGCTTCGCCCGGATCGCCGCAAGGTCGTCGTCGGGAAACCGGTCCTTCTTGTTGAGGACGACAATCGACCGCTTGCCCAGCCGGGCCAGCTCGATCAGCGGGGCGTACTCGCTACGGATCAGGTCGTGATCGACCACGAACAGGAGCAGGTCGGCGCGGACGGCCAGGGCGCGGGCCTCGACCTCCCGGGCCTCGCCCCCCTCCCCCGCCTCCGACAGCCCGGGCGTGTCGGTCAGGGAGACGGCCGCATCGACCGACTTCAGCTCGTAGGTGTGGCTCTCGCCGTGGCGGGTGGTCCCCATCACGGCCTCGGTCGTCCCCACCTCGCGTCCGATCAGGGCGTTGATCAGCGAGGTCTTGCCTGCCGACACGGTTCCGAAGACGGCCACGTGCAGGGTGCTGACCTCGCCCTGGCCCTCGGTCTGGAGGCTCGAGAGCTCGCGGCCCAGTTGCTCCCGCCGCGCCGGGTCGGCCACGCGGTCGATGAACTCACCCGCGCGCTTCGCCTGCGCCCCGGCTGCCCTGGAAAGGGCCTCGGGCACTGGCATGGCGGTGGGCTCGGCCTCCGGCTTCCGCCTCTGGCGGCGGATTTCCTGGACCACCACCGGCACGACGACGACGAGGATCAGGGGAACCAGGGCAAGCCAGATCCCCGCGGGAAGACGCAGAGCCCGGAGCCAGGGACTCTCCCAGTCGCGGCTTCCTGCAAGCAGCAAAGCGCTGGCGAGCGTGAGAACCAGGGCCGCGATGGCCGCAACGATCTTGGGCTTCCGCGAGATTCTCATGCCGTCGCCCACCCACGCCTCGTCGTTGCTCACAACCCGCCTCACCCGATCGTTTCGTCCTGCGATTCGACAGATTGATTGTGACGCTGGGAGGGCGCGAGTGGCTAGCCTGAATGTCTCGCTCGTCGAAGGGACGGCTCCCCGGACTGGGGGCCGTGGATTTTCTGAATGACTCAAACGAAACCTGGACCACTCGTGGGCCACGCTTCGAAACGAGGAACGGGAGGGCGAGCCTTCCACCAAGCCTGATTTCTGGCAGGCTCGACGGGAGACTCGCCCTCCCCGGGGGTCTTGTGCCGCGAGAGAGCCTGAATGATCAGCGTCTCAGCCAGTTGAATCCGATCGCCGCCGAAGAGGGAGCTCAGGCGGCTCCGCCGCGGTGCGGGCTGAGGGGCCGCCGGGGTCGTCACAGGGGCCGAGGCTCCGGGACCGCCGAGGACCGGTTCGGCAACCGCGACGGCCGTCGCCGCTCCGGGGATCGAGGCTTCCTCGACGGTCGGCAGGGTCGCATCGGGCATGGCCAGAAGCGGTCCTCGATCGCTCACGCCGGCGGCCTCGCCCTGGTCGTCGGTTCGCGAGGTCCGGGGTGGAGCTGGAGCGGCCGGCGCGGGTCCCGGCGGCTCAAGGGCGGGTGCACCCGCCGCGGGTGCAGTCGGGGCGGGCCGGCTCGGCTGCGGTGCTCGCGGCCGGAGTGCAGGCGCGGTCCCTGCGTCAGCCGGCTTGTCCGCCGGCATGTCGAAGGGCGACGGCTCGGCTCCCACGGGCGGAGGGTTATCCCGGGGAGCCGCGGGCCGCCGCGCTCCAGCCCCGGGCGCAGCGTTGTCCGGTCGGTCCATCTCGAAAGGCGAACGATCTTCGGGCGGAGGCGTGGGTATGGGCTGCTGGCCACGCTCCGGGCGCGCCGGCGCCTCCTCTCCTTCACCCTCGCCGGCTGGCGGCTTTGGTGCCTCGATCGGATTGTCCTTCAGAGCCTGCTTGGTTTTCGGCCCCTCCGGACTGGGCAAACTCCAGCCCTGGGGGAACGGCCGCCACTGGGTCGGGAAATACCCGTAATACTGAGAGCGATAGAGCTTGTAGATCGGGTCCTCTTCGGGACACGGAACCCTCTCCCGCTTGATCGGGTGCAGGGGCAACAGCCCGCTCTGCTGGGCCTGGGCCAGCCCTGACAGGCTGAAGACGACCGTCGCCACGGCCAGCACCTGTCCAGGTTTTCGCCTCCATGATTTCGTCAGCATTCCTTGCCTCGTCCGATCACGGTGACTTGGTTCGCCTCCTGAGTTCCTGGGCGGAGGCAGGCCCAGCATGTCACAATCCTGTGAAAACTCGATCGGGTTCGGGATTTGGAGGTCTCCAGCGAATTTGGTGAAAACAGGAAGAATCCGTATTTTACGTAAATAGCGATTGAAGCGGATATGCTCATGGCAGCGTTCTTGACGTTCGTACCCGAGTTGTCGGGTGGAATTGGATAAGACGAACGCGCGGGGGAACCGATTGCTTAGGAAGAGCGAGACTGGAGGGGGGCTGGCGATGGATGGTCCCCACAGAATTCGACGTAGCATGGGAAACCTGTCAGACCACGGGGGTCAAGGAGCACACGGATGAGCGGGCAGCGAGCATGGCTTTTCAAAGGGGCTTTCTTTTGCCTGGCGGGGTTGTCCTGGGCCACGTGTAACCAGGCCCATGCACAGGCGTTGACGCCGGCGCAGAGCGGTTCGGCATTATCGTTCGGTCTTGGCTACCTTCCTCAGGCGTATTCTCACGGGCTCGCCCTTGGGCCAATCGGGCATCGCCCTGATTCCCATCCCGATGACCGCAAGCACGGGAAGCCAGAAGACCTCGGCAACCGGGACCGCGAATTCAATGGTCACAGACCCGCTCGGCCTGGGCTATGTCTACGGGCCGGCGGCCATACCCATGACCCAGGGCCAGGCCGGGCTGTTCATGCTCTCGACGGCGCAGCGCTCGCTGGGGCTGGGCACTGGTCAGCTCAGTGGCGTCCGGCCCGCGGGGCAGCAGGCGGCGGGAACGGCCAGCAGCGGCAAGACCGCCGGTCGTGCGGCGGACGCCCGAGTGATTGCGGCGCACACCCGGAATGCCAATATCCCGGGGGGCCAGGCCGCGCGGTATTTCAATCGGGGAACCACGGCGACGACAGGCAGCCGGTCCCAACCTTACTACAACCGGCAGATGCGCCAGTTCCCCCAGACGGGGCAATAACGAGAATCCGCTTGCTTTCGATTTGAGCGAGCGGGGGATTGTGCCGATTTTATGTCGTGTCAAGACCGATCCGGCAATCAACGGCCGGTCGGCCCCTCGGAGAAGAAGCCAATCGAACGGGGAACAGGATCGCCTCGGCGGCGAGCTGCACCGGCCGTGAAGGATCGCGGCGGTTGCTTTGGTCCGAAACTTCGGGGGCCTGTTCGGCCGGTCTCGGAGTGCCGGGAGGGAGTGGTGCATGGATCGCACAAGAAAAATCCGCCGGGCCGGCTGGCTGATCACACTGGCCATGTGTGCCGCGAGCGGTTGTCAGACAGTCAAGACGCCGGAAGAGAAGATCGCCAACAGTAATATCCCCAGCGAGTTCAAGAAGGTCTCGATGCCGGACTACGTGGTCGAGCCTCCCGACCTGGTGCTCGTGGAGGTCCTCGAGGCCTTGCCGGGGCGGCCGATCTCGGGCGAGCGGCTCGTCCGGCCCGACGGCAAGATCTCGCTGGGCTTCTACGGCGATGTCTACGTCGCCGGCCTGACGATCCAGGAGATGAAGGAGAAGGTCGTCCTCCACTTGCGCAAGTTCCTGACGGACGAAGTGCTGGGTCTGGTCGAGATCGACCCGGAGACAGGCGCCGGCAAGACCGACGCCGCGGGCAAGGTGATCACCATCGAGCCCAAGGACAGCGACCGCGTGTTCGTGGACGTCACCGCCTACAACAGCAAGAACTACTATGTTCTGGGCGACGTCGCCGCCCCGGGGCGGCTGCCGATCACCGGGAACGAGACCGTGCTCGACGCACTCCAGTTCGCCGGCGGCCTGATTCCCACGGCCGCGCCGACCAATATCCGCCTGGTCCGCCCGGCCCCGCCGGGGGCTTGCTGCGAGCAGACCTTGCCCGTGAACCTGGCGGCGATCATGAGCGCCGGTGATTCCACGACCAACTACCAGCTCATGCCCGGCGACCGGATCGTCGTCTATCGCGACCCGATCGTACGAGCCACGATCTTCGTCGATCGCCTGGCGGCTCCGTTCCAGACCGTCCTGAACACGATGCTCCAGTACTCGTTCACAGCCCGGTCCCTCAAGTTACTGCAAGTACCAGTTGCCGCTGCAACGACCACCCGAACGACCCCCACGCTGCCCACCCAGCCTGGAGCACGCTGAGTCTGCAAGTTTGCCTCGTCTGATGGCCTGACTGTCCCGCACTCTCATGGGTCCATCTCGAGCCGATCCGCCATCCGCCATACCCTCACGGGCAGCGGCTCGGCTCGATGCATTCCCCCCCGGAGCGATCGGTCCGCCTCGGCTGAACAATCAGGGTTGACCCGGTGGCAGACTCGGCTAGATTTTCATGGGGAACGACACGACGGGCCCAAATGACCGACGTCCTCGGCCTCATCAAGGGCGATCCTCGTGACCATGATCACCACCCCGATTGATCCCTCCGCCGCACTGCCTCGGCCGCAGAGACGGATGAGACGGACCCTGTTCCGATCGGCTCTACTAGCGGTTGTGCTCGGCCTGGCCGTTCCCGGCTCGCTTCTCATGCGGCCCTGGCTGGATGGGAACGTGGGAATCGTCGATCCCGGTCTCGTCATTCGCTCGGCGCAACCCACGACCCAGCTTACACGGCTGATTCAGGACCATCGCCTCGAATCGATCTTGAATCTGAGAGGAGGGTCATCCAAAGACCCATGGTATGTCGCCGAGGTCCGTACCGCGGAAGCCAACGGCGTTGACTTCTTCGACCTCCCGCTCAATGCCACGCGCCGGCCAACCCGTCGGGAGCTGCTGCTCCTGATCGATGTCCTCGATCGCTGCACCTATCCCCTCTTGATCCATTGCAAGGCGGGGGCCGACCGGACCGGGCTCGCCACTGCCATCTACCTGATGATGCGTAAAGGCGAATCTCCCCGCCAGGCGGCTCGGGCGTTCACCCTCATCCATAGCCATGTGCCGTTCTTCGGGCCCGAGCACTTGCATGAACCCCTGGAGGAATATGCAAGGTGGCTCGATTCGCGGAAGCTCGCCCATACGGCCCAGCGGTTCCGGGATTGGGTCAGGAACGACTACCAGTCCAGCGACCCTCACACGGACCCGCTCCCCCTTGCGCCGGGGCCTCGAAAGCCCCTCTGACAGGCGGGAGCCCTGTTCGGGCCCGCGTTCAGTTCGTCCCTCGATCATAGAGCAGGTATCGGGCACGGATTGCCAGGAATGGGGCCAGCTCACTCTGCCAGAGGCCCACGATCGCCTCGACTTGCCGGCCGGCGAGGATGGCCTGGTACGACGCGCAGTCCCCGAGCAAAGCGAGGATCCCCTCGGGCTTCCACTCCTGGGGATAGTGCTTCCGAAGCGTCAAGGCAAGAGCCAGGCCCAGCCTCATTGGGTCAAAGGCACTCCAGTCGGTCATCAGGATCTGAACTCCACCACAAAGCTGTCCCTTGTATTGGCGCTCCCCGGGGACGAACCAGATCGGCACGAACCGCGCCCCGGGAACTCCGGCCTCGCTCATCGCGTTGCTGGCGCTCGTGGTCATGGCGCTCGCTCAGGGTCACGTGGACAAGAATGCCGAGGACGCCAGCTACCGCGCCTATCGGATTCTGACCCATTCGCTATTCGCGATGATCGTTGTGTTCTTCCTCTTCGGCGATCGGATCGTCTGGATCAATTGTCTCACAGGCTTCGCGTGGCGGAGCTGGCTACTCCTGTATCGCCTGCCTGCGTGGTTCACCGCGTTCAGAGCTACGGCGGGCTGCGGCTAGCCGCTCACACATTCATCGAAGATGGTTGATCAGAGTGCAAGACAGGCAATGTGAGAATCGAACGACACTCTGACGGCATCGGCGATCCCCAAGAGCATGCGGCGCGCCGGACTTGATGCCAAGGCCGCGGCTGACTGTGAGCGAGTTGTTGGAGCAAACCGGCAGCGTTCAGCGACCGCCCGCCCATGATCGATCTTCGATCACGTCTCGCAGCACTGTGACGACAAACAGCATAGCTGCGATCCAACTCCAGTAGGAGTAATCCAACAATCCGTACGTGTTCAGGATGTCGAGCATCGGTCTCGTCCTCACCGGGCCGTTCACCTCGTGATTGAGGCGTCTCAGGCAGGAACATGTGGGTGGGAGTCAGGGAAGGAAACGGCATGCTTTATCTCAACTCTAGTCCAACGATTCGATCGTGGGGAAGGATCACGTTGCTGTTTCGCAACGCAGGCGCGTCAAACGCTGCCGCCCACGCACAAAATCTGGGAGTCTGGGAGGCTATTGCGGTCTCCCAAAGCATCTGCCCTACCAAGAGCTCCGAAACAAGACGCCTGGCTGGCTCTTTTGTCTCGGAGGGAATCCGTGAAGCCAGGCCGGATTTGACGCACCCCGTCAGTCGGCGGCTCCCCCAGCCGGAGGCTCGCCCGAGGATGCCTTGGGTTTTGTCCGGGGGATGTCTCTGAACCGGGACGACTCGAAGGACCGGATTCCTTCCCGTGTGGAACGGACGTAGAGGGCTGCGGCTCCCGGGGACTCCTCGATCAGCTTCAGGCCGCGCTCCGGGCCCAGCAGGTAAACCGAGGTCTCCAGGGCGTCGGCGGTTCCGCCATCGGGGGCGACCACGGTCACGCTGGCCCGGTCCTCCACGCCCATCCCCGTGAGGGGGTTGATGATGTGCGAGTAACGATGGCCGTCGATGATGACGAACCGCTCGGCGTCACCCGAGGTCGAGATCGCGGCGTTCTTGAGCAGGACATAAGTCTCGGGCTCGGAGTCCGCCGGGTTCAGGCCGGCGATGCCGATGGTCCAGCCCGCGGCGCCGGGGGGCGGATCGGCCACCACGATGTCTCCCGCCCCACCTACCAGGGCGCGGGTGATGCCCTGGGCCCGAAGCACGTCGATGGCCGCCTGCGAGGCATAGCCCTTGGCGATCCCGCCGACATCCAGCTTCATCCCCGGCTTGAGCAACTGGACCGTTCGGCTCGTTCCATCCAGGAGCAGCTTGTCCGAGCCGACGAGCGTGCGGGCCTCGGCCAGTTTCTCGGGGTCGGGGAGATGGCGATCCCGCCGCGCCCGCCGCCAGAAGCGGCCGACGGGGGCGATGGTCACATCGAAGACGCCTCCCGTACGGGCGTAGAAGTCCTTGGACCGCGCGAGCACGTCGAACAGGTCGGCGCTGACCGGAACCGGGTGACCGCCGCTCTTCTGGGAGAGGCGAGACAGCTCGCTTTCGGGCTGATAATCGCTGAGGGTGGCATCGAGCGCGGCGATCCGGTCGAACGCCAGGCGGGAGGCGCGTCTAGCAGTGGCCGCGTTGGTGGAGTATAAAACTATCTTGAAGGAACACCCCATGTGCGTTTCCACAGACTCGAACCGGGAGAGTTTCCCGCCTGAATCCACGTTCGAGTCGGCCGGGGCCGGGGTTGCAAGACCCAGACCGGCAGCAACCACGAATGCGACCATGAGTTTCCCGCGCACGATGATGTCCCGGAACGCATGAGGACGAAGAACCTGGAACCGACACGTACCTAGTGGAGCATACCAAATGTGAGCCGATTGTCGCGCGCCTGTCGTTTCGCCGGCGCTTTGGCGCTGGCCCTGGGTTTCGCCCACGTCGTCCACGCCGCGCCTCAAGAGCCCGGCCCCACTGCCCCTTCGGAGATGAAGCCCTACGTGGAGGCCATAACGGGCGCCGAGGTCAAGTTCGAGATGGTGCCGATCCCAGGTGGCGAGTTCGTGATGGGTTCTCACGCCGAAGGGGTGAAGCGGAACGAGGACGAAGGCCCCCGGCACCCGGTCAAGATCGCCCCGTTCTGGATGGGCAAGTACGAGGTGACCTGGGACGAGTACGACCAGTTCGCCTTCTCCCTCGATCTCAAGAAGAAGCAGCGCGACGGCGTGGACCTGGCCGGCCAGCCGGCTGGCGAGCAGAAGGCCGATGCGGTGACCCGTCCCACGCCCCCCTACGCCGATGAGACGTTTGGCTTCGGCCGCAAGGGGCAGCCGGTGATCTGCATCACCCATCATGCCGCCATGGAATACTGCCGCTGGCTGTCCGCCAAGACGGGGAAGGTCTATCGCCTGCCCACCGAGGCCGAATGGGAGTATGCCTGCCGCGCAGGAACCAAGAGCCCGTACTTCTTCGGTGACGATGCCTCACAAATCGGCGACTATGCCTGGTACGTGGAGAACGCGGAGAAGCCCCAGCCGATCGGCAAGAAGAAGCCCAATCCCTGGGGGCTCTTCGATATCCACGGCAACGTGGCGGAATGGTGCCTGGACCACTACCTGGCCGATCAGTACAAGCAGTACCCAGTGGACAAGCCGACGCTGGGCCCCGTCGTTTTGCCCGACGCCAAGGAATATCCCTACGTGGCCCGCGGCGGCTCGTGGGACGACAACGCCGACCGGCTCCGCAGCGCGGCTCGGAAGTCGTCGAACCCCGAGTGGAGCGTTCAGGATCCCCAGCGCCCCCAGAGCATCTGGTGGCACACCGACGCCACGTTCGTCGGCTTCCGGATCGTCCGGCCCCTGAGCGAGCAGGAGAATCTCAAGGGTCTGAAGTCGCAGGTGGTCAAAGGCAAGACAACACGCTGATCCAATCAAGCCGAAGATTGCTTTCCTCGGGCCCGCACGGTGGGCATCGTGCCGGCAGGACGGGCCCGTCTCTTCACCCCGGAGTGGGACCCAATGACCGATCCCACCGGTTCTCATCGTCGTGATTTCCTCAAGGTTTCGGCCGCGGCCACGGCCGGCCTGGCCTTCGTGCCCAGCGTTCATGCCAAGGGCAACGACACGATCAAGGTCGGCTTGATCGGCTGCGGCGGCCGCGGCACCGGCGCCGCCGAGAACATCTGCGAGGCGGCAGGAACCACCTACAACAACAAGCTCCATGGGCTGGGCGACGTCTTCGAGGACCGCGCACGCAATTGCAGGGACCATCTCAAGAACAACGAGCACTGCAAGGAGAAGTTCGACGTGCCCCCGAGCGGGATCGACAGCGAGGTGACCACCGAGGAACTCAAGCAGAACCTCAATCCCAAGTAGTTCGGTGCCATGGCTTTTGCCCCAGCCAGCCTGCTGGTTGGCGCCACCTGCAACTTCCTCACGCTTCAAAACCGTGAGTGACCGGTGCATCTCACGCCTAAAGCGGCTCAGGCCGCCGTACTCTTGGTTCCGCTGTTGGCCGGCAGTATAATGAAACGTAACTTAATTCTCCCCGTACCGACAGAATTGAAAGGAGCTGGTGTCATGGGAGCCCCTCCGCGGAGCCGGGTCGCGATCGCCTGCCAGGGAGGAGGCAGTCATACGGTGTTCTCGGCGGGCGTCCTTCAGGAGCTACTGGGCCGCCTCCCCGAAGAAGTTGACGTGGTTGCACTGAGCGGCACGTCCGGCGGGGCCATGTGTGCGGCCCTGGCCTGGGACGGGCTGTTGCGGGGTGACCCGCAACTGGCAAGCGAGAAACTCAAGAACTTCTGGGAGGCGATCGCGGCGAACGAGCCCTGGGACAAGATCGTCAATCAGACGATGCTGAACCTCGTGAGCCTGCGGAATCACATGGTTCTGCCCGAGGTGAGCCCATACCACCTTCCGACGTGGGGAGAGGAACTGTTCCGCGACATCCTCAATCAGCACTTCGATTTCGAAGAGCTGCGGAAGCTGGCCCGCCGGCCGGGTGCCCCGGCGCTGCTCATCGGTGCGGTCGAGGTCCTCACCGGTCACTTCGAGGTCTTCACGGGCGAGGAGCTTCGGGTCGAGTGCCTGCATGGCCTCCGCGGCGATCCCGGAGCTCTACCGGGCGGTCACGGTCCCTGGCCGGGGCGTGTACTGGGACGGGCTGTTCTCCCAGAACCCGCCGATCCACGATCTCGCGGACTATAATATCAACGAGCTTTGGGTCATCCAGATCAACTCGAGCACCTGTGCCCGGGTGCCGACGGAGACCCACGAGATCGCCGATCGCCGCAACCAACTGGCCGGTAACCTCTCGATGGAGCAGGAACTGACGCTGATCGAGATGTTCAACCGCCTGATCGCCAAGGGCAAGCTCAACGATCCCAAGTATCACCCGATCCACGTTTCGCGCATCCATCTGGATCGGGACCTGGGCTATGCTTCGAAGCTCGATCGCAAGCGGGAGTTCCTGGATGAACTGAGGGAGTACGGCAAGTCCAAGGCGCGGTGGTTCCTGAAGGAGCGAGCAGGGGAAGAAATACACCCTGCAAGCCCTCGGTGTGATCGCATCGGACGGGGCCGCCGTCGCGGCTGATCGGCGCGGCTACCCAGGAGTGGGAGACCCAAGACGTCCCCTCGAGCGCGTCGACTTGGGCCTCAGAAGTCCGTGAACCACTGGAGCTGGAACAGTGTGCCACTTTCGCCGGCGCGGTAGCCGGTCAAGATGTTCTGCGCCGGCGAGTGGTTGATACGGAGGACCTCGAAGGTCAACCGCCAGTCGCGGCTGCCCCGGACGTACCAGTTCACACCGCCGCCGAACTCGTTGCCGCCCACCGAACGGGCCGGTGACGAACGAGGTGCGGGCGAATGTCTCGAGCTTGCTGGGCATCACGAAGCAGCCCGTCTGGAGCAGCGCGCCCTGATCGAAGAGGGAGCGGAACGGCAGCCGGCCGCTGTTTTGCTTGAAGGTGTCGAGCCATCGGAAGAAATATTCGCCCGAGAGGCTCAGGCCGCGGTACTTGACCGCGGCATCGATTGTCCAGAGTTGCACGCCTGTCGAAATCAGTTCGACACCCGGCCCCAGCGCGCCCGGTCGGAACAGGGGCGTTCCGTCCGAGAGCCTCAAGATCGTGTCCTCGGGATTCGCCAACCCAGCCGTCCCGAAGCCCTGGTTCGTCTCATGCGAAAGGGCCAGGTTGGTGCCGATCCGCGGGCTCGGCGATTGATGATTCTCGATGTCCGACGGCCCAGGACCGAAGTCGCCCAGCGGCTCCCACCAGACGGTCCCCCCGAAGGTTATCGCGGAGCCGAGCCGTTCGATACCCTGGCTGAACCGATTCAGCGAGTTCGCGAGCATCGCGACGTATCGGACATTCTTGATCGGTTCACCCTGTGCCCAGATGCCTGGGCTGATGTTCGGACGGAAGAACGTCGTCGCCATGAGGCGATCGGCGCCGAGCGTGTAACGGAACGACTCGTTCCACTCCCGCGTGCCCGGCACGAGCCAGTTGCCGACCCTCAGGTCGAAGGCATCGCTGAAACGGTAGTTGATCCATCCCAGGTAGACCGTGTCGTTGAGTGCGGTTGAAGAGAAGATGAACGCCGTGAACTGAAGCCGAGGATCGAGTCCGAAGCCCGAGAACTGGATGAAGTTACGTGTGATCTCCACGGAGTCGAAACTCCCGACCGGCTGCCGCGCGCCGGTGCTGTCGACCCACGAGTTCGCGCTCCGCGCGAAGTTGGTGTACCGCGCCTGGGTGAACAGGTCGAACCGGAGCTCGAACGGGACACGCTGCTCATCCCTGGGCCGGACCAGGACGAACATGCCTCGATCGTCGTCGTAGTCACCGACCAGGAACCTCGAGAACTCGGGACGTGCCGCCTCATCGAGCGGCCGGGCGACCTGGGGCAGGTCAGGTGCCTCCCGCGTCCCTCCTGAAGCGAATCCGGAGCCAGGTCCCGAGCCCTGGAGTGGACCCTGATCCGTTCGGAACTGCCGCACTGCGCCGAAGGGAGACTCCGAGTCGCGCGGCACGGGGGCAGGCAAGGTTGGCGTCGGCAATCCCGCCCCCGGTTCGATCTGCTCCAACCGCCGGTTGAGCTGATCACACCGGCTCGTCACCGCCTCGAGCTGCTTGACCAGCGATCGATTCTGCTCGGCCAGCTTCGCATTCTGCTGCTCGAGACGCTGCAACTGGTGAGCGAGCCCCTCGAGCGAGATCGGGGCTCCTTCCGCCGGGGATGCGTCGGGGCGGTTGCTCCCCTGGGCAGCAGTGGGTGTCTCCGCATTGACCGAGGGGCCGTGCAGGGACAGGAGCAAGAGGAAGCCGGCCGCAAGCCACACCCTGGTGATCCGGGAGTCGCTCAGAGTTCGACAGCATCCATGAATGAACAAGACCAAAGAGGGCATCCGTCTCTCTCATGGTCCGTCGACTGGAAAGCGGGAAATCCGTGGGCCAATCGTCGCGTGGGGATTGGCTCGCAAAATCGCTCCTCGCAAGACGATGACTGCATGCAATACGCCCCGAGGACTGAAGAACCGGTTCCAACCTGTTTTATCGGATCATCCGGAGAAGTCCGTCCAGTCGAATTGCCGGAATGGCTCAAGATCCGTTGGCTGGTGAATCCCTGGACGTCGGATGCTTCGGCCGTGGGTGATGGCGCGGCGCTCGACGAACGTCCGGCGGGTCTCGCGATGAGCCCCAGGCCGATCAATCCCATGAGTATGAGCTCGACGGCCAGTGCGACCAGGATGACGCCCATGATCTTGCCGACGACCTGGAGGGCAGTCGGGCCCACCGCCTGCACGATGTATTTGCAGGAACGGAGGCAGAGGTAGTTGATCGCCATGATCGCGACGATCACACCCGCCAGGAAGAGCAGCGCCCCGAGATCATCTCGCTGCGCGAGCAAGGAAACGATGGCGACGAGGCCGGAGACCGAGGCCATGAGCGGAATCGCGAGCGGGTAGGTTGCGATGTCGAGCGAGGGCTGGGCGTTCTTCTCCTCAGGACTGCTGACGCCGTCCTTGCTCCCCTGCTTGCTGCCCATTACCATGTCGAGGGAGAAGAGCAGCACGATGATCCCGCCGCCGATCTGGAAGGCCGGGACCGAGACCTTGAACAGCCTGAGAATGGCCTCTCCGAGCACCGCGAACAGGATGCACACGATCAAAGCAATCAGGACCGACCGGAATGCCACTCTCTTGAGGAACTCCGGCGAAGCGTCGGCGGTCAGGGTGGCGCACACGATCGTGACTTTCAGGGGTCCGATTGTCGCGAGTAACAACAAGATGACCTCGGACGGACTGAATTCCATGGTCGGGTTCCTGCCTGTTGATCCTCGCTGAGGCTGCTGTGTCGCTGCAACTGTATCAAGCTGGATTCTACCGGACCGCCGTGGCACTGTCACGACGCGCGTCCAGGGCATGTCGGCGGCCCCACGCGACCCGATGGCGGCCGAGGCTTCGGCTTCACAGGCGCCCACTTCCACAAGAACTGAGGCGACCCCAATTTCCGCAAGCTCGTCATGAACGCGATCGTCTGGACCGCCGGACTCGACGTGCTCCCGAGCGGGATCGACAGCGAGGTGACCACCGAGGAACTCAAGCAGAAACTCGATCCCAAGTAATGGGCTTACTGAAACCGAATGGGGTGGGCGAGGATCTTCTCAGGCCCACCCCTGTTCCGTCTGGCTGGATGGCGTCTACTTGATCATGCAGCGGCACGACTCCAGCGGAGTGCCGCGGCTTGCCCAGCCCAGACTGCGGGTTTGCGCCACACGCATCTCCCTCACCCTTGAACCCGGCGCGACCGCTCACTCTCACCGAACCGGCACATCCTGCCCATTCTCTATCCGGACGCGGTGATGTTCCCCAAGTCACGCCTCCTCACTAAATCCCTTTGATTCGCTCTACCGGATCTGTCCGATACTTTGGCTACCACGCACGGAGCCGAAGGATGGCCCGACACGCGCGGTTCTCCCGGAGAGGAGAGGAACGATCGGGATTTCGCCCCCGCGAGCGCAAAACTGCGGAGAGCGATCGAGGAGGATTCGCTAATGTTTTCGATCAGGAAAAAACCGAGTCAGTGTTCCACGCGTGGAACTTTCGCGGTTGCTGCGGTGGCGGCCTTGATGATCAGCACCTCGGCACGTGCTCAGACTCCCACCCTGCCGAGCACCACTCCGCCAGCCGATTTCACGAGCATCGCCGGTGGCCCCGCGACTTTCTCGGAGCCGACCTTCACGCAGCCTGCGCCGGCTGCTCCGTCGTATTTTGCGGGTGAAGGCGCTGCGCCGACAGCGCCCCGGGTCGAGATGAGCCTGCTCGGTACGATCACCGACTCTCTTTTCGGCGATGTCTATGCCGCAGGGCGATGGCGGCCACTGTCGCTGGGGACCTTCTTCTCGGAAGGCTGGCTGGAGCCCTGGGCTGGCGCACCTGCCGGACAGGACGACCTGACTCCCCGGCACGGCTGGCTCGGCGCTTTCGACGGCGTCTTCTACCGGCTCTGGCTGGCTGGGTTAAGCTACTCCAATAGCCTCAACCAGCCGTATCACGGGAATAGTTACACCGGCTTCTACCAGATCTTTCTCCCGTTCTCACGGCGTTTCGAGTTGAGTTTCTACGTGCCGTTCGTCACTTCCAACGGAACGCAGGCGCCGGGCGCGGGTATACGTCGCAATTCGGTGACCTCACGATCATACCGCGATTCCTGCTTTCCGAGACCGCAGCGGCGACGCACGTCCTCGCTGTGGATGTCCGCACTCCAACGGGCAGCGGGGCCACCGGCAACGGCATCATGGCGCTGCAACCCCGGTATGAGTTCTGGTGGAACCCGGGAGGACCGTGGGTCATTCGCGGCGGGTCCGGCATCTTCGTTCCGTTGAACGCGCCTCAGGGCCCCTCGGGCACGGCATACACAGGCGACCTGGCCATCGGCCGCTACTTCAGGCCACACGACGTCCCGTTCGGCGACCTGGTCTTCTACGCGGCTAGCAACTGGAAAGTGCCCCTTGATGGGACCAGCAACACCAAAACCTATTTCGCCGTCGGCCCGGGCACGAGGTTCCACATCGCGAAAAACTTCTTTTTCCTGCACTACTGGGAGTTCCCACTGATAGGACCCCACGCATTCACCTACAACATGCAGGTTGCCTTGTTGAAGGTGTTCTGACCGGTCCCGGCCGGCTTTGGCTAACGACCAAGTCGCGACAATGTGCGGACGGAGCCGCTCCTCCACGACATTGGAGTGCTTCAGGAAGCGGCTCTGTCCCTCGTTCGCCTTCCCGATGGGTCGGGATCGTCGCGTCGCCAGCGAGTCGACTCACTCGGCCTGGCGTGCCCTGCCCTGGGATACAGGGGCCTCCATCTTCAGCACCTTGACCAGGAAAGCCCAGAGGTCGGTGGCCTCGTCGATTTGCTTGGTGGTCGGCTTGCCCGCACCGTGGCCGGCCCTGGTCTCGATCCGGATCAGCGTCGGGTTGTCGCACGACTGGGCGGCCTGCAGCGCGGCCGCGAACTTGAAGCTGTGCGCGGGGACAACCCGGTCGTCATGGTCGGCCGTTGTGATCAGCGTCGGCGGGTAGCAGGTTCCCGGCTTGATGTTATGGAGCGGGCTGTAACCGACGAGGGACCTTAACAGATCCGAGTTCTCCGATGAGCCGTAGTCGTCGATCCACGCCCAGCCGATCGTGAACTTGTGGAACCGGAGCATGTCCATCACTCCGACGGCCGGCAGGCAGGCACCGTAGAGTTCTGGCCGCTGGGTCATGCAGGCCCCCACGAGCAATCCGCCGTTGGACCGGCCGTGGATGGCGAGCTTGCTGCGTGTGGTGTATCCCTGGGCGATCAGCCATTCGGCGGCGGCGATGAAGTCATCAAACACGTTCTGCTTGTTCGACCTGGTCCCGGCCTGGTGCCACGCTTCCCCGTACTCGCCGCCGCCGCGGAGATTGGCGACGGCGAGGATCCCGCCCATCTCCATCCAGGCAAGATTGTCGGGCTTGAACGCAGGTTTCACCGAGATGTTGAAGCCGCCATATCCATAGAGCAGCGTCGGGTTGGCGGCGTCGCGCTTCAGCCCCTTCCTGTGGCTCAGGAACATCGGGATGGTGGTGCCATCCTTGCTGGGATAGAAGACCTGCGTCGTCTGGTAGTCCGCCGGATCATACTTCAGCCTGGGCCGGCGCCAGAGCTTGCTCTCCCCGCTTGCGACATCGTAACGATAGATCATCGGCGGCGCCGTGAACGAGGTGAACTCGTAGAAGGTTTCCTTGTCCTTCCGCTTGCCGCGGAAACCCGCAGCGGTTCCGAGCCCGGGTAGATCGACGTCACGCACGTGTTTGCCCGTCTGATCGAAGGTGCGAGCCACGCTGTGCGCGTCTTTCAGATAGAGGGCCAGAAACTGGTCCACCACCACATCGACCGACTCGAGGGTCTCCGTCATCTCAGGAACGAGCACCTTCCAGTGCTCGGACCCGGGAGATCGCGTGTCGATCGCGATGACCTTTCCCCTTGGGGCGTTCTTGTTGGTCTTGAACCAGAAGACCGGGCCATCATTGTCGATGAACTGGTATTCGGCATCGAACTCGCCGACGAGGTGGATCGGCTTTGCCCCGGATTCGGCCAGAGGCCGGAACAGCACGCGGTACTTCGCGTCGGTGCCCTTGCCGATGGTGAAGATCAGGTATTTCCCATCGTCGCTGACGGTCGTGTGAGCCTGCCAGTCCTTGTGCTCGGGATCCTCCCAGACGAGGGTGTCTTCCCCCTGGGAAGTTCCAAGACGGTGGTAGAAGACCTTCTGATGGTAGTTGGCCCCCTTCAGATCCTCGCCAGGTTTCGGCTCCGGAAAGCGGCCGTAGAAGAAGCCCTTGCCGTCGGGGGTCCACTGGGCCCCCGAGAACTTGATCCACTTCAGGTGATCGGTCAGATCTTTCCCGGTGGCCACGTCCCGCACTTTCCACTCGTTCCAGTCCGAGCCTGCCGCGGCGATGCCGTAGGCCAGCAGCTTGCCGTCATGGCTCACCTCGATTCCGGCGAGGGCCACCGTGCCATCCCGCGACAGCGTGTTGGGGTCGAGCACGGGCCTCGGCGCCGCGTCCAGCGAGTCGGCCGTGTCGAGCACGTTCTGATTCTGCAGTCCCGTGTTGTAGGAGAAGAAATACCGCCCCCCCTCGATCTGGGGCGGGCTGAACTTCTCGTAATCCCAGAGCGCCGTCAGGCGCGAGCGGATCGCGGTCCGCTGGGGGATCCCTTCGAGGAAGGAGTAGGTGATCTTGTTCTCGGCTTCGACCCAGGCACGGGTCGCGGGAGCGTCGGGATCCTCGAGCGGCCGATAGGGATCCGCGACCTTGACCCCGTGATACTCCTCGACCGTGGCCGATCTCGGCGCTTCGGGATAGCGAAACGCCGGAGCCTGCTGTCCGCGACTCTCACCCGGGCAAAGACTCGAAAGGATCGCCAGGGATCCCAAGATGATCCAATCTAGCATGCATGATGACTCTTGATCCTTTCAGATGCTGGACGGAATCGGGTCGGGCTCCCTGGTGCACCTGTGAGGAGATCAAGTTTAAGCGACGACGACGCCCTCGCCAAGCCGCGGATGCGACATCCTGGCAGTGCCCGCCCGGGCTTCGAGCAGGTCAACCTGGCCTGCCGCAGGGCGAGTTCCAGAAAATGCAGGCCAGGGATCTCGAAAGCCTCTTCCCGTGGGACAAGATTCCAATTCTTGTCATTTCTTATCATGTGATTTACATTTATTTAATTATTATATAATTTAAATAATGACAAGATTGGAATCTTGTCCCACGAGGGAATTGAAGTCTCTCACGAGAACCGCCGAAGTGCAGCGCTCGCGGCGGCGAGCGTCGCGTCGTCGTCATTGTGCTTCAGGGCTTGAAGCGATTCGTCGCAGCGGCGGAAGGCCATGCGGAGATAGAGCTCAGCCGCTTCGCGATCGCCGGGCCCGTCGGTGTTCGCGGTCAGCTGGGCGTCGAGGCGGGCCAGGGTGCAGGAAGCGGTCACCAGCGCGATTGCCGCGCTGGCGATCGCGTTCCAGGATGAGCTGGCGCCGGAGGACGGACTCGCGGTGGGTCATGAGAACGCGCTCGACAACCCCGGCGAATCGCGCAACCCTGCGCGCCAGGGAGGCGGCCTGCCGGGTCGAGGCTCGGCGAGGAAACCGGCACGGCGGGCGACTGAACCATCCGGCCCATGCGCTCCCGGCTGAACGACCACAGGGTCGGCAGGAACGAGCGAGGTCGCTTCAGCCCCTCGAGCGTCGACTTCAGCCCCAATCCGACGTCGCGCATGCCCACCACGGCGATGAAGGCGAGCAACACCTCGTTGGCCCCCTCGCCGATCGTGTTGATCCGCGCGTCGCGCATCAGCCGCTCGAAGGGTTCATCGGTGAAGTAGCCCTGGCCGCCGTGGACCTGGAGCGTCTCGTACACGCCCTGCCAGAGAGCCTCGGTCGAGAAGACCTTGAGGATGGCCGTCTCGAGCATGTAATCCTCGGTGCCGCGGTCGATCAGCGCGGCGGTTTCGTAGGTTGTGGCCTCCATCGCGTAGGCGGTTGCGGCCAGGTAGGCGAGCTTCTTCTGAACCAGCTCGAGATCCGCCAGGGGCCGGCCGAACTGCTCTCGCCGCGCGGCGTGCCGGGTGGCGGCGGCCAGGCAGAACTTGGCCATCCCGGTGCAGCTTGCGCCGAAGGTCGTGCGGCCGAAATCGAGCACCGTCAGCGCGACCTTGAGCCCCTTTCCCACGGGTCCCAGGACGTTCGCGGCCGGGACCGGCATGTCGTGAAAGGCCAGCTTCGCCGTGGCTGTCCCGCGGATCCCGCACTTGGCCATCCGCGGCTCGACCACCTCGAAGCCCGGCAGGTCGGGCGTCACGAGAAACGCGGTGATCTTCGACTCGCCGCCCTTCGGATCGGGGGTCCGGGCCATCACGGTCAGGACGTCGGCGATCGCCCCGTTGGTGATGTACCGCTTGGTCCCGTTGAGCACGTAAGTCCGGCCGTCGGCGCTCGGGGCGGCCGTCGTCTGGACGTTCGACGCATCGGAGCCGGCCTGCTCCTCGGTCAGGGCGAAAGCGGCCAGCTTCTCGCCGCGGGTCAGGGCCGGGAGCCATCGCGCCTTCTGCTCGGGCGTGCCAAAGAGAACCAGCGCGCGGATGCCGATCGAGTGATGGGCGTTGACGAACACCGCCGTCGACGCGCAGTGGCCGCCGATCACCTCCATGATCCGGCAGTATCCCTGCTGGGAGAATCCCCGGCCTCCGAACTCGGTCGGCGCGGTCATTCCCAGCACGCCCAGGTCGCCGAGACCGTCGATCACCGGCCGGGGAATATCGGCTTGCCGATCGATGGCCGCGGGGTCGATGTGCGACTGGGTGAAGACCCGAACCGCCGCGACGGCGTTTTCCACGGCCTCGCGCTGGGACGCAGGCAACTGGGGATATGGGAACAGGATGTCCCCGCGGAATTCGCCCCGGAACAGGGCCTTGGCGAATCCTTCCCGCGGCGGCTCGGAAAAGAGCAGCTCCTCCGCCTGCTGCATCTGCTGGGCCGTCAAGGCCTCGTCGGCAGAACGATCAGTGGTCCGGTCTGGTGATGCAGTCGACATCCGATCCCCTTTTCTTGCCTGCATTACACGGACGTGGGAGAATCCAGCTTCTCGCGCGCTCGATCGCGCCTCTGTATCCCGCGTAAGAATCGAAAACCTGCATCCTTGCCGAGCCAGTACGCAAAAAAACGCTCCTGCCGCGATCATCAGAAGATGCACTATGTTTACACCAAGTACGTGTTTTGAGGAAATAGTCAAGGCTGTCGTCGGCCATGAACGGAAAGAAACGCCACTCGGTGAAGAGCCCAAGACCGAGGCCAGCGGCCGCACAAGCTAGCCC
This sequence comes from uncultured Planctomycetaceae bacterium, assembly GCA_963816015.1. Lineage (GTDB taxonomy): Bacteria > Planctomycetota > Planctomycetia > Isosphaerales > Isosphaeraceae > Aquisphaera. The sequence continues at coordinate 32,692 of CAWFJM010000021.1, read as the reverse complement.
TCGCCAGTGCGAGGAATGCTGGGACAACAGACCGCAACCGAGCCCTAGTAGAGCACCTGGGATCATCATCCCGTAAAGCTTGTAGTAACGGATCCACCGAAACGTGTAATATCCCAGAACTCCGCCGGCCACCGCGCCGATGAGCCCGAGGATGTTGCTGGTGATCTCTCTTGATGTCACGGCCATCGGGCAAGCTCCCTGGCGGTTCGCGGAATGGATCGCCTCCCGTGATCATAATCCTCTCTCGAGGCAAAGACCATGAGCGATGGACCGAGCCCGACAATCTGGCGCCTGGAGAAGGCTTCCGGCGACGTGTGCGACCCTCTGGTTCGATTCTCCGGGTCGCTCGCAGAACGTGCTGGACACGGCCGCGATTCGAGGAACTGGACGGACGTCTCACGGAGATCGAAGGCGATCCCTCGGTCCGGGGAGTGCTGATCCGCAGCGGCAAGGCCGCGGGGTTCTGTGCCGGGGCCGACCTCAAGACCATCCAGGGGATGTCGTACTCGCCCGCCGAGCTCGAGGTCCTATCTCCGACGCGGTCTGGCGGTCCTTGACCGGCTGGCGCGGCTCGGGGTGCCGACCGTTGCCGTGGTGCACGGGGTCTGCCTGGGAGGAGGGCTGGAGCTTGCCCTGGCATGCCGATCCCGCGTCGCCCTGGCCTCGAGCGTCCCGCTCCAGCTCGGCTGCCCCGAGGTGCAACTGGGCTTGATCCCGGCCTGGGGGGCTATCGTCAGGCTGCCTCGGCTCCTTTCCCCTCGGGACGCCCTCAATCTCCTGCTGACTGGCAATCCGATCGGGTTCCTTCAGGCCAAGTCCCAGGGACTCGTCGATCGGCTGGTGTCCGAGGAGGAGCAGGATCGGATCGCCGAGACACTCAACCGCAAGCCGCCGCCGGACCGTCCCCTGCCCCCCGACATCTGGCGCGACGAGCTGGAGTTCGCCGCGGCGAAGGTCGAGGAGCAGCCCGCCGATTTTCCCGAAGCCCAGCAGACCCTCATGCAGCTCATCGAGACGGATCTTACCGAGGGGCCCGAGGTTGCCCGGAATTCCGCCATCCAAAGATGCGTCGAGCTGGCGTTCCTCCCTTCCACCCGGCACGCCATCGCCGACTTCTTCCAGCGGCGGCGAGGACCGTCTTGATCTCGGAGTCCGCCGGGTGGTGCGACGGGACCGGAAGGCGCAGACGGCTCGCCCCATCGACGCTCTGCAACCGCGTCATGGGTTCAGGTCAACGATCGCGGCTCCTGGGCAGGCGGCCTCGATGACGTCGCGCGCCAGGTTGAACCATCGGCCGCACCGGTCCAGGATCGCGCTGTCGGCCGTGGCAACGATGTCCGCGGATGCCTTAAGCACGGGGTCGGGGTTGTCCACCAGCTCGACGGTCCAGTCCCATGCCCGGGTTTCCGCGGTTTCCTCGAGCATCGCGCGGATTCGCCCACTGTTGGAGACGGGGCGATCGAAAAGCCAGTGCACCCGGGTCACCCTGAGTTCCCATAGCCGTGCGCCAACGAGCTCGAGGGCGGGGAGGGTCTCGGCAACCTTGCGGTAGGTGCCGTGAACACCGGCGAGATCGCGGAAGGTCTCATCACGGCAGGCCAGCACGACACCCCCGCCGAGGGCGGCCTCGATGGTGGTCACGACGTTGAAGCCGTCGATGATGAGGAGCTGGCTGCTCACCACGGCACATGGGGTTTTCCGTGCAAGCCGGTCGGCCCGGGCAGAATCGGAGCAAGCGGCCCGCCGCACCGCCAGCCGCTGGCGTTCGGTCAGCGTCCAGCGATCGCCGACCAGCTTGACCGCCGAGACGATCGCATAGCCACGCCCGAGCAGCCACGAGAGGTCGGAAACAGCGTTCCGCAGCGCCGGCACGGCCGACGCGGCGAACGCCTCGGCATCGTGCGGGTCGGGGCCTCGGTGTGACCTGGTGTCGGGCACGACGCTTGACCACCTCCCCGATCATCTTCGCTCATAGGTGCCGATCAGCTCGGCGATGGCCAGGACGTGTCCTTGCATGGCCTTGAGCAGGGCCGGTTTATCAAGTCCGGCCGCAACATTCAGCGGCTCGTCCAGCGCGTAGAGCCTGAAGACATAGCGATGGACGCCGTGCCCTCTTGGCGGAGAGGGACCTCGGTAGCCGATGGTTCCCCACGAGTTCTTCCCCTGGACGGCACCCGCGGGGAAGCTCGGGGTAGGTTTGAGGTGAACGCCCTCGGGGATCCCGGGCTCGGTCGGCCTGATCTTCGAGATCACCCAGTGCACCCAGGGTTGCTGGCTAGGGGCGTCGGGGTCGTCCACGATCAAGGCGAGCTCGCGAGTCTCGGGTGGGAGGTCCGTCCAGCCAAGGGGCGGAGAGAGGTCCTCGCCATCCCCCGTGTGTCGTCGGGGGATGGTGGAGCCGGGGCCAAAGGCCTCGCTGCTCAGAATCGGCGGCATGGTCCTGCTCCAGGCTCGAGTGGTCTCAGGTCAACTCACCAGGTGGGAAGGGCGCAAGCCCCTTTCCCGCCGGCCGACCTCGAATCGCGGAGTCTACTCCCGGCGCGGGGCCGGCTCTTGCATCGTAATCGATCCTTGCCGGGCCGGCATCAGGAAGGTCCCGCCACCTGCCCCAAGGGCCGAGTTGACACGACCTCGAATCCAAGCGAGAGTGAGTGCGGGATGTGGGATGGGCAACGAGACCCATCTTCCCCGGATCAGTGCCCGCGACGGTGCCCGGGACGACGGGGATCGCCCTCTGCCCCCTGGAGCTTTGATCGTGAGCGAACCGACCGTTCCGGCGGCCGGCGAGCCGGATGCCCCGGGGCCCGAGCGCCCTCCCTTTCTGCCGATTTTTGCGCCCGGCGAATCGTCAGCAAGCACACGCCAAGCTTCCTTCAGATCCTTTCCCTCCGAGCTCGCTCAAGTGCGGCGTCGCCGTGGTCGAACTGGCCACCGGCAAGATCGCCGGGCTCCTCGAATTCGACGAGGGCATCGAAAAGATCTTTGACGTTCGCGTCAATCCCTTCGCACGCTCGCCGCTCTTCTCCGGTCCCGAAGCGCGAATCGACGGGACGCCCCCGATCTGGGTCATCCCGCCCGCCCGGATCTGATCCCAACCTCTGCCCGACTCGCCTTGTGAAAATTCGCCCCACCTGGCATCTTTCCTTCGCCCTCGTCCCCTGTCCGATTCGCGGGTCGGACGGACCGGTCACGTTCCCGTGCAGAATCAGGAGGGAGTCAGCAGGGATGCAGCCAATCTTGTACGAGCTGCCGGGATGGAACCTCAAGATTCACGCCTATGGAGTGATGATCTTCCTGGCCTGCTCGGGGGCGCTCGGGATCGCAGCCTGGAGGGCCAAACGCGAACGGCTGGGAGTGAGCCACGTTTACGGGCTGGCCACCTGGCTCTTCCTTGGGGGAGTCGTGGGGGCACGCGTTCTTTTCGTGATCGAGCGTCCCGAGACTGTTCACTCGGCGACGGATCTGATTCTGAGCGGGCAAGGCGGCGGTGTTTTCTATGGGTGTATCATGGGGGGGCTCGCAGGCTCGCTCTGGTACTGGCGGCGAAGCCGGTTTCCTTTCTGGCCGATGGCCGACGCCGTTGCCCCCGCGGTGGCCCTGGGGATCGCCCTGGGACGGGTGGGTTGCTTCCTTGGGGGCTGCTGCTTTGGTTCCGCGTGCGAGCTGCCCTGGGCCGTGCGTTTTCCAGCGGGCTCTCACGCCTGGCAGGGGCAGGTCGAACGGGGAATCCTTCCACTGGCCGCCGAATTCTCCTTGCCCGTCCACCCTACCCAGCTTTACGCGGCCCTCGCGGGCGTGATCATCCTTGCGATCCTTTGTGCGTATTTCCCGCGCCGGCGTCGCGATGGCGAGGTGATGGCGCTGTTGATGGTGCTTTACCCAGTGACAAGGTGGCCCATCGAGCGATTGAGAGGTGACGAGGCTCCGATCTTCGCGGGGATGACACTGTCTCAGAACATCAGCGTGGTTCTGTTCCTTCTGGGCTTGATCGTCTGGGCTCAGCGATCGCGGCTGCCTGCCGGACGACATGCCGACCTGGCGGCTCGTGGATCAGTCCTCGGTCGAGCCGAGTGAGCGCCGTCGCGCCTTCGTCTCGCCGTGGCGCCGCTTGGTTTCAAGCCGGCGCTTGCGGGATGCGTGGGTGGGCCGGGTCTCTCGTCGCGTCTTCGGTCGCACGCATGCGTTCTGAACCAGCTCGACCAGTCGTTCGATCGCCTCGCGCCGGTTTGCCTCCTGGGTGCGCTTGGCCCGGGCGTGGATGGTGAGAACGCCATCGGCCCCCACCTTCTTGCCCGCCAGCCGGATCAGCCGGTGGCGAACGTCGTCGGGCAGCGAAGCAGAACCGGCCACGTCGAACCGGAGACGGACGGCCGTGGAGACCTTGTTGACGTTCTGGCCTCCAGGTCCCGACGAACGGATGAAGTCGAGCTGGAACTCCTCCTCATTCAGTGAGATCCGGTCGTTGATCGGGATCATGGTCAAGCTCTCACCTTCGGTCAGGGTCCTGCGCACCAGCGACGACCTCCTGCCCGAAAGGAAATCGCCCGGGCCATGATCATACCCGATCTGTCGTCGAAGATCGTGTGACGATCGTGCGGGCGTTCTCGCGCAAACCGTGTCCCACATGCGTTCTTCATCGAATCTTCACGAGCCCCTGTTAGAGTAAGTTCTTGACCCGGGTGTTCTTGGATCCGCAGACGAGCTCGCATCCCGGCAGGTCGTCTCGCTCATCGAACAGACGTGCCCGATGCGGTAGACTGGGTCTGTCGAGTTCTTCTCTGCATGGTGTGGACTCGGGCGTCCTGTGCGTCGACGCGGAGCACAGGTTGGGTCGGCCGCTCGTCAGGATGGGTATCGGTGCGAGGAGTCTCGCAGGCTGACCATCAACGTGAATGACCCGTGGTTCTGGCAAGTGAGGTAGCGAACGCGATGTTCCTGATGAGAAGAAACCTGGCGATGGGCGGACTGGTCCTCCTGGGATGGTGCCTTGCCGGTTGCGGCTCGGATGAGACAGCGGCCCCCGGGGGGCCGGGAAAGCCGGCGGGGCGTGGCCAGAAGGCCGGCACGGTCGTCGTGGACGGTTCGAGCACCGTGTTCCGGATCAGCAAGGCCGCCCAGGAAGCGTTCGAGGAGGTCAATCCCGACGTCACCGTGGTGGTGGACAATCATGGGACAGGCGGCGGCTTCAGCCGCTATCTCCAGGGCGAGGTGGACATCGTCGATGCCTCGCGCACGGCCAAGGAGGACGAAGAGGCCAAGGCCAAGGCTCAGGGGATCGAGTGGACGCGGTTCCTGGTTGGCTACGACGGCATCACGCTGGTGGTCAACCCCAAGAACACGTTCGTCAAGTCGCTCACGGTCGAGCAGCTCAAGACGCTCTGGCAGCCCGGTTCGACCGTCAAGACCTGGAAGGACCTGGATCCCGCCTGGCCCGACCGGAAGATCATCCTCTACTCTCCCGACAACGATTCGGGAACCTTCGAGTTCTTCACCGAGGCCATCGTGGGCAAGGCCAAGAGCCAGCGGGACGGCGTGCAGCAGAGCGCCGATGACAACACCCTTGTGGGCGGCGTGGCCAACGATGAAGACGGCATCGGCTACTTCGGCTATGCCTACTACGCCGCGAACAAGGAGCGGCTCAAGGCCGTCGGCGTTCAGAACGGCCCCGACGCCAAGCCGGTTCTCCCCAGCCCCGAGACGATCGCCGACAAGTCCTACAAGCCACTGTCCCGTCCCCTCTTCATCTTCGTGAAGAACTCGGCTGCCGGACGCCCCGAGATCAAGCAGTTCCTCACCTTCTATCTGGAAAACGTGCAGAAGCTCTCGGTCAAGGGAGGATACGATCCCCCGACCGACGACGACCTGAAGGCCAACGCGGCGGCGATGAGCAAGCTGTTCGCAGGATCCGAGCGAGCGGCCGCGCCGAGCTCCGGATCGGATCCGGCCAAGAAGTGAACCGACCCATGGCTCCTCGTGGTGGACCGGTGAGATGTGATCCGGAGGAGGCTCACTGGCCCCAGACTTCTCCTGGAGGACCGCGATCGTGTCCACTTCCAAGCGAGTTGCCGCCGATCCCGGGGATGTCATGAAACCCGGCAACTCCAGTAATGACGAGCTCTGGTCGGGGCATTCGCGGCGGGTTGCCATCTGGGAGGTCGCGGTCTCGGTGGTGCTGGCCTTCTGCGCGGTGATCACCATCCTGACCACGCTGGGAATCATCCTGGTCCTGGGGGTCCAGACCGTCGAGTTCTTCGCGGTGTCGAAGGTCGGCATCCTGGACGTGCTTCTCGGCACGGAGCTCAAGCCCGACGCCACGCCTCCCAGGTTCGGCATCCTGCCGCTGGTCTGGGGCACGTTCGCCATCGCCTTCGGCTCGTCGTGCATCGCCTTGCCGATCGGGCTTCTGAGCGCGATCTACCTGAGCGAGTACGCACCTCGCAGGGTCCGGGCGGATCCTCAAGCCGGCACTCGAGTTGCTGGCCGGAATTCCGACGATCGTCTATGGCTACCTGGCGCTGCTGCTGGTCACGCCGGTGCTCAAGGCGATCTTCGAGCCGCTGGGGATCCGGGTGCCGCAGTTCAATGCGCTGTCTGCCTGCATCGTGGTCGGGGTGATGATCATTCCCCTGGTGTCGTCGCTCAGCGAGGACGTGCTCTCGGCGGTCCCGCGGGGCCTGCGCGAGGCGGCCTATGGTCTGGGGGCGACCAAGTTCGAGGTCTCGACCCGCGTGGTCCTTCCCGCGGGGCTCTCCGGGGTCGTCGCCTCGTTCATCCTGGCCATCAGCCGGGCGGTGGGCGAGACGATGGCGGTCGTGCTGGCGGCGGGGATGCTGCCCCAGATCACCCTGAACCCCCTTGAGTCCCTGGAGACCATGACCACCTACATCGTGCAGGTGATCAGCGGCGAGGCCTCGTACGGCTCGGCCAAGTATCTGTCGCTCTTTGCCGTGGGGCTGTCCCTGTTCGCCATCACCCTGGCCCTGAACATCGTCTCGGGCCTGGTGCTGAGGCGTTACCGCGAGGTCTACCAATGAGCCAGACGGCTGCGCCACGGTTCCGGCCGCACCGCTGGATCCGGAGCCTCCTCGGGCCGCTCTTCAGTGCGGCCTGTTTCCTGGCGACCCTCACTGGGCGTGGTCGTGCTGCTGGTGCTGCTGGGGGCCATTCTCTACGCGGCGCTGCAGGGGAAGCCAGACAACCCGTGGTACGCGGTGGGGGCCAACCTCCGGGAACTCTGGTCGCTCGTGAAGACGCTCGCCGTCCAGCGGCAGTCCAGCGATGCCGCGAACGCGGGGTTCCGGGTCGGGATCGTCGGCAGCCTCTGGCTGCTGGGCCTGGTGGCATTGATGGGGATTCCCGTGGGGATCGGGGCGGGCGTCTATCTCGAGGAGTACGCGCCTCCCGGCCGGCTCCGCCGGATCATCCAGACCAACATCGCCAACCTGGCGGGCGTGCCCTCGATCGTCTACGGGATCCTCGGCCTGGCCCTCTTCGTCAGGGCCTTCGGCATCAAGAGTCTGGCCCTGGGCCCCTGCCTGCTGGCGGGGGCACTGACGCTCAGCCTGCTGATCCTCCCGATCATCGTCATCGCGACCCAGGAGGCGCTCCGCACGGTTCCCAGCTCGCTCCGCCAGGCCGCGCTGGCGCTGGGCGCCACCCGCTGGCAGATGGTCAGCGGCCACGTGCTTCCCTCGGCGCTTCCGGGCATCCTCACCGGCACGATCCTCGGCCTCTCGCGAGCCATCGGCGAGACAGCCCCCCTGCTCATGGTCGGCGCGGCCGGCGCGATCCGCAAGCTGCCCAAGGGACCGCTCGATCGCTACACGGCCCTGCCGGTCGAGATCTACAACTACGCCAAGGAACCGGACCGCATGTTCCAGACCGTGTCGGCGGGAGGCATCGTGATCCTGCTTGTCCTCTTGCTCTCGATGAACGCGGCCGCCATCATGATTCGCACCCGCTTCCGACGATTCCACTGAGCAAGCTCGAACCGAACCTTCTCGGGCAGCAGCCCTGATGGACCCATGAGCGTGACAGATCCTCGAGTCGAGACGGCACCCGCATCCACCCGCCAGGACCTCGCGGCCAAGGCCGCAGATCCCATGGTACTGACCACCCGCGGGCTCTCGGTCTGGTATGGAACGGCGCTGGCCCTCAAGGAAATCACGATCGACATCCCGAGGAACAAGATCACCGCGCTGATCGGGCCTTCCGGCTGCGGCAAGAGCACGCTCTTGCGGTGCTACAACCGGATGAACGACCTGATCCCCGGTGCCCGGATGGAAGGGGAGATCCGGTTCGACGGCGAGCTGATCTCGGCCCCGGGCACCGACGCGGTCTCGCTGCGGCGGCGGATCGGCATGGTCTTCCAGAAGCCGAATCCGTTTCCCAAGAGCATCTACAACAACATCGCCTGGGGTGCGAGAATCAACGGCTACCGGGGCGACATGGACGAGCTGGTCGAGCGGTCGCTCCGCCGGGCGGCCCTCTGGGACGAGGTCAAGAACAAGCTGCATCGCTCGGGCCTGGATCTCTCCGGCGGCCAGCAGCAGCGGCTCTGCATCGCCAGGACCCTGGCCGTCGAGCCCGAGGTCATCCTGATGGACGAGCCCTGCTCGGCCCTCGATCCCGATCTCCACGGCCCGGGTCGAGGACCTGATGGACGACCTCAAGGACGATTACACGATCGTCATCGTCACCCACAACATGCAGCAGGCCCGGCGGGTCAGCGACATGACCGCCTGCCTGATGCTCGACGAGTCCTCGACCGCCGACGGCCACCGCACCGGCATCCTCGCCGAGTTCAGCCCCACCGACCTGCTGTTCACCAACCCCAAGGACAAGCGCACCGAGGCGTACATCACGGGGCGCATTGGATAAGGACCAGAACATGCTCCGCTTCCCGCTACGGGGGCACGCCGCCCGGGCTCTGCCCGCGCTCGTGGTCCTCTCGCTGAGCCTCGCTCACAGCCGCGTGCAGGCCACCGAGCCGGAAGGTCCTCAGTTCCGCGAGCGGTGGGTTTACTGCAGCACCAACCCGCTCGTCGACGAGAATGTCGATCGCCTGCTCACCCTGGCGGTCGCCGGATCAAGGAGGGCGAAACCCTGCTTCTGAGCTGGTATCACCCCATCCTGACCCACGGCTCGCAGATCATGTGTTGCCTCAGTGAGCGTGCACGTGAAGTGAGTCGATTAAACGCCGCGCCGGTTGCCCAGTCCAACCCCTTGGCGGTTCTCATGAGTTCCGGAAGAGAGCGAGCCGGCCGGCGGCCTTTCCCTGCGGGATCGCTCCAGCAGCCGTGCGATCACGGAGACGGCCAGGGCTAGCCCCGCGGCGAGAACCAGGAGCACGTTGCGGCGGGGATCGTAGTTGATGATTCCGCAGGCCAGGATGCCCAGGGCGATGAGAAAGCCGAGCCAGCTCAAAAGGGCCAGCGGGAATGTGCCCGGGAACCAGTTCCGGCGCGAGGCCAGGACCATGAGGCCAAGGCCAAGCAGTGCCGTGGCAGTCCCGCCGACTCCTAAAAGCGGCGCGGTCCCGTTGCCCAGGGGGCTGCTGCCGGCCGCCGGGCGGGATCCGGTGAAGAGACCGGCGGCCACCAGGATCAGGCCCCAGCCGATCATCAGGAAGGCCACGATCGCCACGATCCACTGCGTTTGATCGCCGCCGCGCGCGGGAGCATTCCCTGCGGAGACGGGCTGCGCCGGCCGGACGCTCCAGCCGGGACGGAGAGCTTGAGCTCCAAGGGCCCGGATGAGGGAATTTCCACTAGGTGGCAACTGGCCTCGGCGAGACAGGCAAGACACCAGCCAAAGACCACCCGGCCGTCGGGGTCGATCCCCACCGCCTGGGGAACCGCCAGGCCATCACAGCGTGTGCAGCGCATGAGAGTCCGCCTGCCGGGTCAAGCCCGTGCGTCGAGCCGTGGTTCCGATGCCGCCAGTCAACCCTCCCCCCGCTCCTTCCCTCACCTCGGTTCATCATGAAGTCAGGCTACGAGGTTCGTCAACCGGGCCGGCGTGGTGGGCTGTTCACGGCGATCGGAAGTCAAGCTCCTCGAGCTTGCGGTAAAGCGATGAGAGTCCCAGGCCGAGCCGGCGGGCGGCCTCGCGCTTGTCGTCGCCGCAGTCCTTGAGCACGCGCTGAATGTGGTGCCGCTCGTACTCGCGAACGGACGCGCGGAGATTGTCGCGGGTGGTTCCGTTCTCGGCGTCGGTCTCCAGCATCAGACCGGGAGGGAAATCGTCCGGGTTGAGGATCGGGCCGTCGCCCAGGATGACGGCGCGTTCCAGGGCGTTGTCCAGCTCGCGGACGTTGCCCTTCCAGGGGGCGGCCATGAGGCCGCGCACCGTGGCGTTGTCCACGCCCTGGACGTGCTTGCCCAGCCGGGCCGTGTGCTTGGCCAGGAGCACCGAGACCAGTTCGGGAATGTCTTCGCGGCGGTCGCGGAGGGGAGGGAGATGGATCGAAACCACGTTCAGCCGGTAATACAGGTCTTCCCGAAACCGGCTGGCGGCGACCTCGGCCAGCAGGTCCTTGTTGGTCGCCGTCACCAGGCGGGCCTGAAACGAGACGGGACGATTGGCTCCGATCGGCAGAACCTCCTTGTTCTCGATCGCCCGGAGCAGCTTGGCCTGGGTGGACCTGGCCAGCTCGCCGATCTCGTCGAGGAACACCGTCCCCCGTCCCGCGGCGACGAACAGTCCGGCGTGGTCGCGGTCGGCACCGGTGAACGAGCCCCGCACGTGGCCGAAGAGCTGGTTCTCCAGCAGGTCGTGGGGGATCGCCGCGCAGTTGACAGCGAGGAAGACCGCGTCGGGATCGGGGCCGAAGGTGTGCAGTGCCCGGGCCACCAGCTCCTTGCCCGTGCCCGATTCCCCGGTGATCAGGACGGTGCTCCGGGTCGGGCCGACCTTGCGAATCAACGTCTTCACGGCCTGCATCGCCGGGCTCCGTCCCACCAGCGTGTCGAGGTCCTCGTGGGCGTGGAACTGGCGCCGCAATGCCTGGTTCTCGAGCAGCAGGCGGCGATATTTCATGAGCCGGTCGATCTTGGCCAGGAGCTCCTCGAACATCACCGGCTTCAGCAGATAATCGTGGGCCCCGCGCTGGAAGGCGGCCACCACGTTCTCGACGGTGGCATAGGCCGTGATCATGATGAACAGGGTCTCGGGCCGGACCTGGAGCGAGCGGTTCAGAAGCGTCAGGCCGTCGGCCCCGGGAAGCTGAACGTCGCACAGCACCACGTCGGGCTCGAACGAGGCGATCAGCCCCAGCGCCGTGGGCATGTCCATGGCTGTGGCCACCTCGTACGCCTCGCCCTGGAGGAACTCCTTGAGCGTGGCCGCGATGACCTCTTCATCATCGACGATGAGAACGCGGCCGCGCGGCTCACGGGAGTCGCCGGCCCTGGAGTCGCTGCTTGCCGGCATGGAGACCATGCTCATCGGGCGGCCTCGGTTCCGATGGTGAGCGGAACTCTCCTCGCGGGAGTCTGCGACAAGTCAGTCATGCCTGTCAAGGCGACGGCGGGAGGCAACGGGGCTGGCCCTGCCGGAACGATGCTCTCGCCGGCGATCCGTCTCAACGGCGTCAGCGAACGTCGTTGCCGATCCGTCGCTGGGCCCCGGACGTTCCGCCTCCGGTCGTCTCCCAGGGAAGCCGGATCGTGAAAACCGATCCCTGGCCCACCTCGGAACGGAAGGTCAGCGTTCCCGAGAACTCCTCGAGGATCTGCCGGCTGACGAACAAACCCAGGCCAGTTCCGTGCGGCTTGGTGGTGAAGAACGGCTGAAACAGGCGGCAGCGGTCGGCGAGCGAGATACCCCGGCCGTCGTCCTCGACGCGCAGATCCAGCCACCCGTCCTCCGCCCGGGCCTGGAGGTGAATCCGTCCCTGGTCGTCGGTTGCGTCGATGGCGTTGAGCACGAGGTTGAGGATCACCTGCGTCAGGTAGTCGCGAACCACGAGCACCGGCGGAAGGCTGGCGGGGATATCGGTCGAGATCATCCGCTGCTTGGTGCGCTGATAGTACTTGGCGATGCCGAGCGCCTCGTCCACCACCTCGCAGATCCGAGTCCGGGTGATCGCACGCGAGGCGGGCCGCGAAAAGTCCATCAGCTCGCGGATGGTCCGCTCGATCCGGTGGAGCTGCCGGCCCGCCAGGTCGAGCTTCTCCGAGGTGTACGGATCGGGCCCCCGCCGCTTGAGCATCTGCACGAGCGAGCTGAGCGCCGCCAGGGGGTTGCCCACCTCGTGGGCGATGCCCGCGGCCAGGAGACCGAAGGCGGCCATCTTCTCCTGCTGGATCACGCCGCGCCTGCGACGTCCGCAAGCGCGTCGGTGCGTTCGGCGACGCGCTCTTCCAGCTCGGCCCGCACCCGCACCAGCTCCGGATTCAGCACCTGCATCTGCTCGCCGGCCGCCTTGAGAAGGCCCGCCAGGGACGAGCTTGCCCAGGTCACCCAGGCCATGATCACCAGGGTCAAGGGCCAGGCCGAGCCCGTCGGTGTGCGGAATGCCTGGCTCCAGGCCAGGATCAGGAGGCTGATGGAGTGGAAGCCCAGGGTCCACCAGGCCACGGCCGGCTGGTAGCGGATCGCGCAGCAGATCAGCGAGAGCAGGTAGTACCAGCGAAACGGGCTCTCCAGGCCCGTATCGTGGAAGCACAGAAGCGCGATGAAGACCGACTCCATGAACGAGACGAACAGCGGCCAGCGCTTGAGGAAGACTTCCCCCATTCGCCAGAAGGCCAGGTCGAGCGCCGCATAGCCGGCCCCCAGGGCCAGGTAAGCGCGAACGGCCGAGGGGTTGTGCAGCCCGGTGCGAGTCTGGACCAGAACGTAGCCCATGATCACGCCGAACCAGCGGATCTTGACCACGATCGATTCCGCGGCCAGGTCCCATCGAGGTCGTTCGGGCACTGCTTCATCCATGGGTCAAGTTCACTCCGCTCCGTGCCGTGAGACACTCACCGAATCGTGGACCCGCACCTCCGCGCCACATCACGGAGACTGCCCACCAACGATTATAGGCAGCCGGCCGGGAGATTCGTAGGCTGCCACGCCACCTGGCGGTGAGCACGCCTTGGCGAAGCCGGTCGAACACCGCGAAAACCCTGTCGCTCTCCCGGCGCACGGGCCTTATCATGGGTGCTGCGTGAGGGGAGAAGGCCCCAGGACAGCGACGCCGCCATGGCCAGGAGACCAGGAGCTCATGGAACCGCGTGCCACGACGACTTTCCGCACTGACCATTCTCGCCGTCCTTCTGACGGGAGCCGCCCCGGATCGGGGCGGTGCTCTCGGCCCCGCGCTCGAGTCGATCGCGCCCGACGCGATCCTCCAGCACATCAAGGTGCTCTCCTCCGATGACTACGAGGGACGGGGGCCTGGAACGCCCGGCGAGGAGAAGTCCATTGCCTACCTCACCGGCCAGCTCCGCGCGATGGGCCTGAAACCGGGCAATCCGGACGGGACCTTCGTCCAGAACGTGCCGCTTGTGGGCTTCCAGGCCACCAGGGTGCAGCGGCTCGTTCCAGGCCGGCAGCCAGACGATACCACTGGAGTTCCCCAAGAACTTCGTGGGCGTTCCGGGACGAGCCGGCGAGCAGCCCACCCTCGAGAACTCCGAGGTCCTGTTCGTCGGCTACGGCGTGGTCGCGCCGGAGTACGGCTGGGACGACTTCAAGGGCGTCGACGTGCGCGGCAAGACCCTGATCATGCTGGTGGGGGACCCTCCGGTTCCCGATCCCAGCGACCCTTCGAAGCTCGATCCCGCGGTCTTCAAGGGGCGGGCGATGACCTATTACGGACGCTGGACCTACAAGTACGAGATCGCCGCGAAGCACGGGGCGGCGGCCGCAATCCTCGTCCACGAGGACGGGCCGGCGGGATACCCGTTCTCGGTGGTTCAGGGAAGCTGGAGCCGCGAGAACTTCGACATCGTTCCGTCCGCGGCCGCCGCGCCCGCACCAGCCGTTTCGGTGAAAGGCTGGATCGACACGCCGACGGCGAAGCTGCTCGCGCAGGCCGCGGGCAAGGACTTCGCCGCCCTCAAGGCGGCCGCGATCCGCCGCGACTTCCAGCCGGTGGCGCTAGGTGCCCGGGCCAGGATCGCCATCGAGGCCAGGTCGCGTCAGGTCCAGTCGCACAACGTGATCGCCCGGCTCGAAGGGTCCGACCCAGCCCTCCGCGATCAGCACGTCATCTTCACGGCCCACTGGGACCACCTGGGCAAGGATCCGAACCTCAAGGGGGACCAGATCTACAACGGTGCGGCCGACAATGCCTCGGGCGTGGCCGCCGTGCTCGAGACTCGCCCGGGCGTTCACGCAGGTCAAGCCGGGGCCGAGGCGATCGGTCCTCTTCCTCTTCGTGACCGCGGAGGAGAAAGGCCTGCTGGGATCGAAATATCTACGCCTCCGCTCCGCTCTACCCGCTCGAGAAGACGCTCGCCGACATCAACCTCGACGTGATCAACCTCTGGGGCCGGACCAGCGACCTGATCAGCATCGGCATGGGCCAGTCGGCGCTCGACGACTTGCTGGTGGAGGTCGCGCGGACACGAGGCCGCACCGTCGGCCCCGACGCCGAGCCCGAGAAGGGCTACTACTACCGCTCCGACCACTTCGAGTTCGCCAAGCAAGGAGTGCCTGCGCTCGACCCCAAGGCCGGACGAAACTACATCGACAAGCCGGCCGACTACGCGAAGAAGAAGCAGGATGAGTACACGGAGAAGGACTATCACAAGGTCAGCGACGAGGTGAAGCCCGACTGGGACCTCTCGGGCGCCGCCGAGGACTTGAAGGTCATCCTCGAGGTCGGATATCGCGTGGCCGAGGGGGACCGCTTCCCCGAATGGAAGCCGGACAGCGAGTTTCGCGCCCGCCGCGAGGCGATGCTCAAGGCCGCGGGCCGCTGAGCGCGGGTCGAACTGCGTTCGTTGCCGGACCCGGTGACCGAGGGGAGCAAAGCGCGTGGGGATGCGATGGGAACCGCGGTGGGGTCTCCTCAGCCTGATCCTGGCCGGCGCGGCCATTCTCGCCGCCTGGGTCGACGGGCGGACAGGCTGGATCACTCCCGCGTTCGACCTCGTCGCGCACCAGTTCTACGAGATCCCCATGCTGGCCGCGATCCGCCGGCCGTCCCAGCTTCTCCTGGTGCGGTGCCATCTGGCGATCGGAGCGGCCCTGCTGGTGCTGGGGCTGGCGATGTACCCTCGCATGGGCAGGAGCAGCCGGGTCTGGCTGGCGATCTTCTGGGTTGGCTACGCCATCCGCGCCACGGTCTGGATCTGCGGAGGGAATCTCCCCCTGGTTCCGGGCGATAGCTGCCATTACCTGGAGGTCGCCACGTCGGTCTACCGCGGCGAGGGACCGGTCAAGCACTACGTCGAGAGCTTCTTCACCGACTATCCCCGGATCCGCCAGGGACAGGGAGTGCTCGACGACTGGGCCACGCCGCTCGACGCTTACGTCCGCGCGGCGGCGTTTCGGCTGGCCGGCATCGTGCCGGGGCGGTCGCTCGAGGCCACGGTCGGTGTGGCCAAGGCATGCAGCTTCGTGATCAACCTGCTGGCCCTGCCAGCCCTCTACTTCTTCGCCCGACAGCGATTCGGCACCAGGGTGGCGCTGGCGGCCATGGCCGTGCTGGCCGTGCTGCCGGTACACGCGATCTACGCCGGTTTCGTGCTCCGCGAGAGCCTGGTCGCGCTGACCGCTCTGCTCGCGGTCTGGAGCCTGACCGCAACCTGGAATACCCCGCCGGGAAGCGGGCGCGTCTGGGGCTGGGCCGCGGTGGCGGGCCTGTGCGCGGGACTGGCCATCCTCGCCCGCAACACGGGACTGGCGCTCGTCGCCGCGGCCGGCCTCCACGCGGTCTTCCGGCTCGGCCGCCGCCGGTCCGGGCCCTTTCTCGTGTGGTGTGCAACGTCGCTCCTGGTCATCCTTCCCTGGGCCGTCGTCACCACCCGCGAGTACGGTGCGCCATTTTATACTTATACTAGTTATTTTGAATACAATTTTTCGTGGACCGTTCACCACTACGACAAGGGGAACACGCGCCCGGACCAGTTCTACACGAGCGACAACGCCAAGGAGATCGTCCGGGTGAAGTTCAAGTCGCTCCTGATCATCGCCGTCTACTCGACCATGATCATGGGCCTGCCGCTGGCCGCGGGCTTCGCGGCACGGCTGTTCCGGAACCGGAGGCAGCCCGAGGCTCCTGGCCGTGACGTGGACCTGCTGGTCGCGACGATCCTCGCCGTCTTCGTGCTGGCGACCCTCAAGAGCATCCCCGACGTGACCCAGGTCGCACAGCTCGGAAGGTACTATCTGCCCGTCTACGTGCTGGCCATCCCGACGGCGGTCGCCGGTGTCATCGAGTGGCTGGACGCACACCGGATCGGTCCCCGCGCCATGGCCTGGCTGGCCGCCAGCTTCGTGGCGCTGGTCTGGTCCGACCCGACGTGGGCCTACGACGCCTCGTGGCTGGTGAAGCCCTACCAGCTTCACTGGCCGGCACTTGCCGCCGCCGGAGACTGGATCAAGAGCCATCCCGAGAGTGTTCCGCCGGATGCCCGCATCATGACCTGGTTTCCCTGGGAGCTTCGCGTCGCCAGCGACCGGACGACGATCCTCCTGCCCCGCAACTACAGCGCGCAGCGGATCCAGGACGTCATCCGGCAATACAGGGTCACTCACGTACTCTGGGGTTCCTTCGAGCCCCCGCAGCACATCGATCCCGAAACCTGGGCACCGTATCTCGATCAGGTCCGCGCGACGGTGGGGCTGACATCGAGCCGCGAGCAGTATCGTTCGCCGCGCCAGATGCTCTACCCCGTGCGGCTCTATCGGCTCCCATGAAACCCGAGGGTGACGAGTTGGACTGGCCGGTCTCGGGCAAGAGCAGGGATCCTCAACCAATGCGGTGGTCGATCATCATCCTGGCAGTCCTTCTCGTGCTGGACGTCTGGTACCGGGCCCACACGTTCGCGCCGACGATCTCGTCTGCGACCGGACTGGCTCTCTGGCCCCGGGCGATCGGGCGCCTCCGAACCGCTCGACTGCGATGAGGCGGCCTATGCCTACATCGGCCACCGGCTGCTCCACGGCGACGTGATGTACCGCGACCTGACCGAGAACAAGCCGCCGCTCGGCTACTGGCTGTACGCTCTGGCGGTGGCCCTGGGAGGCTACAACGAGCTGGCCATCCGGGTGCTTCCCATTCCCGCGGTGCTCCTGACGATCGTCCTGGTCTGGTGGATCGGATCGCGGCTTGCCGGCGCCCTGGCCGCTTGCCTGGCCGCTGGCCTCTATGTGTTGCTCAGCACCGATCCGTACCTGTTCGGTAACGGATCGAACATGGAACATTTCATGAATCTGTTCTCGGTGGCGTCGCTGGCGCTGCTGATTCGGGGATGGAGCTCGAGCGGTCGCTGGCCCCTGGTCGCGGCGGGGGCCTGTCTGGGGGCGGCCGCTCTGGTCAAGCAGGTTGCCATCCTGCCAGCGGCCATTTACGCCGTCGCACTGGTGCTTCGCGTCGGCAGGGAACGGGGCCAGGACGCTGCGGCCTGGAAGCGCCGTCCTGGCGATGTGCTGGTGCTGGCGCTCGGCCTGGCGGCGGTGGTCGGGCTTGCCGCGGTGATTCTGCTCGTGCAGGGGGCGGGCGCGGCGGCCTACGAAGACATCCTGCACTATGGCCGGGCCCTGGCGACCGACACGCTGCCCGAGCCGGGTGCGCCTTCGGGCCTGGTGCGATGGCTGACCGGGAATGCCGATCCCTCCGGCAAGCTCCCCTGGCCGTTCGGCTCGACGAACTACCTGGTCTGGTGGGGCACGGGGAGCTGGCCCCTCTGGCTGGTTGCGGTCCCATCGCTCGCCTACTTACTCGTCGGCCGAGGCACGTCGACACCCCGTCGCCTGGTCGCGGCCTGGACGATCGCGGCGGGGCTGCAGGTCGTCCTGCCCGGGCTTTACTGGCAGCACTACTACCTGTTGCCAGCACCGGGCATCGCCCTGGTCGTGGCCACGGCGCTGGCAGACTGCGTCGGTGTCTTGACCGGACCAGAGACTCGCTCGGCCCGGCGGAAGTCAGCGAGAGCAGCGTGGGGTCCAGCCCTGACGGCCCTGATCCTGGTGCTGGCGATCGCCGCGACCGCGGTGATGCAGGTGCGTGCCTACCTTCTCGTTCCCCCGCAGGAGCTTACCGTCCGGTACAAGGGTGGAGGGCAGTGGGTGGCCCTTCGCGCCCTGGGCCGCGAACTCGCCCGTCGCAAGGCGGTGTGGACCGATCCCCGCCTGTACGTCTGGGGCTGGCAGAGCCCGCTTCATTTCTACGGGAATCTCGACGGCGTGACGCGGCACTTCTTCGTTGACAACCTGCTTCGCGACCAGGCCGAGCGCGACCATCCGCTGATCAAGCCCCGTATCGCCGAGATCATGCGCGCGCTCCGCGATCGGCCCCCTGCCCTGATCTTCGCGGGGTACGTCCCGTTCCCCGCGCTCCGAGACTTCCTCCACGATCGATACCTGCCGTCACGGCTGGTTCCCGCGAGGAACGGGCTGGGGCTCTGGGTTGAGCGCGAGCATTTCGCCGCGTTCGAGAACTTCCCCGCGAGCGATCGAGCCACGGGCTCAGGAGACCGAGGCCGAGGCAGCGACCTGGTCGTCGATCGCAAGCTCGTAGCGCTGCGCGGAGCTCTCCCATGATGGCGTCCCAGCTCTGCGTCATCGCATAAGCACGCGCAGCCAGAGCCATTGCCAGCCGTCGGTCGGGATGGGCGACGAGCGAGAGAAGGGCGTCGGCGATGCGGTCGGGCGGATCACCCGGCTCGACGAGCAGCCCGGTGATGCCCGGCTGCACCGTGTCGCCGACACCACCGGCCCTGACAGCCACCACGGGCATGCCCGAGGCCATGGCTTCCAGGACGACGTTGCCAAACGTCTCGGTGAGGCTGGTAAACGCGAAGATGTCGCCGGCGGCAAAGTGATCGGCGAGGTCCTCTCCCGTGCGATAGCCCGCGAATCGGGCAATGGAGCCGATTCGCCGTTCCAGCTCCCCCCTGGTGGGGCCGTCACCCACGAGCAGGATCCGCACATCGGGCCTCCTGGCGGCCACGATGGCCAGAGCATCGGCCAGGTAGGAGACATTCTTCTCGGGGGCGATCCGACTCACATAGCTGATGACCAGGTCGTCCGGCCCCCAGCCGAGGCCCTGGCGCACCTGCTGTCGCCCCGGGCGATCGGGGCGGAAGAGGGTGCCGTCCACACCTCGAGGCCAGAGGACCAGCCGCTCGAAGCCCAGCTCCTGAAGCTCCTTGATCGTGGTTCTGGAGGGGACGTAGGTCTCCCTGGTGCGGTTGTGAAACCAGCGGAGATAGCGCCAGATCGTCCCTCTGGCCCAGCCGACCCGGTAATGGCGGCTGTACTGGTCGAAGTTGGTGTGGAAGCTCGAGACGGTTGCGATCCTGCGGCGAAGCACGTGCCTCAGCACGCTGAGGCCGAGTGTGGCCTCGGTGGCGATGTGAACCAGGTCGGGCCGGAACGCGTCGATCGACCGCCGGACCGATCCGAAGGGAGGCAGTGGAAGAAACAGCTCCTTGTAAAAGGGCACGTTGATCGATCGCACGAGGTGAGTGTGCGGCCGGTCGGCCGGCTGGCCGTAGTTGGGGTGGATCAACTGGACCTCGTCCCCCCGCTCCACGAGATGACGGACCAGTTCGCCCAGAGTTCGCGACACGCCGTTGACTTGCGGGAAGTAGGTCTCCGTGACCAGGCTGACGCGCATGAGATTCTCAAGCCTCTCGCTGTCCTCGAAGCGGTGGATCGCTCGACGATCGGAATTCAAACCACCGCTGATCGCTTGGTGTACAGGGGCTGGTAAAGCTGGACTTCCACATCTCCCGGCATCTTGAAATGTGTCACCAGGCCATAACCCCGGTCGGTGACCTGGTCAGTGAACTCGACGCCGCGGAACCTCAGCTCCGCGACCGTTCTCTCGATATCGTCACAGTAGAACGAGATGCTGTGAGTTCCGGAGGACGCCCCCTCGGAGTCACCCGCGGGGTGGCAGCCCATGTCGGCTTCGGGAAGATCGAAGATGAGCCATCCCTCGCCCACGTCGGTGAATGGAAACCCGAGCTTGTCCCGGAGAAAGGCGCGCAGCTCTTCGGGCTGCGAGGAATAGAACATCGTGTGAACGCCGCGAATCATCGCATCCTCCATCGTCTCTGGGATCGTGAGGATTTCCCCTCGCAAGCCAGCCAGGGGCACCACCGGCTCAAGCCCGCGATCGATTGTCGTTTGAAGACGAGCGGAATTGCAACAAAAAAAGAAGCGTGCCACGGCCCTTCCCGGAATCCCGCGGGATCCCGGTCGTTGGGGCCGCGCGCGAGGTATGGTATGCTGAACCCGGTTCGTGAACAACAACTCTTGCGTGACTCTTGTTTGTTCCCCGATTTCGCGAGTGACTCCCATGAGCCGAAACCTGGCGATCGCCTCGAATTGCTCCCGCCGCGGCTTCCTCCACGCGACGCTCGGCGGGGTAACGGCCGGGATTGCGTTCCCCACGATCGTTCCTGCCTCGGCCGTGGGTCGGGGGGGCGCAGTTGCGCCCAGCAACCGGGTGACGCTGGCCGTGATCGGCACAGGGAACCAGGGGTTCAATGACCTCAACTCGTTCCTGAACGATGAGCGGGTGCAGGTCGTGGCCGTCTGCGACGTGAATCGCGAGAGCGCGGGTTACTGGGACGGCAAGGTGGGGGGCCGCGAGCCCGCCCGAAGGCTGGTCGAGAGCTTCTATGACAAGCACAAGCCTTCCGGCACTTATCGGGGCTGCGACGCCTGTGTCGACTATCGCGAGATCCTCGGGCGTGGCGACATCGACGCCGTGGAGGTTTGCATACCGGACCACTGGCATGCGATCCCGGTCCTCGAGGCCTGCAAGGCGCAAGGACATCTATTGTCAGAAGCCCCTGTCGCTGACGATCGCCGAGGGCCGTGCAATGAGCTTCGCGGTGAACAAGCATCGCGTCGTTTTCCAGACGGGCACCCAGCAGCGGTCGGACCCTCATTTTCGGCGGGCATGCGAGCTCGTCCGCAACGGCCGGATCGGTGATTTAATAACGGTTCGGGTCGGCTTGCCGGGTAGCCGACGCGACATGGCGACATGTGGCGATCGCAAGAAGCCGGAACCGGTCCCTCCGGGCTTCGAGTGCAACACCTGGCTCGGCCCCGCTCCTGAGGCTCCCTATGCCCCCGCGCGATGCCACGTCAACTTCCGGTGGATCCTTGTGACGGCCGGCGAGAAAACGTAGCGCGGGACGGCGGCCGGTGGTCGGTCAGAAAACGTAGCGCCCATGGTCTTGCTCACGGCCGTGGAGCCACGATGGAACTTTCGCTAACCCCATCGAGGTTCCCCAGTCGTGAGGTCTATGGGTGTACACCGACATGGAGATCTGGGCCGAGATCCGCCGTCGCGTTCTCGTTGACGGCCTGAGCAAACCCGCTGCCTGCCGCGCGTACAGCATCCACTGGGACACTCTCCAGAAGATCCTCGAGCACGCCGAACCGCCTGGCTATCGCCGTGCGGTCCCACGCCCCAGGCCCAAGCTCGATCCGTTCCTGCCCGTCATCCACCAGATCCTCGAGGACGACAAGAAGGCCCCGAGGAAACAGCGGCACACCGCCCGCCGCATCTTCGAGCGGCTCCGCGACGAGCACGGCTACACCGGCGGCCTGACCGTCGTCAAGGAAGCCGTCGCCGCCTGGAGGCTCCGCTCCGCCGAGGTCTTCGTCCCCCTGGCCCACCGCCCTGGCGAGGCCCAGGTCGACTTCGGCCAGGCCGAGGTCACGCTCGACGGCCAGACCACCACTGTCGCCCTGTTCGTGATGACCTTGCCGTACTCCGACGCCACCTTCGTCTGTGCCTTCCCCCGCGAGTGCACCGAGGCGTTCCTCGAGGGGCACGTCCGGGCCTTCGCCTTCTTCGGGGGCGGACCCCGGCGGATCAGCGACGACAACTCGAAGGTCGCCGTCGCCCAGATCACCGGAAGCCGCGACCGGAAGGTGACCGATGCGTTCCTCAGACTCAAGAGTCATCATCTCTTCGAGGATCACTTCTGTCTGGTGCGGCGGCCCAACGAGAAAGGGCACGTAGAGACGCTTATCGGCTTCACCCGCCGCAGCTTCCTGGTGCCGGTGCCCGTCGTCCACGGCGGGCTCGAATCGCTGAACGCCGACCTCCAGCGGCGGTGCCGCGAGGACCTGGCACGTCGGCTCTGGGGTAAGCCCGCATCCAAGGCCAAGCTCCTCGACCAGGAGCGGCCGGTGCTGCTGCCCCTGCCGGGTGAATCCTTCGTCGCCGCCCGGGTTGAGCCGAGGTGTGTCGACTCGCTGTCCCTGGTCAGTTTCGACGCCAACCAGTACTCGGTCCCCACCGAGCTGGCCCACCACCCGGTGACGGTCGTCGCCTCGGTGGACACGGTGCGGATCGTCGCCGGCAATCGCGTGGCCGCGGTCCATCTGCGGTGCTGGAGCCGCGAGCAGGTGTTCTACAACCCGGTGCACTACCTCGCGGTGCTGGAGCGCAAGCCCGGGGCGCTGGACTTCGCGGCACCTCTGGAGGGCTGGCAGCTGCCGGTCTGCTTCGGCGTGCTGCGGCGCCGGCTGGAGGCCGAGTTCGGCGGGCCGGGGACGCGACAGTTCATCAAGGTCCTGCGGCTGCTGGAGTGGGCCGACCCCACCGAGTTGACCCGCGCCGTCGAGCGGGCGCTGGAACTGGGTGTCGCCGACGCCGACGCCGTGCGGCTGATCCTAGAGCATCGGCGGGAGCAGCCGGCGGGGCTGTTCTGCCTGGACGGCCGACCGCACCTCCAGGCGGTGACCGTGCCGGCGCCCGACCTCTCGGTCTACGCGAGCCTGGCGGCGGGGGTGACCCCATGAAGAAGCTGGCGACCCAAAGCGCCGTGCTCCTGAAGCACCACCTCAAGGCACTGAAGCTGCCGACCATGACGGCCGAGTGCGAGAAAGTAGCGGCGCGGTGTGCCAGGGAGAACGTCGACCACCTGGGGTTCCTGCTCCAGCTGTCGGAGCTGGAGCTGCTGGACCGCGAGCGGCGGGCAGCCGCCCGGCGGCTGAAGGCAGCCCGGTTCCCGACGCCCAAGAGCCTGGACGAGTTCGACTTCACGGCCGTGCCTGCGGTGAACAAGCCGCTGGTCCTGGAGCTGATGCGATGTGAATATATCAACCGCCGTGAGAACGTGCTGTTGATTGGGGGAAGCGGCTCGGGGAAGACGCACCTGGCCACGGCGCTGGCGAGCGAGGCGTGTGCCCGGGGCAAGCGGGTGCGGTTCTTCCGGGTCACGGAGCTGGCCACGCTGCTATTGGAGGCTCGCGAGGATCGTCAGCTGACGCGGCTACGCGCGCAGCTGGCGAAGCTGGACCTGCTGGTGCTGGACGAACTGGGCTACGTGCCAGCCAGCCAGGTCGGCGCCGAGCTGCTGTTCGACGTGATCAGCACGGCATACGAGCGTTCCAGCATGATCGTGACAACGAACCTTCCGTTCGAGGAGTGGACGGAAGTTTTGGGCAGCGAGCGGCTGACGGGAGCAACCCTCGACCGTCTCACCCATCGATGTACGATCCTCGAAACCGGCCGGGAGAGTTACCGGCTGAAAGAGGCTCGCAAGCGGCGTCGAAGTCCAGCGGCAGAGTCACCGACTTCGACTGTCGACGCAGGATCGAGCGAAGGGTAATCTGAAGGCCCCGGGCACCACGTTTTTCGGCCGTCCCGCGCTACGTTTTCTCGGCTCTTCCGCACTTCTCGTGAAGTCAGGACGTAGAACAGGGGTGCCCTTCTCTTTCCTTCTCCAGTCAAGATCGCTCCTACCCATGTCCGATCTCCTCCCGGCTCATGCCGGG
Source organism: uncultured Planctomycetaceae bacterium (assembly GCA_963816015.1). Taxonomy (GTDB): domain Bacteria; phylum Planctomycetota; class Planctomycetia; order Isosphaerales; family Isosphaeraceae; genus Aquisphaera. Next base: position 8,773 of record CAWFJM010000021.1, on the reverse strand, counting down.
CTTCAGGTTGAGGACACCGTCGTCGACGGTTCGTCCGTAACGTTCATCGTCAAGACCACCGCCCCGACCGCTCTGTGCCCGGACTGCGGCGTGGGTTCCACGCGCGTGCACAGCCGTTACACCCGACGGCCAGCGGACCTTCCCGGGCACGGCCGAACCACCCGACTCCTTATCACGGTGCGTCGCTTCTTCTGTCCGACCACCGACTGCCCCCGCCGGACCTTCGCCGCGCGACTCCCCGATCTTGTCGCCCCGTACGCGCGGGCAACCGTGCGGCTCCATGAAGCACACACCGCGATCGGTCACGCCCTCGGCGGCCAGCCCGGCTCGCGGCTCGGCTGGCGATGCCGATCAGCCCGGACACACTCCTGCGGCGGGTCCGTTGCGGCGCCCCTGCGACGGCCCCCACGCCCCGAGCCCTGGGCGTCGACGACTTCGCCTTTCGCAAGGGCTCACGGTACGGCACCATCCTCGTCGACCTCGAGCGCCGGCGGGTCATCGACCTGCTCACGGACCGCGAGGTGACGACAGTCGCCGCGTGGCTCCGCGCCCGTCCGGGTGTCGAGGTCGTCACCCGCGACCGTGCCACCGCCTACGCCCAGGCGGTCAGCGAGGCGGCAGCTGACGCCGTGCAGGTCGCCGACCGCTGGCACCTGGTGAAGAACGCCCGCGAGGTCGCCGAGCGGGTCCTCCAGCGGCGCTCGGCCTCGATCCGGAAGCTGCTCGGCGGTCGCCGCGTAGAGGCCGCACGCGACGAACCAGTGGCCGTGGTCAGTAGCCCCGTCCCGGACCCTTGCGAGGCGATTCGCGGCCCGAAGCGGGAGCGACGTCTGGCCCGGTTCGAGGAGGTCCGCCGAATGCAGGCGGACGGGGCGTCCTTGCGCGGGATCGCCCGAGCCTTGGGCATGAATTTCCAGACGGTCCAACGCTACGTCCGGTCCGACGCCTGCCCGGACTGGCAGCCGAGGCGCCACCGCCCCAGCCGCCTGGACCGGTTCGATGGTTACATCCGTCGTCGGCTCGCCGAGGGATGTGGCAACGCCCGCCAGATCCTTCGCGAGTTGCACGGGATGGGGTACCGGGGCGGGAGGACCGTGGTCCAGCAGCGTGTTCGGCGGTTCAAGGCTGAGGCCGATCCCGCTGGCTACCTCGCCCCCGTGTCAGCGGTCCAGGAGCGCCCGGCCCTTCCGTCCTTCCGGCAACTGGCCGTCACGATCGTGCGTCGCCCCGCCGACCGTGACGAGGAGGACCAGCACGCTCTTGCGACCTTGTGCTCCGGAGATGCCGTCATCCGCGAGGTGGCAGAGACGATCGAGGGGTTTGCCTCGTTGATTCGCCAGAGGCGCCCGCAGGACCTCGAGGATTGGTCAGACCGGGCGTGGAAGTCGTCGGTGTCGGAACTCAAGTCGTTCGCCCAGCGCCTGTGCCAGGACGGGGCGGCGGTCCGGTCGGGGATCGGGTTGGACTGGAGCAACGGCCCGGTCGAGGGGCACATTAACCGGCTGAAGGCGATCAAGCGGGCGATGTTCGGCCGCGCGCGGTTCGACCTGCTTCGTGCCCGCGTTCTCGCAGCCGGGTAGCGGCATCACGGGATGTGCGGAAGAGCCGTTTTCTCGCCGGCCGTCACACCTCCCTCTCCGATCCATCGGCGGATCGTCTCAGGACGCCACAGCGGCATCTTGCCGACCACGACGTCAGGGCGCGGGAACCGATCCGCGGATCGCAGCCGTTCGAGAGTGCGACGGGATAGTCAGGTCAACGCCTCGATGTCATTCAGCCGCCAAGTCAGACGCTCGGACAGGGGCAGGACATTGCGGGCGGCGATCTCTTCCACGACAGCGGGAAGGATTCGCAATAGGGGCTTGACTCCCTCGGGAAGATCCCCGCGATTGTCGGAATCAGCCAGCCTGAGGCGTTTGGATTGCGACGTGGCGGCCACGGAGCGGGGGGCTGGTGTCATAGACCACCCCCATCCCCTTGGGCCTTCTGGCGGGCTTCCAGGGCAGCCACGACATCAGGAAGAGAGAACCTCAGAATCTTGTGGGACAGGCGACGGCACGGGATCTCGCCTTGACGATGCCAGGCAAGAACCGTGGAGGGGCGAACCCCTAGCCCATGTTTGGGGTTGGTCGCCGTAAGTCCCTGCGGCGCAGGGGGCGATTTTTGTGTTAGTCACGAATGCCATTAAGCTAAGCGTAAGCCCGCAACTTCTTTGTACTTGCGATCAATTCCCTTGGGGCCTATCGTGTTTAGTATAGATATTTTCACGAGATTGCAATAGCGAAAATTCCCCAAATTCTAGCCACATGGAGCAAACTACATATCACTACGATGTCCGCATTGTCGGGCGCACGAAAAACGCAAGCCATGTACTGGAAACGACTTACACCTTCGCTTAATGACATTCGTGTTAGTCACTACATCACAGTTTTTTCGCTCTCGGAAGGGGCCGGCGGCTTGAGGTCGGTGAGGCTCAGCGCCTTCAAAACCCGCCGCGCGTCCGGGCATCCCCCACTGACTCCTCGCCGCTCGGGTTGATTGTCGAGGCGGAGGGTTACCAACCGGAGCGTGGAGAGCGCTTGCATCGCCCGCTCTGGTGAGAAATCAATCCCCGCTTGCTCGAGCCGGCGATGAAGGAGCCGCTGGACCAGCAGAGCCAGTGCAGCTACGACAATATGTGCTTTTACTCGTAACTCAATCTGATGATAAATCGGCCGCATCGCCAGCACCTCCTTGAGCTGGCGAAACCCACGCTCGACATCGCTCAATTCCTTGTAAATCGCCACGATCTCGAGCACGCTCAACGCTGCTTCACTCGTGGCGATCACGTACTTGCCTTCGATTCCCTGCTCACTGGCCAGAGCCTTCGTGTTCTCGAAGTAGCGGAAGGTCCCCTGGTCGAGGTCCCACGAATAGTATCGATAGCCGTGGCTACGTTGCAGGAGTCGCTCGGCTGCGGCGCCAATCTTCTCGGGCTGTTTCAACTTCCCTGCCGCCACACGCCCCTGGAGTTTCTCGAGCGCCTGACGTGTCCGTTCCATGGCCTTCTCACGCATGGCTTGCTCGTAAGCGCGGCGCTCGTCGGAATCCACGATGATCACCCGCAAGCCATCGACTCCTGATGGGACTTCCTGCGCCCGAGTGCGAGGCGGATTGGTCTTTTCCCGCGCGGTGATTCCCACCGGGCAAGAGATCCACTTGGCATCGTCGAGGGCGGCCAGCCACCTGGTCAGCTTCGCGTTCCGCCTCCGCTTCAAACCCACGAGATAGCCATGCTTGTCAGCGGTGATCGCTTCAAGATTATCAGTGGTGAACATGCCTCGATCACCAACGAAGACCAGGCGATTGAAACCGAAGCGCTGGTGCAGGTCACGGATCGCCTTCTGCACGGTCTCGTGGTCCACCTCGTTGCCGGACCAGACGTGATGAGCGATCGGCCAACCGGCCACCATCACCACTCCGACGATCACCTGGACGTTGTGCGGCTTGCCATCCCGGCTGTAGCCGTGCTTGGCGAAGTTGGCCGGCCCAGCGCCCTCGAAGTAAGTGCTGGTGATGTCATAGAGCACCAGGTCCGGCTTGAAGCTGAACAGGTCGCGGAGGCGGTGATAAAGAGCCACCTCGATGCGTTCCTTGGCGGCCACGAGCTGATCGAGGGTTCGGTACCAGGCCTCCAGTTGGCGAAAGTCGACACGAACCCGCTTGTGCTGGTGCCAGTGAGGAACAAACCGGCGACCTTGGCGGTCACAGACGAAGTCGGTCTCCAGCCAGCCCGCCAGGCCGTGTTCGCTGGCGGGATGAATCAGGCGATTGGCGACGAGCACGAAGGCTCGGTCGGTAAACGGCACTCCTCTGGCCTTGCCGAGTGCCTTGTCAAGGATGGACCACAGCCCCAGTTGATCGAACAGGGCCCTCACGGCGAGGACTGGTCCCCAAGTGGAGGCATCGAGGATGTCGAGATCATGGTCCCGAGGGGTCTCCGGTTCGACATCTTGGCCGAGTAAGCGTTTCAGCTTGGGGAACATTTCAGCGAGCAGGTCCTTGCGGCCCAGATCGGCCACCGTCCGCTGCTTGACCTTACCGCGATCGCGATAGGCTTCGACGACGCGGACGTACTCGTTGACCGCGCCGCTGGAGGACCGGACTTTGACGGTTCTGAGGTACATGTCGTGAAGTATCACGACACAAGTTGTCGAGAGCAAGAGGGAAAACGGGGAATTCCATCAAGAGATCGACTCGATAGTGTCACTACGCATTTCAGAAAGAGCGGCGTGCACTGCTCGTCAAACCCTGGAAAACAGGCGAAATCCCCGCGACGGGAGGCACGCGGAAGGCGATTTCACCCCAAACATAGGCTAGCTTTCGGGCCAGCCCGGTGGCGGTCAACAGGTCGTTTTGCACGGCAAACACCTATTTCTACTGTATCCAGATGCAGTAACTCTTATGAGTGCTACTCCTTGAGGTGATTCGACTTGCGTCGATTTCGACCCGTTTTGGACAATGACAGTGAACGGGTGGATGTCGTAGATGTTACAAGTCTATGTATTCCAGCAAGTTGAACCCATAAGCGATCGCCTAAGCGATACAGTAGAATTCTTCAGGCTCAGTTCATCCAGGCCGATGTCGGTGATCACGCGCTGGGGATCGATCCGGCGATCCTCGGCCAACTGGTTCTCGACGATCCGCTCCACCGTCTCGGCGGAGATCCCCAGGCGGCGGGCCACGTCCTTGGCCGTGCTGCCGATGAGCGATCGGAGCACGAACTGCTCGAAGCGGGAGGTGTAGGCCGTGTCTTTCCGCTTGAACGGGGGGATGACGTGCTGGCGGTAGTTGCACCGGGCACAGCGGTGGAAGGGGGCCTGATAGATCCAGAAGCTGGGCTGGCCCCAGACGTCCAGGTCCCGGACGGCTTGAGGGGATGTCTTGTATTCGATGTGGGCGTCATCCTCATGGCCGCACCGCTCGCAACGGCAGCGTTCGGGCAGGGGCCAGCGGACCTCGAAGCCGTGACCGTCCTGGTGGCGTTCGTAGCCGGTGATCGCCACGCCGGGGGGCAAGTCCACTTCGATGGTCACGCTGGCCATGGTGTCTGTCCTGTAGGGGCCAAGGGCGATGAGCAGGGGCCGTCCCAGAGACCTTCTGGGGCCAGGCAGGCAGGATAACTCCGGAAGGCATCCTGGGCAAATGCAGTGAAATCCCGCGGACTCGCACTTTAGAACGGGAGAGCCTGGATTGCTGGCGACGACGCGATGGGCCGACCATCGGGTTGTCGCCAGGAATTGCGGACGCGAGGCCAGCGTTACCTGCTGGGGGTGCCGTCGAACACACTGGTCCGCGACCTCGATGTGCCGCCGCCGGAATACTCGGGGCATGGGCCGCGCCCCAAGAGCCCGTTCATGCGGCTGGACCGCTGGAGGAGCGCCGTGCCGGAACATGACTGGGCTGTCATTGATGTTCGAGATGGCGAGAAAGGACCGCTGGTGATCGAGTGCGTGAAGCACCGCGTTCAGGCGAGGACACCAACAGGGGGAACGGGACCAGCGGAGTTGCTGTTCGTCACGCGCGAACTTCAAGCCGACACCACGTACAAGCTTGATTATGATTTGTCCAATGCCGACCCAGAGACGCCGCTTTCGGAGCTGGCACGGGTAGCCAAGGCGGAGCACCGGATCGAGGAATGTCTTGAACGAGCTAAGTTCAAGTTTCGCAGATTTGAGTGAGGTTCTCTGACCAAAAAGACACGTCGGCTTCCTCGCTGTTTCTTGTGTACTTGTCTAGGTTCTCAAGACTGGACAGGCACCAAGGCAAGGAAGCCGACCCATGGAACTTACTCCCTCGTTCGCGTCTCTGCTACTGCACTTTGCGTCGGTCTTCACGGCTCCGACGTTCCGGACTTTCATTCAGATCGTCACTGGCTGGATTCTCTCCCAGCGACACCGCTACATCACTGAGGTCATCTTCTCCGGCAGCAACGTCGGCAACGGCCATTGGTCTCGGTTCCATCGCTTCTTCAGCCATGCCTCCTGGGATATCGATGCCTTGTCCATGGTCCTGGCTAAGCTCGTTGTCGCGATCCTTGCTCCTGGAGCTACGCTGCTCTGGGCGGTAGATGACACCCTCTGCCGAAAGCGCGGGTTGACGCTCTATGGTGCCGGTATGCACTACGATCCGCTCATCTCCAGTCGCGCCAAGTCCCTGGTCAGTTGGGGACACGACTGGGTTGTTCTCTGCCTGCTGATCGTCAATCCATTCTGGGCGCCTACCAAAGTCTTCGCCTTGCCGGTTGCCGTACGGCTGTACCGCAATCGGCAGGGGCTGACCAAGGGGAAGAAAGGGAAGAAGCCTCGGCCGAAGCACGATCCGAACCATCGCACACGGCCTGAACTGGCCCTCGAACTCGTTGAACTGGTGGCTAAGTGGTTCCCTGACGATGAGATCATGCTCTCGGGTGACAGCGCCTACGGTGGGAAAAGCATTCTCTCGAAACTACCTCCCAAGGTGCATCTCATCAGTCACGTCCATCCCAAGGGAGCGCTCTATGAACCGGCACCTCCCAGGACGACCAAGACCAGAGGGCCTGCCCGCAAGAAAGGGAAGCGATTGCCGGCCCTGAAGCAGTGGGCCGAGGACACGACCCAACCCTGGACTCGACTCGACTTCAATCAGTTTGGGCTCCATGCCGCTCTCGCGGTCAAGACGATCAAGGCTCTCTACTACAAGGCCGGAGGTGACCGGCTGCTGACCATCGTCTTGGTGCGCGATCTGGAAGGGAAGCGTCCCGATCAGATGTTCTACTGCACCAAACTGGACTGGACTGCCAGGCAGATTCTCTCCACCTACTCCTGCCGCTGGGCCATCGAATGCACATTTGAAAACTGCAAGCAACTCCTGGGACTTGAAGACCCTGCCAACCGTCTTCCCAAGGCCGTCCGGCGAACCGCGCCCATGGCGTTGTTCCTCTACACCATGATCATCATATGGTTTCACCGAACCGGTCATCGGTCGCTCCGGTTTCCATTCCGGCCATGGTATAGCAAGAACTGTACTTTCCGCGATTTGGTTCCCTTGGTCGTTGACGTGACTCGGGTAGACGAATGCCGGTCCGGCCGGGACGATGGCGATGACCAAGCCTGCCAATCAACCCCGGACGGAGTCGGCCGTGACATCATCGCACCAGGACGCGACATCGTGCCAGTGGTTCTCTTGCCTTGCTTCACCCCTGGATCGCAGATCTGCCGTCAGGCTGGTGTGGCTCTTTATCGGCGCGATCCTCGCCCGCGGCCGAAGGACCGTCACCAGCTGGATCCGCGCTGCCGGCTTGAGTCGACAGTATCAGCCTTGCTACACGACCGTCGCAGCAGCCGGCAAGCGGGCGGACAACATCGCCGGCCGGTTGATCCACGAGGTGGTCAAGCCTTTGGTGGATGGTCAGACGCGGCTCACCGTGGCGCTAGACGACACGCCGACACAGCGGTATGGGCCCTACGTGCAGGGGGCTGGCATCCATCACAACCCGACCCCCGGCCCGGCTGGCTCGCCGCATGTCTACGGCCACGTCTGGGTGGTGCTCGGGCTCCTGGCGGTCCATCCTGCATGGGGAGTCATCGCTCTGCCGCTGTTGGCCCGTCTGTACGTGCGGGCCAAGGATCTGCCGTGCATCGACCCAAAGCATCGGCCGGAGTTCCGGACCAAGCTGGAGATGGGAGTCGAGCTCCTGCGGTGGGCTTGGTTCTGGCTCCGGTTCCTGGGCAAGCCGCTGTGGGTGGTGGTCGACGGGGCCTACGCCAAGGCCCCGTTCCTCAAACCGGCGATGTTGCTGGGAATGACGGTCGTCAGCCGGCTGCGCAAGGACGCGGCGCTATGGACGATCCCAGGGCCCCGGGTACCAGGTCGGCACGGTAGGCCGCGGGTCTACGGAGAGACGCGCATCGACTTGGCCAAACGGGCCGGGCAGCGTCGCGGTTGGACGACTAGCATCTTCGACTTGTATGGCAAGCGGGCGAAGAAGCGGTATAAGACGTTCGTGGCGATGTGGCGGCCCGTCGGCGGGGCAATCCGGGTGGTGTTGGTGGAGGAGCCGAGTGGATGGGTGGCCTTCTTCTGCACCGACGTGTCAGCGACCGTAGCAGAGATTCTCTCGACGGTCGCCGACCGGTTCTCATTAGAGATCGCGTTCCGCGACTGCAAGGAGATCGTCGGAGCCGGCCAGCAGCAGGTGCGGTTCGTGTGGGCAAACATCGGTGCATTCCACATCTGCCTCTGGACGTTCACGATGACCGAAGCTTGGGCATGGGGTCGGGAGGAGGACGACTTGGTGGACCGCCGAGCATCGCCATGGGACGATCCGAACCGTCGCCCAAGCCACGCAGACAAGCGTCGGGCTTGGCGCCGTGAATTGTTGGCCGAGGAGATTCGCGGTTCTACGCCCCGGGGTCACCGAGGAGGAAATTCGGGCCGTCGCCGAGCGGTTGCTTGCCCTGGCGGCATGAGAGCGAAGTCAATCGCGGAAAGTACAGGCAAGAAGGAAGAACCCTCATTCGCCGACATGCTGACGACCCTCAGGCGAGTCAGCTACCAGGAGAAAACCGCCAGACTGCTTCCAGAACGGTCTCGACTGAAAACCTGGATCGCCCAGTTGACCGAGCTTCTCAGCCGAGCAGGTTGAGCGACAGTTCGGCCCAAGATTCAGGCCTCTCAGGTCAGTGCACGATCGACTTACCCGGGGTAATTTCGCCCTCCGGACGGGTCGAGATACGCCTCAGAATCTGCGAAA
>CAWFJM010000020.1:0-13072 GCA_963816015.1 uncultured Planctomycetaceae bacterium | reverse complement strand
CGAAGAACGACCTGTAGAGCCTGGGGCCCATGTCGAGATACTCGTGGTTCCCGACGCACGGCATCACCGGCATGCGCTCAAAGATCTCCTCGGCGCGGAGGAAGAAATGGTCCCAGTTCGTCCGCTCGTTGCCCCGATCCACCAGATCGCCGGCGAGCAGGATGAACTCGAGCCCGGGATGCCTCCGGTACGCGGTGACCAGCCGCTTGCCCCAGTCCTCCAGTCCCGTCTGGGCATCGCCCATGTAGAGAAACTCCAGTCTCCCGGTGCTGCTTCGTCCCGTCTTGGCGGTCCGCCAAGGTCCCCACGCGCCACCGCCGGCCTTCAGCGAGTAGAGATAGGTCGTGTCGGGGCTGAGGTCTCCCACGGAGACGACATGACGCCGGATCACTGGATCGTTGAGCAGGTTGGGCGAGCGAACCAGGGTCGAGGCACCTGCCACCACCCGCAATCCGGTCAGGTCGGGATCCAGATGCACATCGTTCTCGGCCGCCTCGAAACGCGCCGGGACGATCCGGATGGCCGTGCCCTGGGCACTCGGCGCGGTTCGCCAGTTCCAGACCAGCTCGTGGGCGGGATCGGATCCGTAAGCGATCGTGACCTGGTCGGGAGATTCCCCCGAGGGGACCCTTGTCTTCCAGACCCGTCCGCTCGCCAGCAGCGTGGAGTGACGTCGATCGTGGAAGGGCTGGAGCAGGACGGAACCCTCGAGCGTGTCCGGAAACGCCGTGAAGGGCCGGCTGACCTCCTGAGCCGCACTGACGCCGTCCCGGGCGGTCAGCTTGCGCCAGTGGTCCCCTGACTCCTGGCCGAGCGTGATCGAATCCTCCGGGAGCGGCCGGCGATCCGTTGGGTAACGGAGGAAAACCACGTAGTGAGCCGGTGGGCCGCGATCGAGGCCATTGACCCCGAGGCCAACCCATCCGGGGGGATACACCTTGCGGAAGAGGATCCAGCGACCGTCGAAATTCGTGAGAGTCTCTCCGGTGGTCACGAAACCCTGGTCGTGGACCCAGAACGGGACCGACGACTCCGGTGCGGCGACCTCGACGACGACGGGATCCCTCACGTGGAACCGCAGGTAGCCGCGGCCCAGGGCGTCGCGCTCACGTGCTTTGAGGTGGTTCAGGAGCTCGGAGCCGTGCGTGGCCATGGCCGTGAGCCTGGATTCGGACAGGCTCTGGCTAAGGCGCCGGCCAATGGCGTCGAGAGTCTCGGACACCTCGGGGAGGGCGTCCACCGGAGGGTTCGATAGACATCCCGCGAGCAGCCCGGGGAGCAGAAAGCAGAAGAACCAGGCCTTCCGCATCGATTCATCCTTGAGAGTTCACCTCGTCCCCACCCAGGGACAAGCGCGGCCCGAGGCTCTAGATAACGCATCTGGCGGGGAATTGTAATGGCGATTTCCAGAACTGGCGGCCGGGGAAATCACAGGGATTGATGGTCAAGAACAAAGCATAGACGAGCTGGGAAATCCGCAATCGGTCCACGGGAAATCTCAGGCCAGGATCTGTCACGTCGATACGGCCAGAGCCACGGCAGACCCGAAGGTCGGTCGCGCAGATTCCTAGACCTTGATCCGGCAACCTTCGCGCAGGCGGGAGTGCGGTAGGAGCCGGCTGCATCGGGCTCTCGGGAACGCTCCCTGTACCCGACCAGCGCAAAAAGAAAGCCATGGACATCTAGAACGACGAAGTCCACGGCCTGGTGTTCGATCAGGAGAATCGGGCGTATATCAGTTCGATTCCGGAGAACGCGGAGCCTTGGCCAGTTGATTCACGAGGTTCGCGGCATCCGACGCCCGCCTCGAGTCCGAGTATTTCGCCATCGGGGCCGAACAGGTCTCGTCCCCGTAAATGCCGACAACCGTGAAGAGACCATTGTGCTCGCCCGTTTCGGCCCGGAGAAACATACCCGACCGGATCAGCGACGCCAGGTTGTGCTGCCACAGTTGGGTTTCGGCCAGTTTCGCAGTCATGGCGAGCCTCACATTCTTCGCTGGATATTCTCAACCCTCGGAACTTCTGAAAAACTCACTCCCAACGATCCATTGATCCGGCCGGAGGGGCAGCTCCCGAAAGAGCCCCGCTATTTTGCTGATTCGCGTGACCGGCCGCAAACTTCTCCTCAACCGAATTATTCCCGATTTCCTCTTCTCCGTGTAGACGAGCTTCGATCTCTGAAGGTTCGGAGAATCCGTCCGGGCTAGCCCCGTTGATTCCCATATACAAAATGTAGCCCAAAAGCGGCCTGGAAAAAGGGGAAACCGAGAAATCTCTTGAGTTCACCCAGTACATCATAACCTAGTGAGCAAACGAAAGGCCGATCGCCGAGAAAATTTGCCAAGAGCCATGTCTCGACCTGCATCACCCCGTGACAGGCATGCCCGGAAAGCCCTCGAGCCCCGCTAGTAGCGGCTGTGGGCCAGTCACAGCTTGACCCATGGGTACAGCCGCAAGTTCCCGATCAGGAAGAAGTTATGTGGTGAGGTGAGGCTCGAAAGCCGAAAACGACTGGAGCCTCCATTCCGCCAGGATCGTACCGCTCGCCGGCGCCGGAGCAAGATGGGGTCTTCCACGGTCAGGCTCGAAAGGGAGAGAGATCCAGGCCGCAATCCGGGCTGTCACTTCTTTACCTTCTTTCCTTGCAATAACACCAAGCAGCCGCTGCTCAGGATTTAGACGCCTGGCTCGCCGCTCGCTCAGGGCTGGAATTCTCCACGGAGTGCCAGCGCCCATCACGGTGCCGACCTGGTTGCGTCGTGAGCAAGGGCCAGGGCACCGTGAACGACGACTTCCTCTCCGAGGGCGGCTGGAACGATGTCGAACGAGCCGCGGAAAGGCGTGAAGACCTCGGCCTCGACCAGCCTGCGGATCGGGGCGAACCAGTGAGTCTCGCCGATGAGAGAGACCCCTCCTCCCAGGATGATCCGTCGCGGGGCCAGCAGAGCAATGGCCTGGCGGAGGGCGAACGCCAGGGCGCGTCGGGCCTGATCGAGAACCCGGCCGGCCCGTTCATCCCCCTCTTGTACCGCTCTCGCCACCAGTTCTGCGGTGATCGCTTGCGGATCGCCGTCCACCCACTCGAGCACCACCCAGTCGTGGCGTCCTTCCTTCGCCTGGTCGAGAGCCTCCTCGCGGGCTCGCCTGGCGATGCCCCAGCCCGAAGCGATCGCCTCGAGCTCCTGGGTCTGTGTCCCGGACTGAGACAACACAGGGACTTCCAGATGGCCAATCTCGACGGCCCCGAGCCCGCCGCCGCGATAGATATGACCGTCGAGGATCAGCGCCCCGCCGATTCCGCTGCCGATCGTGAGGTAGAGCAGGGGCGAACAGCCCCTGCCGGCCCCGAAGCGGGCCTCGGCCAGCCCGGCGGTGTCGGCGTCGTTCTGGACCACGACGGCCGGGACACCGAGGTTCCGAGAGAGCCAGTCGGCCAGAGGAAGATCCGTCCAGCCTTCGACCTGATAGGAAGTCTGGATCCGTCCCCGGGCCACATCCACCGGTCCGCCAAATCCGACGCCCACGCCCCGTACCTGGCGGGGCGAGAGGGCGGTGCGCTCGAGGAGCGAGTGGAAGGCCTGGACGATTTGGTCGAGGACCGCCGGCGCCCCCGAGCGGGATCAACCCGCAGCCGCTCCAGGGCCAGCAGGCTCCCATCCGCCCGGCCGATGCCGAGCTGAAGCTTCGTCCCACCCACCTCGATGCCGAGCAGCCAGTCGCCCTCCATCACCTCAGTGGGCCTTCGCGCCGTTGACCAGGGCGACTTTCTCCGCGAACCTGCGGTGCAGGTCGTCAATCAACCAGTGAAAAACCACCTGGTGGAGCGATTCGACGATTCCCATGTCGTCCACCGCGACGTGCAAGTTGTGGTGGGCCATGGCCTTGAGCCTTCCGCCCGAAAACCCGGTGAATCCCACCGTCGTCAGCCCGTTCCGGTTCGCCCACTCAACAGCCTTGAGGATGTTCGGGCTGTTTCCCGAGCCGGAGATCGCCAGCAGCAAGTCGCCCGGCGACGCCAGGTTCTTGAGCTGCTCGACGAAAATCCGATCGTAGCCCTCGTCATTGCCCCAAGCCATGATGCCCGCCGTGTTGTCGGTCAGGCTCAACACCTTGAGCCGCTTCTGGTTCTCGAAGTCGCACAGGGTGCACTTGGCGAGATCCTCGCAGAGGTGAGAGGCATTGGCCCCCGAACCGCCATTGCCGATGATGAAGACGAACCGTCCGGCATCGTAGGCCTGCTCGATCAGGTCGCTCACATTTTCGACCTCGCCGGTTTCCAGTCGCCGGATCTCCTGGCAGACGAGCGAGAGGTAGTCTCCCGCCGACATGGTGGCGCCGATCATCGTGACTCTCCCTGTGCACCATGAAATCCAACCGTGCAAGATCTGCCGGCCTGGATAAAGGCCATGATATCCCTCGGGCCGACCTGCGTAAAGCGAGCCATCAGGAGCCTTCGGTTCCCCCGGGAAAAACGTCCACGGGGATCTCCAGCCGGCGAGCCACGAGCAGACCGATGCGGTCAAGCTCGGCGGCAGGGAGGGGACGGACGTTCTCCTCGGCGGGCGGCCGGGCCACGGTATAGACCTGGACGGAGGCAATGCGTCCACCCGCGGCCAGGATCTCGCCCAGCCGCCGGCAGTAAGCGTCGACCTCGGCCTGGTGGTCGGGTCCGTGGCCATCAACGGTCATGAAGAGGCTCTGGATGACCAGTGGCCGTATGAGTGCAGCATCGCGGATGTTCGTCAAAATCCGGTCGAACGGAATCTGTGTCCGGTCGATCGCGCGGTAATACGCCTCGGTCCCGGCATCGAGCTTGGCCCAGATCTCACCATTCGACGCGTCCAGGACGGCCAGGGCCTCCCTGACCTCGGGCCGATGAAACATGGTGGCGTTGGTGATCAGCACGAGCTTCACCGCGTCGAGCTTGCGCCGACCTTTGAGAGCGACGACCTCGTGCACAACCTGGGGGAAGACCGGGCACGTGGTCGGCTCTCCATCCCCCGAGAACGCAAGGTCGTTGAGCCGGCGAAGCGGTCCGGGCACCCTGGAAAACCGGTCGTCGTCGTAGAGCCGACCCGATTGGACCAGGTCGAGCATCTCCTCCAGCTCGTGAAGCACTCGCGCGGTCTCTACATCGCGGGTCTCGGGCGGAGTCGAGCGATCCACCTGGCAGTAGACGCAGTCGAAGTTGCAGACCTTGTCCGAGTTCAGGTTGATGCCGATCGAGATCCCGCGACTCCTCCGCGACAGGACCGGGTACACGAATCGGTTGTGCTGGAACCGCCGCGAATGGTCGCGGTGCGGCCCCAGCAGCGGATCGGAAATCGGGGTTCCCGGGGGTTCCATCATGGTGATCGGGCCTGTCAGAATACCACCGTGTCTCGGGAGGCAACGCCGTCGCTCATCACCCCACCTCCGATTATGAGCCGGGGGATGGGTGCCGATCCATACCGGGGAAGAAATCGGCGCGTGGCCGGACGGTCCGTGATCGAATCAAACACATGAAGGCTGCGGAACCTGGGGAGATCTGGTAAGAGCATGACCGCCTGTCTCGGGCTGATCGCAAATGGGCTCTTGATCGCGGGCGCCTGGTGGCTCGCTGGTCACGGATTGCGCCTCGCGACCTGGCTGGACCGCTGCCTGAGCGCCTCGGTTCTGGCCTTCACCTGGTGCCTGCTGGGTGTCGAGGTGCTGGGAACGGCCGGCTTCTTCGGAATCAGGACGGTTCTGATCGGTCCGGCCGCCCTGTTCGCTATCGGGCTGGCGGCGCGGCAGTTCCGACCATTTGTCAGGCCAGAGCCGTCACGCGATGACACGGCCGGGGAGCCATGGAGTGCCGACGTCCTGCTCGCGCTGGGCCTCGTTGCCTGGACCTTGGCCGTGCTGGGCATGCACTCGCTGCTCCTCCCCGTTAAGGTGGTCAGCGACGGGCCCATCTACCATCTCTACTTCGCCGCGCGGTGGTGGAAGGCGGGACGGCTGTTCCTCGTGGCTGCGCCGTTCGGAGAAAGTGCGGCCACCTATTTCCCCGCCAACGGAGACGTCTGGTTCACCTGGCTGATGGTGAGCTGGGGAGGAGATCGACTTGCGAAGGTCGGACAGGTGCCGTTCCTCTTCCTGGCGGCGGCCGCGGCGTTTCGGATGGCACGGACGCTCGGGGCGAGCCGGAATTCGGCGATCATTTCGACCTGCTGGTTCGTCACTTCCACCCCGTTCCTCATCTTCTCCTTCGAGCCCAACGTCGACGCCCTCTTTGTCGCCTTCTATCTGATTGCGGTCTACTTCTTCCTCTGTTACCTCAGGCAAGAGTCGGGGACAAGCGCGGTGCTGCTAGGCGGACTGGCCGCCGGCATCGCCATGGGAACCAAGCCGGTGGGCGTCGTCTTCGTTCCTCCCTTGCTCCTGATTCTCATCGGAGCGATCGGGGTCCGAGCCCGGTCGGTTGGAAGGACACTGGCCGCAGTTCTGCCGGCTCTTGGCTGCACGCTTCTGACCTCCGGCTTCTGGTACGGCCGCAATCTCCTGCTGACCGGAAATCCCTTCTATCCGCTGCACCTGGAACTTTTCGGAAGGACCATCCTGCGGGGCTGGTACGGCCGCGATGCCATGCAGTACAGCGCCTACTACCTGCCGATGAGCGATTGGCGGGCCCTCATCGACCTCCTGCTGGCCGTGCTTGACCCGCGGCTTGCCCCCCTCTGGCTGGCGGCGCTGGGCGGGGCCTGGGCCTGGGGCATCGGAGCCAGCCGGGTGACGCGAGGGAACCGCTGGGTCGGGTCGCTTGCCTTCCTCTCCGCGCTCAACATCGTCCTGTACTGGGTTTGCATATCGTACCGGACCCAGCAGCGATTCATGCTCCAGTCTTTCGGGCTGGCCGCCGTGCCCCTGGCGAGGCTCCTCGATCGCTGGCCCGGACTTCGGATCGCCGCGGCCGCCCTGCTTGCCCTCCATCTGCTCACGCCGCAAACCTGGCCGATCACCCTCGAAGAGGCGAAGATCCCCTGGGATCTCAGCCCGGTCATCCCCAACCTTGTGGGCTCTCCATTGCCTCTTTTCGAGCGGATCGATCGCGGACTTCGACTCCCGGCGGATCACCGTGCGGGAACGAGGTTGATTGTCTTTCTAAGCATGGGCTGCTTCGCCGGGCTGGGGGTGTGGGCCGCAACCCGGACCGGTCATGCCGGCCGCTCGGAACGCGGGCCGACGTCATGCATCTGGCTGGCCTTGAGCGGAATCGGGCTGTTGGCCATGGGTGTTCTCGAGACGGGCGCTCCTGGAGCCGACGCCAGGCAACTTTTCTACCCGGGTTTCCAGGATTTCTACGCGGGGTGGCTGAACCTGGAAAGCCACTCGGGATCCGGAGGCACGCGCGTGGCTTACGCCGGCACCAACATCCCTTATTACCTGCTGGGGACCGGCCTGAGGAACGAGGTACGCTACGTGAACGTGGATGGCCACCGGGACTGGCTCATGCACGACTACCACCGAGACGCCATGGCTCGAGTCAAGCCAACCTGGCCCAACTCGAGACCCGGCTGGGACCGGGCCCAGCCGGACTTTCGGACCTGGCTGGCCAACCTTCAGTCCGAGGGGATCCAACTCCTCGTCGTGACCAGGGTGAACCCCGCGGAGGGGCCCCACAACGTCGCCGACGCCGATCGCTTTCCCATCGAGCGGGGTTGGGCCGAGAGCCACCCGGAATTCTTCGAGCCCCTCTACGGCGTAAACGAACGGGACCCATTCTTTCGGCTGTACCGGTTACGCCGGTACTTGTGAGCAGGGCCCTGCCGTACCGCGCGCCTGGCCTCCAGAACGCTTCTCTGCCGGGCGGATCTCCGCTCGCGGCCGGCTCACCGAGGCCCCTTCACCTCGATAAAAAAACGCACGGAATCCTCCGCGAGAAAGCACCCATATAGGAAAAGGCTTCGCTTACCGAGGCGCAGCCGTCCTTGCCCCGACATCGATGATCTCATACCCTGGAGCACCTTGGGATGCGTTTGACTCTCAGGACCCTTCTCGCCTGGCTCGACGACACACTCCCTCCCTCGGAAGTCCGGGAGATCGGAAAGCAGGTCTCGCAAAGCCCCCTCGCCCATGAGCTGGTCGAGCGGATCTACCGCGTGACGCGGCAGCGGCGGTACACGGTCCCCAGCAAGTCGGGCCCCGATGCCACCGATCCCAATCTCGTCGCCAGCTACGTGGATAACGACCTGGAAGCCGATCAGGTTGCGGAGTACGAGAGGAAGTGCCTCACCTCCGACGTCAATCTCGCGGAAGTCGCGTGCGTCCATCAGATTCTGAGCTTGCTCGGGCAGAAGGTTCAAGTCCCCCCCGAGGCGAAGGCCCGGATGTACCAACTGGTTCGGGGACGCGAGTCGATTCCACCGCCCCGATCCAGCGGGGTGAAACCCCGCACTCCGGAACCCGTTACCCGGCCGATCCAGCCCTGGGTCGCCCCCGAGCCCCCACCGCGGCACTGGCTGGAACGGTTCGGGCCCGTCGCCGGCTGCCTGGCCCTGATCGGCATTCTGAGCTGGTCGGCCTATCAGAGCCTGACACCCGTCGGCTCGGAAAACACGATCGGGACCGCTCCACCTCAGACGGTTGCGCAGGCTGGCGCCCGCCGCTCCCGTGCCCAAGGCAGCCCCCGAGACCGCCACAGCTAAAGGGACGGACGAGGCCATCCCGCCTGCGCCGCCGCCGACTCCTACGGTTGCTCTCACCACGGAGGGCACCGAAGCTGCGCCCGCAAGCCCGGAGCCCGGCCCCGAGGCCGCGGACAGCTCATCCAAGGCCGGCACGCCCCCCTCTACACCCAAAGCTGTAGCGGCTCGTGCCGTGCCCGATGGGGCCATGGGCGTCGTCGATAAGGTGGACGGCATCTTGCTGCGTTTCAATGGCGACAGGCGGGAATGGGAGCGAATTGCCGACGGTGCGCCGCTGGCCGCCTCGGACCGCCTCCTCTCTCTCGCGCCGTTCCGCAGCCGGATCGTGATCGCGAAGACGCCGGTCACCATGATCGGAGAGACGCACCTGCGCCTGCCCGCCAAGATCACGGCTGATGCCCCAGCGTTCGAGCTGGCCGGAGGCCGGGCCCTGATCCACGAGACCACCACCCCGCCGGTCCCCCTGAAGGTTGACTTCGCCGGGCGCACAGTGGCCATCGATCGTCCGTCGCATGGCTCGGTAGGACTCGAGAGAATCACTCCGTGGAACCCAGGTCAACCGCCGGCACAGTCCCCGTCGCTCGCCATCCATGCCTCGGACGGCGAGCTCAAGCTTTCCATCGATCAGGCCAAGGAGACGCTCGCCGGCCCCGGAACGGTCATCGCCGACTCCAGCGGCCGACTCCAGGTCAGTCCCGACAGGTCGATGCCGGCCTGGATGACCGAGGCCGAGCCCTCGCCCAAGGAGCGAAAACTCGGCGAGCAGTTCCTCCAGCAGTTCTCCCCGGACCGCCCGGTGCTGGCCGACCTCGTGGTGGCCACCGAGAGCGAATCTCCGGTCACCAAGAAGCTGGCGATCTTCGCGATCAAGGCGATCGGCGATCTGTCGCTTCTGACTCCCATCCTGACCCGCGCCGGCGACCCCAGCGCCCGCCAGAGCACCGCCGCGGCCCTCCGTGACCTCATGGCCCTGGGCCCTCAGGCGGCCAATTTACTGCGTGATCAGCTTAACGAGGAGTTCGGCGAGCAGACCGGCCGTATCATCGAGAAGCTGCTGATCGGCTATGGCCCGGAGGACGCCTCGAGACGGGAGACGCTCCAGAACCTGGTCGACCTGCTCTCGCCGCGTGATCATCCGCTCGTGGTCCGCGAGCTGGCGCTCGATACTCTCAAGGCCATCACCGGCCGCGGCAACGAGGGTTACGACCCCGAGAACCCCGACGAGAAGGGCTTGAACGGCTGGAAGTCCCTGCTCAGCAAGGGCGAGCTCAAGCCGGCGACAAAGCGCAAGGCGGCCGATTGACCGGCCGATCGTTCCACCCCCACGTCTCCAGCCCGGGGCGGTCCCGCCCGCCCTCGTCTGGGGGCCCTCGCCGATCCCGGCAGGAAAAGATTGACCATGCCTCGGACACTCGCCATCGGCTCTCCGACCATGATCGCCGTGGCATTCGTGCTGGTCGCGAGCAGCGCCGGAACAGGACGAGACATCGGCGCATCTGGCCAAGGTGACCATCAAGGGCAATGTGCATTGCAGCCGGGCGATGGAGGCGAGGCCCTGGTTCTGGGACCGCAGCGACGGCAATCATACTCCGATCATCTTCGCCCTGGAGAGCACGCCTGCGATTGCCCGGCAGCTCGAGACGATCATGGAGGGCTACCCGGACCGGGGACTGGGGGTCGAGGACGTACTGAGGATCCAGGACGAGTTCGTCAAGCATCTGACCCATTCGATCGTCCCCGGTCCGATCGCCGACAAGATCAACAAGGACATGGAGGCGGGCTCGCAGCTTCTGGCGGTGACCGGGAGGATCTTCGAGAAGGACGGGATGAGGTGGATCAGTGTCTTGCGGCATGGGCCGGCTCGCTTGACCTACCCCGCGAAGATGCTCGCTCCCGACCGGCCACTCGCCACGCCGGCCGGGGAACCGCTCCGGCTGAAGATCGGCGACACTCTGACGCTGACCTGCAACCTCCTGCCTGCCTGCCGGTTCCTTCAAGGATCCCGTTTTATCAGCGGCGTTATCAGGACGAGTATCCCCACGAGGTCGTGCTCACCCGGCCGTTCTACATGTCGGAGATTCCCGTGACCCAGGAGATGTTCGAGGCCGTGATGGGGAGGAACCCGTCGCTCAGCAAGAACCCGCGGTTCCCTGTCGAGCGCGCGGCCTATCCCGACATCCTCGAGTTCTGTCGGATCCTGTCGCAACGAAACGGCGTCACGGTGCGGCTGCCGACCGACGCCGAGTGGGAATACGCCGCCCGCGCCGGCACATCCAGTCCCTGCCTCCCGGACAAGTACTGTGACCAGGTCAGTGAGACAGGAAGCAGCCCCAACGCCACGCCCGTCAAGAGCCGGAATCCCAATGCCTGGGGTCTGTACGACATGCTCTGCGACGGGTGGCACGTCACCAGCGACTACAAGGCCGACAACGTCCGGACCAGGCAGGTGGACCCGACAGGACCGGCCAGCCTCGACAAGGACGTCCACCGGGACGGCAACGGGCTTCTGCACAAGACGCGCCGAGGACACCATTACGATCACATCCGCCCGAACATCCACGGGGCGGCCACCGAGAATGGCACTCTCTGGGAGGCCGGGTCGATAATTTTCCGCGTGGTGGTGGAGACCGGTCCCTCCGGGCTGTAAATTGCCACCGGATCGTCGTCTCGCCGGGCCGCACCTCTCTGAAAGGAGTCGCCCCATGCCCTGCCGACCGCTCGCGGCGCTACTGATCCTCGTCGGGGCCTCGACCCTCCGGGCCGAGCCACCGGCACGCTGGCTGTCTCGCGGGCCGGGTGGGGTGGGCGATGTTCTCCCCCAGCCTCAGCCCGCACCAGCGCGATGAGCTCTACGTGGCCTGCGACATGGGGCCGGAGTTCCACACGACCGACTTCGGCAAGAGCTGGGAAACCCTGAATTTCCGCCAGTTCGTCAGTGACGCTTCGGGAACTGTCGGCGGCTTTCGGGCTGACTCCTCCGGACAGCGTGCGCAACCTGATTCGCCGGGCCGATCGCACCCTCCTTGGCTCCCGTCCGCTCCGTGACGAGATCGAGGCGATCCGCCACCTCCACCCGAAATCCGGAAATCCCGACCCTGCGAAGCCCCCACGACCCCGCGAAGCCCCCATGCATGTGCTCGCCAGGCTCCTCCCGGTCTAGCCCGCTTGCTACTCGGGGGTCTTGTTGCTGATATGCACTGCAACTGCTGGCCTGCTGACTGCGCAGGTAGCTTATCCTACCACGGCCGACACACTGCCCTCCGGGAATGCATATTTCAACACCAGATCAAGACCCTCGAGACCGCGGACCTCGCTATCGAAAAGCGGGATCAGGGCACGCACATTGCCGTCAAAGTCTCGCCAAATCTCATCCATGTATGACTGCTGCATGGCAACCCGATTCTTGACGAATTCGGGGGAATCGTCGCGCACCTGCTCTTTCTGGATGATCATGTTCACGATGACGCCGCCGACCGGGATCCCGAAATCGTGGAACCAGTTGATGAAGCGCTTGATGACGGCGATGGGCAGCGCCTCGGGCAGGGTAACGAAGAAAAATGCCGTCTGTTCCACGTCGGTCAGCAACTCCCTTGCGTGGCCGATACGCTCGCGGAAGGACACTAGGTAATTCATCAGCGGGTCGTCCTGTTTCTTCTTGGTGAACGAGAGCAGTTCGCGCAGCGACTGCGCCTCCTCGCGTGATTTCAGCATCTTGTTCACCCAGAGCGAGTACACCTTGCTCATGCCCAGCAGGCGACGGGCATTGGCGGTGGGTGCCGTGTCGAAGACGTAGGCGTCATACTCGCCCTTGAACATCAAGTCCACCATGTTTTCGAACATGGCGGACTCCTCGAAGGCGGGATTCATGGTGGCGCTTTCGACGAACGCGTCGGCCTGCGTGGATATCTCGGCGAACTTCAGGAACCAGCGGATCTTCTGCTTGATGTCTTGCTTGGAGCGCTCGATGGTCTCCTTGGTATCGATCTCGTAAGCCCAGAGCTTGTCGGCGCCGGCGACCGGCGTGGGTTTACCGTACACGTCTTGGCCGAGCAGGCCGCTCAGGCTGTGAACGGGGTTGGTAGAGGCCAGGATGGTGCGATTGCCCTGGCGTGCCAACTGCAAGGCGGTGGCTCCGGCCATCACCGTTTTGCCCACCCCACCCTTTCCACCGAAGAAGGTGAACCTCAACTTCGGATGCGCCACGATATATTCGTGAAAAGACTGGGTGATCTGCTTCATGGCGCCCTCACTTCGTCCCGTTGCCGTACATGATGCCGGCCAGTTTTTCGATCATCTTCAGCCCGGTGACGTCCCGTTCCATCTCGGGGACGTAGCCGACCACATTCTTGCCGAAGACGCTCCGGATCTCGTCAAGATAGCGGCCCTGCATCTTGAGCCGATTTC
>CAWFJM010000019.1:0-32523 GCA_963816015.1 uncultured Planctomycetaceae bacterium | reverse complement strand
CTTGTTGTAGATGTACCACTCGAGCAAGAGGACGGCCAGGACGGCGCCAGCGAAGTACTTCCACCAATCGTGCTTCATGTCCTTGGACTTGCTGGGTGCCGGCGACGGGGTTGTAGCCGATCTTGATCTTGTAGGCTTCGGCCTGGCTTTCGGGCACGCCTCGGGAACCAGCCCGCGCGGGGCCAGGTCGCTCTCGCGGAAGTCGAACAGGTTGACGGCGAAGGGCAGCATGCCGCTCGGTTCCCAGCGGGCATGATAGAGGCCGGTCGTGGCGGCCTGGTTGTAGACGAAGGTCCCTTGGGGCGTGCGGGCCAGCCGCTCGGTGGACGGCCGTCGGCGGAGGTGACCTGGATCGTCCTTGCCCGAGGGTCTCGGCGCGCAGGACGACGGGCCGGCCCGGCGACCTCGACCTCCTCGCCGGCCCCCTCGCGCACGTTGCCCAGCGCCTGCATGCTGTTGAGGAGGAAGAGCGGGAAGCTGATGTAGCGGAACCAGGTGGTGTTGGGCGTCGTGCCGTCCAGCAGCGGGAACAGTGACGACGGCGTCGGTGAAGCCCTCGCGGGGGACGGTGAAGGCGAGCGGGCCCTGGTTGCTCTCGATCAGGCGTGGTTGCCCCGGCGGGAAGCTCGACCACGTTGGCCTTGGCCACGAAGACCAGCGAGAGGTCGCGGATGTACTGCATCAGCGGGTGGGAGATGTTCCAGTCGAGGATCACCGGCTGCTCGACCGCCTTGGGATTCGCGTAGGCCGGCCCGGGCGGCAGGGACCCGAAGTAGAGGGCGTTGGCCTCCGGGGGCGTGTTCGGGCCGACGCCGTCGTAGATGACCAGGTCGAACCGGCCGCCCCGGATCTCGCGGGACAGCGCCTCCCCCTTGGCCTCCTCGGGCGTGGCGATCCGCGACGTCGGCGCGCTCGGCGGCCGTCGGCGTGTTGAAGGCGTCGCGCAGGTAGCGGTTGCCCGCGGTGATCGCCAGCACCTGGGCCTTGCGGGCGTTGCCGACGATGGCGAAGGCGCGGTTGTCGACCTCGAGGGCGTCCTTGACCGTCAGCCGCACCTCGAGCTCGGCCAGCCCGGTGTCGGGCATGTCGAACTTGAACGACTGGTCGCTCTGGGGCGGAAGCTGGAGCGCGATCGCGTCGATCAGCGTCCCCTCGCCGCCGGCTTGTCGGCGGCATGGCGATAGAGCTGGGCCTCGGTCTCGACCTTCTCGGCGCGGAAGTTGTGGACGCGGCCGAAGAGCTGGTAGACGTCGGGCTTCTCGTCATTGACCCGGGCCTGAAGGGCGACGATCGCCACGTTGTCCGACGGGTTGTGGACCTTGGCCTTGGCGTCGGCCGGGTGCCGAGCCCTCGGCCGGGGGCGAGTAGGGGGGCGGCGGCGGGCCGATCACCACGACCTCGGGCTCGAGATTGCCCAGGCTGAAGCCCTCGACGTCGGCGAAGCCGCCGTCGGTGTAGATGAAGAGCTTGGGCGTGACAGCGCCGACGTGGCGACCACCCCTTCGCCGATCTGCTTGGACGGATTGGCCAGCCCGGCGGCGACCTGGAGCGCCTCGCGCAGCGAGGTGGTCGACTGGGTCGGCTCGATCGAGTCGATCCGCTGCAGCAAGACGCCGCTTGTCGCCGGTGTAGTTCGAGACGACCCGGGCCGTCTCGGCGAACGAGATGACCATGGCCAGGTCGTCGCCGTCCATCGATCGCGACGACCTTCCTGGCCTTCTCCTTGGCCTTGGCGCAGCCGGCTGGGGGCACGTCGGTCGCCGACATGCTGGCCGAGTTGTCGATCATGAGCACGTACCGCTGGCCCTGGCCGCCGGTCCCCTTGCATCCGCGGGCCGGCCAGGGCCAGCATCGCCAGCGCCACGGCCAGAAGCTGGAGAAAGAGCAGCAGGTTGCGCCGCAGCCGCTGGAAGAGGCTGTTGACGTGCAGGTCCTCGAGGCTCTTCCGCCAGAGCAGCGTGCTGGGCACCTTGACCGGCCGCCGCTTCAGCTTGAGGAAGTAAAGCGCGATGATTCCCACCGGCACGCCGGCCAGCACGAACCACCGCGCCAGCGCCCAGCGGCGAGCTGAACTCGAGCGGGCAGCCCAGCGAGCCCAGCCGATTCAGGAAGATTCCAGATCATGCCAGGTGGCCTCTCCGCGCCGGGCTCAGAGCTCGAGCTCGCGGCTCGCGCACGCCCGGGCCGCTCGCCCTTGCGCTTGCGGATCATCATGTAGAGCACATAAGCCACAATCGCGCCGCGACTCCGAAGAAGATCCAGGGATCGGTGACCGCCCAGCCGTTCATTTGACCAGCCCCCGTTCGCGCAGGTAGTTCAGGATCAGCTTGTCGAACGGGATACTGGTTGGTCGTGAAGATGTAAGTGATTCCCCGCCTGGTGCACCATTCCTTCAGGCCGCCGACGAAGGCGTTCAGGTTGTCCTTGTATCGCTTCAGGAGCGGGGCGCTCGATGGTGATCTCGGCGACTCGTCGTCCTCGACGTCCACCAGGCGAAGGTCGCCCACGAGCTCGGGCTCGACCTCTTCCTGGCTCAGGAGGTGGATGACGTAGATGTCCATGTTCCGCGCCAGCAGGTAGCGCAGGGCGTCCTCGTAGCCGTGCTTGTCGAGGAAGTCGGAGATGACGACGACGACGCCCTTGCCGGCGTGGCGGATCGCGAACTCGCGGCCGCGGCCTTCAGGTCGCTCTCTCCCGAGGCGGCCAGGTGCTCGAGGTACTGGATGACCCGCCACATCTGCGACCGGCCGCGGATGCTGGGAATTCCCTGGTCGAGCTTGGTGGCGAAGGTGTCGAGGATCACCCGGTCGTGGTTCACCAGCCCGATGAACGCCAGGGCCGCGGCCACCTGCTTGCCGTAGTGCAGCTTGGTCGGCGTGCCGAAGTCCATCGACAGGCTGGTGTCGAGCAGGGTGTAGACGTGCAGGTCTTCCTCCTCGAGGAAGAGCTTCAGGAAGAGCTTGTCGAGCCGGCCGTAGACGTTCCAGTCGATGTGCCGCAGGTCGTCGCCGACGGTGTAGTTGCGATGCTCGGCGAACTCGACCGACGAGCCCCGCCGCCTGCTCTTGCGCTCGCCCTTCATCCGGCCGACGATGATCTTGCGGCTGACCAGCTCGAGCTGCTCGAGCTTGTGCAGGAACTCGGGGTCGAGCAGCGGGCGCCTTGCCGGATCCCGCCCTGGAGGCGGGCGGCAGGTGGCGGAGCGGCGGCTGACGAGGTTGCGGAGGTGGAAGCGGTCATGGCTTGACCTCGGTGGACCGATCGGATCGAGCCGTCGCCCGGCCCGGTCGTTCACTCATCCCAGGTGGTCGGAGATCCAGAACAGGCAGAGCATGAGGCAGACGGCGAATCCCAGGCCGACGAGCCAGGGAATGAGTGCCGCCAGAGAAATCGTCCAGCGCAGCTTCAGGCTCACGGGCGGGCAGCGGTGCAGGAAGCCCAGCGCGGTGAACCAGCTCTCCAGGATCACGAGCGCGCCGGCCCCGGCGGAGATCGAGGCGCCAGGATCGGCTCGTTCTGCCAGGCGACCAGTGCGAGCACCAGCAGCCCGCGCAGAGCGCGACCAGGCAGACCAGGTCGCCCCGGGTGAAGATCAAGGGCCCGGCCTGGGCGGGTCCAGTCGACCGGGAGGCACGGGGGGCGGATCGTAGATGTCGTGCATGACAGTGGTCCCCTGATCGCTGGTTTTTCGGTCTCCATGGATTGCCGCTAGGCCACGGCCGCGGCCCGTTCCTCGGCCTTCTCGGGCACGGACTCGAGCACCTTGAGCAGGACCTCGTCGGGATCGATCCCCTCGGCCTGGGCCTCGAAGTTGAGCAAGACGCGGTGCCGCAGGCCGGGCAGGTAGACCCGCCGCAGGTCCTCGAAGGAGACATTGTACCGGCCGTCGAGCAGGGCGCGCACCTTGGCCGCCAGCACCAGGGTCTGCACGCCGCGGGGGCTCGATCCCCAGCGGATGTACTGGTTGGTCGCGTCGGCGGCGAACGGCCCTTGCGGGTGCGTGGCCAGGGCCAGGCGGATCGCGTAGTCCTGCACGTGCGGGGCGATGATCACCTCGCGGACCAGATCCTGGAAGCGGATCAGGGTCTCGCCGTCCATCACCTTCTCGGCCCTGGGGCGGTCGCCCCGGGTCGTGCGGTCGAGGATCGTGACCAGCTCGTCGCGCGTCGAGTAGCCCACGATCAGCTTGAACAGGAAGCGGTCGAGCTGGGCCTCGGGCAGCGGATAGGTTCCTTCCTGCTCGATCGGGTTCTGGGTGGCCATCACGAAGAACGGCTCCTTGAGCCGGTGGATGTGGCCGCCCACCGTGACCGAGTGCTCCTGCATCGCCTCGAGCAGGGCCGACTGGGTCTTGGGGTGGCCCGGTTGATCTCGTCGGCCAGGACGATCTGGGAGAAGATCGGCCCCGCCTGGAACTCGAAGACCCGGCGGCCGTCGGGAGCTTCCATCACGATGTTGGTGCCGATGATGTCGGCCGGCATCAGGTCGGGGGTGAACTGGATCCGGTTGAAGTCCAGATCGAGGGCGTCGGCCAGCGTGCGGACCAGGAGCGTCTTGCCCAGGCCGGGCACGCCCTCGAGCAGGGCGTGGCCGCCGATGAACAGGCAGGTCAGGACGCCGTGGACGATCTCGTCGTGGCCGACGATGACCTTGGAGATCTCGGACTTCACCTGGTTGTACCGCGTCCGGAACTCCTCGGCGCGGGCTTCCATCGATTCTCGGGAGGCTTCGGCCATCGACGGCGATCCT
The DNA here is from genome assembly GCA_963816015.1 of uncultured Planctomycetaceae bacterium. Taxonomy (GTDB): domain Bacteria; phylum Planctomycetota; class Planctomycetia; order Isosphaerales; family Isosphaeraceae; genus Aquisphaera. Next base: position 27,774 of record CAWFJM010000019.1, on the reverse strand, counting down.
TTCGTGGTTTTGGCAGTGGTTCGTGTTCCGACCCGGCCCGGCTCATTTCAGGTCCCGAGTCGCCGGGGTCAGGTTTGCGACCCGGCTTGTCCTTCACTTTCTCTTGGTCCTTGTCCCGCTCCTCCCAGACCCGCTGCTTGGCCTTGAGCAGGCGGTTGGTGTAGCTGGCGTCTTCCGGCCTCGGGGCGTCGGGGGCGAGGCCCGCCCCGGGAGTCGGGGCGGCGGGCCGTCCGGTTCTCGGCCGATCCGGCGGCTGTCCCTCCTCGAGCAGCGGCTCGCCGATCGCCTGTGGGCCCGGAGCCGGGTGGCTCGGGGGCCTCGAACCGGGACGCGAACCGGGATCGGTCGAGCTGCTCGCCGACCTCGGCCTTGCGGGTCCGCAGCTTCTCCAGATAGTCGCTGCTCTGGACCGTCTCCTGGCCCCGTAGCCGCCGCCACTCGTTGGCCAGGGCGAGCTTGATCCGGTCCATGTCCGGCGCGATCCGCCGGACGGCGACGTCGCCCAGGAACAGGCAGGCCGCCAGCCAGAGGAGCGTCGGCCAGAGCGCCGCGAACGAGCGGGGATTGTTCAGTCCGGGATCACGGCGGAAATGGTCGACGCCGTCGATCGTCCGGGCCAGGTCGATCCGGCCGTCGCCGGTGGTCTTCCACGTCACCACCTGGCCGTCGGTCAGGCTCGCCAGGGTCTCCAGCGTGGTCGGGTTGGATCGGAGCTCGCGGTACTCGTCGGAGTAAGGCACCGAGACGCCGGTGGAGATCACTCCCTGGGTCTTGTCGGGGCCGCGATAGCCGAGGTTCACGAAGTAGTTGCCGCTGGCCTCCGCGTTCTCGACCGTCGCCTCGTACCGCCCGGGCGCGGTCTGGACCAGCTCGATCGGCCTCGACTTGAGGTCGGGGTCGACCACGTTTCCCTGGATCTGGAGGAAGTTGAGGAACTGGCTGTCCTTGTCGAGCGCGTCGACGACGACCTTGATCCGCCCCTCCTCGCGGCGGACGGAGAGGGTGAGATTGCCCCGCTCCGCCGGGCGCATCGACCACCGCACCACCTGCGACCAGAAGGCTGCATAGCTCTTCCAGTCGGGCCACGCCTTGGCCCAGCGGCGGCCGGCATCCGACGTGAACGCGACCGACCGGCCCAGGCCGTAGGTCCAGTGAGCCAGGATCGGGTTGACCTGGCCGGTGGGCAGGGGCGAGACGATCGGGATCTCGACGAGCTCGTTCTCCTTGGGAGAGGTGAGCACCAGGCCCGTGATCGGCGGCAGCTCGTCGGTCAGCCCCATGACCGGCTCGGTGATGGGGCTGTTCAAGCGAGGGGCCCACGGGGTTGGCTGCTCGAAGATGAGCGGCCGGGAGATTGTCCGGGCTTCCTTCTGGTAGATCCGGGGCAGGGCCCTGGGATTGGTCACGTTGTAGAATCGCCCCTTGGTCCGCATCGCCAGGTTACGCATCACGCTGATGGCGTTGGCGTCGTTGCCGTGTGCGGCGGTCAGCACCGCGGTCACCGTGATCTTGCTCTGCACGAGCTGGCTGATCACGCTGCTGGTCGAAGGTGTCGGATCGCCGTCGCTGATGACCACGATGTGCTTGGTCATGGCGTCGCGGACGTTGTTCAGCCCCTTCATGGCCATGACCAGCGAGGGATCGAAGTCGGGCATGTCGCCGGGGGTCATCCGGTCGATCGCCCGGAGCATCGAGTTGCGGCCCGCCCCGATCGGCCGGAGGGTGAAGAGCCAGGCCTCCTGGCCCTCCCAGTGGAGCATTCCCGTGTAATCGTAGCTCGAGAGAGCGTTGATCGCTGCCTTGGCCACCACCTTCTGCCAGTAATTTCCCTCGGCGATCTCGCTGGCGTGCATGATCAGGACCATTGCCCCGATGCCCTGCACCTTGAGCGCCTTGATCTGCATGTCGACGGGGAGCGCCTTCTCGACCGGGGTGTTCATCCAGCCCCCCGCGCCGAAGCTGTCGCGGCCGCCGAGCATGATCAGGCCGGCTCCCATGTCGTGGCAGTTCGAGGCCAGGAGCAGGTGCTGCGACTCGGTGAACGCCTCCTTGGGCACGTTCGCCAGGATCACGGCATCGTAAGGCTGAAGCTGTGCGAGGTCCGTGGGCAAGGGATCGCCGCCGATCCCCCCCGAGCCGTCGATCCGGGGCGCCAGCAGCGGCTTGACCTCGATCTCCTTCTCGCGCAGGGCCTTGATGAGCTCGGCGTGCTCGCCGTGCGTCCCCTCGATCAGCAGCACCTGAGCTTTGCCCCGGGCATGTGTGAAGCCCTCGGCAACATTGTTGATGGTCCGCCGATCGCCGCTGTCCTGAGCGGGGATGAACTCGGCCGTGAAGGTGTAGAAGTTGGGCTCGGTGATGAGCTGCTTGAGCGTGAAGACGTTGATTCCCCGCTGCAGCTCCACGGCGACCGGCTTGTCGTTGCCGGCCGCAGGCGCCCGGTAGTTGTCGGCCTTCTGGAAGATCTGCAAGGTCCCCCGGGTGGGCTCGGCGGCCCGGATGACCACGTTGATGTTGACCGTCTCCCCCTTCTTCACGTCCGGCGGGATCGACACCTTCTCCACCAGAACCTCGCGGTCATAGCGGTAGTCGATGGGCAGGACGTCCACCTGCACCCCCAGCGACTTGGCCGCCATGGCCTGCTCGAGGAGGTCGCCCCGGTTCTCGTTGCCGTCGGAGAGGATCACGACCCGTCGCGCCGTGTCCTCGGGAAACGTGGCCAGGGCCAGCTTCAATGCATGCGCCAGGTCGGTGTTCTCCGGGTCGATCGTGCTCTCGATGCCCAGCAGGTTGAGCTCGCTGGGGGCCGGCGGTACCTCGACCCGGGGCCCCTTGCCGAAGACGATCACTCCCGCCATGTCGTCCTTGCGCCGCTTCTTGGAAGCGTCGGTGACATACTCGATCGCGGCCTTCTGCTGCTCGCGGGGAATGCTGTTCGAGGCGTCGACCACGAACATCGTCGTCAGCCGGTCGGACCGCCGCACCGTCTGCATCTCGGCCAGCGCCAGCACGATCAGGGTGATGACCCCGGCCCGGAGCAGGATGGCGAGCGCCCGGCGAGCCGGCCCCAGCCCGGCCAGGCTCCGGAAGCTCATCCACACCAGCGGCGGGACGATCAGCGGAATCAGGACCAGCCACCAGGGCTGACCGAACGTGAGCGACAGGTTTCCGACCATCGCCGGCTGGTCCTCCCGAGGGGTCCGTTCCTAGAGGCGAAATCGCTGAACCCGGTGGTTGTTCGAGTCGATCACCGACACTTCCCCCCGGTGGTCGACGGCCAGGGCCCACGGGTTGAAGAGCTCGCCCGGCCCGCGGCCCGATCGGCCCCAGGCGCCCAGCGGCTTGCCGTCGAGCGTGAACTTCTGGACCCGGTGATTGCCGTACTCGCAGACATACAGGCACCGGTCCGGGCCGATCGCCAGGTCGTAGGGGTAGCAGAGCTCGCCCGGCTCATCGCCCCGCCGGCCCCACGCTCGGAGCAGCTTTCCCTGGGTGTCGAACACCTGGATCCGATGATTGCAGCTATCGGCCACGTAGAGCTGCTCGTTCTCATCGATCGCCAGGGCGCGGGGACGGAGGAACTCGCCGGGCTCATACCCGTGGCCGCCCCACTGGCGCAGCCACTTTCCCTCCGGCGAGAAGACCTGGATCCGGTCGTTCTCGCCGTACTCGGAAACGTAGAAGTTGCCGGCCTTGTCGATGACCACATCGGTCGGGTAGCCGAATCGGCCCGGCGTCGTCCCCTGCACGCCGTCGCCGATCTGAAACAGCAGCTCTCCGGTCGGGGAGTAGACCAGCACCCGGTAGAAGTGCGTGTCGGCGACGAGCAGCCTGCCCTCGCGGTCGACCGTCAGCCCGCTGGGGCCATCGACGTTGAAGTCGGGCGTGCGCCAGCCGCGGAGGTACCGCCCATCCCGATCGAAGACCTGGATCCGGTCCGTGAGGTCGGCGATGTAGAGCTCGTCGCGGTCGTCAAACGCGGCGACGCGCGGCTTGTGCAGCCAGCCCGGCTTCGTACCGTGGATTCCCCAGACGAGGTCCGGCACTGACTGTCCCTTGATGTCGCACCCGGCCAGTCCGAGCACCAGCGCGGCCAGTCCGAGGGGACCGAGGAACTGGATCACTCTCCGGTAGCCAGACCTGCCATGCCGGATCACGCGACGCGTCCCAAAACCCAAACGGGCTAGTCTCTTGGGAAGTCCGAGAGACCGACTTAGAATCTACTGTTGTCAGGCCCTCGGACGCAAGTCCTAGGTTCCTCGTTTCACGGCTGCCGGCGGGGGAAGGGTCCGGGCTCAGATGGCCGAGTGGGTTGCTGTGTGCCGGTTCGATAACCTGATTTCCGGAAGAGGTCGCAGATACCAGGTCCGCGGGCTTGACCTGGCACTCGTTCGCGACGGCGAGGCGATCGTCGTCCTGCTCGATCGCTGCCCGCACGAGGGGGGCTCGCTCGGCCAGGGCTGGGTCGAGGACGGAGCGATCGTCTGTCCCTTACATCGCTGGCGTTTCAAGCTGAGCGACGGGCGGTGCTCGACGGTGCGAGGAGAGAGCGTACACCGGTTCCAGGCCGAGGTCAGGGAGGGTATGGTATGGGTTCGGGTCTGACCGGCCCGCCTGAGGATCCGCTTCCGAACAGTGGTCTCCACGGGATTCACGAAAATGCAGGCTCAGGTTGATGGACCCGAGGGATGGATTGACCGCCTGACGCGGCTGTACACGCCCGTCGTGGCCGATGTCCTGGACCGGATGGGTTACCGTACGCGATGCCTGATCGCCGACATCCGGCCGCTGACGAGGGGCCTGGGGCTGGCGGGGTTCGCGCGTACAGTCCAGACGATCGCCACGGAGGAGATCGCGCCGGCCAGCCCCTATGCGGGAGAGATGGCCGCCGTCGATTCGCTGTCGCCGGGCGACGTGCTGGTGGTCTCGGGATGCGACTGGAGCTTCTGGGGCGAGCTTCTCTCGACGGCCGCGCGGTTCCGGGGCTGCCGGGGCGTGATCATCGACGGTTACACGCGCGATACCCGAGCCATCAAGTCCATGGGCTTCCCGGTGTTCTGCCGGGGGATCCATCCTGCCGACAGCCTGGGCCGGCTCGACGTCGTCGGGTACGACGTCCCGATCGTCTGCGGGGGCGTCTCCATCAACTCCCATGACCTGGTCCTTGCCGATGATGATGGCGTCGTTGTGATCCCTCGCGACGTCGCCGAGGTGGCCCTGACGCTTGCCGAGAGAAGTCAAAGCGGTGAGAACCTCGTCCGTGCCGGGCTGGCCGAAGGCATGTCGGTCGCGGAGGCGTTTCGAACTTACGGAGTGCTCTGATCATGGCCACCGAGGAAGAACGAAAGCACGCGTTCAAGGCATTCAAGAAGCGGCTCAAGCTGATGCGTCTCGACGACGAATCGGGCCTGAGCCACGGCAGCAAGACCTCGCGGATTGGCGGCATCACCCCGCCGCCGGGCCACCCGCCCGGCGTCTGGGACGAGTTGGCCGCCGAGGGGAAGCTCAAGAAGGAAGGCCACGGCATCTACTCGCTGGCGGATGAGATCCAGCCGAAGGCCTAAAGCCAGATCTTGAGCCGGCCCCGCAGCGACTCGGGCAGCCGCCGCTCGATGGTCCGCTGGATCTGGTCAGGGTGGAGGCGGGTACTGAAGTGCGAGGCGATGATCACCTCGTTCTCGAACCGCTCCGCCCGGGCCAGCAGGTCGTCCAGGTGGGTGTGGCCGAACTTGTGAATCAGGGCCGGACGCTCGTTCGGTGCCACGAAGGTCAGCTCGAGGATCAGGACCTGGGCCTGGTAGACTTCCGGGAAAACGTCGAGCCCCTGGGGCGCGGTATCGCCCAGGTAGGCGACCCGGGGCAGGCGAACCTCGGAGGAGACCTCAACGCCGGACAGCCGCAGGTCGCGGATCTGCTCGCCGGCCAGGTCGTGGTACTCGGGCTTCAGCTTCTTCCGCCGCTCCCAGACGAGATAGCCGAGCGAGGGGATCGTGTGCCGTGTGGGGAACGCCTTCACCACCAGCTCGCGCGAAAGCTCGATCTCGTCATCCGGCTTGAGCCCGACTAGCTCCACCGGCATCCGGCCCCGGTCCAGCCTTTGCACGGCCTTGAGCAAGAGCTGAACGCCCTCGATGGCCTCGGCCGGCAGGTAGATGGTGGGCGGCTCCATCTTCATCATCCGCCGGCGCGCGATCAGCACCGGCAGCGCGGCGATATGGTCGAGATGCGAGTGGCTCACGAACCAGTGGGGCGTGGTCATGAACGACCAAGGCTGGGCCCCCATGTCGAACCCCAATTTCAGCTCGGGTACGCGCCAGTACGTCTGCACGGCCGCCCGCGAATAGCCCTCGATCGTGAGCCCCTTGTGCTGGAGCGAGCGCACGGGAGCGTTGTTCACCGGGTGGTCGAGCGATTCCACAGCCGATTCGATGTCCGTCTCCAAGCAAGCTCTCCTTCTTCGGTGCTGTCACGACCGGCACGAAAGCGAGGAACCAGTATAATCAAGATTCGATGAAGGGCGATAGCACGGCTGCGCATCCAGGAGCTGCCATGAGCGCGAAGGTGATAGTCTTCGGCCCGGCCTACCTCGATCGCGTGCTCCGGGTCGATCGCCGGCTGATCGAACGGGATCTCGGCCCACCCCTCGATCAGAGCGTGGAAGGGGCGTGCGGGTTCGGTGCTGACCAGAATCTCCAGCTCATCGAGCCGTCTGGGTCCGTCCTCGAGATCACCCTTCCGGAAACCTGGCCCGGCCCGTTCGGGCAGGTGGTACTGGCGAGTGAACTTCGCCCGGTGGCAAAGGCCCGTCGCCTTGTCCAGGGTCTTAGCTGGTCGGATGACCTCGGCGGCATGGGCGCGGGTTATGCGGCCGCTCTGGGTGGGATGCTTCACCATGCCCTGGGGTCGGAGGATGACCCCGGCAGCCGAGCGGTCGCGGAACTCCTCGCTCGGGAAGGCGTCGTCCATGAGCCGATTCGCATCAGGGACCGTCCGGCGGACTGGACGCTTCTCGTGACCAGCGGCGCCTACGGCGACAAGCTGGCGATCGGCTTTCGCGGCTGTCACGCGGCCCTCGCGGAAGATGCATTCGACTCCTGGCTGCCCGCGCCCTGCGACCTCCGCGTGGTGGCCGGGCTGCCCAATCCTCTGGCGGCTCGTCTACTCTCGGCCCCCGGCGCTCGCTGCCGCCTCTTCGCCCCGGCGATGCGAAACATGCTCGATCGCGCCTGTCCCGTCTCCGCTTTCGCTGGTTCGATCGATCTCCTGTGCTGCAACCGTCATGAGTGGGAGACCCTCCCCGACCGCGAGGAGACGGCGTGGAAGCTGTCGATCCTGGTGGTGACCGACGGCCCCGCTGGAGCCTGGGCCCGCTTCACAGTACCCTCGGGCGATCCGGGCCGGCTCCAGGTGCCCGCATTCCCTCGCGCCCGTCCCCCGGCCGACACCAACCGCGCTGGGGAGGCCTTCGCGGCGACCTTCGCGTCCGCCTTGCTCTCCCACGGCTGGGATCCCGCCTCCGGCGTCGCCGAGCCGGGGTTGATCCAGCAAGCCATGCTTCGCGCATCGGCCGCCGCCGCCCTGGTCCTCGACCGCACCGATTTTGGCTTTCCTAGGCCCGAGGAGATCGACGCCGCGCTGCATGCCGGGAGGGTCCTGTAAACCGGTTGAGATTGACGGCCGAAATTGTCGGTGCCCTATGGCCGAGACCGCCGTTCAAGCTCGTTTGTCCCCTTCTCGGGTGCTGCCACGGAAGGGCCGCGGGCACTCGTTTTGGGTCGCGGGGAACGAAAGCTTGAACTCGAGCAGAACACGCCGCCATCGCAGTCCCGCTGGCCGGTCCTTGGTCGAGGCGTTAGAATGCGATGACTTTGTGGTCAATCCCGATCTTCCTCTCCATTCCGATCGCCCGCTGGTCTCGCGAAGGAGTGGCGCATGAGACGCTTGAACGTGCTTTTCGTGGTCGCTGGATTGCTCGTCGGGCTGGTTGCGGCGAGCCATCTCCCCTTGCGTGCTCAGGGGAATGGGAAACCGGCCGTCGACCCGGCCGCTCGCACGCCACCCGTGGTGTTCGGGCCGGCGAAAGAGCTCACCGGGCCGTCGATCCAGGACGCCCTGTTGAGGCCTTATCACTTCCGATTCGGGCGGGCCGCGACCCTGAACGAGGTGGCGCAACGGCTGAGCCAGGACCTGGGCTCGCCGGTGGTTCTCGATCTGGCGGCGCTCGAACGGCAGGACCTGAAGCCCGAGGATACGGTCAAGCTCGAGATCGCCGGCATCCGCCTCAAGACCGGCCTGAAGCTCTTGCTGGACCAGGTCCGCCTGACCGTGCGGGTCGTGCCCGAGGATAACCTGCTCATCCTGACCGACCACGAGGGCTCTGACGACCCGATCGAGCGGGTCATGGCCGAGCTGCACGAGCTTCATCGCGACGTCCATGACATTCAGGATTCCCTGGATGAGGTCCGCGAGCTCACGGGACTTCAAGGCCCCGAGGGAGGCGCGGGTGCGAAAGCCGACGATCATCGAGGAAATGCCCGAGAACCAGGACCTGAAGCCGCACGAGCAGGACGGCGCAGGCAAACCGGTGCCCAAGCTGGATCCGAGCGTGAAGCCGCCCGGCAGCCCGTCCTCGCGTCCGCGCACCAGTCTCTGATTCAAGGCGATGCAGATCGGGGCGGCGAGCAGCATGCAGCCAGGGCGCAAGTCGGGTGCGGAGCAGGACGAGGACCGGTCCGCAGCGGAGCCGGCCGGCGACGGTCCGCGACGCGGGCCAGCAGGGCAGGGGCACCGGTCCCGGCGCGACGTGGTGGCCGGCGGCCGGAACTGGCTGACCGAGCCCCGGAAGGCCGTCTTCCTCGTGCTGGGCGGAGTGATCCTCGTGGGCGGCGGCTGGAAGCTGCTTCAGGCCTGGAGAGCCAGGAAGGGCGTGGCGAGGCTGGAGGAGGCCGACGTGTCCACGGCCGAGATCGAAGCGGCCGTGCGCTTCGGCCGGGACGGTCTGCCCGAGCTCTTCCGGATCTTCAGCGAGTCGCCGAGCTCACCGCATCGCGACGCGGCCGGTCGAGCGATCGCCGCACTCTGGGCCCAGGATCAACTGATCGGTGAGGAAGAGCAAGCCCTCGTGCGGCGGGGGTACGCCGCTCACTGGACCGCCCGCCGGCGCTACCCCAGGTCGATCCGGACCGAGATGCCGATCATCGTCACCTACGGCCTCCCGTTCCTGCAGGAGGGTGACGGGTTGGGGATCAAGCCCGACAACCTCGAGTGGTCGCACCGGGTCACCGGCTCGCGCCGGGCTTCCCTCGAGGAGTATTCACCCTGGGTGCCCGGAGCGGGCCGCATGGAATTCACGCTCGTCCCCGGCGACTTCGAGACCAACGGCCCCCATCGGCTCGTCCTCCAGACCAGGGTCCGAACGCGCGGCCTGACCGACTCGTGGCAGATCGAGCTCCCCCATCTTCCCTTCAGCTTCGAGTTCGATCCCCGGCTCGAGGTCAGCTCGCTTCTGGCCCTGGCCGACGAACCTCGGGGCGAAGTGATCAACCACGCGCTCCGGCTCGTCGCCCCGGACTCGACTCCGGACGACCGGGCGGTGTTCCTGCCTCTGAACGCCGAGATGGCGATCCGCAACCCTCCGCGGGTGGTCGTCGCCACGCCGCTTCCGTGCGACCTCTCGCACCGGGCTTTCCTGGAAATCGACCAGGTTGCCGGTCGCTTTCCGGCCGGAGCGATCATTCTGAGCGGGCAGGGGAACGGCCGGGCCGAAGTCGCTGGTGGATCGCGAACCCAATCGTTTCCCGTCGGGCCAATCGCGCCGATTCCGCACGAGGCGATCGACCGGCCGGGCCGCTGGCGGCTGCGGATTGTTCTCGAAGCCGACCCGGACCGCGGCTGGACCGACCCCGAGATCCGCTCGATCTGGCCGGGCACCATCGAAACCGGCTGGGTCGACGCCGAGATCGTCCGCCGATAGCCAGTGCGGCTGGTTCGACGAGGTCATCCGCGGCCGCGGCCAGCGACGAGCCGGGCGGCGACGCGAACGGCTTCGATCAGGCTCGAAGGGTCGGCAATGCCCTGCCAGGCGATGTCGAACGCCGTGCCATGAGCCACGCTCGTGCGGACGATGGGAAGGCCCAGCGTCACGTTGACGGCACGTCGGAAGCCGGCCGTCTTGAGGGCGATGTGCCCCTGGTCATGATACATGGCCACGACGGCGTCGAAGGCGCCCGCGAGGGCCTGGTGGTAAACGGTGTCGTTGGGAAATGGTCCGTGGACGTCGAGCCCCTCGGCCTGCATGGCGACGACCGCGGGGCCGATGATCCGGATCTCCTCGTCGCCGAAGAGCCCGTTCTCCCCCGCGTGGGGATTGAGCGACGAAACCGCCAAGCGGGGCCGGCGTCCGCCGGTCAGTGGCCTCATCGCCCGGTCGGCCAGACGGATCTTCGAGGCGACGGACTCCTTGGAAATCAAATCGAAGACCTGCCGAAGTGCGACGTGCAAGGTCACATGAACCACGCCCAGCCCGGGCTGCAATCCGGCGGCCTGGCTGCCCTCGGATCCGCTCTCGTCGCTCGCCAGGTAGAGCATCATCGCGTGATCGGCGGCCCCGCATCGCTCCGCGAGGATCTCGGTATGCCCTGGATGCGAGATGCCTGCCAGGCGAAGTGACTCCTTGTTCAGCGGCAGCGTGGTGATGGCGTCGATCCGACCCGCCAGCGCCTGGTCGATCGCGGCGACGAGATAATCGTAAGCGGCCTGCCCGGCACGCCGATCGACCCGGCCGGGCTCGACATCGATCAGGGAACCGAGATCGCTGAGAGCCTGGGGCAGGAGGCAGGGCACGGTCTGGAGCGACGGCTGCGCGTCCTCCGGCCGATCGATGGCCTGGACGATGGCATTATTGCCCACCAGGTCGAGCGCCTTACGGAGTACGCCGGGGTCGCCGATGACCAGCGGGGCGGAGAGCCGGTGGAGCACAGGGTCAGACCAGGCTCGGGCCAGAACTTCCGGCCCGATGCCGGCCACGTCACCCATCGTCAAACCCACTCGCGGACGCTTCTGGGATTCAGGCATGAGGTCATCCGTCCTTCGCGGATCGCCGGAGGTGCACGAGGGCCGCGGCTCCCGACGCCCGGACCACAACCCTCCCGGGATATTGTCGGTCCAGACGGGCCTTTGTCCAGAACGTCGGCAAACTCGGCCGGGGTCTCAAGGCCAGGCCAGGCCGGCTGTTCAGGAGCAGGGCCGCCAGTTATGATGCGGGCGTGTCATCCCCGATCGGCCCTTCGGCAGGCTTCAACGTGATCTCATGGGAGGCCTCGCCGGTCCGAGGAGGCCCGCCGGTCGACTCCAGCCTCGGGAGAGGTTGCCTCGCGATGCTGAACCAAGATCTCAAAGACCGGGTGGTTTCCGGAGTCCTGCCCGCGGTGAGGACTCCGGCACAGTACGTCGGGGGCGAGCTCAACAGCGTGGTCAAGGACCACCGAACGGTCCGGGGCACCGTGTGCCTGGCATTTCCCGACACCTATGCCCTGGGCATGAGCCATCACGGGCTTCAGGTCCTGTATAGCCTGATGAACGCCCGAGACTGGGCGTGCGAGCGCGTCTTCACGCCGCTGCCGGACTTCGAGGCCGGCTTGCGGGAACACGGCCTACCCCTTTACAGCCTGGAGACGTTCACGCCGCTGCACAAGTTCGATGTGGTGGGCTTCTCGCTTCAGTACGAGATCTGCTACACCAATGTCTTGACCATGCTCGACCTGGGGAAGATCCCGCTTCATGCCGTGGACCGGGGCCCCGACGACACGCTGGTCATCGCCGGGGGGCCGGGTGGGCAGAACCCCGAGCTGCTGGCTCCGTTCATCGACCTCTTCGTGATTGGCGACGGTGAGCCAAGCCTGCCGGTCGTCTGCGACCTCTGGCGCGAGCTCAAAGGCTCGGGGCTCTCCCGCGACGAGAAGCTGGCGCGGATCGCAGCCAGCGTCTCCTGGGCTTATGTTCCCCGCTTCTATGAGCCAGAGTATGGCGCTGACGGCACGATCGTCGAGATCCGCCGGCTGCGCGACGACGTGCCCGGGGGCATCCGCCCCTGCGTGATCGGCGACCTGGAAGGAACGCCGCTACCTACCCGGCCGATCGTGCCGTTCGTCGAGACCGCGCACGACAGGATCGCCATCGAGATCATGCGCGGCTGCCCTTGGCAGTGCCGGTTCTGCCAGAGCACCGTGATCAAGCGGCCGCTCCGCTACCGGACGGTCGAGACGATCGTCCAGGCCGCGCTCGAGAGCTATCAGAGCACCGGTTACGACGAGATCAGCCTGCTCTCGCTCTCCACCAGCGACTACCCCCACTTCGAGGAGCTGGTGACGCGGATGAGCGAGGTCTTCACCCCCCTGGGCGTGAAGATCTCCCTGCCCAGCCTGCGGATCACCGAGACCTTGAAGAAGATCCCGGCGCTGCTCCAGGAGGGGCGGAGGAGCGGCCTGACGCTGGCCCCCGAGGTGGTGCGCGACGACATGCGCGACCAGATCCGCAAGCCGATCAACAACGAAGATCTTTATGAAGGCTTCGCCGAGGCGTTCCGGCGGGGCTGGCGCAAGGTGAAGCTTTATTTCATGTGCGGGCTGCCGGGCGAGCGCAAGGCCGATCTCGACGGGATCATCGAGATGGCCGAGACGATTGCCCGGATCGGCAAGGAGGTCACCGGCCGGTACGCCGAGGTCACGGCCGCCGTTTCCAATTTCGTCCCCAAGCCTCATACCCCCTACCAGTGGAACGGGATGAAGCCGCGAGAGTATTTCCACTGGGCCCACAGGTACCTGCGGTCGCGGGTGCGGCTGAAATCGGTCACCGTCAAGTTCCACGACATCGAGCGGAGCATGCTCGAGGGGATCCTCACGCGGGGAGACCGCCGGGTCGCCGTCGCGCTCGAGGACGCCTGGCGGCGCGGGGCCCGGCTCGACGCCTGGTCGGAGCACTTCGATTCGGAACTCTGGTGGAAGACCTTCGCGGACCTCGAGCATCGACGTCCCTTTCTACAGCCAGCGCGAGCGATCGGTCGAGGAAGTCCTTCCCTGGGACCATATTCACATCAAGTACGGCCGCGATTACCTTGCCAAGGAGCAGAACCGGTCGATCGTTCAGCTCGAGGCGATGGCCGGAGCGGTTTGACGGGATCACGCCCTCTTGAGAACCCTGGAGGACAGCCATGGCAACGGTTGCCCCGACGAAGTTGATGACCGCCGAAGAGTTCATGAAAGCCGACCTTGGCGAAGGGACCTTCGAGCTGGTTCGAGGGGAGGTTGTTGAAGTGGCGCCGCCGATGCCGGAACATGGTCGAGTCTGCGCGAATGTCGTCTTTACTCTGGAGAGTTATGGCCGCCAGTCCGGCAGCGGCTACGTTCTGGCGAATGACTCAGCCGTACTCACCAGACGTGGACCGGACACCGTTCGGGGGCCGGACGTTTGTTTCTACCGGCACGACCGCTGGCCCCGGTCCGAGGTCGGGCAGGGCTTCCTCCGGTTTCTCCCAACCTCGTCGTCGAGGTCATTTCTCCGACCAACCGCCCGGGCGAAACGCTGGTCAAGGTCGGTGAATACCTGGAAGTCGGACTCCCCTCGTGTGGATCGTCTATCCCAAGAGTCGCACCGTCGCGATTCATCGCTCCCTCGATGAGCCGCCGGATGTCCTCAAGGAAGATGCCGTCATCGAAAATCTGCCTGAGCTTCCCGGCTTCCGATGTCCGGTTGCCGACTTCTTCCTCTGATCCGAGCCGCTTGCCCTCCACGCCGCCGTGGCTTCTTCATGAACCTCTCCCCCCCTACGCAGACGACGAGCAGACCAGCCGGCACTCGCCTTGTTCCCTGGCTTTGCCTCGCCGCGGCGCTCTGCTGGGGTGTTCTGCTCAGGGTTCCCCTGGTCCTGAATGCCCCCGTTCACCTGGATAGCGACCTGGCCGTGGACGGGCTGACCCTTCAGGAGGCCGTCCAGGGGCACTGGCGGTGGCACTATCCGGGCACGCCCTACATGGGCACCGGCGCCGTCTTGCTGAGCTGGTTCCAGGCCCGGATCTGGGGGGCCAACCCGATGACCCTGGTCAGCGGCGGCATGGTCGCGCATGTCCTGCTCACGGCGGCCGTCTTTGCCCTGGCATGGCGCGTGTTCGGTCGCGGCGTGGCGATGGGTGGCCTCCTGCCGCTGGCCTTCGCCTCCACGGGCGTCCTCTGGCTATCGGGGCGGATCACCGGCGGCCACTTGCTGATCGTCGCCTGGAGCGCGGTGGCCTGGCTCCTCGTTCACGAGGCTCTGGTGCGCGGCGGGTGGATGCGTCTGATGGCCCTGGGTGTCTGGTGCGGGCTGGGCGTCTACCTCGATTCCATGTTCCTCATGACCCTGGCCGGAGTTCTCATCTCCGGCCTGACGGGGTTGATGCTGATGAGTCGCTCCAGGCGAAGCACGGCGCCGGGTGAGGCAGACGGCAGCGCAAGTCAGCTCTGGCTCTCCAGAGTGATGGGGGGCCTGGTGCTGTGCCTGGCCTTTCTTGCTGGGGCCGCGCCGCGGGCCATCGGCCGGTGGGTCGAGCCGTACGATGCCTACAACGAGCAGTTCTCCTGGAGTCTCGACTCCCGCTTGCTGGCGGAGCATGCTCGCATCTTGCTGCTCGAATGCCTTCCCCGGCTGGTTGCCGGACACCGCCTGCCCGGGCTCGAAGCCGACCCCGATCCGTCGCTTTTGGGCACGGGCGCGCCGATCCAGAAGAGCCTTGCGAGCCATGGCGGCTTTCGCTGGTGGACCCTGCTCCTCTCCGTGCTGGCCCTTGGATCGTTCGCCGCGGCAATGGGTAGCGCTGGCGCACGTGGTCGTGAGCCGATCCGACATCGGCTCGCGGGCCATCGCGGCCGGCATGCTCGCCTCCGCGGCGGCCATCGCAGCGGGCTTCCTGGTCAACCGCAACATCTTCAATTCGGACAATTATCGATACCTGGTCCTGCTCCTGGTTCCCTGGTCGATCGGGCTTGGGCTGGTGCTCAAGAGGGCGAGCCAGCGGTCCATCTCCGGACGCGTGGCGGCCCTGGCTTGCGCGATCGCCCTGGCGGCTCTGTTCACCTGCGACGCAGCGGCGTGGTATCGTCGATTGGGCTGGATCGACGATCGGCTCATGCCAGTCCGCCGCCGGCTTGACGACCCGGCACTCCGATGGCTGCTGGATCATCCCGAGGTCCGGGCGATGTATGGGAGTTACTGGGACGTGTACCGGCTCTCGTTCCTGACCGGGGGGAAGGTCAAGGGCGTGCCCTTCCCCGTCTTCCCGAACCGGTTTCCCGAGTGGTCGGCGTCCCTGCCCGGCGGACGTCCGGAGACGCTCCTGGTCCGCCGATCGCCCGAGGCCCAGTTCTTCCTGAACTCCGCGCTTCGAGACGGAGGACTCGTCCTGGACCGGGAAGGCGGGCTGACGATCGTGAGCTGGCCGCACCGAAGCCGCGGCCGGGTCTGCCGTGACTGCCAGGGGGTGAAGCCGGCGGTCCATGGGGCTGATCCCACCTTGAGGAGTGCTCGTGGCAGAGGCTGAGCAGACATTGGAAGCAGGTCGAGCCCTGGTTCCAGCGGACGCCCTGGTGCCGGGGCGATCTCCTGGCGATCCTGGTCTGGACGGTGGCCGTCGGCTGGCTCTTCCGCGAGGCCGTCACGCTCCAGGGAGCCCTCTTCTACTTCGACATCTCCGAGATCAATTACCCCTATCGATCGTTCTTCGCCGGGGAGCTGCGCCCGGCCGGTTCTCGCGCTGGTGTCCCTGGCTCTACTGCGGCATGCCGCTCTTCAGCGAGAGCCAGGCGGGGTATCTCCACCCCCTGAAGTACCTTCTCTATCCCTGGATGGAAACGTGGAAGGCATTCAATCTGGACACCGTGCTCTCGGTCTGGCTGACCGGGTTGGGGACCTACGGCTGGCTCCGCCGCCACGTTCGGCCCTCCGCGGCCCTGACCGGGGCAGCGCTCTTCGGGCTGGGAGGGTTCACCTGGGCCCACCTGGTCCACACGAGCATGATCAACGCCCTGGCGAGCGTGCCGCTTGTGGTCTGGGGCCTGGAGTGGTCGTGGGAGTCGGGGCGATGGCGAGGCGTGGTCCTGGGCGCGCTGGCGATGGCCTGTCAGGTCTTCGCGGGGCATCTCCAGGACGTCTTGCTGACCATGGGCATCGTGGCCTCTTACGGCCTCTACCGGCTCGCGACCGGGCCGGCCGGTCGCGAGGGCTGGCGCGACCTGGGAATGGCGGCAGGGCTCATCGGCCTGGGCGTCGTGCTCTCGGCCGTGCAGTGGATTCCCTCCAAGGAGCTGCTCGACCGCTCGCCGCGCGCGGGCGGGCTGACCTACGAGGAGCTCACCTACGGCTCATGGTCTCCCGAGCTCCTTCCCACCCTGGTCGTGCACGAGGCCTACGGAACGCGGGCCCGCGACACCGACTGGCTGGACGGGTTCTATCCGTACCACGAGATGGACGCCTATCTGGGGCTTGTGGGCCTGTCGCTTGCGGTCCTCGGCACCGGGGGGCCGGGCCGTCGCGACCGCTGGATCTGCTTCTGGGTGCTGCTGGCCGGAGTGGGCGGCGTGCTGATGCTGGGAAAGTTCACGTGTCTCTTCGACCTGGCCCACAGGATCCCGGTGCTGGGCAGCTCGCGTGAGCCGGTCCGGTTCCACCTCTGGGTCTCGCTGGCGGTGGCCGCCCTGGCAGCCGTCGGAGTGGAGCGGCTGGCGCGCCCGGGGCCGGTGCGGCTCCGCGGGGCCCTCGTCCTCACCGCCGCGCTGGTCGTCGCCTCGATCCCGATCCTGCTGTATGTGTATGCTCCGGTCTGGACCGAGCCCAGGCGATGGACGCAGCCGTACCACCTGGCCCGCTATCAGTGGCTTGGCCGGGAGATGTCGCTGGCGGCCGCCCGCAACGCCATCCTGGTCGTCCTCGGGTTTGCAGCGGCCTCCTGGGCCGCATGGACGGTGGACCCGACTCGGCGGACGCGAATCGCGTGGGTGTTTCCGATCCTGGTGCTGGTGGATCTCGCGGCCGCGCATTTTCGGGATGTCCCCACCGTCGATCCGGCGTACTGGACGTCTCCCCCCGAGACGGCGCGCCGGCTCAAGGCCGACCCGAGCTTCATCCGGGTCTTCGGCGACGGCGACAAGCATTCGGGCGAGCCGGGCTACGCCTCCGAGCCGATCGACTTCCTCTCCGCTCGCGACGCTCTGGACTGGAGCTTGCCCGCAGCCTGGGGCCTGGCAGCCTCGAAGGGGGAAACGCCGATGATCCCCAGGCGGCTGCTCGATTACTTTGACGCCGTGAAGATCGGCACCGGGCGGCTGGACATCGAGAGTGTCAGCCACGTGGTCACGGGCCGCAACTACCGGGGCATGTTCCGTCCCAGCGAGCCCGTAGGCTCGGCCTTCGTCCATCGCAACACGAGTGCACTCCCGCGGGCCCGACTGGCCGGCCGCCCGGTTTATGTGGCCACCGCGGCCGAGGGCGTCAAGGCGCTCGAAGCTCTGGGACCGGAGAGCCGCAAACGGCTGATCGTGGAGGATCCTTCCCGGCCCCTCTCGCCATCGGCCGAGGTCTCGGGCACGGCCCGGATCGTCACGGACCTGCCGGAGCACGTCGTGGTCGAGACCGGGTCTCCCGGTCCCGCCTACCTGGTCCTGGCCGACACCTTCGATCCCGGCTGGTCGGCAACGGTGGACGGCACCCCGGCGCCGATCCATCCTGCCTACGTGGCCTTCCGGGCCGTCGCGCTTCCTCCGGGCAATCACACGGTCGTCTTTCGCTATCGCCCCGCCGGGTTCCTCGCGGGACTGGCGGTCTCCGCCGTGGGCCTCATGGCGGTCCTGCGCGTGTGGTTCCTTCCCTCCCGAGGCCCCGGAGACGGCCGGCGATCACCGCGAGCTGGCGGGCTGGGGCCGGTCCCGCAAGCTCTTGCTCTGGAGCCTCGCAGCAATCGTGGTCGTCTCGACGATCCAGATCGGGCCGGGACCCCGGCTCTCCATCCAGAGTCGGTGGAAGGACAGCTTCCATCGGTTCACATGGGGTGCAGGGGTCGAAGCCATGAAGCAAAACCGGCAGTGAGCCCACAAGTGCCGGCCGCACCCTCCTTCTTTCAGGGCGGGTGCAGTCAACCGAGCATAAGGCTATTCGAGTGGATGGTTTACAACGAATCTCAAGGGACCTTCAGCACTTGCGCATCCGGGTGGTTATCCATCGGGGGCCAGCTTCTCACGGCTTCCCCTCATGATTGCGGACCCGTCTCCGGGAGTGGTTCTCCCTTGACCAGGGGCGATTGCTATCACGGGACCAAGCCCCTGTGATCAGGGATTGAATTTCGGAACGGGTTCGCCTAGAGTTGGTACTTTAAAGTGTTGTCAAATTTCACAGTGACGGCCCTCAAGAGAAGGCCGGGGTAGTGGGGCGAGAGATGTCGATCACGAAGGAGAAGAAGTCGGAGCTCATCGGGTCGTTTGGGCGGGGCGAACACGACACGGGCTCTCCGGAGGTGCAGATTGCCCTCCTGACGGCCCGGATCAACGATCTGACCGATCACTTCAAGACGCACGCCAAGGACCATGCCAGCCGCCGCGGACTGCTGATGATGGTCTCGAAGCGGTCCGGTCTGCTCAAGTACTTGCGGCTTCACGACCGGAAGAAGTACCTCGAGGTGATCAGTCGCCTGGGAATTCGCAAGTAAACGCGATTCCTCCGCTCGGGGTGCGCGGTCTCCCGATTCAAACAGCCGCACCGGATCTCTCGACGGGAGTGCGGGTCGTTCCGCAGCCGGGTTCCAGCGCAACCGAGGCTTCTCCCGGCCGGGAATTCTCAATGCGTTGTCTCACGGGTCGTGGTAACCATTTGCCCGGTGGGTCCCGAGGACGCACTTCCAGGGTGAGTTTACGAGGATCCGGGCCTGGGCTGGTTGGAACCGATCAAGACAGGAAAGGTCTGGCTCTGCCTTGCCTCCCCATTTGGCTTTCCCAGGGATCCTCCGACGCCGGCTTGCGAATCAAGGGCGCCGGCACCGGGCACAACCCTCTTCTTTTCCTCTCGCGCCGCACCAGGCGGCCTCGCAGGTAGCATCCAATGTCAAGCACCTCTTTATCCAGAAAGATTGTTGAACGAACCATCGGTGAAAAGGTGATCAGCCTGGAGACCGGGCTGCTGGCCAAGCAGGCCAGCGGGGCCGTGGTCGTACGGATCGGCGACACCATGTCACTCGTGGCCACGATGGCAGCTCCCGGCCGGGAAGGGCTCGATTTCTTCCCCCTCACCGTGGACTATCGAGAAAAGACTTACGCCGCCGGAAAGTTTCCCGGCGGATTCATCAAGCGTGAAGGCCGGCCGACCACCAAGGAGATCCTCACGGCCCGGCTGATCGACCGGCCGATCCGGCCCCTCTTTCCCGCGTGGTATCACGAGGAAGTCCAGATCCAGGCCGGACCGATCTCGGCCGACCGGCAGAATGACCCCGACGTCCCCTCGATCATCGGCGCCTCGGCGTCGCTCTTGCTCACCAAGGCTCCCTTCCAGGGCCCCATCGGGGCGGTCCGGCTGGGAAGGATCGAGGGCCGCCTCATCGCGCTTCCCCACCGCGGAAGAGCTCGAGAAGAGCGACCTTGACCTGGTTGTGGCCAGCACCACCAAGGCGATCGTGATGATCGAGGGTTTCGGCGAGGAGCTGCCGGAGCCCGAGATGGCCGACGCCATCATGGCGGCGCACCGCCTGAACCAGGAGATCATCCAGCTCCAGTTCGACCTGCTGGAGGCCGTGGGGCTGCCAATTCCCGAGCACGTCGAGACCCCTGCCTACCCGCTCCGAGAGCTCCTCTTCGAGCGGTACGGCGACCGGCTCCGGACGGTGAAGCAGACCGTGCTCAAGCAGGAGCGGAACAGCGCCACCAGGGAGCTGCTCGACCAGGTGATCAAGGATCTCATCCCTGCTGACGGGCCCGCGATCTCAGTCCCCACCGGACTGGTGTCCGAGGCCGGCGCGGCCGAGGAGCACGTGACCCCAGGCCGGATCAAGGCCGCCTTCACCGCCGTGGAGGAACGGGTGGTGCGCGAGCTGATCCTTGAAGGAAAGCGGCCCGACGGCCGGGGTCCACGCGACCTGCGGGCGATCAAGTGCGAGGTGGGGATCTTGCCCCGGGCTCACGGCTCGGCCCTGTTCCAGCGTGGTGAGACCCAGGCCCTGGTCACCGTCGTGCTGGGCACCGCCGACGACGAGCAACGGGTCGACGGGATCATGGACGAGTTCAGCAAGAAGTTCATGCTCGATTACAACATGCCTCCGTTCGCCGTGGGAGAGATCCGGCCGATCCGAGGGCCGGGCCGGCGCGAGATCGGCCACGGCGCCCTGGCCGAGCGTTCGGTGGCTCCCATCCTCCCCAGTCCGGCACTCTTCCCGTACACCATCCGGGTTGTCTCCGACATTCTCGAATCCAACGGGTCCAGCTCGATGGCCTCGGTCTGCGGGGCCACCCTCAGCCTGATGGACGCGGGCATTCCCATCACCGATCCCGTGGGCGGGATCTCGATCGGCCTGGTCCAGGACGACTCCAGCGGGCGGCACGTCCTCCTGACCGATATCATCGGCGACGAGGACCACTTCGGCGACATGGACTTCAAGGTGGCCGGCACCCAGCGCGGGGTCACGGGCATCCAGCTCGACCTCAAGAACAAGGGGATCACCGAGGAGATCATCCGCGAGACGCTCGAGCAGGCCCACGAGGCCCGGATGGAGATCCTCCGGGCCATGCTCCGAGCGATCAAGCGGCCCCGCGAGGAGATCTCGGCCAACGCCCCGCGACTGATCCAGATTCAGATCAACCCCGAGAAGATCGGCCTGATCATCGGCCCCGGAGGCAAGACGATCCGCCGCCTGCAGGACGAGACCGGGGCGAAGATCGACATCGAGGACAGCGGGGTTGTCAGCCTCTCCAGCTCGGACGCCGCGGGGGCCGAGGCCGCCCGCGACAAGATTGTGGCCATGACCGAAGGGGTGCAGATCGGCCGGATCTACGAGGGCCGGGTGACCTCCATCAAGGAGTTCGGCGCCTTCGTCGAGATCCTACCCGGCAAGGACGGCCTGGTTCACATCAGCGAGCTGTCCGACGGCTATGTCTCGAGCGTGACGGAGATCTGCCGCGTGGGCGATCCGATGCTGGTCAAGGCCATCGCCGTCGACGATCAGGACCGGGTCAAGCTCTCACGCAAGGCCGCCCTCGCCGAACGGGGACAGCCCGACGAGTTCGCCTCCCGGACCCGTCCCCCGGGCGGCGGCCCCGGCGATCGTCCCCCCGGCGGTCCGCCCCGGCGACCCCCGCCGGGCGACGGCGGCCGCGATCGCGACCGCGGCTACGGCGGGGATCGCGATCGTGACCGGGACCGGCTGGCGGCTCGCGAGGCCCATCGCGGCCCTGACGGTCCGGCCTGATGCTTGCCCGGGCCCGAGCCGGCTCGCTCCCGGATGATGACCGCTGTCCGATCCGCCTTCCGACCATCCGCGAACTGTTCCCATGGCCAACCCTGCCACCGGCACTGTTCCCGACTCCTCACTCGATCCGTCCGGCGGGATGATGAGTCCCCCGCCGGACGGCCACCGCGCCCGGTCTTCGGGGCCGGGTTCTCCGCCGGCTCCGGAACTCGGGCCGGCCGGCGCAGCACCAGCTCCGCCCGGGGGTGATGAGATCTCCACCGAGCCGGAGATCACCAGGCGCCTCCGCGCCCAGTATGCCGAGATCTCTCAGCTCGCGGGTGGACTGGCCCACGAGATCCGCAACCCCCTCTCCACGCTGTCGCTCAACCTCGACCTCCTCGCCGAGGATTTCCAGGATCCGGAATCCCCCCGCGACCGACGCATCCAGCAGCGCGTGGAGCGGCTCAGGCGCGAGGTCCAGCGGCTCCACGACATCCTCGAGAACTTCCTCCGGTTCGCCCGGGTGCAGGAGCCGAAGCTCACTCCAACCGACCTGAACGCGCTCATCGAGGAGCTTTGCGATTTCTATGAGCCCCAGGCGTCAACGCTCGGAATCGTCGTCCGGACCTGCTTCGCGCCCGGCCTGCCGAGCCTGGCTCTCGATGCCGACCTGTTCAAGCAAGCCTTGCTCAACCTGATGCTCAATGCCGAGCACGCCATGGCCGAGGGAGGCGAGCTGATCATGACGAGCCGCCGAGAGGGCCGATGGGTGGTGCTCGACGTGATCGACACGGGATCGGGCATGAGCGAGGACGTCCGCGCCCATATCTTCGATCCGTTCTACTCGACCCGCCCCAGCGGCAGCGGCCTTGGTCTTCCCACGACGCGGAAGATCATCGAAGCCCACGGCGGCACGATCGACGTCCAGAGCCTACCGGGCAAGGGATCGCAGTTCTCGCTCCGCCTGCCTGTGCCGGAGGCGGCCGACGCTCGCACCGGCTGAGGTCAGGTCGCGTCTCGCCTGGCCTCAGGTGTCTCGGCTGCAAGGGGTCGTAAGCCAGGATCGCAGTGTCGAAGGGAACTGGCCCGCGGTTCGCATATGGCTTTCCCCCCTACACTGGGTGGCTGAGTCTGAGGCGTACTCGCCGACGCCCCAGTGAGCGGGCCTTGGCCCTCCTGGGGGGTCGTCTCGCCGTGCGAGCCTCCACCCCAGCCACCTGACGCCGCCCCAGTGAGCTGGCCCTGCCTGCGATCGAGCCGCTGCTGGTGCGAGTGGCCCGCTCCCTGTAACATTGATCGTGTCGAGGTCCGCCGTGACCCGACCCTCGGACCGGTCGCTTCATCACAAGAGACCAGGCTTGGACCCGTTGTAGCGAATCACCTTGATCTCGAGCCCCTTCGAAACCCGCCCACGGAGAACAGTGCAGGCCGATGGACCAGCAGATCCGCGTCCTTGTGGTGGATGATGACGAACCTCACGCCGAGGCGGTGGCCGAGAGCCTCGAGCGGGTGGGCTACGAATGCGTCGTGGCCACTAGCGGGCGCGAGGGCCTGCGGCTGATCGAGGAGCAGACCTTCGACATCATCATCACCGACCTGATCATGGAAGGGGTGGGCGGGCTCGAGATCCTGGCCAAGGCCAAGCGCGAGCTGCCCGACGCCGAGGTGGTGATCTTGACGGGCCATGGCACCATCAAGACCGCGGTCACCGCCATGCAGGCCGGCGCGACCACGTACCTGACCAAGCCGCTCGATATCGGCGAGCTCCGCACGGTCGTGGACAAGGCGTCGCAATCCCAGCGGCTAGCGCGGTCGAACATCGAGCTCCAGAAGCAGCTCAACGAGAGGTTCGGGTTCGAGGGAGTCATCGGCAACTCGCAGGCCCTGCACACGGTGGTCGCGCGCCTCCGCCAGATCGCGCCGACCTCTGCCTCGGTCCTGATCACGGGCGAGAGCGGAACCGGCAAGGAGCTGGTGGCCAAGGCCCTGCACAACAACGGCCCGCGGCGGTACAAGCCATTCGTGACCTTGAACTGCGCCGCGCTCTCCGACAACATCCTGGAAAGCGAACTCTTCGGCCACGTCAAGGGGGCGTTCACCGGCGCTGATCGGGAGCGCAAGGGCTGGTTCGAGCACGCCAACGGCGGCACGCTCTTCCTCGACGAGGTCGGCGATATTCCCCTGGGCACCCAGGTCAAGCTGCTGCGGGCGCTCGAGAGCGGCGAGATCGTTCGCGTCGGCACCAACGAGCCCATCAAGGTCAATGTCCGCCTGATCTCGGCCACCAACCGAGACCTCACCGAGGCCAACGCCGCGGGCACCTTTCGCCAGGACCTCTACCACCGTCTCAAGGTCGTCAGCATCAAGCTTCCGCCACTCCGCGAACGGCGTGAGGACATCGATCTTCTGATCGATCACTTTCTCAAGGAATTCACGACCTCGCACGAGAAGAAGATCGGTTCGATCACTCTCGTCGCGCGCAAGGTGCTTCGCCAGCATAGCTGGCCGGGAAACGTGCGCGAGCTCAAGAACGTCATCGAGAGCATGGTCGTGATCGATTCCGACGGCGTGCTCGATGTCGACGATCTGACCGAGGACCTTCAGGTCGTTTCCGCCGCGGCCCCGGGCGACAAGTCCGCCGCCATCGATTCCCTGGTGGGCAAGCCGCTCGAGGAGATCGAGAAGCACTTCATCACCG
Source organism: uncultured Planctomycetaceae bacterium (assembly GCA_963816015.1). Taxonomy (GTDB): domain Bacteria; phylum Planctomycetota; class Planctomycetia; order Isosphaerales; family Isosphaeraceae; genus Aquisphaera. Next base: position 3,627 of record CAWFJM010000019.1, on the reverse strand, counting down.
AGACCCTCAAGCTCACCGGCGGAAACCGTGAGGAAGCCGCGAGAATGCTCGGCATCGGCGAGCGCACGCTCTACCGCAAGCTCAAGGAATATGGCGGAAGCTGATCCGCGAGCCACGAACCAAGGAGATCTCCTGAAGCACCACCTGACCGCGATCATCAACCGTGAGGGAGAAGGCTATGTGGCCCTCTGTCCCGAGCTGGACATCGCAAGCCAGGGCGACTCCATCGAGGAGGCGCGTGACAACTTGCGGGAGGCCGTGGAACTCTTCTTCGAGTGCGCTTCGCCTGCGGAAATCGAGCGCAGGGCATTTCAGGAAACATACATCACACACCTTGAGGTGTGGGTTGGGTAAGCTCCGCGTTCCCTCCGGGCAAGAGGCTTGTGCCATTCTGGCTCGGCACGGGTTTGTCGAGGTGCGTCGTCGAGGTCGTCAAGCTCACCCCGTTCGGGGACCGTCATAAGGCCACGACCTGCACGGAGACTTCCATCCGATCCCAAGCGTCCTGTGGCCCTTCCCAGAAACCGGAGAGGGGGGAGGCCTTGTCGTGCTCACGAGCTACTGCCACGGAGACATGCTCGGAGCCGACGAGTTTGTTGTTGGTGGGATCGAAACCTCGCCAGCCCGCGCCAGGGATATAGATCTCCGTCCAGGCGTGGGTGGCACCGTGCTGGCCCTCCCCCATCTGGATGTAGCCGGTGACAAATCTCGACGCAAAACCCCAATGCCTGGCAGCCTCCATCATGAACACTGCGTAGTCGCGGCAGGATCCGGTGCCCAGAGCGAGCGTCTGGCAGGGAAGCTGGACCCCGGGCTCCTCGCGGTGGAGGTATTGGAAAGTTTCGTAGATGCGGGTGTTCAGCTTGTTCAACAGTTCGGATGTGTCAATAAGCTGGCCAGGGCTATAGAGCTCGAAGAGCCATTGTTGCACGGCCGGGCCGTCATGCGGATAACTTGGAAGACGGTATTGGATGATTTCCACCTGCTCGTTCGCGGCGTACTGGAACGGGTAGGACTGAGCGATCGGGTCGATGACACAATCGATGGGAGTATCATCATAAAGGTCGACGTTCATCTCACTGAAGACACTCAGTTTCTGCGCGGGTTCGATAAAAGTGATCATCGCGATGGAATTGCCGTAGACGTCGCGAAGCCAGCGCACATTGGCTTTGGGCTCGATCTTGAGGCGAGAACTCTCGATATGGAGATCGTGTCCCTCGCGGGGCCTAAGCAGTGCGCGGTGGGGACCGAATTTGACGGGCGAGTGGTAGTGATACTCAGTGACATGAGTGATACGAATGCGTTTCATGGAAGAATCGTCCAGTCCCAACGAACACGTTGCGAGAGGGTAATTCACCGATAGCAGGTGAGTTCCGTCCGAATCGATGCGTCCGGGAGAATTCACCCGGCAGGCTGCGAGGCGAAGAGATTCATTCCCATTTGTTCAGAGAGGAACTTGGCTGCGAGTCGGCCTTTGACGCTGTTTCCGGAATGGTCCAGCGGCGGTGCGAAAGTACCCAACCCGCCCTTCCTCGGGGCGACGGTGACCATCCCGCCACTCACTCCGCTCTTGCCGGGCAACCCGGTCTCATACAACCAGTCGCCGGAATTCTCGTAGAGCCCGGCCGTCACCATGACGGCCAGGACGTGCTGACAATGGATGGCATCAATAATACGCTCCTTGGTAAGTGGATTCACCCCTCCGTTGGCCAGCGTAGCAGCCATCATCGCCAAGTCCTTGGCGGTCACGTTCAGCGAGCACTGTTTGGTGTAAACGTCGGTTGCCAGCAGCGGGTCAAAGTAAACAATGACCCGACAGTGAGCTAGAAGTTCGGCGTTTCGCGATAGCGTCTTTCAAGCTCGGCTAGAAGAATGGGCCGTTTCTTCTTGGATCGTGCTTTCCTCATGACCTTGCGTCGGTTCAGTGCCTCACGTTGGCAGGGTGGTTCTTGGGCGGTTCGGTACGGCAACAGCTCCTCGGCGGTAAACAGCCCGGGATGTGCAATGTGCGCATCCAGTGCGAGGACCAATGTCGGCCCGTCTTGGACGATTCGCACCCCCGCGTGGCGATGACCATGAATTCGTCTCTCATGGCTTTTGGGCAAGCGGAACCATCGTTCAAGATCGAGATTGTCCTTGATCTCCTCGAACTTTCCCGCGCCGACAAAAAGGCCGGCCAGGAAGCTGATCATTAACGTGGCCATGTGCCGGTGAATTGGATCCTCATGCCGCTCGAATCGATCGATCAACTTCTCGAACTTCTTCTGGCGATCCTCGCAACTCTCCCCTCCAGGTTCGAGGGTCGCGGCTACCTTCTCGATGTCTTTGACGTACCCTTGGATTGACTCTTGCTCGGCTTGGACATGCTCCAATCCCCGGTCGATGCAGCCGGCCAGCCTACCGAGTTGCTTGTTCTGCGAATCCCCTTTTTTCGCGTCCAAGTTCCGTTGGATCGACTCGCGAACCTCATTCAACGCCTCGGCCATTTGCAGGCCGGGAGGCTGGAGAGGGCCTCCCTGATTGCCATTGAGAATTCCACGTACAGCCGCGCAATCGTCGAGCACCACGGCGTTGGCCGAATCGGACTCGAGAGAAGGCGCATTCGCGGGCCCTGTGATCACTGTCAAGGTTGCCTCAGGGCCGTCTTCTGTGAGTCTTTTCGGCGCCTCGGCACTCTGCTGTTTGAGCAGGGCTTGTTCGATTTTCCGCAGGCCGCGCACCTTGCGTCGCATCTGCACCTTGGCGTGACTGTCGGCCTCCAGCACGGGCTTGGCCAGATCACGTAGAAAATGGTTGTCGCAGTAGCGATGCGGCACGTCAGGAAACTCCGCCGCGATCCCCGTCACGAACGCGTCCTGCTTGTCTGAGATCCAAAGGCCGACCGTCTTGTCCAAGGATCTGGCCCACTCCTTGGCCTGGGCGATCAACCGCTGAACCTCATCGGCTGTTGCGGAGATCAAGGCCTCGGCAAACCACACCCGCTTCTGGGTTAGTTCCCTCACGACGTAGAGGGTCTCATGCCCCTTCTCGGGTTGTAGCCCGTCGATCGAAAGGACGATCTCCTTAATCGATTCATATTGGCGACGTAGGGCTTCGGGATCTTGCTGACGTGCGGCGAGCATCACCTGGTAACGCTGAATATACTTGGCGATGGCATCGTCCGAGAGCTTGATCGCGTAGTCGTCCTGGAGCTCGGATTGGATGTGGGGAATCGACATGTGGCGCGAACACCGTCGATGTCCAATCCAGCAGAAGACATCCCAGCCAATCGCCCAACTCGGCGGGGCGATGGTAACTTCGAGTTCGGGACTCTTGGTCTTGGCGTGACCGGGACAGAGACGATCAGGGCAATGGTTGAGCTTGCAGACCAATTGCACCGGGCCGTCCAGTGTATGGAGGCGGCGATACCGGTGATCGCAGATGTACATCATGCGACCGCAGGCCGGACAGGCCCGGTCAATGACGTCAAGTTCCCAGAGGGCGAAATCAGTATCCGCGGGCCATTTGAAAGGCATCCTGCCGACCTCCATGTCCTGGTGTGATCCATCGATTGCGAAAGTGCGGCAAGAGGATACGCGAAAAAACCCAGTGCTTCTAGCTCACTATCGGGTCGTTGAAAATAAATGC
>CAWFJM010000018.1:0-68724 GCA_963816015.1 uncultured Planctomycetaceae bacterium | reverse complement strand
GTCCGTTCGCGCTGTCGAACTTCGTTCTGGTCGGACTCAATTCCTTGTATAATAAGCACTTGCATTAACTCGATTTGGCTTCGTTTGGCATTTTTCAAGGATCTGGTACGAGCGGCTTTCCCGAACTGAAACCTGCTGCTCCTACCCCCTGGCCGGGAACTCGAACGCCCCCTGGCTCGGGTTTCCCTGCCCGAGCCTCATCACCGTCATCCGAATTGTCAAAGACCGATTTACAGAAACCGCCAGTATATCTTGCGCTATGGAATGGGATGTGCAGAAAATCATTTCAGATTGCCCTGTCGGATCATCCGGCATTTCCGGTATTACCGGCAAGACCCGACTCGCGGATGGCGTTGTGGATCTGGTCGAGGATCTCGTGAAGCTCCTTCGGCAAGCCGGAGGGGATGGGCGGGAGTTCACGGGCGGCGAGGCGGCGGAGGTGGGCGGCGAAGGCGGGGAACGGAGCGGGATAGCCGTCCAGCGTTGCGAGAGCTTCTTCCTCGGCGGGGCCAAGCGTTTCGCCACCAAATCCGGCCCGAGCACAGGCCAGTGTGAGCTGGGCCAGGGCGTTCATCATTTCCGACGGAATGCCCCCGCCGCCTCCGGCTCGACGTTCCAGTTCGGCGAGGAGTTCATCACGTTTGCGAGCCCACTCCGCTGCCGCGGCGGTGTCGCCGCGGGCGGCGGCGATTTCGGAGAGCGTGTTGTAGTCCTTCCAGGCTTCCTTGAGGCCGAGGGATTCGCGGATCTGGCGGGCTTCGTGGGCGTGGCGCTCGGCGGCGGCGAGGTCGCCGAGCAGGAGGTGGATTTGGGCGAGCTGGCCCAGCGAAGCGGCTTCATCGGGTTTGTTCTTCTGGGTCTGCCTGATCCGCAGGCTTTCCTCCACGGAGCGGCGGGCTTCCTCGAAGTGCCGCCGGGCGGCGGCCTCGTCGCCCCGCTCACGTGCCGCTTCGCCTTCCTCCTGGCAGACGATGCCGATGTTCTGGGCGGCCTGGCCCAAGGCCGGGCTGGTCCTTCAACTTGATGGCAAGCTCCCGAGACTTCTCGTACCACGCCCGCGCCTCGGCGAGGCGGCCTGCCTTCTGTTCGGCCACGCCGAGGAGATTGTAGGTCCGCATCATGCTTCCCGTGTCACCCGCCTCCTGAAAGCGCTGGAGTGCCTGCTGGTAGAGGCGGGTGGCGCGGTCGAGCTGGTTGCGGTCATCCGCGAGACCGCCCTGATGCTGGAGGAGCGTTCCCTCCAGTTCCTTGTCCCCGGCCTGACGGGCGGCGGCGAGCGCAAGGTCGTAGCGGGCATCGGCCTCGTCGTAGCGGCCCGCGGCCATGAGGATGCTGGCGCATTGGCCATGACCGGCGGCGACTTCGCGGTGGTTGCCGAGCCGTTCGTCGATGGTCAACGCATTCTCGGCGACCTCCAGTGCCTCGTCATGCTGGCCGGCATCTGCTCAGCGCGTTGGCGAGGTCGCCCATCGTGGCGGAGAGATTCCCCAGTTCGGTCGCCGCTTTGGCGTGATCGGGGCTTGCCAGAAGCGGCTTCCACGGCTGTCCGCCGGCGCGTTCCACCAGTTGTTCCCAGAGGCCAACGGCTTCCCGCAGGACGGGAATGGCCTGGGCGGACGCCCCGCAGTCGTCTAGCACGCGGCCCAGCATTGTCGGTCGTCGTCGCCAACTGAAACGCGGGATCGAACTCCGTGGTCTGGCGGAGGCGTTCGATGAGGGCCTGGAGCTTGTCCATCGGCCCCTTGCGGATCGCCCTGGGTGAAGAGCGTCCAGGCGTGTTCCCGCTCGTAGGCGGCGGCTTCTTCCGTGAAGCCTGCCTGGGTCACCGCGTCCCGGAGCATCTGCACCCAGGCATCGCGCTCGCGGAGGCGGCCGGACCTTTGCAGATAGCGTGAGAACGTGTCCCCCAGATCCGCCGCGATCTGGTGCTGGCCGTCGGCGATGGCCCAGCGGACGGCGGTGCGCCAGTTCATCTCCTCGCGGTCGAGGATTTCCAGAGCGGCGCGGGACTGGGAGCCCGTCAGCGCCTTGTCCAGCGCACTGCATGAGGGCGAGATAGACGTGGAGGAAACGCTCGCGAGTCTCCGGCTTTTCCGCGAGGGTCGAATCCGCGGAGGCGATGGCGAGGGTGGGGTGGAAACGCAGGAAGGGGCGGCCGGCGATCTGGATGTCGTCCTCCGTCCGCACCAGGGCGATGCCTTGCAGCTCGGAGCGAATCGGCTCCCACGCGGCGGGCTCGATCTGGCTCACGTCGAGGAAGTTGTCCTCGAAGACCCCGCCGCGGAACAGGCCGAGCCAGGGCAGGGCGGCACGGGCGGCGGCGCTGAGGTGGCGGCGGGAGAATTCCAGCGAGGCGAGCAGCGAGGTGTTGCGGCCCTGGTCGGAGTCCTGCTTCATCGTCTCGACCAGCTTGCCAAAGTCCGCACGAATCTGCTCCGGAGTCATGGCTGCGGAGGTGCGGGCCGACCAGCTCCAGCGAGAGCGGATGGTCCGCGAGGTCGCGGAGCAGGGGATCGAGCTTGTCGCGGGAGAGCCGGGGATCGCTGAGCGTGACGCCGTCGCGCTCGAGGATGCGGTGCAGCAGCCACAGGCTGTCGGCACGCGCGAGCCCCTGCAGCTCGAACTTCCTGGCGCCGGGAAGTCCAGTCTCGCCCGGACGGCAGGTGACGAGCACGCAGCCTTTGCCCGGTCCGGTGGTCAGGTCACGGAAGAGATCGGCCAGACGGCGGCGCTCGTCGTCGGTGTAGGGGCTGCCGTGCTGCGCGGCACCATCATTGAACTGCGGCAGCACGCTTTCGTAGTTGTCCCACACCATCAGCACCGCGCGCTGCTGGAAGAACTCGATGGCCCGCCGGCGCTGCTCGGTGGCGGGGCGCTGATGGAACTTCGGCCCTTCGCAGTATTCGCCGAGGACGGCAATGACGCGGTCCGCGCTGGCAAACTGCTCGAAGCTGACAAAGCACGCGCCGTCGCGGAACAGCCCGCTCCGCGTCCACCACTGCGCGGCCTCCGTCGCCAGCGCGGTCTTGCCCATGCCGCCCATCGCATGCAGCACGATGCCGCGATGCCGGCGGAACAAGCCTTCCAGCTCGTAAAGCTCCCTCGCCCGGCCCTGGAAACCAAACTGCGGCGGCCGCGGAAACGCACCGGGCTGACCGTGGTCCGGCGGCGGGCGGAATCCACGCCGGCGGCGGGCATCCTCGGCATCACCGGAACGGATGTAGCCCGTGAGCAGTGCGGCGTTCTCGTCGTCCTTCGCCGGGTCGGTGAAATCGACCCACAGCAGCTCGTTGAGTTCCGGCGGAAGCTGGAGCGGCTCGAACTTCACCGGCAGCAGCCGGTCGCCGTCCGGATTGAACTCCCGGTGCTTCTGGATCTCCCAGGCGACCCATTTCGAGTTCAGCGCCGTCTGTGAGCCGACGACGACCGTGAAGCGGCTGTCGCGGATGCCGACCTCGCACTGCGGCTCCAGCTTGCCGGGCGCGCACTCCCACTTGTCCAGCCAGACGCGCAGTCCGTGCTTTTCGGAAAGCGTGCGTGCCAGCGATTCGACACGGGCGGAGTCGTTATGGTTGTGGCTGAGGAAGACGTCGAACTGCCGCACGGGCTGCTGCTTCGCCGCGTCACGCGGCAGCAGCGGCTCATCGAGTCCCCGCTGATAGAGATGCGGCAGGAACCAGTCCTGCAACGAGATCGTACGACCGCCCGGTCCGATCTCGATCCAGCGATAGGGCGTAGAGACCAGCGCGCTGCGGGCCTGGGCAACGGCATGGCCGATGGTGGCGCCGCTGGCGAGCTCGCGGTAGAAGCGGTCCAGCAAGAGCCTGCGCGGCCTCGACATGAACCGCATGGCCCATGGACAGCACGCTGCCGACACCCGCCTGGATCAGCCGCGGGGCCACGGAGCGAAAGACGGCGGCCTTGCCGACGGTGGCGCTGCGGCAGGCATCCAGCACGACGAGAGGAATCTTGTACTTTGCCAGCAGATCGCCCAGCCGGTCGGCGCGGACAAGATCCGTCTTCGATTCGCCGGAACCGTCGTCGGGCTTCTCAAAACAGAGCGCGCCGAGCTGCAACTCGGGCAGGAAGGTGCCGTGACCGTCAAAGTGCACGAGGTCGTACGGATTGCCCGCGGTCTGGGCTTCGCGGAGCATCGCCTCCATCTGTGGCAAAGTGGGCGGACGGCAGAAGTCGAGGCGGACATTTCCCTGGAGCGGATCAAGCGCCGTGACGAGCGCCCGTGTGGTGAGGCGAGGATCAATGAACCCGGTGTCGCCAGGCCGGCTGACGATGTAGAGCATCCGCAGCGGGAGCTTCACTTCGCGAGCCACGAGTGATTCCGGCGTCTCCAGTTGCCGACGCACGGCGACGCGCTGCGCCAGGCTGCCGGCGGCATCGCGCATGAGCTCCCACGGCAGTCGCAGCAGCTCGCTCTGGTCGGTGGCGATGGTCAACGCTCGCGGTTCAGGGGCCTTGAGCAGCGTTCTGAGCAACCCGGCATTCTCCGGCGCGGCAAAGACCGCGTCATGCAGCCGCTGGCCCCATTCCTTGATCTGCTCCTCCACCCCCTGCGCCCGGATGACCGCACCGCCATCGGGCAGGTCCATGTACTCTTCCAGATACCAGCGGAGGTTTTCGAAATCGTCCTCGCCAAGGAACGGCGTGAGCGTCGCGGGAACGCCAACGGTGTGCCCCGGCATGTCCTCGAGATGAACGGTGAACGATCCGTTCTCAGCGGGAGTGAACAGCAGGCGAAGTTCTTGCACCGCAGAGCCGGTCGTTGGCATGGCGGGTTAGCCCGGATGATTCAAGGTTCTCGCAGTCCACAGGCCTCGCGGTTCGTTCGAGTTGTCAGTCACAGAACTTCCACGCACGCACCGAGGCCAGTCATGAGTATACAGACTGTCGATGAAAAGTGATTCGATTTTCTACCATCCCTGGGGTTGGACGCTCCTACGGCGCGAAGACGTTGTCGGGCAACTCGCTGACCGGCGTCAGGGACTGGACGAGAGCGTTCCAGGCGGCGGCGGGGAGGGAGAAGACGGGGCCGGAGTCGGCGGTGCCGGTGGCGGCGAGGACGGAGACGCCCTGGGTCTCGCCGATCCGGAGGACCTGGAGCGGCTTGCCATCGGCGGCCCTGGAGCTCGAGCACGAGCCGGGGATGCGTCAAACCCGCGGCGGCGGGAATCGGTCCCTCGTACTGGAAGAACCTGGGCGTGCGGAGCTGGGCGAGCTGGGTGACCAGGTCGTTGAACCGGGACAGGTCGATCCCCCGGATGTCGGTTCCGGGCTCGGCGATCCAGCCGATCGCTCCGGCGCTGGGTTGCGGGCTGCTCGCGCGAACGAAGGAAAGCGTGCGCCCGGACAGGCGGAGGACGAGCCGATGGATCGCTTCGGGACGGACGGAGATCACCTGGTTCTCGTGAAACTCGGCGAGCAGTGGCTGGACTGACCGGGCCGGCAAGGTGAAGACGAAGGGCTGTCCCTGAAGCGAGGCGTAGAACGCACCCGGCTTCCCGGGAACCGCGTTGCCGATGCTCAGCCGTCCGGTCGAGGGCGTGGCGACCGGGCTGGCCGGGACTCTCGGTGGTTCCGGCCGCCGCCGATTCGGCGTCCCACGTGACGACGACGTGGGGCTGGTCCAGGCCGAAGCGCTTGCCGTCACCCACGGCGTCGGCCGCGAAGTCCTCGGCGCGGAGATCGGAGAGCAGGGCCAGGAGCTGGGTGATCGCCGCGGCGTCGGCAGGTGCCTTGATCGGCGCGAGCATCCGCCAGCGGTTGGGCGTGCTCGATGCCTTGTCCGGCTCGAGGACCGTCGTCTTGCCCTCGCGCACCAGGGTCAGCTTGCTCACGACGGCGGGACTCAGCGCCAGCACGCCGCGATCGCGGAAGGCATACTGGTTGCGGGGGAGGAGGTCGAGCAGCGAATCGGGAAGGGCCAGGATCACCTTGTCGCCCTCGAGCTGGCCATACACGGTCTTCTTCAACCGGTCGTGCCGGCCGATCCGCAACGAGAGTGCCGGGGGTTGAGAGGGCGGCTCGGCAGTTGTCCCGGTGTTCGCCGCGGGGCCGGTCCGCCCGGCCGCGGACTGCCAGACCTTGAGGGTCATGACCGGCGGGTCGAGCTCCGGACGGATCACCCGGGCCGGGTCGAGAAACTCGCTGGTCTTCAGCTCATCGAGCTGGTTGAGAAACGACTGGACCGCGTAGGTGTCTGCCCTCTCGGTGCGAGGAGTCTTCAGGGCCCAGCCGTCGCCCTGGCGTTCGACGGTGAATGTGGTCTTCAGCGCCTCGATGCGGATCTCGGAGACGGCCGCGGGATCGAGGTCGGTGACGTTCTGGCTGCGGAAGGCGGTGGTCTCGGCGGGAATCTCGGAGAGGAACCGGTCGTTCACCAGAACCACGTCGTCCTGGTCGCCCCGTCGGACGTAGACCCGGTCGGGCTGATCGGTCGGTTTGCGACCGATCTGGAGGACCAGGGGGGTGTCAGGCTGAGCGGTGGTCGTCAACTCGACCGTGGCCGCGGGCGGGTTCAGGCCGTACGGGGTGAAGTCGGTGACATTGTCCGCGACGAACCCCTTGGCGCCGTCGACAACCCGGATCGCGGAAAGCGCCGCCAGCGTGCTCTCGATCTTGGGGCCGTTGGCCGGCGCCGAGATCGGCGCAGTCAGCCGCCAGCGTCCGCCCCGCGAGCGCTCGGCCTTCACGTCGAATCGGTCGCGGTGAACGGCCAGGCTCGTGGCCTGGAACGTCGGGACGGGCACGAGATTCAGCTCGCGCCATTCCGCCGGCGGACGGGTGATGGAGGCCAGGAGCTTCTTGTCGACCACCTCGATCCCGTCGGCTCCAGCCGGCCGCACATAAGTGACTTCCCGAGCCGTCTTGCCGATCTCCAGGCTGGCGAGCGGACCGGAGGATGACGCGGAGGAATCCGAGGGGCTTCGCCAGAGCCGGACCACGGCCGCGGGTGGCGCCAGGCCGTAGGATTCGGCCGGTCCCGAGATCGTGCCGGAGTCGGGTGAACGGCGAAGGTCCTTGAGGTTCCGGACCAGGGTTTCGAGGGTCGTGGGATCGGCGGCGACGTCCACCGGCTGGATCATCTGCCAGCGGTCCCTTCCCCGCCGCTCGAAGGCCAGGGTCGCTCCGTCGCGAGCGATCTCGAGCCGGGCGATGGCGGCCTCGGGGGTGTCGATCAGGTCGGGAAGCACCCGGTCCAGGCGTTGCCGCCGCTGCGCCTCGGTGGGCACGCCGGAGTATTCAAGCCACCAGAGGGTCAGGAGGCCGGCGAAGAAGAGTCCGATGAGTACGAAGGTCGCTCGATACGTTTTCATCGCAGGTCCGACGGGAAGATGAAATCGGTTTTCAGCCATCGAGCCCTGTGGCGGACGGCAGGCCCTGGCTCACTCGCGCCTGGCCAGGTAAACCAGCAGCCCCACGGCGGCGATGGCCAGCGTCGCCAGGACGGTGGGAACCAGGATCAGCCGGTTGCGGAGCAGGGGATCGGCCGTGAGGGTGAGGGCAACGTGGGTGCTGGCGGCGATCCCGATCGCGTCGGGACGGCCGCGCAGCCAGCTTGCGGCGTTCATCACGAGGTCGAGGTTCGTGGGCTCGATGGCCTGCGCGTAGTTGTCGGCCAGCGCCCCGCTGGAGAAGAGCACGAGCCTGGGTTTCGGGCTGCCGCTGCCACCGGTCGATCCGGCTGCGGCTCGTTCCTGGACGGCCACACCCACGGTGAGTGGTCCTGCCTCGTCGACCCCCTGGTCGAGCCGGGGACGTGGGTTGCTCAGATCGGTCTCGGCCCAGGACTGCGGTCCGGTGCGGAGGATCGCGATCGGAACCAGGCTACGGTTGACCGGGGAGGACGGTGCGCCGGACGGGTCCCTCGAGCCCTGGCCCAGGATATGGATCGGTGCGCCACTGGGAACGAAGATGGCCCGGTCTGCCTGGAGGGCTTCCGTGATCGGGTGGCCCTGGCCCCCTTTGAGAAACGTGAAGACGAGATTCAAGTTGCGGTTGTAGTTGAGCAAGGGATCGATGGCCAGGCCGCGGCCGATCTCCAGGTTGAACGACTTGAAGAAGTCGTCGAGTCCCACGGGCTCGGTGTTGCCGACCAGGGCCAGGACGGGACCTCCCCGGTCCGCGTAGGCCTTCAGCCTGGCAACCTCCTCGGGCTTGAACGGGGTTCTCGGTCCGGCAACGATCAGAAGGGAGAGGTCGTCGGGGATCGCGTCCCGGATCAGGTTCAGCTCAGCCACCTCGCAGCCCACGGAGGCCAGCCGGGCCCGCCAGATGCCGACGCCCTGGCTCCGCGGGTTGACGTCGGAGGAGGAGGGCTCGCCATGGCCGGTGGTGAAGGCGACCTTCGGCTTGTTCGCCTCCCGCATCCGGATCAGCGCCGAGGTGATGGCGTCTTCGCCCTTGAAGACCGACTCGAAGCGATCCGCGCCCGGCGCGCGACGTCGGGTGAGAGCGGCGCGAACATCTCCTGGGCGGGCACGACCATGAACTCGGCATCGGCTCCCTCGCCGTACTCGATCAGGACCCCTTCGCCCCTGAGCACGGCCAGGTCGGGAACCCGCTTGGCCAGGTCTTCGGTGCGGCTGAGCTCGGTGTACGGATCGAGGTTCTCGATCTTGATCAGGGATGGGTTGGCCGCGCGGTAGAGCTCGAGGAGCTGGTAAACCCGGGCGAACTGCCGGGCCGAGCGGGCGCCTCGGCCATAGACGAGGTGGAAGGTGATCGGCCGCTTCAGGCTGTCGATCTGGTTGAGGGTCAGGGACGACAAGGAGAAGGTGCGCTCCCGCGTCAGGTCGATGGCCCGGCCGCCGTAGCGGAACGCAGCCACGTTGGCGATGATGAGCACGCCGGCGATCAGGGCCCCGTTGAGGAACAGGCTGGAGAGTTCCGACGTCCGCCGCAGCACCGGGCTGGCGTGGCGGTATCGCTGGCTGGCGATGTTGAGGTAGAGGGCCAGGCCGACCCCGAGGCCGAACGCTGGGATCGACCAGAGCACTCCCCACGTGGCGGCCAGGTAGCTGCCCAGGAGGATCAGCACCAGCCCGGCCGACACGCCCGCGATCACGCGGTCGCGGTGTCCTGGAGGCGGGGCGTCCTCGTCGTCCTCGACCGCGACGGACTGCCCGGGAGGCGAACCGCGGAGGATCCAGAAGATCGCCAGCAGGGCCGCCAGGGCAAGCGACCCGACCCAGACCTCCTGGCGTGCGAAGAGCATCGAGAGACTCGGCAGCATCGAATCGAGATCCCCTCTGGCAATCGTCGTGAAGGTCACCGGCGGCGGCGAATTTCCAGGATCTTCACGGTCATGTACAGGGCGAACACACAGACCGAAAGATGAAGCGCGATCGTCCGGAGGTCGAGCTGGCCCTGGCCGAACCCTCGGAGCTGGATGTACACCGCCAGGAATCGGACGGCCTCGACCCATCCCGCCTGCTGGTTCGCCCCGAAGGAGTAGAGCAGGAGGGTGAGCACGACCATCAGGAAGAGCACCACGAACGTCCAGGTCGCCGCGACGATCTGGTTACTCGTCAGCGAGCTGAACAGGAGGCCGATCGCCACGAACATCATCCCCATCGTGGTCAGGCCGATCGCCAGGCTCACGACGGGCCCCAGGTCAAAGTAGAATTTCGCCTGCACGTACAGGAAGGGCAGGTAAAGGGCGAAGGGCACCAGAAGCGCCAGGTACATGAGAAGGCCGGCCAGCCATTTCGCCAGCACGATCTCGGTCTCGGTGACCGGGAGTGTAAGCAGGGTCTCGATCGTGCCGGTCCTGCGCTCCTCGGCAATGAGCCGCATGGTGAGCAGCGGAACGGCGACGAGAATGCAGAACCAGAACAGAGGGCTGGCCGAGACGTAAGCCGTCATGGGATCGCGGAGACTCGAGAACTCGCGCTGAGGCTGGCTGAGGGAGTCGACCAGCTCCCAGAAGTTCAGGAACGCGATCACCTGGAAGGCCAGGATCACGATGTAGGCCATCGGCCCGAGAAAGAAGGCGCCGAGCTCCCGGCCCAGCAGGGTGGGGACGTGTCGCATGGTCAGATCGCCTCGGCTTCCGCTGGGGCGGAGCTGTCCCTGGTCACCGCCTCGACAAACCGCTCCTCGAGCGAGCTTCGCCTGAGCTCGAGGCTGCGCAGAGGCCAGCCGCCGGCCGTCAGCTTCTGGCAGACTGTCTCCCGCAGGTCGGCCCCTTCCCGCGTGTGGATCTCGAAGCCCGTGAGCCCCCCGTCGCGGCCGGTGATGGTCACCTTCCGCACGCCGTCGATGCCGAGCAAGACGCTGCGGATCGACTCGGCAGGACCTCGGGCCTCCACCAGGATCGCCTTGTCGATTCGCAGACGGTCGATCTGGTCGTCGACCGCGATCCGGCCCTGGGCGATGATGATGACCCGGCCGCAGACCGCCTCGACCTCGGACATGATGTGAGTCGACAGGAGAATCGTGTGCCGGTCGCCCAGCTCCCGGATCAGGTCACGGACCTCGCGAATCTGGATCGGATCCAGGCCGGACGTCGGCTCGTCCAGGATCAGGATGTCGGGATCGTGAACCATCGCCTCGGCCAGCCCGACGCGCTGACGAAACCCCCGGGAGAGATGGCCGAGAATCCGGTTCTCGACGTCCGACAACCGGCACCGGGAGATCACCTGGCTGATCGCCAGCCGACGCCGCGACCGGGGCACGTCCTTGAGCCTGGAGCGGTAGCTCAGATACTCCTTCACCCGCATCTCGTTGTAGAGCGGCACGTTCTCCGGCAGGTATCCGACCCTCCGCCGGACCTCCAGTGGCTCATCCAGAATATCGTGCCCGGCGAGAACGGCGATCCCGCTGGTGGGGGCCAGGTAGGTTGTCAGGATCCGCATCGTGGTCGTCTTGCCAGCCCCGTTGGGCCCGAGCAGCCCGACGATCTCGCCCCGTCCGACCCCGAAACTGATCCGCTCGATGGCCTTGACTGACCCGTACCTCTTCGACAGCCGCTCGACCTCAATCATGATTCAAGCCGTCTCCGCCCGCTGCTTCACGCACCCCCGCACCGATCCTGCACCATCAGCAACGAAAGAGTACGTCCAGAAATTAACTTAGCACGTGCACCGAGGAGAGAGCCACCGGTCCTCCGAAGCGCCTCGCGACCGCTCGGAGAAGACTACCAGACTCTACTGGATCGGGCCTCCGTGTGACAGGCGAACGGCACCGACCCTGCAGCGAGCGGGGCGATACCGGATCACCCCGGTGGGTGATCATCGCCCGGATGGACGTAATCGGCGATCGCCGGAGGAGTGCACGGAATGGCACCGCCGACGAGGACAGGGCGTGCCAGGCAGAGCCTCCTGGTGCCCGGCGCGGAGCCCCGAGGCGAAATCGGCGATGGTGGCCTTCGGAGGGAAGCCCTGGTCGACCAGTTCCAGCCAATGCTACTCATGCCCCGAAAGCCCGAGGCGCTGACTGGCGTGGAAGAGAACGCGTTCGGTGAGCACCATAGCCAGGTGGCTGCGATACTCCGCCGAGGCAGCGAGGTCGGAGCGGAAGGTCAGTCCATCTCCGGCCCGTTGGGCTGCGGCTTCAATGTTCGCGGTGGTTGGTTCCTGGCTCTGGAGGGCTGCCTCGACAGTGCGCAGGCGGGCGGGGCGGTCGCTGGCGCCGGTGAGGGCCACGCGGCAGGCCGTGATCCGGCCGTCGGAGCCGCGGGTGATCCGGGCGGCGACCCCGCAGAGGGCCGAGTGGTTGGCGGGATGCTTAAATTTCTCGTAGGCGCTGGCCGAACCGGGGGCCGGCACGGGTAAGACGACCGCCGTGATGATCTCCCCCGGCCCCAGCGCCCTCCCGTCAGGACCGTGGAAGAACTCATCGGCGGGGACCGTTCGCGGCCCCCGGGGCCCAATCACCTCGATCAGGGCCTCGAGCGCCAGCACGGCGGCGGGCGAATCGGTGGCGGGGTCGTCCCAGGCCAGATTGCCGCCGATCGTGCCCCGGTTGCGGTCCAAGGGGTCGCCCACACTGTGGACCGCCTCGGCCAGTGCCTGATAAGAGGCCGCCACGTCGGGGTGGTCGGTGATCTCGGCCAGGGCGGTCATCGCGCCGATCCGGATGCCCTCTCCCTGCGGGGAGAGGCCGTACAAACTCCGGATCTTGCGCAGATCCACGAGCATCGGCGGCGACATCCGGCGCAATTTCATCTCCGCGAGCAAGCTGTGGCCGCCGGCCAGTACCTTCGCCCCCTTGTTCTCGTTGAGGAGGGCGACGGCCTCATCCAAGCTCGAAGGCGCGGCGTAATCGAACCGAGGGGGGACCATGACCTGCCTCCCGAGGGGTCTCTGGCTGTCCAGGGCGAATTCAGGGCGCGGGACGAGCCGCTTGGGCGTCGTGGATCGCGCGCGAGACTTTTTCGGCCGTGATTGGCATATCGATGTGTTCCACGCCCAGGTCGGCCAGGGCGTCGCACACCGCGTTGCCGATGGCGGCGGCGGGGGGGATCGCGCCGACTTCCCCCGCGCCCTTGGCCCCGAGCGCGTTGTGGGGCGTCGGCGTGACCGTCCGCTCCAGTTCGAAGCTGGGCAGATGGCTGGCCCTGGGCAGGGCATAATTCCGGAGGTTGTCGGTCAAGAGATGCCCGTCGCCGTCATAGACGGCCGCCTCCAGCAGGACCTGGCCGACGCCGTGAGTGATCCCGCCATGAATCTGGCCATCGACCACCAGGGGGTTGGCGACATTGCCCACGTCATTGACCGCGATGTAGCGCACCAGCTCCACCTGGCCGGTCTTCTCATCGACTTCGACCACGGCGGCGTGTGCGCCGAAGGGGAAGTTGAAGTCGGGCGGATCGACGTAGCTCGTGACATCGAGGCAGGGCTCCATCCCCTGCGGGAGGTCCCAGGCGTACCAGAGGGCCAGGGAGACTTCCTGGAGGGTCTTGGACCGCTGAGGCGCCCCCCGGACGGAGAAGACGCCGCCCTGGTACACCAGGTCCTCCTCGGCCGCCTGGAGGAGATGGGCGGCGGCCTTGCGGGCCTTGTCGAGGGCCTTCCGGGCCGCCGCCTGGATCGCGGGCCCGGCGACGCTGAGCGAGCGGCTGCCGTACGAGCCCTGGCCGAAGGGCACCCCCTTCGTGTCGGAATGGAGGACCTCAATCAAGCCGGGGTCGATCTCTAACTCTTCGGCGAGGATCTGGGCGAACGTCGTTTCGTGCGCCTGCCCGTGGGGCTTGGAGCCGACCGTCAGGGAGACCTCGCCGGTCGGGTGGACGCGGACGTTGGCGCTCTCCCAGGTGCCGCCGAGCATCCCCTCCTTCGACATCCTCGGCGACGGGCCGACGCCGCACACGGCGACGTAGCAGGCGATCCCCACGCCGAGCCTCTTGCCGCGCTGACGGGCCTCCGCCTTCCGGGCCTCGAGGTTGGCGTAATCGACCATCTCCACGACCCGGCCGAGCGCCGCGGCGTAGTTGCCCGAGTCGTAGAGCCAGCCCATGCGGTTGTCGAAGGGGAACTTGTCGGGGGTGATCAGGTTCTTGCGCCGGACTTCGACCCGGTCCATGCCGATGGCGCGGGCGTAACGGTCGATCAGGCGCTCGACGAGGAAGATCGCTTCCGCGCGGCCCGAGCCGCGGTTGGCCCCGAGGGGGACGGTGTTGGCGAAGGCGGCGTAGACCTCGCAGAAGGCGTTCTCGATGTCGTAGACGCTGGTGATACTCCGACCCATCATGGCGGTACAGACGCCGGGGCCGATGGTGGACGGGTAGGCGCCGAGGTTGGCGTAGCTCGTGCACCGGAGCGCGGTGATCTTGCCGTCCCGCGTCCCCGCCAGGGTGACGTACTGGATCTGGTCGCGCCCCTGCACTGTGGACCGCATCAACCCGGTGCGCGTGTCGACCCACTTGACCGGCTGCCCGAGTTCCTTCGCCAGGAAGAGGACGAGGGGCATGTCCGGGTAGACATACCCCTTCGTGCCGAAGCTGCCTCCGACTTCCGGGGCGATGAGGCGCAACTTGTTGAACGGGATTTTCAGAATATAGAGGGCGAGCAAGAGGCGGTGGTTATGATAGTTCTGAGAGCTGGCCCAGAGGGTGTATTCCCCGGTCGCCGGGTCGTAGTGCCCGAGGGCGGCGCGGGGCTCGATGGGGCTGTTGATCATCCGCTGGTTGTGGACGGTCTGGGTGATCACGACCTCGGCGGCGGCGATGGCTCGGTCGGCCGCCTCGCGGTTGCCGCAGGTCCAGAGGGCGTTGAGGTTCCTGGGGACCTCGTCGTGGAGCTGCGGCGCCCCCTCCTTGACGGCCTCCTCCGCGTTGACGACGGCCGGGAGCACCTCGTAATCGACCCGGATCGCTTCGAGGGCGTCCTCCGCCTGGGCGCGGGTCCGGGCGACCACGGCGGCCACCGCATCGCCGATGAAGCGGACGCGGTCGGTGGCGAGCACGGGGCCGGCGCCCGGGATCCCCATGGGGTGGCTCGGGAAGTGGCTCTCGACGCCGCCCGGGATCCAGACGCAGGGCATCGGGTTCACCTTCCCGTCGAGGTCGGCGGCGGTCACGACGCGCACCACGCCGGGCATTGCCGCGGCCGCGCTCGTGTCGATCGCCTTGATCCGCGCGTGGCCGTGCGGGCTGCGCAAGATCGCCATGTGGAGCATGCCGGGCAGCGTGAGATCGGCCGTGAACTGGGCTTCGCCCCGCAGCATCCTCGGGTCTTCGCGCCGCTTCAGCGCCGCTCCGAAGTATTTACCCGCCACGATGCCCCTCCTTCCCCTCATGGGGCCGGCGTGGGTCACTTGGGATCAGTTTATTGTTCGACGGATCGCTGAAGTTTTTCGGCCGCATACTGCACTGCACGGACGACGTTGTGGTAACCGGTACATCGGCACAGATTGCCTTCCAGCCAATCCCGGATCGCCCTCTCCGAGGGGTGGGAGTTGTGGCGCAGCAGATCGGCGAGCGCCATCACCATGCCGGGCGTGCAGAAACCGCACTGTACACCATGCATTTCCCAAAACCCCTCCTGCAAAGCGTGCAGTTGACCGTCCTGGCTCAGGCCCTCGATGGTTGTCACCTCGGCGCCATCGGCCTGGACGGCCAGCATCGTGCAGCTCTTCACCGACCGGCCGTCGAGCAAGACGGTGCACGTGCCGCACTGGCCCGTGTCGCAGCCGATCTTCGTTCCCGTCAAACCCAAGGTCTCGCGCAGGAAGTCCACCAGAAGCACGCGAGGTTCAACGTCCGCAGCACGTGTATGCCCATTTATATTTAATGATATATTCATAATTATTTACCATAAAACGCTGAACGTTATGCGCTCCTCCGTATCCCTCGGATGAGCACCGCTCAGCGGAAAGAGTCGGCGTGGTCCCGGGCGAACTGCTCAAAGGCGATCGGCTTCCTCCCTGTGATTCTCTCCACCGTATCCGTCGTCCGTGCGGCGATGCCCGTGGCGAAGAATTCGAGCAACTCCGCTACCGCCCTCGCATTCCACTCGGGCATCCCGCTCTGCAGCATAAACTCCCGAGTGACCTCGGGCGGCACGTCCACGTACCTGACAGGCTTCCCCAGCACCTCCGAGAGCGTAGCGGCGATATCGTGGTAGGAGAGCGACTCAGGGCCGGTGATCTCGTAGGTCTGCCCTTCGTGCCCGGCCTCGGTCAGCACCTCGACGGCCACGGCGGCGATGTCCCGCACGTCCACGAGGCTCTGCCGGGCGTCCCCCATCGGCGTGTAGAACGCCCCTTGATCCCGGATCGTCCCGGCTGACCAGAGCATGTTCTGATGGAACGAGTTGGGCCGCAGGATCGTGTAAGCCAGACCCGACCCGGCGAGCAACTGGTCCGTCTCGCCGTGCTGGCGGAAGATCTCGCCCGGTGACTCCGGGTTGGCACACATCCCCGAGAACTTCACGACGTGAGCCGTCCCAGCACGCCGGGCGGCATTGAGGAAGTTGCGGAACCTTTCGACGTACCGCCGGTCTATCGCCGAGACGAAGAACGCCCGCTCCACACCGGCCAAAGCCGCATCGAGTGAGCCTGGGTCGTCCAAGTCGCCCTGGACGAGTTCGACGTTCCCGCTGCGGAGGTCCGCTGCCTTTGCGGGATCGCGAACCAAGGCACGGACGGTCGAACCCGCCACGGAGAGGCGACTGACAACTTCACGGCCGTTGGTCCCGGTGGCTCCCACGACAAGGATCATGATTGGCTCCTTCCTATAGATGGAATGATCATCTGGTTGGTTCGGTGGTAGTGCTCGTGGGTCCGAAAACGTAGTCGCGCCCGCGATAGCCCAGGAGTCCGGCATTGCTGGTTGCTGTGGCGCCGTGGAACTGGGGCCCGAGTCGGCAATCGTGTCTCTCATCCGCCGGGCAGGTTCTGCAACAGGCTTTGTCGTCCCTAGATCTAATAATGCTCGAAAAAAAAAGCAAGGAAAAAAAGAGACTGGCAGCAGCGTTACCGGGCGGTTTTGGCACGGTCCACGCAATCAGGCTTGGGATCGAGCCATTCGCCGAATTGGGGGCCAACTCGGGGTCCGAGTTTGTGAATCAATCACGGATGGCGGACACATGCGAGACAACTGATGGCTTAACTCTTATGGGAATCAAGAGTTGCATTGATAGTAATCATGCGAACCAGTATGCGGATGATGAATCTCTCACAGCCTCTCCGTTGAGCAAGTCCCGAGTCGATTCTCCACTGTTCCTGCCGAGCGATCCTCAAATCGGCCCCGGCAACGCTGCTACAGTCCCGAAAAAAATTATTGATTTTGCTCGTTTCATCGTGTATTACGAAAATCGCTGCCAAACTAGGAACTGTCCGTAGTGTTAACTGAACCACCACCAACTGGAAGCCGGTGGGTTCGATAGTCGGCTGAAAGCCCGACTGATTGTTGAACCAAGAAAGACACCATCCCCTTGATTTCCCCGGCCATGACGACGACCTATGACAAGCTGAGGCCAGCTCGATGCCAAGATGGGTCCGACGTACTGGAAGTGGTCGCCTGAAGGTGAGGGATTTTAGATCCCACAATGAGACATTAAATTTATAAATAGAATTTATAAACATTAAATTTTTTGTTATCGTTGTTTCTGGAGCAGTAGGGAGGAAATCTCTGATCCGCGTCTGCTGGGACATATTCTCCTATCTTCTCATGGTTACCGGAGGATGTCGTGAAGTTCTTCACGCAGAACGTGACGCTCCTGGGGACCGTCATCGACACCGTCGAAGAGGCCGACGTATTGGCCGGCAAGGGGGGCGACCCTGCCCAGGCACGGGACTGGTTCGACATCCGCTGCCGGAGCGGGGACGAGTTCCGGATCCACATCGGGGCCGAAACCCAGTGCGTCGTCCTGCAGAACCTGGACGGCCTGAACCGCGACCGCGTGGCCACGCCCAAGATGCCTGACGGCATGACCTACGACGACAGCAACCGCGCCCACAAGATTTACAAATACGTCGCCAAGGACTCGCTGATCACCGTGCAGGGGGTCTACCAAGAGAACGACGGGGCGAAGCGGTTCGACGCCACTTACGTCCACCTGCTCGACTCGAAGTCGGGGAATTACCTGTTCGAGGCCACCCACTGGTGGCTGACCCAGATCGAGCGGCTGGGCGACGGATGGCTGAACAGCATGTTCGGCGACCGCCGGACCTACCGCCTCGACGACTTCGCCAAGCTCTACCGGACGAACCTGAACATCCTCGGCCTGCCCACCGACGACAAGACCCAGGAGATGGCGACGCTCTCGCGGCTGATCTACGGCCTCTCCTCGGCCTACCTGCTCACCGGGATCGAACGCTACCGCCTGGCTGCGTCCGCGGGGATCGAGTACCAGCGCGAGGCGTTCCGCTGCCTGAGCCACGACGGCAAGTATTGCCTCTGGGCATACGGCAAGCGCGAGGACAAGTACAACACCAAGCTCTTCTTCCCCAACATGATCCCCGGCGGCGATGACGAGGGAACCGTCCCCCTCTATGAACAGATCTACGCGCTGGCCGGCATGACGCAGTACTACCGGATCAGCGCCGACCCGTCCGTTCTCGAGGACATCAAGGCGACCGTCCGCGGGTTCGACGCCTACTTCCTCGACAGCAAGGAGGTGAACCCCGAGTTCCCCGGCACGGACGGCTATTTCTCGCACCTCGATTATGCCACCATGCGCCCCGACGTGCCCAGCCTCGGCGACCGCTGGCGCGGAAGAACTGGAACTCGATCGGCGACCACATCCCGGCCTACATGATCAACCTCCTCCTCACGCTCGACCCCCTGCCCCTGGGGCTCGCGGACAACGAGGACCTCAAGCAGTTCGTCGCCAAATGCAAGGAACTCCTCCGCCGGGTCGCGTCGCTCATCCTCAAGCACTTCTTCGACCGCGACGGCTCGCCGTACGTGAACGAGCGCTTCAAGGCCGAGTTCGAGCCGGGCACGGACCTCTGGAAGCTGGACAGCGAATGGCGGTGGCAGAAGGACCGCGCGGTCGTCGGGCACAACCTCAAGATCGCCTGGAACCTGACCCGCCTGGCCAATTACTTCCTGCCCACCGACAAGAGCTTCGCCGACGAGCTGATCCGCCGCGCCCGGCAGCTCGGCGACGCGATGGAGACCCACGGGATCGACCCGATCCGCGGGGGCATCTTCGACACCGTCGAACGGCACCCGAAGAACGACATGCCCTACCAGTTCGGCTGGAGCAACACGAAGGACTTCTGGCAGCAGGAGCAGGCGATCCTCGCCTACCAGATCCTCTACGGCTTCACCCGCGACGGCCGCTACCTTCAGCTCGCCCGCGAGATGGCGGCGTTCTGGAACCTGTTCTTCCTCGACCACGACCGCTGGGGCATCTTCTTCCGGACCACCGAGAACGGGCAGCCGGTGATCGAGGGGAACTACGAGGCCAAGAGCAATCACGCGATCGGTTATCACGACTTCGAGCTCAGCTTCCTGGCCCACATCTACCTCCGCACGTACCTCATCGTAGGCGACGGCGCCGACAACACGTTCAGCCTCTTCTTCCGGCCATCGCCCGACATCATCAGCAAAGCCCAGGACGGCATGGCCTCGATCAACGTCCTCCCCGATTTCTTCCGCCCAGGCGACGTGGAAGTGATCGGGATCGCGGTGGACGGCGTCCCGCGCACGGACTTCAAGCCGGACGTCTTCCAGGTCCCTCTGACCAAAGACGAGCTCGGCCGCCAGGTCGCGGTGCTGTTCCGATCCAAGGTGGCCAACCGGCATCCCGACGCGAAGGCGGCGGCCCAGATCTCCGTCCCCGCCTGGCAGCAGCGCCGGCCTCGATGAGTTGTTCACATCATGCCGATCGCTACTCCGATGTACCCTCTCCCGGGGGGGAGAGGGCCGGAGTGAGGGCGACTTCGGTGAGGCCCACTCAGTCTTCCCACGACCTCGCTTCCCAACCCGGAGAGTAACCCGATGAGCGATTTCCCCTTGGCAGGCAAGAAGGTCGCGGTCCTCCTCGAGACCGAATACGTCCCCGGCGAGATCAAATACTACCGTGACCTCTTCGCCGCCCGCGGCGCCGAAGTGCACCTGATGTCCAAGCTCTGGGACAAGAGCGAGATGGTGTTCGTGAGCGACGTGGACGATTTCGTCAGCGACCCGAACAAGAGCTTCGAGGAGAACCTCCAGGCCACCCGCCAGAAGCTCGAGGCGCTGCGGGTCAACCGCGACTTCACCAAGGTGAAGCCCGAGGATTACGCCGCGGTGATCATGGCGGCGAACTACACCAGCGTCCGGCTCCGCTGGTTCGACGCGCCGCCGGGCCAGGCCGCCACCGCCCCCATGGCGCGGACGGCCTCGGCCGTCGACTTCTTCGGCCGGGCGATGCGGGACCCGAAGATCGTCAAGGGGGCGCTCTGCCACGGCCTCTGGATCCTCACGCCGACCCCCGAGCTGCTCTCCGGCCGCAAGGTGATCTGCAACCACGTCGTGGTGGCCGACGTGACCAACGCCGGGGGCCTCTACGTGCCGCCGCTCGCCGACGGCGAGCCGGTGACCGCGGAGCACCCGGCGAAGGCGGTGGTCGTCGACCACGACCTCGTAACCGGCGAGACCTGGCACGACACGCCCGACTTCATCGCGGCAATCGCCGACCTCATCGTGCGGTTCGAGCGAGAGGGTCCGCCGGCTCCGGTCGCTCCGTCGGCCTCGGGGGCGCCGGGCCCATGGCTGCCAGTGCCGCCGGGCGCCGGGGGCGGGGACGGGAAGAAGTCGCCGAAGTCGATCATCATCGTCCTCTCGGAGCGCGGCTACTGGGGCGAGGAACTCGTCGGCCCCGTGGAGATGTTCGACGCGCAAGGCTACAAGATCACGTTCGCGACGCCCAAGGGGAATCGCCCCCGCGCCCTGCCGCCGAGCATGGACCCGCGCTTCATCGACCCCGCCCTGGGGCGGCCCGTCGTCTCGGAGGAGATGGCCGAGAAGTCCCGCCAGCTCGACGAGTCGGAGCGGCTGACCAACCCGGTCAGCCTGGCCGACTGGATCCCCGAGCGACCGTACTGGAGCGACCCGACCTTCGTCCGCAAGATGGAGGCCTACAACTGGGCGCTCGACCGGGTCTACCAGGACATCCAGCGCGACTACGACGCCATGCTGATCGTCGGCGGCAGCGGCCCGATCATCGACCTGGTGAACAACCAGCGGGTCCACGACCTGATCCTCGGCTTCTACAAGCTCGGCCGGGCGATCGGGGCGGAGTGTTACGGCGTCCCCTGCCTGGCGTTCGCCCGCGACGTGAATGACCGCAAGAGCATCATCTGGGGCAAGCACGTGACCGGGCACTGCCTCGAATACGACTACAAGGACGGCACCGGCTTCCTCGGCGACGACGTCAAGGACTTCAACATGGGCCCGCCCCCGTACCCGCTGGAGTACATCCTCCGCGACGCGACCGGGCCCGACGGGGGATACCACGGCAACTTCGGGAAGCCGTCGTCGGTGATCGTCGATTACCCGTTCATCACCGGCCGCTCGACCCCGGACGCCTACCTGACCGGCCAGATGATGATCGAGGTCCTGGAGCACGGCCTGAGGCAGTGGGGCTGGCGCGGGCCGGCCTACGCCTCCGGGCCCGTCGCGATCCCCCGGCCTTCGTGACGGTTGACTGACTACCGGGTCCGGGGGGACCGCCGGCACGGGCCCGGCCCTCCCGGGCCCTCGAGGCGCACTAGGGTAGAGATCGGCACTCTCTTAAACATGGATTTGGGCAACGGGCACAACCCCCCGCGCACGATCGCGGACCCTTCGGCGACTGGCGCGGGGCGACCTTTCACCATTCACCGGGGACGGAAAACCATGGCGAGCCTCAAGGGCCGACAGGCGATCATCGAGCAACTGCGGAAAGACGGCATCCGCTACATGTTCGGCAACCCCGGCACCACCGAGGAGGGGTTCCTCGACGCGCTGGAGCAGGCCGAGGAGACCGATCGCGACATCCACTACATCAACGTGCTGGAGGAGGGGTCGGCCGTGACCATGGCCGACGGCTACGCCCGCGCCACGGGCCAGACCGCCGTCATCCAGCTCCATAGCGGGGTCGGCCTGGGCAACGGAGTCGGCGCGCTGTACCAGGCGAAGCGCGGGCACAGCCCCCTCGTCATCCTGACCGGCGACGCGGGCCTGCGCTACGACGCGATGGACGGCCAGATGGCGGTCGACCTGGTCGGCATCGCCAAGCCGGTCACGAAATGGGCGACCCGCGTCCTGGACAAGGACTCGGTCCTGCGCGTGCTCCGCCGGGCGCTGAAGATGGCGGCGACCCCGCCCAGGGGCCCGGTCTTCGTCGCCCTGCCGATGGACGTCCTCGACGCGGACAATCGCGAGGAGATCGTCCCCACCACCCGCATCGCGACGCGGTCGGCCCCCGAGGACGCGCTGATCTACCAGGCGGCGGCCCGGCTCCGCGGCGCCAAGCAGCCGCTCATCATCATGGGCGACGGCATCACCACCTCGGGCGCGCAGCCCGAGCTGGCCCGCGTGGCCGAACTCCTCGGCGCCGAGGTCTGGGGCGCGAACTCCTCCGAGGTCAACATGAGCGCCGCGAACCCGCTCTTCGGCGGGCTGCTCGGCCACATGTTCGGGACCGACAGCCAGCCGCACACCGCCGCGGCCGATGCCGTCCTGGTGTGCGGGACCACGGTCCTCCCCGAGGTCTTCCCCGCGCTCTTCGACGTGTTCCAGAAGGGCGCGCGCGTCGTCCAGGTGGACCTCGACACCTGGGAGATCGCCAAGAACTTCCCCGTCGACTCGGCCCTGCTGGGCGACCCGAAGCTGACGCTCGGCCGGCTGGCCAACGCGCTCGCCGTCCTCCAGTCGCCCGAGGACCGGCAGCAGGCCACGGACCGGGTGCGGGCGATCACCGAGCGGAACCGGTCGGCCCTGGCCGCCCAGATCGAGGCCGACAAGAAGAACCGCGACGCGGTCCCCCTGCGGATGTCGCGGTTCGCCGAGGAGCTGAACGCCCTGCTCCCGGGCGACGCGATCATCTTCGACGAGGCGCTGACCCACTCCCCCGAGCTCACCCGCTACGTCCTCCCCACGCGCCCCGGCTACTACTTCCAGACACGCGGCGGGACGCTCGGGGTCGGCCTGCCGGGCGCGATCGGCGTCAAGCTCGCGCACCCCGACAAGACCGTGATCGGATTCACCGGTGACGGCGGCGCGATGTACACATTCCAGGCCCTCTGGACCGCCGCGCACGAGAAGATCGCCGCCAAGCTCGTCGTCTGCAACAACCACAGCTACCGCTTGCTGAAGTTGAACATCCTTGAATATTGGAAGGATATCGGCGTCCCGGAGAACCCGTTCCCGCGCTCCTTCGACGTCTGCAAGCCGGACATCGACTTCGCCGCCCTCGCCGGCGCGCTCGGGGTGCCGGGCGAGCGGGTCGAGACGCCCGACCAGATCGCGCCCGCCATCAAGAACGCGCTCGGCCACGACGGCCCTTACCTCATCGAGCTGGTGCTCGAGAAGGACGTGCCCAGCACCCGGCCGCCGGTCAAGTGCGGGCAGTGACCCGACCGCCCCCCATCACACGACGAGGAGCCCTCATGGCAACGCCCGGCCAGCAGTTCTACAAGGAGCAGATCGACTACATCCTGGCCAAGGACGTCGACGGCCTGATCGACAACCACTACAACGAGGACGCCGTCCTCATCTCCTTCGACGTCACCGTCAAGGGGCGCGCCGACCTGAAGACTTACTTCCGCGGCTACCTGGCGCGCCTGGGCCATTTCGTGCTCGAATCGACCGACAAATACACCGAGACCGAGGACACGATCTTCCTGGAGGCCACGGTCTCCACCGACCTGGGCCGCACCCGCGTCTTCGACGCCTTCGTGCTCAAGGGCGGGAAAGCCTCCTACCATTTCACCGGCGTGATCGCCTGAAGGAAGGACCGACGGCCATGAGCAGCGCCACCGCCACCGCACCCCTGACCGAGCCCGAGATCCGCCGGGCCGTGGACGTCTGGTTCGCGAAGCTGGACGTCCACGCCCCGACCGAGGATATGCTGCCGCTCCTCGCGGAGGACACGCTCGAGATGCAGTTCCCGGAAGGCCCGCTGAAGGGCCAGAAAGCGTTCATCACCTGGTACGAGGGCGTGACCCGGAAGTTCTTCGACGAGATCCACGTGCTCGAGTCGCTGGATGTGAAAATTGACCCGGACGGGTCGGCGGCGACCGTTGACCTCGTGGTCAACTGGCAGGCGCACCGCTGGGCCCCGCCGTCCCCGAAGAGCCAGTGGCTGGGCTTCGACGCCGGGCAGACCTGGGTCTTCAAGCGATCCCCCCGGACGGGGCAGCCGATCATCGAGGTCTATCGCGTGACGACCTTCGACCCGATGGAGGGGTCGCCGCCGCTCTGAGAGCCTGTGAAACTTTCGACCAACGTACACTAGGTTTTCGGGCCTTCATTTTGCTTAAACCGTTGGATTTCAACGCGTTAAGTCCATGAGGCCAAAGACCCTGTGTGTGAATCCAACCTTATTCATTCACCAGCACCCGGAGGCTCCTGTGGAAATCCGCGAGATCATCGATCGGTACTATGAATACGTCAACGCAGGCGATTGGGACCGCTGGATGACGCTCTTCGCCGACGACGTGATCGGCGACGAACAGCTCGCCGGGCACTTCGAGGGCATCAACACACTCAAGGGCGCCGGGGAGGGGATCAAGAAGGGGTATTCCCAGTTCCTCATGATCCCCCAGCACATCATCCTCGGCGGCGGCTACAACGCCACCGTGATCTGGCGCTGCATCGCGGCCAACGCCAAGAAGGTGCCGATCGCCTACCCCAACGACCCCGCCCGGCCGGTGGTGGGCGCGAACTACTTCGAGGTGCACGACGGCAAGATCACCTACATGCGGACCATCCACGACAGTCTGCCGTTCGGCCCGTTCCTGAACCAGTGACCGCCCCGAGGGGGCTAGGGAAAGCAGAGGAGCTGTCCATGGACCAATATGATTTCATCGTCGTGGGTGGCGGCTCGGCGGGCGCGGTCGTCGCCAACCGGCTCACCGAGGCGGCCGGGGTGAGTGTCCTGGTGCTGGAGGCCGGGGGCAACGAGGTCCCGCCCGACGTCGCCATCCCGGCGCGCTGGCCCGCGCTCCTCCATTCGAGCATCGACTGGGGCTACACGAGCGTCCCCCAGCCGGGCCTCGACGGCCGGAGCACGAACGAGCCGCGCGGCAAGCTGCCGGGCGGGAGCGGCAACCTCTACCTCATGATGCACGTCCGCGGGCACCCCGCCGACTACGACACCTGGGCCTACCATGGCTGCCCCGGGTGGTCGTTCCGGGACGTCTTGCCCTACTTCCAGAGGATCGAGGACCAGGAGGACGACGTCAGCGGGCTGGCCGGGCACGGCGGCCCGATTACCGTCATCAACGCGGGGCGGCACAACCCCAACCCCACGTCCGCGGCGTTCATCGAGGCCTGCGTCGAGCTCGGCTTCCCGAGGACCGAGGACTTCAACGGGACCGAGATGGAGGGGGCGGGCTGGCACCACCTCGACATCGGCCGCGACGGCAAGCGCCACGACGCGGCCGTGGGCTACCTCGCCCCGGCCCTCGGGCGGCCCAACCTGACCCTCCGGACCGAGGCGCAGGCCACCCGGCTCCTCTTCGACGGCCGGCGATGCACCGGCGTCGAGTACGTCAGCGGCGGCGCGAAGGCCTTGGCGTCGTGCCAGCACGAGGTGATCGTCTGCGCCGGCGCCATGGAGTCGCCGAAGCTCCTGATGCTCTCCGGCATCGGCCCGGGGGCGCAACTGGTCCAGTTCGGCATCCCGGTCCTCGCCGACCGGCCCGGGGTGGGCGAGAACTTCCACAACCACGTGCTGACGGGCCTCATCTGCGAGTCGGCGCGGCCGATGGAGCCCCCCCACCTGAACCTGTCGGAGAGCGCCCTGTTCTGCAAGTCGGACCCCGGCTGGGTCGGGCCGGACCTCCAGCTCGGCTTCGTGCACGTGCCGTTCGACATCATCGTCGGGAACACCCACCCGAATTCCTTCAGCATCCTGCCCGGCGTCGTCCGGCCGATGTCCCGCGGCTGGGTCCGCCTGGCGAGCCCAGACCCGCTCGCCAAGCCGCTCATCAACCCGAACTACCTCGCGGCCGAGGCCGACCTGACCCGGCTGGTCGGCGCCGTGGAGCTGGCGCGGAAGATCTTCGCCACCCGGGCCTTCTCGGAGTGGGTGAAGAGCGAGCTGATGCCCGGCCCCGGGGTCGTCGGCGACGCGCTCCGCGACTGGGTCCGCCACAACGCCGACACGTACCACCACCAGGTCGGGTCGTGCAAGATGGGCCTCGACCCGATGGCCGTGGTCGATCCCGACCTCCGGGTCTTCGGGGTCGACGGCCTCCGCGTCGCCGACGCGAGCGTCATGCCCACCGTCCCCTCGGGGAACTGCTACACGGGCATCCTCATGATCGGCGAGCGCGTCTCGGACAAGATCAAGGCGGCCTACCGGGCGCGGTTTTGAGAGGAACGTTCGAATCTTGGCCCCTCGCTCCCCCTTGCGGGGGAGGGTGGGGGTGGGGGGCGATCCTTCGGCAGCGCACCCGTTCTCGACACGTTGTGAGGAACACCCCAGACAAAGGATCAACATGGCAGCACTCGCCTTCCACCACGTCGCGCTGACGTGCAACGACCCGCTCGCGATCGAGCGCTATTACACCAAGCACTTCGGCTTCGAGCGAGCCCGGGTCGCGCCGCTCGGCGGCGGCAAGCAGATCGTCTTCCTCAGGTCGGGGGCGTTCTACCTGGAGCTGTTCCAGTCGGAGCAGCCGTCGCCCGTCCCGTCGCCCGCGCCGAGCTGGCCCCAGTACCCGGGCGGCGACGGCCCCCACTACCACGGCGTGCGCCACCTGGCGTTCAAGGTCGACGACGTGGACGCGCAGCTCGCCCGCATGGGCGCCGAGGCCGTGATCACCCTGGGCCCGCTCTCGTTCGACGCCTTCATCCCGGGCTGGAAGGCCGTTTGGCTGGCGGACCCCGAGGGCAACATCGTCGAGGTCGGCCAGGGGTTCGTGGACCAGCAGAATCCCCCGCCCGCCCCCTGACGGACCACGATCCCCCACCGCACCCGAAGGGAGAGAACTCATGGCCCAGATCCCCGTTCGCTTCGTGTACATGACCGGGCTGAAGCGGTCGATCTTCCGGAACGTCCGGCTCGTGGGGAGCTGGGACGCCTCCGGCCGTTACTCCGGCGCCTGGTCCTCGACCCCCATGACCGAGATCACCGGCGAAGACGGGTGCCCCGCGTTCGAGGCGACCATCCAGCTCGACTCCAGCCAGGTGGACTGGTGGTTCCAGTGGGGCGTGCTGCTCGACGGCCCGCCCGGGAACAACGTCTGGGGCATCGTCACGGAAGTCAACGATATCAACTCGTCGCAGCGCGAGCGCGCCCTCAAGCTCCGCCCCGCCGCCGCGGACGGGTCTGTCCAGGAGGAGCGGTACTACTTCACCCACTGCCGGCGGCTCGGCGCCCAGAAGTTCGGCGCGGACCAGATCCGGTTCGCGGCTTGGGCGCCCAACGCCCGAGCCGTCGGCGTAGTCCTCGGGACCATCTGGGACGACGCCGACCCCACGCAGTCGCCGCTCAAGGGGTCGCTGCGCGTCGACCGAATCCTGGGGGGGTACATCTCGGACGGGGGCGACAAGGTCCGGACCGACCTCGGGCCGTTCCCGATGAAGAAAACGCTCCCCGACGACGACGCCTGGGACGGCGTCTGGGTGACCGACCCCATCGACAATTATCAGCGGTTCGATCACCTCCCTTACATGTACAAAGTCACGAACGACGCCGGGCGGGTGGAATACCGGACCGACATCTACTCGCGCTGCCAGATCGGGGCGGGGCGGATCAACCCGGGCAAGGACTCCTACGTCGGGGCGGTGAGCGACCTCGACGGCCTGGTCAGTTGCTCGGTGGTGATCGACCCGGACACGGTGACCGAGTTCTTCAAAGAGACGACGCGCGTCGACGGTAAAGACATCCCCATCTGGCCCGAGAAGAATTTCGTCCCGGAAAAGGACTTCTGGGAGAAGGCGGAGTACCGGGTCGACGGCAAGGTCCTGGTCGCGGCGAACGAGTTCGACCCGGCGAAGCCGGTCCCGAACCGCGTCGAGGACCTGATCATCTACGAGCTGCACGTCGGCGCCCTCGGGTTCGGGAAGAAGCAGGACGGCCAGGACGCGCCGGGGTCGATCGAGGACGCGGTCAACTTCCTCGACCAGCTCGTCGACCTCGGGGTCAACGCGGTCGAGCTGCTCCCGCTCTCCGAGTTCGGCTCGACCGAGGCGAACTGGGGCTACTCGACCTCGCACTACTTCGCGATCGAGTATAACGGGGGCGGCAGGGATAAATATAAATTCTTCATCAAAGCCTGCCACCAGCGCGGGATCGCGGTCATCATGGACGTGGTGTACAACCACTACAACCACCAAGCCGAGCGCGCCGAGTGGCTGTACGACACGGACGCCGATGAGAAGAACCCCTACTACTGGTATGAGGGGCGGCCCTCGGACTACGCCCACCCCGACGGCGGCTACCTCGATAACCTCTCCACGGCGTTCGCCCCACGCTACCACGAGGAGATCGTCCGCAAGCTGTTCAGCAGCAGCGCGGCCGCACTCGTCGAGGAATTCCACGTCGACGGGTTCCGGGCGGACCAGACCACGTCCATTCATCAATACAACGTCCGGCACGCCGACGGCGTGCCGGTCCCCAGCGCGAACGTCTTCGGGATCAAGCTCCTCAAGGAGTGGACGCGCACCCTCCGGATGATCCGCCCCGACATCATGCTGATGGCCGAGGACCACTCGAACTGGGACAAGGTAACCCAGCCGCCCGACCAGGACGGGCTCGGCTTCGACGCGGCCTGGTACGCCGACTTTCATCATCATCTCGTCGGCCAGAATTATGAGAGCAACTACGCCAAGCTGATCCCGACGGCCGGGTACGGGAATGACGGGCCCCTGGCCATGGACTGGTTCGCCGGGGCCCTGGACGCGTCGAAGTCCGGCAAGGTCGTGTACCACACCTCGCACGACGAGGCGGGGAACGCCGGCAAGGACGACCCGAGGCCGGACTTCCACACGCACCGGACGATCATCGCCGCGGTGCGCGGGCAACCGAACGACGTGCTCACGGGAGACACCCGCCGCTACGCCGAGGCTCGCTGCCGCTTCGCCTTCGGCGCCGCGCTGCTCTCGGCCGGGACGCCCATGTTCCTCTTCGGCGAGGAGGTCGGCGCCCAGAAGGATTTCATCTATGACCATGTCCTCGAGAACCGGGAGGACCTTGTCGGGCTGCGGCAGACGACCGGCAAGTTCCTCTTCGCCTTCTACGGCGACCTGATCCGCCTCCGGCTCGCCCACCCTGGCCTGCGGAGCCGCAACATCGACGTCCTGTATTCTCATAACGCGAACCGCGTGCTCGCCTTCCGCCGCTGGGATGGGAGCGAGAACTTCCTGGTCCTCGCGAGCCTGAACAACCGCCCCTTCGGGTCGGGCTACGTGGTGCAGAACGCGCGCCTGCCCGACGGCTCCTGGAAGGAAGTGTTCAACAGCGATTCCGACCGGTACGGTGGCTGGAATGTCAGCAACTTCGGGGCGGCGATCCCGTCGGCCGGCGGGTCCTTAAACGCCAACATCCCCGCGTGCGGGTTCGTCGTCTTCCAAAGGTCCTGAAAACACTGAAGCTCAGGAAATGGCTACACACAAAACTTGGACGCTGGGCCTGAACAAGCCAACATGGCTGCGTTATAACACGCATGGGCAACCACAACCGGAGTTGCACCATGGCCACGCCCGGAACTCAGATCGTCGATGAGGCGATCACGCCCTGGTATCACTGCGTCTCACGCTGCGTGCGGCGAGCGTTCATCGAATCATCAAGAGAACGATCCGTGCAGCCTGGATGACGCTCGAGCGTTCGGCGGGGGTGATGACGCCACGGGCGATGATGGCGTCGAGGGTGGGGAGCGTGCTGTTGAGCAGGAAGAGCTGGGGGGTGCCGAGCCCGAGGGCTTCACGGTTCTCGACGAGCTTTCGCATGACGTCGCGGATGGTCACGGCCTCGGCGAGGGGATGGTCGGGCTGGGCCGACCAGCGTGGGACAGCTCGCGGCGCTGGCGGCGGTTTCGGTCACGCGGTGGATGAGCTGGCTGATGGCCGTCAGCTTGGGATAGTCCAGCGTCTCGGACCGGTCTTCGGGGGAATGATAGCGCGGGTTCTCGCCGGTGCTGAAGAACAGGTAGGGAACCTGCCGGCTGCGGAACGGACCATAATCGCTGCGGTTCAGAACCAGCACGTCGGAGCCGAGCAGGCCCACCTTGATCGGCCGGTCCCGGGCCGCCTCGTCGATCCAGGGGCGAAGTCCGGGCGCGTGCTCGGTGCCCAGGACGAAGACGTGGAGGTCGCAGATCCCGCCGAGGGCTCGGCCAATCATGTCGGCCGTGATGAAGAGGGCAACCTGCTTGAGCGGCACCGGCGGATGTGCGACGAAATAGCGCGAGCCGAACAGACCGACCTCCTCCAGGTCGAAGCCGATGAACATCAGGCTGCGGGCCGGCGGCCCAGAGGCGGAGGTCATCGACCGGGCCACCTCGAGCATCATGGCCACGCCCGAGGCGTTGTCATCGGCTCCGGGGTAGAGCACGCCCCCCCGCACGCCCAGGTGATCGTAGTGCGCCGACACGATCACCCACTCGTCGCGGAGCTTCGGGTGGCCGCCGCGGAGGATGCCCCCGACGTTCCGCCCCTGGATCCGTCCGGGCTCGGCGGCGGGAATTACCTGCACGAACTGGCCGTTGAAGAGGGGTTCGAGCTTGAGCCGCTGAAACTCCTCGATCAGGAACGCGGCGGCCTTCCGCCCCCCTTCCCCGCGCCTGCCTTCCATCTCCGGTGCCGCAAGACGCTTGACCACGACCTCCAGCCGCTGCTGCTCGGGCCGGGGCCGGTCCGGAGTCTTGCTGGCGGAGCGGAGGAGGAACCTGCCCGCGCACGGCCATGACGGCCCCCGCCGCGAGCATCACGGCTATGGCGAGGGCTCCGGCCGCGAGGCCTGATCGGAGCCACGCGGTGCGCGCTTCGACACGCCGAACCGTCAGGGGTCGAACGACCGATCGGGTTTTCCCCGGCATCAGACCGTGCAGCACTGGGCGAATCCGAGCGTCAGGCATAACCGATCCTTTGAGGCTAAAAAATCCCGCGGGTTTTCCTCCCACGGGGAAATCGTGTGGCATGTTAGCCTTGGTTTGGGAATGGCTTCCCTACATGGAGGTGGAACGTGTCGCGAGGCTCTTGGATCAAAGCGCTGACCCTCGCCGTGGCCTTGCTGGGCCTGGGCGGAGTCCACTCGGCGCAGGCTCAGGACTGGACAGACTACTTGCATTGGCCGTACGTGCCGCCTCAAGTCCCGGGCAACGGATTCGACTATAACGGGCTCTACGACGGGTGGTACAAATACCCCCGGGAACAGCGGATCGTTCCCCAGATCCAGGGCCCCTACTACCGAAATTTCTACGGCGGATACCGGGTTTTCGGCATGTTCCGCCACCCGCATGGCTGGCATGACTGGGACAAGAAGAAGTGGTACCAGGGCAGCCACTTCGTGATGGACGTTTTCTGAGACAACCGCGTCGAGGTCCACCGTCTGAGTGCTCCCGAGGAATCGCCTCGGCCTTCTCCTTCCTCACGGGAGACGCCGGGGCGGTTTCGTTGTGCGCCGAGGCATTCTACCCCAGGGCGACGGCGATCTCGTAATAGGCGTCGGCGGCCATGCGAACCTGGTCCAGCTCCACCCATTCGTCGCAAGTATGGGCCTGGGCGATGTTTCCCGGCCCGAACACCACGCACGGAAGCCCGCTGGCGCCGAGCGGTCCGGCATCGGTGCCGTAGGGAACGCCCATAACCTGGGGTTTGCGTCCCGTCACTCGTGCTACAGCCTCCGACAGAGGAGC
The DNA here is from genome assembly GCA_963816015.1 of uncultured Planctomycetaceae bacterium. Taxonomy (GTDB): domain Bacteria; phylum Planctomycetota; class Planctomycetia; order Isosphaerales; family Isosphaeraceae; genus Aquisphaera. The sequence goes on along the minus strand of CAWFJM010000018.1, from coordinate 37,260 downwards.
CAGGAACGGCTCGAGCCGGGGAACCAGTGGCGGGAGATTGACCCAGGGCTCGGCGAAGTCGATCCCCTCCAGCGAACCCAGCCGCTCGGCGAGGAAGGCCTGCACCTGCTCGAGGGCCTGGCGGGGTTCCTCGCCAGGAATCAGTCGCCGATCGATCTCGATCTCGCACCAGTCGGGGACGATGTTGACGCTCTGCCCTCCCTCGATCCGGCCGACCGAGAGGCTGGGGGGGCCGACGATCGGGTCGGGCCTTGCGGTGGCCAGAGCGCCGGCATGAGCGACCAGGGCGTCCAGGACGCGGCCCATCCGGTAGATGGCGTTGACCCCGAGGTGGGGGGTGGAGCTGTGGCAGGCCACCCCCAGGGTCCGGATCTTCCACCGCAGCGCCCCCTTGTGGCAATGCACCAGGTCGAGCATCGTGGGCTCGGCCACGATGGCCAGGTCGGCACCGTGCGCGGTACCGGCCAGGTGCGAGGAGCCCGTATGGGTGAATTCCTCGTCGACGGTGCAGGCCAGCACCACCGAGGCGGCCCGGGGCGGGCGCTCGCGGCAGAGCCGGGCAACGGCCACCAGCATGGCCGCCATCCCCCCCTTGATGTCGCAGCGAGCCCCGGCCATACATGCGCCCCCCCTCGATCCGCGGGTCGAACGGATCGATGGTCATTCCGTCGGTGGGGACCGTGTCCTGGTGAACGTCGAAGAGCAAGGTTCGGCGCGACCGGGGCGAATCAAATCGCGCCACGACGTTGTCGCGTCCCGGCGCGATCGGCTGGCGCTGGCAGGGGATGGAGTGACGGGTGAACCAGTCTTCCAGAAAACGGCTCAACCGCGTCTCGAGCACCTGGGGACCGGCCAGCGTGCGGCCCATGGGATTGACGCTGGGAATCGAGACCAGGTCGCCCAGGAGGCCAATCAGATCGTTCACGGATGAGCCTTTCCTGCTCTCACTTGACGCGTTCCAGGTACTCGCCGGTCCGGGTGTCGATGCGGATCTTCTCGCCCGGCTTGATGAACGGAGGCACCTGGACCTTCAGCCCCGTCTCCAGGGTCGCTTCCTTGTACTGGTTGGTCGCCGTCGCACCCGCCAGGGACGGCGGCGTGTCCGTGACGGAGAGCTCCACGGAGTCGGGAATTTCGATCGAGACCGGCTTGTCGTTGATGTACTTGACCATGACCTTGCTGTTGGGCAAGAGGTACTGCATGGCCGTGCCGATGATGTCTGCGCTGAAATGAAGCTGATCGTAGGTCTCGGTGTCCATGAAGACATGCTCGTCGCCCGCGGAGTAGAGGTACTCGTACTCCTTGGTCTCCACGTACGGCACCTCGATCTGATCGACCGACCGGAGCCTCTTGTCAATCAGCGCCCCATTGTTCATGTTCCGGAGCTTGGTCTGGACCATGGCCCGGAGGTTGCCCGGGGTGTGGTGGGCGAAGTCGACGACAACGAAGTTCACCCCGTCGATGGTGATCACCATTCCCCGGCGAATGTCGGTAGCTTTGAGCAACATGGCGGTTTGCGTCTCTCCGCGAGTCTGTTTCAGAAGTCCAGATAAATCCAAATGTTGTGTCTTGCCGTCCGGCGTGGCGAAAACTTCGTCTCGCTCGCGCGACACCGCCGCGTTTCGTGGTGACAGCGGGTGGATTCCACAAGGCGGCAGATGTTCTGCCCTCCGTGCAGAACACCATCCTGGCGGGATTGGCCCGACTCGACCCGTCCGTAAAGCCATTCTCAACCTGGCAAGCGCAAGAAAAGGCAAAGCCCCCAGCCCCGCGATCGTGAGTCCACGCGTCATGGTGATTCAGGCTTCCTAAAATGTACTGACGCCAGACCTTCTTGCCTAGAGCCGTGTGCCGTCGCCTGGCTCACAATCGGAGGACAGGTCTTGTCCTGCCGACTGCGCCAATACCGGCAGGATGAATCCTGCCCTACGAGACTCGCCGACTGTCCGTACGGGGGCGGTCGCCGGGCGGCATCACACTCAACGGCGGCCCGGGGGGGCCTGCGAGGTCGCGGACGAATCGGGGGGTGTTTTAAGTTCCTGAAGGAAGCTGATCAGGTCGGTGATCCCGAGCGGAGTGAGCGAGTCGACCAGGCGCTTCTCGGAACGGTGGGCCGTTGCGACACGGGGAGGTGGCTGGAGCAGAACATCAATGAGCTGGGCCTTGCCGGATTTTGTGGCCAGTCCGCTCAGGTCCGGGCCCGAAGTTCCGCCCCCGCGACCGTTGGCGGCATGGCACCGCACGCAACCGATGACCGGGTTCTTGAAGAAGATCTCTTCCCCCTTGCGTGGGTCACCGGTATGGCTCATCGTGAACCGCCGAAGGGTCTCGACCTTCTCCTCACCCGGAGGAGGGCCACCCGCACGAGCGATGCGAGGATCAACCAGGCCCCGAATGGCCAGAAGGGCTTTCTCGCCGGCGCGGCGGAGCGACGGGTCGGTGTCGGTCGCTGCCTCGCGATAGAGGGCGGCGGCCCGGGGATCGGGCATCCGGCAGAGGGCGGCAATCACCGGGGAGCGAAGCTCGGCGTCGGGTTTGCCGGCCGCCTGGATCAGGCGCGGAATCGCCTCGCGAAGCTGGAGGGCGCCGGCCGCCATGAGGGCGGCCTGGCGGACGTCTGCCGAAGGGTCATCGAGCCGTGCCAGGACGAGCTCCTTGAGCTCGGCCGGCAGACCTTTCTTCACGTTCAGGCTCATCAGTGCCGAGGCTCGGACCAGTGGCGATGGACTCTCCAGAAAGCCGGCCAGATCGTTGGACGGAACAATGCCGTCACGCGCCAAGGGGGGCAGCGCGCGGGCCACCAGCGTCTCGGGAGCCCTGGGATCATAGAGCAGGGACAGCCTGGCCCGGAGCACGTCAGGGTTCCGGAACCGCGCCAGGGCGTCGAGCGCCGCGGAGCGCACGGGCTCAGAGCGGCCGGGGTCGATCACCAGGCTGGTGAGCAGCCGAACCGACTCGCCGTCGCTTGAGGCTCCCAGGGCCTCGACCAGCGCCGCCTGGTTACGGGGGTCGGACTCGGCGGCGAAGCCGGCACGGAGGGTTGGGGCGGCAAGCGGACCGACTACGCCCAGCGCGACGATCGCCTGGAACCGGACCGAGGCGTCGCCGTCGGCAAGGCCCTGGCGAAGTCCCTGGCGGACCGCGTTCATCCCGCCGGCGTCCCAGTCCTCCGTCTTCCGGGGGAACGGACCCGCCAGTGGATCGAGGCCCCACCACGCACCCGTCCACTCGGGGTACTTCCGGTACTGGCCCGCCAGGGCGGCGACCATCCGTGCCCGAACTGCGGGCTCCCTCGTCTGCTTCAAGGCCTCGACGAGCGCCTCGATCACAGGCACGCACCAGGCCTCGTCGGCCAGAATCAAGGCGCTTTCCCGGCGGCGCGGATCCAGCAGGGCCTCTCGCATGACATCCCTGGCGGGGTAGCCAAGTCGGCGGATTGCGGACCGGATCGACCAGGCCGCGAACCGATCCGGATCGCCCAGGGCGCGCACGAGAGACTCGAGCGCCTGGGGATCGCCGGTCCTCCCCAGCGCGATGGCCGCTTCGCGCCGGACGGCCGGGTCCGGGTCGGCCAGCAGGGCCGCCAGCCCGCCGACCGCCTCGCGGTCGCCGCGGAGCCCGCAGCTCCGGGCCGCCTGAAGGCGGACCCGCGGGGAGCGATCGTGTATCGCGTCGCGGATGGCCTGCCGCGCCCCGTCGTGATCGACGGCGTCGAGTGCCCAGAGCGCGTGCAAGCGGCCGGTCTCGGGCTGCTCGGTTTGCAGTCTGCGGATGAGGAGGGGGACCGCGGCGACTCCCTCTCGCGCGAGGTTTCGCTGGGACGCGAGCCGGACCGATCCCGCCGGGTGATCGAGGGCTGCAATCCGGGTCGCTGAGTCGTCCAGCCGTGGTCTGGGGCCCGGTTGGACGCGATCGGTCCCGTTATAGACCAGTCGATAGATCCGGCCGCCTCCGGGCCCCTCGGGCCCGCCGGGGGGACGGCCCCGGTCCACCAGCCAGAAGCCGGATCCACCGGCGATCGGCGTTAGTGCGACGGGCCGGAAATCGGCGACATCCCCCCTCGTGACGAGTTCGGTTCGCCGCGTGATGGCGAAGGTACCGGCTGACCTTCGGACCTCCCATCGAACAACCGACTGCCGGCCCTCGTCGCAGGCGAAGAAATTGCCGTCGTAGCGGGCGGGCAATCCGTCTTCGAGATAACAGACGGCCTGGACCCCTGCCCCTCCGACCTCTCCCCCCATGACCGGCAGGGCGCGGAAGGGGGCCACGAGGAATTGATAGGGATAGCCGTAGTGGCCGCCGACGATGTGGTGAGTGAGCCCGCCTGGCCACCGCTTGCTGTCATCCCCTGAGCCGAAAGTGAAGAGCTCTCCCGAGACGTCGAAGGCCACGGTACGCGTGTTCTTTTCACCCGTCGAGACCACCTCCAGCCCGGTTCCGTCGGGCCGCACCCGGATCACTCCTCCACCCTGGAGCTGGATGCTCCGATCATCCTTGCCAACCGCGTGGAAGATGCCCCGATCGCCCACGGCGATGTAAAGGCGGCCATCCATCCCCAGGCGGAGCCCCCCTGCGGAAAGGTCGTCGGGCCCGCCGGGGGAAGGGCTCTTCGGGCCCAGGCCCGTGACGAGAGGCCTGCGATCGTCGGCCCTTCCGTCACCCTCGGTATCGCGAAGGGCCGAGAGCACGGTGTCATGAACCGCATAGAGTGTCCCGTCGGCCCACTCCAGCCCCCTGACACTCCCGAGATCGTCAGCGAATCCCCAGATCCTGTCGTCCTTCACAGCAAGGATGGAAGCCGCCGACACGCATCCGCGCCCTCGGTCCAGGCCAAGGTAGACCACCCCGCCAGCCGGCGCGACCATCGCCGACGGGCTGAGTATCCGGGGTGAAGCGACCGAGAGCGAGATCGTCCAACCGGGGGCTGCCAGCGGCACGGAGGACTCGCCTGGCCCATCGGCCGCGACCCGGAATTCGAGGACGGAAACGAGCAGCCCTACGAACAGGCAGCAGCGCATGGGTTCCCCTCCGTGGCGGCCTCAGCGCGGGCACCGAGTGGTCGTGAGCTCGGAGAACATCTCCCCAAGGATTCCAACCTGGATCAGCCCGGCGCCTGGGATGGACTGGTCAAGTGGAGGCAGGTCGATCAGAATGATGATCCAATCCGTCGGCGGCAGGCATCTTAACGCCAGGTCAGCTTTGCCTCAATCTGAAGAGCGCCGGGCGGATCGTCGAAGTTCCGTCTGAACAGGAGTTCCGATCGTGTCCTCGTCCGCTCTCGCCCCCCACCAGTCGAAAGTGCCGACCTCGTCGTCCTCGCCCGCGCTTCCCGGCAGGAACCCGTCCTATCCCCCACGCACGCACTTCGGCGAGAAGAAGGCACTCGAGGAGACACTCCGCTCCTGGGATGAGAAGATCGCCACGCTGGCGGAGAAGCTCGCGGCCCTGGGCGCAAGCTCCAGCCGTGCGAGTCACGAACGGCTGTTCCACCAGATGATGGGAGCCCGCGATCAGATGGCCGAAGCCGTGCGGAGGATGCCCCTGGAGACAGGAACCCTCTACGAGGAGGACGCCGAGCGGCTGCGAAACGCCGAGGCTGCGCTGGTCTGGCTGGTGCAGCGGTGGGAGACCGTCAGCGACTGAGATGATCGAGTCAGGCCGTGCCGCTGTTTGAGAGCGTGCCCGCTGCCCTGCCTCGGTGAGTGGAAGATCTCCGGGCAAGGGCGAGCCCCTTCATGAAGCGGCGGAGCCCATGGGCACCTCAGCGATCGTCGCGTCGCCGATCGCCTCGCGGGCGATGCGTTTGAGGGCTCGAAGGTCGAGCTTCCCTGTGCCCAGCATCGGCAGGGCGTCCACCTTCACGAAATGATCGCGGCGGGGGATGAAGAGGTTGGGCAGTCCCCGCTTCCTGACGACGGCGAGTGCCTCGTCCACGCGATCGTCGCTCACGGTATGAAGGACAGCGAGCCGGTCGCCTTCCCGGCCGTCGGGAACGGACGTGACCGCGAAGACTGGCTCGCCCGCGCCGATCGCCTCGTTCAGGGCTTCCTCCACCCGACCGTGGGGCACCATCTCGCCGCCGATCTTCGAGAACCGGGAGAGCCGCCCGGTGATCTTCACGAATCCGTCCTCGTCCACGAGGCCGAGATCTCCCGTCACGTACCAGCCGTCGCACAGGGCCTTCCGGGTCAGGTCGTCCCGGTTGAGGTATCCCTTCATCACGTTGGGGCCCCTCACCAGGATCATGCCCTCCGTGTTCGCCGGCAGGGTCTCGAATTTGTCGAGCCCGGACAGCTCCTCCTGTTCGACGAGGCTCTCGGGCCGGACGACACGAACCGAAACGCCGGGCAAGGGGTGGCCGACGGTGCCCCGCCGGGAGCCCGGCTGGAAGAAGCCCGGAGCCCGGAAATCGGGAGCGTTCACGGCCACGACCGGCGCGCACTCGGTCACGCCGTAGCCTTCCAGCACCTTGATTCCGAAGGCCTCCTCGAAGGCCTGGGCCACCGAGTCGGGCAGCTTGTCGGCGCCGGCGACGACGATCCGGAGGGAGCCGAACTGCGGCGGGCTGCATCGGCGGGTGTAGATGTTGAGAAACGCCGGCGTGGCGAAGAGGACGGTCGCGGCGTACTGCTCGACCAGGGCGCCAACTGTGCCCGACTCCTGGGGTTTGACATGGCACACCAGCCCCATTCCCCGACAGGCTCCCAGCCAAAGCAGCAGGTAGCCGAACGAGTGGAACAGAGGCAAGATGTCGAGGATCCGGTCCTGGGGGTATATGTGGAAGACCTGGCCGATGGCCTCGATGTTGGAGTCGACGTTGAAGTGCGAGAGGACCACTCCCTTGGGGTCTCCCTCGCTGCCGCTGCTGAAGATCAGGGCCGCAGTATCGTTCACCGAGATCCGCCGCCTGGCCCCCGCGGCCCTCTCAAGCAGCCGGATCGGAGCCAAGCAGGCCAGTGCGAGCGCGGCGGCGCGGTCGATCCTCCGGATGGTGGGCCGGACGTCCTCGATCCAGATCACCTCCACGCCCTCGGGCAGCTCGAGCGAGGCCTTCTGGATGAAAACCCGGCTGGTCACCACGGTTTTCACGCCGGCCTGGGCCGAGGCCGAGCTCATGGCGGCCTTGCCGGCGGTGAAGTTCAGGTTGACCACGACCCGTCCCGAGAGGGACGCGGCCATGTTTACCAGGGCGCCTCCGACGCTCGTCGGCAGCAAGATCCCCACGACATCCTGGTCTCGCCAGTGGGGCCGAAGCGCCCGGGCCAGCGCGACCGTTCCCGCCAGGGCTTTAAGGAAGGAGAGCTCGGGGCTGATCGGATCGACCAGGGCCAGTCGGAAAGGATGGAGCCGGGCTTGCCGGATGAACTGATGGTGCAGCGGACGCCGATCCTCCCTGCGATAATCCCAGGCTTGCTGATCGAGATCGCCGATGGCCCGCCGGATCTCGCTGGGAGCGGTCGACGCCGGCAGCGGGGAGCCGAAGGAGATCGTCACCGGCAGAGGGATCCGCTCCGGCAGCCAGCGGGTCTGCATGGGGCTGAAGACGCTGGACGTCGCCCGATCGATGTGCACCGGGATGATGGGAACATCCCGCCCCTTGACGATGCGCTCCATTCCCCGCTGGAACGGCAGCGTCATGCCCGTCCGGGTGATCTGGCCTTCCGGGAAGATGCAGACGAGCTCTCCGTTGTCCAGGGCCTTGCCGGCCTCGCGGAAGGCCTCGAGGATCATCCGGGGCCCGCCCGTGGCGGCGATTGGAATCGCCCCCATGGCGCGGAGGAAGCGGCCCAGCAGCGGCCGCTTGAAGTACTCGGCGTAAACCACGAAGCGGATCGGCCGATCGATCGCGGCGATCACGAACAGGCCGTCGGCGAAGGACACATGGTTCGGGGTCAGCAAGGCGGCACCCTCGGTAGGCACGTTGGGACGGCCCAGGACCCGCAATCGGTAAAGCGTCCCGGCCAGCAGGATCAGCACGAACCTGAGGAACGCATCGGGAACCAGCCAGAGCGCCCAGATCGTACCCGCGGCCAGGACCGCCGCGGCACCGAGGAAGATCCCCTGGGTCCAGACCCCGAACATTGCCAGGACCAGCGCGATGATGGAGCCGAGGAGCATCCCCGCGTTGGCGATCATGTTGGCCAAGGCAATCACGGCACCCCGGCGCTCCGCGGGTGCTCGCCACTGGATCAGCGCGTTGAGCGGAACGAACACCAGCCCGGCGGAGAAGCCAACCAGGGCCATCAGGAGGATCGTCCCCGCCAGGCGCGGTCCGATCAAGCCGAACGCCAGCGTGCTCAAGGTCAGCCCGATTGCCCCCAGCGGAACGAGCCCGTATTCCACCTTGGACGCCGAGAGCCGGCCCGCGGCCACCGAGCCGACGCCGATCCCGATGCCGATCGCCGCGAGGGGCAGGCCCGTCTGCCACTGCGGCAGTCCGAGCGTCTTCATCGCGTGGGCCAGGAGCGGAGGAGGGATCAGGCTGGCGATCGACCAGACGAAGACCTGGCCGCAGATCGCCAACCGGAGGATCCGATCGGCGCGGATGGCCGACCAGCCGAGTCGCAGGGTCTCGAGCAGGTTCCCATCGGGGCGGGCCGCCGGAACCAGGGGAATCCCGAACGACGCGACCAGCCCGAGCACCGCGATGCCCGTCAGCACCAGGCCCCCGATCCAGGGACGCCCCCCCGTGAAGTAGAGGATGACACCGCCCGCGACCGTCCCGCCGATGACGGAGAGGTTCGACCACATCTCGATCAAACCATTCCCCGACGAGAGCTTCTCATGCGGCAGGATCTCCGGAAGGATTCCGTACTTGGAGGGGCTGAAGAGCGCGGCCTGAACCCCGAGCAGTCCCAGAATCGCCATCGCCGGGGCTCCCCCCGCCGGATGAAGAACCAGGAAGGCCGTGCCCGCGAGCATGAGCACGAGCTCCACTCCCTTCATGCCGAGGATCACCGTGCGCTTGCTCAGGCGATCGGCCAGGGCCCCTCCCGGCAGGTTGAAGAGGATCAAGGGGATCAGGAGGAGGATCTGCGCCAGGGCCGCCCTTTGCATGGACGCCTCGGCGCTTGCCACCGTTGTCATCACGAGCAGCGAGACGATCTGCTTCCACGCGTTGTCATTGAAAGCCCCGAGCGCCTGCGAGACCAGCAGCCCGAGCAAGGGGTGGTTGCGCGATTCCCGGGTCTCGATTGCCATTTCCTCGGCCGCCATGGCTACAGGTCCTGAATCATCAGCAGAACGGTTGGAATCAATAGCTTGCCGGCCCTGGTCTCGATGGGAGGCCAAGGCGATGGCCCAGGCGTCGATGCGCGGCCAGACGCACCAAGGAGCGGGCACGGTCCACGGACCGTCCCGGTGCTCTGGCAAGCCTCGCCCCGGCCGGGCAGATCCCGGTTCCCCGAGCCCCCATGCCCGGGGAGCACGCCTCGATCACGATGCTGCGTTCATGCTATCCCAAGAACCCTCGCATGGATACAACCGACAAGCCGGAGCCCTCGCTGCCCGGCGAGGGTCGGCGCCACCATGCTCGAGCGGGTCAACGAACGGCTCCCTGACCCTCATGATCAGCCGCAGGCAAAGTGTGCCACGAGGTGAGCCGGAGACATCCGCCGGGCGATGCGCGTTTCGCAGAATTTCGGCGTCGCCCGGATCCACACGATGCCGGCGGCGCGGGCGGGCGCTCCTCGCCTTTCCGGGGCTGCCAGGAATACAATGGCACCGGGAGTCTCAGCCCGCGGCGACCAGTCTGACCGATGAACGACCCGCATCGCCGGCTGGCTGGTCCTGGTTTCCCTTCCGAAGTGCATCGGGGCACGGTCGACCGTGGATCTGGACGGCTGCCGGGCAAGCGTTCAGTCCCGGGTGGCGTCAATCATGATTTTTTCTTGGAACTTCGGCCGTACAGAGAGCATCTAAACCAGTGATGACCGGGTGTCATGACGACCACAGCCTCGTGAAAGCATGCCGCGCAGGCCAAACCGAGGCGTTCGGAGTTCTGGTCCGCAGGCACCAGGACCGTCTGTACTCGACCATCCTACGACTGGTTGGCTCGCCCGAGGATGCCCAGGATGTCTTGCAAGATGCATTCATCCGGGCGTTCGAGAAGCTCAATCAGTTTCACGGAGAAAGTTCCTTCTACACGTGGATTTACCGGATCGCCGTCAACTTCGCGCTCAGTGGCCATCGCAAGCGTCAGAATCGACGTACGGCTGGTCTGTTTCGCCCCGGGCGCAACGGCCAGTTGGTAGAGCCCGCCGACAGATCTCGGGAGAACGATCCCACGATCGCTGTGGAGCGAGTGGAGCGTGAAACGGCCATCGAGGCGGCGCTTGCAGCCTTGGGGCCCGAGCATCGGACGGTCATCATCCTGAAAGACTTCGATGGCCGACGTTACGAGGAGATCAGCGACTTGCTGGAGATTCCCGTGGGTACGGTCCGGAGCCGGCTTCACCGCGCCCGATGCGAGCTTCGCGACCGCCTGAGATCCTTGGTGGACGACGGACTGCCGGGCCAGACCGGCTCGCGCGGCTTCGAGAAAGTGGTGGATGGATGACCGGAGCGCCCTGCCCTACCATCGTCGCTCCTTCCGGCTGGTCCCGGCCTGATCGCGATCCGACCTTATCGTGACCGACGTGAACGAGTCAGTGCCAGGCTCCCGCCTGTCACCTCGTGGAATCGCGGTTCAACGTTCAAGCCGCAATACGCGACTCTTTCTGGCACAACGATCATGAGCCCAAACGACGAATCCTTCCTCAGCGCGTACATCGACGGCGAGCTCGGTCCTGACGAGCAGCGTGCGGTGGAGTCTGCCCTGGCATCGGACGCCCACCTCGCCGAAACCGTTCAGGGCCTGCTGAGAGCTCGGGCGCGGGTCGCCGAGCTGTCCCGTCCGTTGCCCCCCGACCTTTCAAGCCAGGTGATGAGGCGGATTCACGAGCGCGCCAACCCTGCCCGTCCATGGAGATCGGCTCGTCGATGGGTTCATTGGACCGCCGGTGGAATCGCGGTGGCGATCTCCCTGCTGCTGATCTCGCCCTATCTCCGCCACCACGCGGTGCCTGCACCCGGCCCCACACCGACCCGGTACGACTCCACGAGCCACGAGCAGAATTCATCCAAGCTCGCAAGTATAGACAGCCCAAAGGCTTCTCTGAGCGAGTCCGACGCGGCGGATCGCCGGGCCTCCGTGGGTTTCCAGTCCGGATCGTCTCACTCGGTGTCCGCCACGCGATCGGGAGATGCGGTCGATGCAACCTACCAGGTACGCGTCGGCGCACTCTTGAAGGACAAGAACCTGCAGCGAGTCTTCCTCGTGACGGACCGCGTCGGTGAGCCGGCGGAGCAGCAGGTCATCTCGCTCGTCGAGCGCTCGACCCATCACGACTACTACAAGATCACGGTCTCGCAGGGAATCGTCATCGATCCCCGCCATCCCGGGAAGGCCACCGTCTTCGCCGTGGTTCTCGACCGGAGTGAGCTCGACCCGTTCCGCCAGCGCCTCAAGGACGCCTTCAAGGACCGTCTGGAAGACAATGAGATCAATCCGGCTGTCGCCATGCAGCTGGTCGATATCGGCCAGGTGGTTTCCCTGCCGGCACACCCGATCTCGGATGTCACGATCCCGTCCTCGACGATGGCGCTGCGGGCCCGAGCACGGGGAGTTCCGGACGCCGACCTCACCTCCCTGCCCCCCCCTGACCCTGAACTCGCCCGGCCGACCCCGGAGCAAGAGCGCAGTTCTCCGGCCGCCGAACTCGCACAGGATAGCCAGAACCAGGCCCGCGATCCTGGGACGGTGACGAATGCCGCGCCGGCGGTCGAAAGCTCAAGTGGCGGGCGTGGCTCTTCACAGCTCGCGAATCCCCACCCAACTCGACTGGCAACTTCCAGCCGCGGGTCTGGTCAAGGCCACGATGGCGGCCCGTCCGTACCCGCGGCCCGCGGCCAGACGGAGGAGGCCCGCGACATGGACCATCACCTCATGGTCCTGGTCTGGATCTCCGGACCGGGTTCGGGATAGCCCGGCGGCCGGTGAGCCGAGCTGAGGGACGGGAGGGATCGGCCGGGGGGAGCGGGGCCCAGGGACCCGGGAGCAGGGGGGGGGAAGACGCGCCGCGGACGCTCGGGGCCAAACGGGGGACCGCCAGGACGGCCTCCACCAGGCCCGAGAACAGGGGGGAGTCCGGGGCCCAGTACGTCCGGACCGGGACGCGGGAAGGGGATTCGAGCTCCGGCGTCGATCTCCCGTCTGATGACGCCCTCGATCAGGTTGGGCATCTGGAGATCGATCGCGTTGTCCTCTTCGGCGAGCGGCTCGCCAGTGGGGGAGGCTGGTGAGGCGGGCTTCGCAGAGAGGCGCAGGGCCAGGTAGCGAGGCCAGAGGTGCCCCGGATCGTCAGCCGGCGAGAAGACCAGTCCCAAGGGAGTCTCCTCGACCCTTCGCGACCTGGCGCCCCGGACCTTGACCAGGTAATCGACGATCGCTCGGGACCTCTCCGACTGGCCCTGGGCCTGAAGCGTCTGGGCCCGGAGACTGAGGAGTCGGAACCGAAGGTCTTCGGAGGTGGCCCGGGATTCGAGCAGGTCAAGGTCGACCTGGGCGGCAGAGTAGTCTCCTCGCAGGTAGTCGAACAGGAGGCGATGCTCGTCGGTCGGCTCGCTTGAGGGCTCATCATTCGCGGCACTCCGGGTCTCGGTGGCCGCCTCGTCGAGAAGGCCACGGCCGACCTTGCCAAGGTGGCGCAGCCGGATCGCCGCGGGGTTCTGCTCGGCAATCTCTCCTGGAACGGGGAGCAGGGTGGGGCGGTCGATGCGTTGACCATCAACCGTAGGTGGGGGAAGGGCGGATCGCAACAGGGCCTGAGCCGTCGCAACCAGGCCCCTGAGCCACTCCTGACGGACGTCGGCATCGGGGGCCACCAGGGTCACGCTCTCGCTGCCGATGTCGCAGAGCAGCGGGAGGCCACAGCGCGGGGAGGTCTCGACCCTGACAGCAAGGAGCTGGCCGTCCGGATGCAGAGCCAGGGAGCCGAGCCGAAAGCTGAAGTCCAGCGGATGAAATCGCTTGAGGGGCGCCTGGCGGTGGAGGTTTCTGTACGCAAGAACGGGAACCTGGCCCTCGATGTCGGCCGAGAAGAGGCAGAATTCCTGCTCCCGGTCGAACCCGATGAAGGACCGGTGCGCTGACGGACCGGCTCGCTCGTCGAGCCCGAGGGTGAGCAGGGGGCTCCCTCGCCGGTTCTCCGGGGGTTGGAGCAACAGGGGAAGGACCCGGTTCGAGACCCCGGAGTCGATGAGCACTCGTAGCAATTCGACCTCGCGGCCGCGCGACGGGGCCCGCCGGCCGGCGGCCAGGATCGACTGACCATCCGGGCTCCAGACGGGCGATTCCGTCAGCTCAGAGAGCTCGATGAGCGAGCGGCCGACGCCGAAGTCTTGCCCAACGATCTGGAGACTCTGGTCGGCGGGCTCCTCGGCCACCTGGTGGATGAACGCCAGCCGCGCGCCATCGGGCGACCAGGCAGGATGGCTCGCACCGTCGAGCGTCTTGATCAGGCGTCCCGTTTCCGAGAGGACGATCAGCAGCGCGGGGGACCGACCGGGCCGGGGCACGGCCGCGTACTGCCCGTCGGGGCTCCAGGCGGCCTGGAGCTCGGAGATGGACGGCTGATGGTCCACGGGAGGCTCGACGTCGGGAACGGTCAGGATCACCCGCTTTCGGTCCAGCGATTCCTGCATGACGACCTCGTACCTGCCGCGGAGCCGGTCCAGCCCAGCGGCTGCGGGGGCGGGCACGAACCGGCCATAGAGCAGCCGGTGGCCATCCGGTCCCCATGCAGGCGAGGAGAGCGGGTAAGCAGAGTCTTCGAGCATCACCGAGGCCATGCTTCCCCGCTCCGTCGCCCAGATCCGGTATCGCACGAGTTCTGCCGCAGCAGGGGCATCCGGTTCCGGCAGGCTCTTCTCCACCCGGCCGCCCGACTCCACTGCGGTGGTGAAGAGCCACCCCGGCTTGAGCGTCGCCAGGCCCAGCGGCTCGGCCACGGTGTAGGCCAGCCACTGGCCGTCGGGCGACCAGGAGAGCGGCGCATGCAAGCACGATGCGGCAACGGTGGTGCTCAAGACTCGCAACAGGGCGAGGAGAACGGGCTGCATGAGAGTGTATTCTCCCTCGGTTCCAGACGACGACTGGGACTTGCCCGGGGACTTCGACCGCCGGTCAATGGATCGAACGTGAGTGAAGCCGCCCGCATGCCCAGTCTGGCAAGCGACAGGCCTACCTTCGCGTCCCGCGCCGGCAGGACGGAAAAAAAGCTCTCTCCCTTCCGCGTAGTATAGGGTGGCCGAAAGCAAGTTCCTAGTTGAACTTCGGAGGCACCTCGTCGATAATCTGGGGAAGCGGCGGAAGAGAAATTGGTGTCAGGTCGGTTGACGAACTCGTTCGAGAATGTAAGTTCCTTCATCAAGAGCCTGCGCCAGAAGGCAGGTTAGATCGCGTTCTGTCCGCGACGCTTGAAACGCGGATGCCCGTTTGGTAATTCTGGGTACTACCGCGTTTTTGTCGTGGGCCGGGATCGGCTCGGCGAAGAGCAACGATATGCTGCGCATCCGTGGTGTTGCCACCGAAATTCGGGAGTCGCCATGCGTTTTGTGCTGATCGACCGGATTCTAGACATCCAGAAGGGTCAGTCCCTGCACGCCCTGAAAAACCTCTCGCTCGCCGAGGAATACCTGGGCGACCACTTTCCCGGGTTTCCCGTGATGCCCGGGGTCTTGATGCTCGAGGCCTTGACGCAGGCGGGCGCATGGCTGATTCGCGACATGGAAGACTTCGCCCATAGCATCATCGTGCTCAAGCAAGCGAAGACGATCAAGTACGGTAGCTTTGTCGAGCCGGGGCGGCAGCTTGAGCTCAAGGTCAACCTGGTCACGCACGAGGATCGTGAAACGTCGTTCAAGGGAGTGGGGGTAATCGACGGGCAAGAGATGGTCAAAGGACGGATCACTCTGACACGTTACAACTTACGAGATCGCGACCCGGCCCTCCACCAGACCGACGCGACGATTGTGGCAGGCCTTCGCGACCTGTTCCAGACGCTCCGAAAGGGGTCGGTGGGGGCTCGCGCCATGAGCCGTTTACCGCAGATGCAGGAAATGAAGACGCAGGCGTGACATTTGCGTCTGGTCAGACCTCGAGTCCCGAGGTGCCAGCCAAGGACCTGATGACGCGTTGGCTACCGATGGCGTTTCACGGGTGGTTCGCCTCTTACTTGCACGGTTCACCTTCCTCTACCGCGACCCGGCCTTGAAACACTCCTTATGATGTTGCAAGGTTTTTCGATTTACAGCAAGATATCGGCCGAACGGTTCGCCCCGCTTGGGTCTCATCGACCAGTCGGCCTGGCACCGAAAAACCTGCCCAAAGATACACCTTTTGAAGTTCAACGCTCGTTTCCGCCGACGATTAAGTGAGCCGACTTGATCTTCGGTGCCCCTGCCGGTCGGTCTGGATTGGGGTTGAGCGGCAATCCCTTTTATCCTGAGGATGACATGCCCACATACGACGAAATCTTCGACAAAGTCCAAACGACCTTGGTGGATGCACTAGGCGTGGATGAGGAAGACGTGACTCGCGAGGCCACCCTGCAAGGTGACCTGGGCGCCGAGTCTATTGACTTCCTGGACATCGTGTTCCGGCTCGAGCGGAATTTCGGGATCAAGATTCCCCGCGGCGAGCTGTTCCCGGAGAACCTGGTGGCCGATCCGGAATGGGTCTCGGGCGGCAAGCTGACCACCAAGGGAATCGAAGAGCTCAAGGCCAGGCTGCCTTACGCGAACCTCGGCAAGTTCGTGGCCAATCCCGAGGTCGAGAAGATCGGCGATCTTTACACCGTCGATATGCTTGTCCACTATGTCCAAAGCAAGCTGACGGCCTGATTCGACTTGGCTGTCCGGCCGTCCGATGAAAGGAGTCACGGCACCGGGTGCGTTCCACCCCAGTGCTGAGGTACGCCGTGATGTTCACCTTGTGCCCCTCCAGTCTGCCGGGGCTCCCGCTCTGATCGTGTCTGGTCGTGCCCTCCCTCTCTTTCCCATGATGAGTATTCCAGACGATGCGTTGGATCTGGATCGACAAGTTCCTGGAATTCCGGAGTGGCCAGTTCGCGCGGGCGATCAAGAACCTCACCCTGGCCGAGGAGCATCTTCACGATCACTTCCCCGGCTATCCGGTCATGCCGGCATCCTTGATCATCGAGGGACTGGCCCAGACCGGGGGAATCCTCGTGGGCGAAGCGGGAGGGTTCGCGGAAAAGGTGGTGCTGGCCAAGATCCCTCGGGCCGAGTTCCTCGGTGTTGCCTGCGCCGGGGATCAACTGGTGTACGAGGTCACGCTGAAAGACCTGCGTAGCGAGGGCGCGGTTGTCGAGGCCAAGGCGTTTCTCGAGGGGGAACTGCTCGTCGACGCCGAGATCGTCTTTGCGCACCTTGACAATTCGCGTGCCAACCAGATTTTCGGCCCCAAGAACTTCGTCTTCACGCAGCAGTTGCTGGGCGTGCTCGACCTGGCGAAGGCGCAGCAGCGGGCTCGTGAAGCCGATCAGGGCGAACTGAAGCAGGCACCCTCGAGCAACGGTCAAGCTCCGGGTCCACCTGCGATCCCCTGAGCGACGGGGGGGCCGATCTGCAGGCTCGCTTGAAAGGTTCGGACAATCAGGGAAAATTTATGGTCTGCGTTGAGTTTCTGTGCCCCATTCGCCCGCTAGGAGTCATAATAGTGGGGCGACCAGGACGTGGCCGCTGTACAGGATGACGCCCCAGGCCTGATCGGGCGCAGATCGACGAGTCATTGCATGCTTGGTTCCGAACGCCGCGTGGTCATAACCGGTCTGGGCCTGGTCACTCCGCTGGGTGACTCTCCCGACCGATTCTGGGTATCCCTGATCGAGGGGCAGGGTGCGGTACGGCCTCTGCAGGCGTTCAACGTTCTGGGCTTGCCCAATCATCTCGGCGCTGAGATCCGCGATTTCGACTTCTTGAAGCACCCTGCGCTGGCCAAGGCCCGGTTCATCAAGGACCTGCGGAAGAGCCGCAAATACATGGCCCGGGACATCCAGCTCTGCGTAGCGGCGGCCCAGCTTGCGGTCCTCGATGCCCGGCTGGACGGCGGTGCGTTCGACCCGACGCGGGTTGGGATCGACCTGGGGGCGGGGCTGATCTCCAGCGAGCTGGACGAGCTGGCACCCGCGATCTCGCAGGCGACCGCGACCATGGGGAGCTTTGATTTTCAGACCTGGGGTCGAGAGTCGATCGGCATGATCGAGCCGATCTGGCTGCTCAAGTACCTGCCCAACATGCTGGCCTGCCACATCAGCATCCTCATGGACTGCCAGGGACCGAGCAACACGATCACCGAGGGCGACGCCTCGTCCAACCTCGCGGTGGCCGAGGCCGCCCGGATCATCGCGCGCGGCAAAGCGGACGCGATGATCACCGGCGGGGCCGATTCGAAGATCCATCCTCTGAGTTTCATTCGCCTGTCGCTTCAGCGCGGGATGTCGGCATGGAGCGGAGACGCCTCCGGGGCGTGCCGTCCCTTTGATGTCAGGCGTGATGGCACCGTGCCCGGAGAAGGGGCAGGGATCCTGATCCTCGAGGAGCGGGAGCACGCACTGCGCCGGGGCGTGCCGATTCATGGAGAGGTGCTCGGGGCCGGGTCCGGATGTGACGCGATGCCCGGGGGAGGACTTGATCCAGAGGGGAGCGGCACGGCGATCGCAATTGCGTCTGCCTTGCGGGAAGCACGCCTCAGCCCCTCGGCGATCGGGCACGTCAACGCCCACGGCTCAGGGTCCAAGGTCGGAGACCTGGCCGAGGCGCGGGCCCTGCACCGCGTCTTCGGCGCCAGCCCGCCGCCGGTGACGGCCCTGAAGGGATACCTGGGAACCCTGGCCTCCGGCTGCGGCGCCGTGGAGCTGCTCGGCAGCCTCATCGGCGTCAATCGTGGCTTGATTCCGGCCACTCTCAACTGCGAACAGCCCGATCCGCTCTGCGACCTGGACGTGGTCCGCGGTGAGGCGAGGCCCACCCGCAACTCAACCTTCGTCAAGACCAACATCACGCCCAACGGCCAGGCCGCCGCGCTGGTCGTCCGGGGCAATCCTTCATCGGCGGGCGGCTGAGTTCGTGTCTTAACCGGGCTGATTCCAGCAGATCGTCGATCGAGAGTTGGCCCATCGCCCTGCATTCAGTAGGAAGGCACTCATGCGACGCGTCGTTGTGACAGGAATGGGAATGGTCAGTCCTGTCGGCGAGGACATGGAGACCACCTGGTCCGCCCTACTTGAAGGCAAGAGCGGGGTGGGCCCGATTTCGCTCTTCGACGCCCGCACGTTCCCGACCCGGATCGCCGCGGAGGTGAAGGGTTTTCAGCTCGAGAATTACCGTGACGACGCCAGCCGGTGGGTCGACCATTCCCGGAACAGCCGGTTTGCTCTGGCCGCGGCCCAGATGGCCATGGATGACTCGGGCCTCCTCGAGGCCCGCTCCGGCCTGGACCGGTCCCGGTTCGGCGTTTACCTGGGGGCCGGGGAGGGGCAACAGGATTTCCACCGCTTCGTCAAGCTTGTGTACAAGACGAGCCACGCGGGCAAGGTCGATTACGGAGAGTTCACCCGATACGGACTGCACGACCTTCACCCGGTATGCGAGGCCGAGCAAGAACCCGGCACACCGGCCGCACACCTGGCCAACGCCTTCGGAGCCAAGGGGATCAATGCCAATTGCCTGACGGCCTGCGCTGCCAGCTCCCAGGCGATCGGCGAGGCGTTCGAGATGATCCGCAGCGACTGCGCCGATGTGATCCTCTCGGGCGGCACCCACAGCATGATCCACCCCTTCGGCCTGACCGGATTCATCCTCTTGACGGCACTGTCCACGCGGAACGACGAGCCGACGAAGGCCAGCCGCCCCTTCGACCGGGATCGCGATGGTTTCATTCTCGGCGAGGGTGCGGGAATGCTCATCCTTGAGGAGCTCGAGCACGCCCGGGCGCGGGCGCTCGAATCTATGGCGAGATCGTGGGCTACGGCTCGACGGCCGATGCCTTCCGGATCACCGACAGCCATGACGAGGGGCGAGGCGCGATCGCCTGCATGCGGGAAGCCCTGGCCGGTGCCCGGGCCGCACCCGAGGACATAGATTACATCAACGCTCATGGAACCAGCACCTCGGTCAACGACTCGATCGAGACCCTGGCCATCAAGCGGGCGTTCGGCGAGGCGGCGTACCACGTTCCGATCTCGAGCACCAAGAGCATGATGGGGCACCTGATTGCGGCGGCCGGGAGCGTCGAGGCCATCGTCTGCCTGCTGACCATCCGCGACGGGGTGTTGCCGCCGACGGTCAACCTGGATCATCCCGATCCCGATTGCGACCTCGACTACATTCCCCACGTGGCACGGCGGAAGAAAGTGGATATTGCGCTCTCGAACAGCTTCGGTTTCGGCGGCCAGAACATCACGCTCATCCTCAAACGATTCGCCGATTGACGGCCCTCGAGCCCACCCTGGGCCCCGGCTGCCGTGCTCGCCGTTGCGGCGGGTGGCGAGCCCAAGGGGCTGCCGGTGATCGTGGAGCTGCGATCAGGAGTTCTTCCGTGACAGGTCTATTCATCGTCCTAGATGTTGTTGTCGCAGGCGTCCTGCTCGCGCTTCTCGGTCTCGTGGGCTTCCTGGTCTATCTCGTGATCCACTTCGGACCGGTGATCAGCCGGATCTTCGAGATGCGGCCGGTTTTCCTTCCCTTGCAGGTGACCCCCGGGGACACCGGGGAGCAGGTCGGCTTCACGACCGAGGACGGTCTGCGGCTCGAGGGCTCCTACCTGGCACGTCGGAATCCGAAGCGGGTGGGCCTCGTGGTCTTCTGTCACGAATACCTCAGCGATCGCTGGAGCTACCTTCCCTACCTGGATTCGCTGCGCGACATCGGCTACGACATCTTCACGTTCGACTTTCGCAATCACGGATCGAGCGCGAGTGATCCGGGCTATTCCCCGCTCCAGTGGGCGACCGATCACGAGGTAAGGGATCTCCGAGCCGCCCTGGCTTATCTTCGAAACGCGCCCGGATCATGATCCGGCGGGCTTCGGCTTCTTCGGGGTCAGCCGGGGGGGATCCACGGCGCTTGTGGCAGCAGCCGAGGCGCGCGACGTCTGGGGCGTGGTGACCGACGGCGCATTTCCCACGCACGGGACGATGACCGCTTACATCCTTCGCTGGGCCGAGATCTACGTCCGCAGCAGGCTGTTTCTGGCGGTCGTGCCCCTGTGGATCTATTCCTTCCTCGGCTGGGTGAGCCGCCTCCGGTCCCAGCGCCGGCTGAATTGCCGGTTTGCGGACATCGAGACCGCGGTGCGCCGCCTCTCACCGCGTCCGTGGCTGCTGATTCACGGCGAGCGGGATGCTTACATCGGGCCGGAGATCGCCCGCTCTCTCTTTACCCTGGCCAGGGAACCCAAGGAGATGTGGCTGGTGCCCGACGCGAAGCACAATCGGTGCCGGGAGTGTGAGCCGGAGGCTTATGCAGCCCGGGTCATCAAGTTTCTGGGTCACTACGCCCCGCGCCGGCCGGTCGAGGAGCCTGTGGTCCGGGCCAGTCGGCCGGCAATCTCCGCCTATGCCTCGGAGCCGCGTCTGGCGATAACAGCGTCGAAACATATCCCCCCCGTTACGGCCTCGGTCACGAGCTGACGCCCGTCTTCCCGGTGGCGACGCGCCATGTTTCAGATCCTCAAGCGAGTGATCGGCCGGCCGGTGGCGAACCGCGCCCGCACGCTTGCGCGGGCCTTTCTCGACCAGACCCGGCATGCCGCCGACGTCCAGCAGCGGATCTTGCTCGATCAGGTCGCCCAGCACGCCGACAGCCTGTTCGGTCGCGATCATCACTTCGGCGAGATCCAGACGGCTGCCGACTTCCGCCAACGCGTGCCCGTGAGCGGCTACGATCGCCACGAGCCGTACATCGAGCGGGTACGGCAGGGAGACACCCGGGCGCTCTTCGGCCCCGAAACCCCGGTGCTGATGTTCGCGATGACCTCGGGAACCACCAGCCGGCCCAAGACGATTCCGGTCACCCGGAAGGCCCTCGAGGACTACCGAGAGGGCTGGACCATCTGGGGCATCCAGGCTTTCGACGCCCACCCCGAGATGCTCCGGTCCGGCCTCAGGCCGATTCTTCAGATCGCCAGCGACTGGCGCGAGAGCTTCACGCCCGCAGGAATCCCCTGCGGCGCGATCACGGGCCTGACCGCGTCGATGCAAAGTCGGCTGGTCCGAAGCGTTTACTGCATGCCCGTCTGTGGCTCACGGATCAAGGACATCGAATCGAAGTACTATGTCGCACTTCGATTCTCCGTGCACCTGAATCTGGGTACGATCATCGCGGCCAATCCCGCCACGATCCTGGCGATGGTGAGGCTAGGCGACCGTGAGAAGGAGACGCTGATTCGCGATCTGTACGACGGGACGATCGCCGCGAAATGGCCGATCTCCCCGGAGATCCGTCGCGCGCTTCGATTCCGGAGCTGGATCCGGCGGAAAGCCGCGGCCCGCAGGCTGGAGGCGATCGTCTCTCGGACCGGCCGGCTGCTCCCCAGGGATTACTGGCCCAACCTCGAGTTTCTGTCCAACTGGATGGGCGGGACGATGAGGGCCTACCTCCGCGGCTATCCCGAATATTTCGGAGAGAAGCCGGTGCGGGACGTGGGCCTGATCGCCTCGGAGGGGAGAATGACCATCCCGGTTGAGGACGGCACGCCGGCAGGTATCCTTGATATCCGGCACCACTACTTCGAGTTCATCCCCGAGGAGCAGGCTGCATCATCCTCGCCGGAGACGGTCGAGGCCGCCGAGCTCATCGAGGGCAGGAACTATTTCATTGTCCTGACCACCGCCGGAGGCCTGTATCCGCTACAATATTCACGATCTGGTGCGGTGCACGGGTTTTCACGGCCAGGCACCGGTCCTCGAGTTCCTCAACAAGGGAGCTCATTACTCGAGCTTGACCGGCGAAAAGCTCTCCGAACATCAGGTCATCGCGGCGGTTCAGGCGGTCCAGCAGGCGATCGGCCTGAGGCTCGGATCGTACCTCCTGCTGCCCAGGTGGGGCGAGCCTCCCTTTTACTCGCTGCTCGTCGAATCCACCGACCTGCCACTGGAGGAAACCGGCCGCCTGGCCGACCTGGTGGATCAGCAGCTCCGGGTCCATAACATCGAGTACGCCAGCAAGCGGGAGACCCTCAGACTCGGCCCAGTCTGTACCATCCGTCTGCCGGAAGGCTCGTGGGCGGAATTCCAGAAACGACGGCTGACGCGGAGCGGAGGGACCGTCGAACAGTATAAACAACCACACCTGATCCCGGATCTCGATGCGGTCGAGTCGTTCCCGTTCCGCGATTCCGTGACCGCGTGAATCGGGCTCCCCGCGCAGGCGAAGCCGGGATCCCCATTCGACTCTCAGGGGTCGCGAGGGGGGCTCTGACAGGAGCGGAAAAGCGGGTTCACGGCCACTCCTGGCAAGCTTCGCCTTGCCTCGGAGGACGGGTTGTGGTAAGCGACAGCCGCCCCCTGGCCGGATGACTCTGCGCTCCATGTCCAGGTGCATGGGCAAAGGCCATCCCCCGTTGCCGCTCTTCGCCCACGGAGCATGCAGAGGGGGTATGCTGCACGCCTGGTTCAGCGGGAGATCGTGAGGGCCAGGGTCCAAGGGCCGTCGCCGTAGGGAATAGACGGCGAATCCCCAGTGAGGGGGAGCATGAGATCATGAAATCGGCGACGGGTTCTGCCCCAGGAAGGGCACGTACAAAACGGCTCTTGATCGTGCTGCCGAGCGTGGGTCTATTGATTCTCGCCAACGGCTGTGCAAGCTGGAGCCCGCTGGGCCATCAGCAGACAGCCTTCTCGGGGGCCTTCTGGAACCGGTCCGGCAAGGCCGCCGCAACACCGCGATACGACCTCTACGCCGACGCCGCGGCCTCGGCGCGGCCGGACCCAGGAGGGGAGACCGTCCTGGCGAGCCGGGACCAGGGGTCTCGTCCCAAAGACCGTTCGGGGACACAGGGCGCGAAAGCGGTTGTGGATCAGCATCAGGATCAGCACGCCCTTGAACCGCCTGTGACGGATCGTCTCGCCGCTCGCGTGCGAGATCCGAAAACCAGCGATAGCAGCATTCGAGTCACGCTGGGCAAGCCGGAAGGGCTGATGACCATGGCGGATTCGGACGCGGCCGCCGGGCCATTGCTGGCTTCGGGGGCATCCACCCGCTGGAAACGCGCAGAAGATGCTCCGCGTCGTGCCCGGGAGCCGATCGTTGAAAGTGGCGCTGGGGCAGCAAGCTATGCCCGTGCATCCAGGCCCCTCGACCGCGAGGACGAATCTGCGTCCCGAGTCGCGAGCCGGCCGCCCCGGAAACGCACGAAAGATGAGACACTGAAGAAGTTGCTGGCTGATGCCAGGAGCCGGCTTGCCTCCCTCTCGACCTACCAGGTGAGCATCACCCGGGTGGAACGTGTCGGAGGGCAGCTCCAGGCCGAGGAAGAAGCGCTCCTGAGCATCCGGCGAAACCCCAAGGCCGTGCGGCTGGAGTGGGCGAACGGGCCGAGCAAGGGACGTGAGGTGATCTATTCGTCGGCGATCAACGACCGAATGATGTACGTCAACATGGTGAACTCGTCCTTGCCCATCCCCCGCATGACGATCCCCGTCGATAGCCCTCTGGTCCTCAGGAACAGCCGGCACCCCATCACCGAGGCAGGATTCGACACGATCATTGACGGCCTGAACCGGTCCATGGATTCCGCGGGGGCGGGGGCGAATCGAGAGGGCACGCTGGTCTACAGGGGTCTCGAACGTCCCAAGGGGCTGGATCAACCATGCCACCTCCTCGAGCGCAAGACGCCTGCGGGCGAGACCTGGCAAGTTTACCTGGATACCCGGACCCTGCTGCCGGCCGTCGTGGCAGCCTACCAGACCGCAGGCGGGGAGCTGATCGAGCGTTACACGTATCGCAACGTCCGGCCGAACCCGGTCGATCTCGCTTCCGCCGACGCCTTCGACCCGGACAAACGCTGGGGAGAAGCCAAGGGCTGGCTGTCCCGTGTGGCCCGTAACGCGGGGGCCAGCGCGGACGCCAAACCCGGGCAGACGACGACGCGCTGACTGCCAAAGTGACGCTGAAATGAGCATGGACCCCGATTTGCAAGGCCGTGCCGCGGTTCCTTCTCCAATCAATAACGCCAACGGTGGTAGAGAGTTACTTCCGGCCTGACCAGAGAAGTGGCACCGTGGTGGAATTCGGCCCGGCGGTTGCATGTGATCCCGTATCGTGTTATCGTTATAAGAGATGCGTGATTCGACTGGACGAGGAAAGTGATGGAACGCATTGCCGCGGTCGCGAAGAGTGAGTTGGCGGCCATGCTGTGATCGACCGAGTGTGAGTCTGGTTCCCATGCTTTTGGCGCAGCCGTACTCGATTCTCATCACCGACGACGACCCGGACGCCCGGGAGGCTCTTCGTGAGGTTCTTGAACCCCAGGGCTACCGCACGTACCTGGCGGAGAGCGGCGAGGAAGCGATCGACATCGTCCAGGACCATGAGGTCCATGTCGCCCTCATGGACATGCACCTTCCCAAGCTTTCGGGACTGGAGACCCTCGCCATCGTTCGCCAGATCAAGGGGGTGATTCCTGCCATCCTGATCTCAGCCGACCGCGATGACAATCTTCTCCGGCGGGCCCTTTCCGAGCACGCGTTCTGCGTGCTTGCCAAGCCGGTCAGCAAGCATGTGGTCATCTACGTCGTCACGAAGGCACTTCAGAAGTACTACAATTGACCCGCTGGCCTGTGTTCCTCCGGCGCAGTACCTGCCTCGTCCTGGTCGTGCTCGCGGCCCAGCAAGCTGGACAGCTCGCGTGGCCTCATGACATACCCAACCAGCGCGTTGATCGATCGATCCAGGCCACCGTTCGCCCGGGAACGCTTCAGATTGACTACGAGGTCAGCCTGACCGAGTTGACGCTGACCCAGGATCTCCGTGCACTCATCGGATCCTTGCCGGGTGGAGAGCGTTCCGAGTGGCTGGCCCGCTATGGGCAGGTGACCGGTCCGCTCAACGCCAAGGGCTTTCTCATCCAGTGCGAAGGACTCCCCGTGGTTCTGTCAGTGCGGAGCTTCGATCTGGTGGTCGAGGAGCATCCTCGTTACACCTTCCATTTCGAGGCTCTCCTTCCGGCGGGCGGCCGGCTGATCATTCACGACACCAACTACACTTCCAGCGAGGGAACCAGCCGGCTTGCCTTGCGCGGGCGCGATGGTGTCACGGTCGAGGGCGACGAGCTCCCAACGGAGGTCGAAGAAATCCCGGTCCGTCCTGTCTGGCAGCTCAGCGACGAGGAGGAGCGACGCACCCGCAGAGTCGAGGCCGTGTTTCATGTCCCGCCAGTCGGAGCCGAGCACAAAGCCGAAGAGACGCCCGGCGGAGCCGAGCTGACGCAAGTCCCTCTCTCGCCGGGTCAGAACGCCACGCCTCGCCTGCCTGAATCCACCGAGGGGCTCTCGCGGCTGCTCGACCGTGGCTCGGGGGCCTCGTGGCTGGCCGTCCTGCTGATCGCCGCGGGTCTTGGGGCCGTTCACGCCATCCAGCCGGGACACGGCAAGACACTCGTGACCGCGATCGCGCTGGGACCCGGGGCCAAGTGGTACCAGCCCGCGCTGCTCGGCCTGGTCACGACCTTGGCTCATACCGGCAGCGTGCTGGTGATCGCCGCGATCCTGTGGTTGACGGGCACGTCACAGGTCGCCGGGCTGCATCGGGGACTGACCCGTCTGGCGGGTTTCGCAATCGCCGCTGGAGGCTTCTACCGGCTCGGGCGCCACCTCGGCGGCTGGGGAGAGCATCCCGAGGACAGCGAGATCCAACCCGCCGTTCCCTCGTCGGGCGGGTTACTGGGATTGGGTGTCGCGGGAGGGATGGTTCCCTGCTGGGATGCCGTCGGCCTGGTGGTGCTCTCCGCGGCGCTCGGCCGGCTGGGTGCAGGGGTCTTGCTCGTGATCGCCTTTGGCCTTGGCATGGCCGCTGTCCTCGTTGGCGTCGGGCTGCTGGCCAGCCGGCTCAAGTCGAAGATGATGCTCTCGTCGCGAGCCCCGACCTGGGAAGCTCCGCTTGCACTGGCGAGCGGCCTGATCCTCGCCGCGATCGGGCTGGCGTTCTTCCTGGGATAGCTTCCTCGAGGCGGGAGGCACGCGTCCGGGACACGGAACTGGCCGAGTCATCTCCCGGTGGGGACGGTACGATGAGAAGCGCGGCCCGGTTGGCTCGTGACCGTGACCGTCGTGATCGGCTCGAGAGCGGGGAGGAATGTGATGTCATCGGCAGCCAGCAACGACATCCCTCGATTCACTCCCGAGCAGTACCTCGCACTCGAGCGGAAGGCCGAGTACAAGAGCGAATTCTACGACGGAGTGATCGAGGCGATGGCCGGGGCCTCGCGCGCCCACAGCCTGATCTCGTTGAATCTCGCGAGCCACTTACTTCAAGAGCTCAAAGACCGCCCATGTGAAGTCCACAACGGCGATCTCCGCGTCTGGGTTGGACCCGTTAACCGTTACACCTACCCGGATGTGGTGGTCGTATGCGGAGAGCCGCAGTTCCAGGACAGCAACCTGGACACATTGCTCAACCCCATCGTGATCGTCGAGGTTCTGTCCCCCTCGACCGAGCGGAAGGACCGGGGCAAGAAATTCGCAGGCTACCGACAACTGAATTCTCTCAAGGAGTACGTTCTGATCGATCAAGATGAGGTGCTCGTGGAGCGGTACACCCGGAATAACGAGGAGTGGCTCCTCACGATACTAGGGCGGCACAGTCAGGTCCTCTCTCTGGACTCGATCCATTGCGAGGTGCCGCTCAGCGCAATCTACGCGAAGGTCATCCCTCCGCCGGAGGCGTGACGAGGACGGAGCCTCGTCCACGATCGTGTGGCCGAGGCCGCTGGTTCCGGAAGGGAAATCGGAAGGCAATCAGGCCAGAACAAGGAGGAGGGGTGAACTGGTGGGATCGAATTCGTCGGGGCGAACCAGATCGCGACCCAAAGCCGGTCGAGCACGAGAATCAAGCGGATTGAGCTTTTGCGCGTGGCTGTTCCGCTCAAGAAGGAGATCAAGCACGCCTCGCACAGCCGGACGGAGAGCGAGAACTTGGTGGTCCGCGTCGAACTGGCCGGCGGGCAGATCGGTCATGGGGAAGGGGTTCCGCGCCCGTACGTCACGGGCGAGACGATCGAATCGACCTTCGTCTCTCTCGCCGGCCACGACTGGGGCCAGATCGTCGGCCAACCGCGCGACTTCGCCGAGGCCGTGTGTGGCCTGGAGTCGCTGACGTTGCCCGAAACGGCAGCGGATCCTCGCGGAATGGCGGGGAACGCGGCCCGCTGCGCGCTCGAACTGGCCTTGCTCGATGCCTACGGCCATCTGTTCGGTGAACCGCTCGGCCGGGCCGTCGAGCTGGCGAGTGTTCCTGGCCTGCGACGACACCCGGTCCCGGGAAAAGTGCGCTACGGCGCGGCGATCACGGCTGAATCCTGGCGCAAGGAACTCCGGTCAGCCATCAAGTACAGGGTCTACAATTTCCATGACGTGAAGACCAAGGTCGGTGTGGAAGGGCAGGACGACGTGCGCCGGATCAAGTGGTTTCGAAGGATTCTCGGGCCCTGGGTCGACGTTCGGCTGGACGCGAACGAAGCCTGGCCGGCCGCCGCCCTTCTGGAACGGGTCGAGCCGCTGCGGCAGTTCTCGCTCTCGGTGCTCGAGCAACCCGTTCCCCATGCCGAGGTGATGGCCCTGTCCGACCTGCGCCGAGAACTCGGCGTGCCGGTGATGCTCGACGAATCGCTGTGCGGCTATCCCGACGCCGTCTCCGCGGTGAAGAACACGACGGCCGACATGCTGAACGTCCGGCTCTCGAAGTGCGGGGGAATTTTCCCCTCACTCCGGATCATCGGCCTGGCTCAGCGGTCGGGCCTGGGCCTTCAGCTCGGCTGCCACCCGGGCGAGACGGCAATCCTGTCCGCCGCGGGCCGGCACGTCGCCAGCCGGGTAGCGGGGCTGAGCTGGGTCGAGGGATCCTATGACCGTCATATCCTCAAGGCGAACGTGACCCAGCACGATATCACCTTCGGCTACGGCGGGTGGGCCAGACCACTCGCGGGGCCAGGCCTGGGAATCCACGTCGATCCCGCGGCCCTCGAGGCCATGGCGACCGAACGGAGCGAGCTCACCTATGACTGAGCCAGGGATGGATCACCGCACCTTCGAGGCCTCCGACGGCTATCCCTTTTACGTGGCCGTCTGGCCGGCCGTTCCGCCCGTCAAGGGGCACGTCGTGGTCCTGCACGGCGTGCAGAGCCACTCGGGTTGGTATCACTCGCTGGGCCGGACACTGGCTGTTGCGGGTTATCAGACCTCGTTTCCGGACCGGCGCGGCTCGGGGCCGAACCTGCGCGATCGGGGTCATGCCCCCTCGGGGCGCCGGCTCGTCCGCGACATCGTCGAGTGGCTCCAGTCGCTCCGCGATGAGGAGACCGCCTTGCCGATCACCCTGGCTGGCATCAGTTGGGGGGGAAGCTTGCGGTCATCGCCGCGGCGCAGCATCCTGAGCTGGTCGACGGTCTCGCCCTCATCTGCCCCGGGCTCCTGCCTCGGGTCGGCGTTTCGCGCAAGGAGAAGTTCCAGATCGCCTGGGCCATGCTCACCAATCGCCACAAGACGTTCCCGATCCCCCTCTCCGATCCGGCCCTCTTCACCGCCAATCCCGAGGCGCAAGCCTTCATCGCCGCCGATCCTCACAGCCTTCGCCAGGGCACGGCCGGATTGATGGCCGCCAGCTTCTTCATCGACCGGAGGGTCCAGCGCGCACCAGGCAAGATCAAGCAGCCGGCCCTCCTCATGCTGGCTGGCCAGGACCGGATCGTCGACAACGCCCGGACCCTCGACTACTTTCATCGGCTCGCATCCACCGATCGCGAAGTGATCGAGTATCCCGAGGGACATCATACCCTGGAGTTCGATCCCGACCCGACCGCCTACGCTCACGACCTGATCGGCTGGATCGAGGCCCACGTCGGGGCGAACATGAAGCGCGAAGGCCGTGTCCAGGCGACGTGAGATTGTGCGGCTCCGTGCGCGATCCGATCCAGGAGCAGCCAGCCCGTGGACCGGACCAGGCGTGAGCTTCGCCAGCAGAAGCGCGAGCTGAAGCAAGCCGGCAGCCAGCACCGCCGCCGCAGGTGGAAGCAGGAGTTCCGTGAGAACCCGGAGGAAGCGCCCTGCTTCGGGGAGCAGAGGGATCCGCAAGTGAGCCGAAGACGAAGAGCTCTCTCGCCGTGAAGAACGTGATTCACGATTTCGGCGACGGGTCGCCAGCCGGTGCCGCGGGAGTCTTCGTCACGGCGTTCCCGCTCGAGGATCGGCTCTTGCTTGGGGTCTTCGCGGTCTGGGGCTTGCTCGACTTGCGCGCGGGGGAGGGAGCGGGCTTCTCCGAGTCGAGCTTGAGGGCCAGCGAGTTCATGCAGTATCTCAGGCCTGTGGGGGGAGGGCCGTCCTGGAAGACATGGCCGAGGTGGGCGCCGCAGCGGTGGCAGGTGACCTCAACACGCGCCTCTGCCGGCTCGCTGTAATCCCAGGCGGTATCCACGGCCTTCTCGTTGACCGGGCGCCAGAAGCTCGGCCATCCCGTGCCCGACTCGAACTTGTGCTTCGCATCAAACAGCTTCGCACCGCAGCAGACGCAAAGAAATGTCCCCTTGAAATGGCCGCGAGCGTACTTGCCGGAGAAGGCGGGCTCAGTGCTCTTCATCCGGGTGACCATGAACTGCTCAGGGGTGAGCTGTTTCGCCCACTCCTCGTTGGTCTTGACGATTCGCTCGGGTTCCCTGGTGCCGGTTGCGGAATCCTTGGCAGCCTGATCCTTGGCAGCCTGGTCCTTGGTCCGGACTCCCTGGCGGCCTGGAAGGGATCCTGGCCGCGGGCCGCCGTGGTGATCGAACCGATCCAGAGAGCTGCTGCCAGCAACGGGAGGAAGAGACCGCCGAGAAATCGTATCATCGCTCCGGTTCCTGATAACGAGTTGTTGACGGAAGGAAGACGGCGCGCTTGTGGCTCACTTGCCAGCGGGTTTGGCTTCGGGTTCCTTTCGGGGTTGCGGGTGAAACTCGGTCTTCCTGGCGCGGAGCGCGGATTCGAGCAGGCTGGCGGTGGCGCCGGGGGGAAGCCCTCGACGACCGCCACGTCGGCACCGCGCCGTTCCACGACCTGGCACACGTTGTCCTGGCACCGCCAGAGGGAATCAGGTATCTGTTCGGGCTGGAAGCCCTTCTTGCCCTGCCGCTTGGTCTGGTAGCGGGCGTAGGCTCGGGCGAACTCGCGGGCCTCGTCCTCGCTGTCCCAGGTCGAGAACCAGACGAGTCCGAGCTTCTGGTCGGGGCTCTCGAAGACGGCGTAGCGGTCGCCGTCCCAGCCGGCCGCGGCCTTGGCGCCCTGGCGGCCGA
Source organism: uncultured Planctomycetaceae bacterium (assembly GCA_963816015.1). Lineage (GTDB taxonomy): Bacteria > Planctomycetota > Planctomycetia > Isosphaerales > Isosphaeraceae > Aquisphaera. The sequence goes on along the minus strand of CAWFJM010000018.1, from coordinate 6,659 downwards.
GCATGATCGAGGTCTGGAGCTCGCCGAGCACGTTCCGCCCCACCTCTTTCCAGCCCGGGCCGGGCTTCAGCTCGCCCAGCTCGATCATCGTGGGAAGGTCGGGCTTGGCGTGGTATTTCTCGGGGTGAAGGATCTGCTCGGTCGAGACCGGAGGGTTGCGGTAGGCCTCGTCCACGGCCTTCCAGCCGCCGTCGTTGGCGAGCCGGGCGCAGAAGACCATGCCGCGGAGGTAGGGAAAGATCATGGTCTCGGAGATGATGGCCGGGGCCTCACGAAGGCTCTTGCCGCCCCCCATGAAGGTCATGAACGGGGTGATCAGGCTCAGCCCGCGGTCCAGGTCGGCCGCGGGCATCTTGATGACCCTGGAGCCGTCCCAGTCGTCCATTCCCGCGCCCATCATCGCCAGGGTGGCTTCCCCTTCGATCAGGGCCGAGACGGCCAGCGACCGGTCGTCGTCGTGCTTGGCTTCCTTGTGCAGCGCATCGAGATCGTAGTGCTGGTCGGCCAGTGCGTGCGTCAGCTCGTGAGCGATGACCGTCTTGCTCTCGTCCTTGTCAAAGCCCCCCTTCTTGCCGAAGAGGCGCTCCAGGAACGTGGGTTGCGCTTTGGTTTTCGCCTCCGGCTCCTCGATCAGGTGCATGGTCTTGGTCTTGGGATCGTAGAAGGCGGCGATCTCCTCGGAGTAGACCTGGATCAGCAGCGGCTTCAAGTCGAGCGATCGCGGCACCAGCCCGAAGGCCTTCATGGCCAGCTCGTTGGCGCGAAACTCCTCGGGTGTCATGTCCTCGTCGAATTCCTTGAGGAGCATGGCCTTCATCGCTTCCCGCTTGGTGACGTCACGCTTCACCTCGTGCTTGAAGGGGATCCTCCTGAGCCGGGGCAAAAGCTGCTCGAAGGCACTCTTGTAGCGGATCACGGCCTCGGAGGGCTTTCCCTCGTCGGCAAGGCGGTCGCCTTCCTCCAGAAGTTTCGTTCCAGCCTTCACGCTCGGATCTTCATCCCCGGCCCAGCCGGGTGCGGAGAGGAGCAGAAGAAACGCTGAGGCAACGGTCACCAGGCGGAGCACTGAGCGCATGGGTTGGCCCTGTCAGAAGTCGGGTGATCGGCGGAGGGGGGAAGACTCGCCCCCCTCGTCGGGTCCGGAAGGACCTGTGGGTCTCATGGCGCCTGGGTGTTTCCAGGAGTTCTGCCAGGCGGGGTCGCGCCGGCAGGACGACCCCTCTGAGCTTGCAGGCCCCCGGCTGCACCAGGGTCCTTGCCGAGTTTGATGGTGAGCAATTGATTCGCCGCGCTGATGCGGACCTCGTTCGAGTCCCGGGGACCGTTCCGAGAATTGATCATACGGTGGAGATCGTTGGCCAGGAAGTCCAGGATTCCCGGCTCCGGGACGCCATAGACCCGGAGCAGCCTCACCTTGGCATCGCGCGACATCCGTCCGTTGGTTCGCGTCAGGACGTGCGTCACCCGCGCACGGAGCTCGGGGTCATAGTTGCGGCCATACTTGTCGCACAGATCGTCGATCTCCTGGCCGGCTTTCTTGCTGCCGGACTTCAAGATCTCGCGCAGCTCGCGACGGAAGAGAACCCGATCTTCCTCGGTTCGTGCCAGGGCCTCGGCCTCCATCTCACCGCGGGCGCGATCCTTGATGTTGTTCAATTGCTTCCGCTTCGCCCTCTTCTCGGCCGCCTCGGCGCGAATGTCGTCAAGGAGCTCTTCACGGGTTGGCGGCGGCTTCTCCCTGGATGCCGGGACGCTCGCTGCAACCGTCGCGGGCTCCGTGGGATCTCGGTCTTCCGGACTGGCGGTGCCCGGAGGGTTACGGGCAATGTTCAGCTCCGCGAACGGGTTGTCCTCATCGGCCGGGACCGAGAAGCCCACCGCCAGCGGGGCTCGAGACGCGGGCCGAGCCGGGGGTGTGGCCGCAGTCGCCGGGCTTCACGGGATCGACCTTCCCGGCGATGGTCCCGGGGGTGGACGCCGCCGCCGGTGCAGGCGGAGGGAGGGGCGTCGGTGGGGTGGGAACCGTCGCCTGAGGTTTGGCGGGTTCGGCGGCCCTGGGCGGGGTGGCCGGTGGAGTCGGGCTAGCAGGCGCGGACGCCGCGCCGGTGGGACCTGGAGGTTTCGGTGCGGCCACGCTCGCGGGAGCAGCTGCAGGCACAGCGGGGGCGATCGGCTGCGAATTCAGGGCGAGCGGCAGGTTGCCCTGGCCGAAATCGGTGGTCGGGAACGGGTGGGGCGACGAGTCGCTCGCGCCGGCCGACTTCAACCGCGGGGCGCCCGTCGTGGCGGCGACTCCGGGGGAAGCCTGGCGCCTGAACCGGAACCGCGGCCAGCGCCCGCCGGGCGCGCGAGGTCACCCGGTGATAGACGGCGACGGAGCCGAGCGGAATCAGGACCAGCAGGGGAAGGACCAGATACCACGGGACACCGCGCGACCGGTACTGGATCACGACCACCGGCTGACCGGTTGGCGGCGCCTCGATCACCTCTTCGAGGTGTTCGGTCTCCAGGGTGACCTCTTGCTCCTCACTCATCGGCCTGCCCCCTCTTGCACCCCGGTCCCACGAACCGTCTGGCCCCACGGGTCGAGCAGCCGCTCAACCTCCTCGCGCGAGGGATACCCCCCTTTGCCCGCGAGGATGGTGGACGACGCCGGCGGCCCCAGCCGAGCCTCCACCTGGTCGGGCTCCTGACCCACCAGCTCAAGCGCGATCTCCCGGATGGTTTTCCCATCGCGGTAGGCGGCCCTGGCGATCGCCGAGGCGTTATCATAACCAATCCGGGGCGCCAGTGCGGTACTCATTGCAAGGCTTTTCTCGACGAGCTGCCGGCACCGCTCCTGGTCGGCCTCCAGACGCACCACCCCCTCGACGTTCTGACCCGAAAGAAATCGACCGGCCTCGAGGCACTTGTCGGCCAGATGATCGGCCGCGGTGATCAGCAGGTCGATCGACTGGAGCAGGTTGTACGCGATGACCGGCATCATCACGTTGAGGTCGAAGGCCGAGCCCAGGGCGTTGGACCAGGTGATCGTGGCATCGTTGCCGACGACCTGGGCGGCGACCATCATCACGGCCTCGGGGATGACCGGATTGACCTTTCCCGGCATGATCGAGCTGCCGGGCTGGATCTCCGGGATCCGGATCTCGCCGATCCCGCACCGCGGACCGGAACCGAGCAGCCGGATGTTGTTGGCGATGCAGGAGAGGCTCACGGCCACTGTCTTGAGGGCGCCTGATGCCTCGACCGCGGCATCACGCTGGGCCATGGCCTCGAACGTGTTGGAGGCCGGCCGCAGCGGCAGGCCCGTTTCCTGCGCGAGCGCCGCCGCCATCCGCCGGGGAAACTCGGGGTGAGTGTTGATTCCCGTGCCCAGCGCCGTGCCGCCGATGGCCAGCTCCGCCAGCGAGTCAGTGCACCGCTCCAGCCGCCCGATCCCATGCTCGACCTGGCTCGCATAACCCGAGAATTCCTGGCCCAGGCGAATCGGCACGGCATCCTGGAGGTGCGTCCGGCCGATCTTGACGACCGGATCCAGGACCTTCGCCCGGTCGGCCAGCCGCTTATGAAGATTCACGAGCGCGGGGATCAACTGCTTTTGCAGACGCTCCAGGGCCGAGAGGTGGATGGCGGTGGGAATGACGTCGTTGGACGATTGGCCCATGTTCACCGCATCGTTGGGGTGGACCGGCTGCTTGCCCCCGCGGTCGCCCGTGAAATGCTCGTTGGCGATGCCCGCGATCACCTCGTTGGCGTTCATGTTCGTCGACGTCCCGCTCCCGGTCTGGAACACATCGAGCACGAACTGGTTGTCGTACTTCCCCTCGGCGACCCCCTGAGCTGCCCGGATGATCGCCGAAGCCAGATCGGGTGCCAGCAGGCCCAGGTCCATGTTGACCTGGGCGGCCGACTTCTTGATCAGGCCCAGCGCCCGGATGAACTCACGGGGGAAGTGAAGGTTGCTGATCTGAAAGTTCCGCCTGCCGCGCTCGGTCTGGGCGCCGTAGTAGGCATCGGCCGGAACGGAGATCGTTCCCATGGAGTCGCGTTCGTTGCCGGGTCGGGACCAAGAGAGGTGCCTCCACTGCTTCGCCGGGAAACCGGTTGCCAGGCTCATCCTGTCCGAGAAGTCCCGCGACGCTGATCCGACGATCACATCTCCACGGCCTGATTCTACCAAAATCAAGCGATTCCGGCACAAGACCTGGCGCCTGCAAGCCATCTCCCACGTTGTCGTTGTTTCCCAGAATCACCGGCCGAGGATCGAGCCGGTTGGGCCGGCCGGTAAAACCACTCCTCGCCGAACTTGCCCGGAATCGCTGGCTCCCCGGGCCATCGCCTTGCGTGCTGTCCGTTCCCCTCATCCCGCGGTTGGCAACGGGGGCACGGCCGGTTGGTGCTCGTTCGCGGGAACCACGGCCTCGAGGGGCTCATCACCGGTACCGACCTCGGGAAGAGGCCAGTGCTCGAGCCGGACCTGGTTTCCCTGGACGACCACGAAGGGGCAGGGGGGAGCTTCGGTCCAGGTTCCGCTGTTGACGTAGAGGACCCCGTCATGCTCGGAGGTCAGGGGAAGATGGGTGTGCCCGCAGGTCACGAACCGGAACCCGCGGCTGGCGGCATATTCGGAGGCTCGCCGCTCGATGACCTGGCTGTTCCGCTGGAATCGCTTGGTGATCCGGCGAATCCACCGCGCTGCGCGATGGGGCATCCACTTCTGGATGAAGTAAAACATGCCGCAGGCGATCTCGGTCAGCCAGGGATAGCCGGTGGTGATCGTGTCGAACTGATCGCCATGCAGGATCAGGAGCTGGATCTCGCCGTTGTCAAAGACGTACTCATCGAGGATGTCCACGCCGACGATGTGGCTGATGATGTCGGCCGGCCCGTCGTGGTTGCCCCGCACCCAGACGACCCGGTTGTCCATACGGTCGCTGTTCCGGCGGATGACCTTCAGGCAGGCGAAATGCCGCCTGGTGAGCCGCTTGAAATTGAGGTCGTCGAAGATGTCGCCGTTGATCACCAGCTCGCGGCAATGCTCGACGGCCCAGATCAGGAATTCCTCGAGCAGCCTGGCCTGGCAGACGTCGCTGCCGAGGTGCAGGTCGCTGATCACGATGCAGTCGTAGAAGGGGGTGTCGTCAGGGGCGCTCGGGCTCGATGTGGTCTCCATCACGCGGCTCCGGCGGCCATTCCCGACCCGCCAGGCCAGCTCCTCGCCCGGCGGTCTCATCCGGGCCTGGCCCCGAGCAAGGCCCGAGCCGGATGAGAATGAATGACCCGTTCCATGATCGAAACAGACTTCGGCAGAACTCAATGGCTCGGACCGGGAAGCTCGGTTCAGCGCTCGCCATGGAGCTCCTTCACCAAAGCGATGCAGAAGCTGATCTTAAAGAAAGACCGCGGTGATGTCACGCGGCTTCACCACATCTTCAAGATCGAGGAAGTGGCGTTGATCCTCGGACGCTCGAGGTCATGACGTCCGATCGCTGTCCCGGTGGGGCGAGCATCCTGTTTGGGCCAGGCATCTTGTTTGGGAGGTTCTGACAAGGCTGGAGCTTTGAGAGACTGCTATAGATCGCTCAGATTCGCCATATTCTGTGCGTGGCCCGTTCTTAGACCCCCCGAAGTGACCGCGCGGCTCCGCACGCTACTGGATGATCTCCAGTCATATCGCTGGTTCACACTTGATGATCCCCCACTTCCGGTTGTTCCAGAGAGACTCTTGATCGGCTCGAGGCCTCAACCGACCTTCCCTGCTGGTGACGAGGATGACCGATCAGTCCTTACTCAATCCTCCTCATACGGTTCCATATGGATCAGGACGCTCACCACTTTGGGGACCGCCGAGCGGATTTCGCCCTTGACCTTGCCGCTGAGGATGTGCGCATCGCGCAAGGACAGCGACGGGTCGGCCTGGACGTGCAGGTCGGCGAAATACTCGGTGCCAAGCTTACGGACCCTCACTTTCTCAATCGTTCGCACCCCTTCCACGCTTCTTGCGGCGCACTCGATCTGAGCGATGACCTGCTTCCCGGGTATATGGTCCATCAGGTCCTGGATTGCGGGACGGAGTAGGCGGATGCCGTTCAGCACGATGACCACAGCGGCCACAAGGGAAGCCCAATCGTCGGCCGCCTCCCAGCCCGGGCCGCCCCAGAGGGCGATGCTGATGCCGACGAAAGCTGCTGCTGAGGTGATCGCGTCGCTACGATGGTGCCATGCATCGGCCTTGACGGCGGTGCTCCCTGTCTCGTCACCCACCCGGAGGACTCCCCGAAACAAGACCTCCTTCACAAGAACGACAACCGCGATCACGATCAGCGTGAAGGGCGCGGGCATGTGGTGGGGCGTGATGATCTCACCGACCGCGGCGACCGCGATGCCCATGGCCGCCCCAAGAAGCATGAGTGAGACGACGGCCGCAGCAAGAGATTCGGCCTTGCCGTAACCATACGGATACTCGTCATCGGCGGGACGCGTGGTGATTCTGAGTCCACCCCATACAACCAGAGAGGAGAAGATATCGGTGGACGACTCGATGGCGTCAGCGACCAAGGCGTAGGAGTGCCCAGCGATCCCTGCCAGGAGTTTGGCGATCACCAGCACGATGTTGACGAGCAGCCCGACCAAAGCGGCCTTTATCCCACGTGCGGTTT
>CAWFJM010000017.1:0-37361 GCA_963816015.1 uncultured Planctomycetaceae bacterium | reverse complement strand
CGATCTCATCCATGAGCAGGCTCCTTCCCAGCCGGTACGCTTAACAGACCCCGGCAAGGTTGACAAGCCCGATGACGTGTGCGGGCCAGTGCCCCCGCGGCACGTTCTCAGGTCCGGCGCTGTCGCGCCACCAGCTCGCTCATTTCCCGGAACGACCCGCGCAGGTCCTGGTAGAGCTTGCGGTAGAGGGCATAGGCATGGTCATAGAATTCCTTCACGTCGCGATCGACGACCGTCGATTCGACGGTGCGGACCGTGGCGTCGCAGGCCTCGGGAACAGACGAGAATCCGCCGGTGCCCACCTGGGCCAGCAGCGCCCCGCCGAAGGCGGGGCCCTCGCTCGAATTGAGCGTGTGGACGTCGCCGCCGTAGATGTCGGCCTGGACCTGCCGCCAGAGCGCGTTGCGGGCACCGCCGCCCGAGACGCGAATCTGATTGATGCCCACGCCCATCTCGCGGATCAGCTCCAGGCTGTCGCGCATGGCAAACGTCGCCCCCTCGAGCAAGGCGCGGATCATGTGGGGCCGGCCGTGGCGGACGGTCAGTCCAATCCAGCCCCCCTTGGCGTCGGGGTCGAAGTGCGGGGTCCGCTCGCCGGTCAGGTAGGGCAGGAAGAAGAGTCCCTCCGCCCCCGGGCCGGCGAGCGCCGCCTCGGCGGTGAGCAAGTAATAAGTGTCGATGCCCTGCTGCTTGGCCATGGCGACCTCTGACTTGCCCAGCTCGTTGCGGAACCACTGGAAGCTGCCGCCGGCCGAGAGCACCACTCCCATCACGTGCCAGGCGCCTGGAACCGCGTGACAGCCGCGCTGAAGCCGGCCCAGCGGGTCGAAGCCGAGCTGGTCGGCATGGGCGAAGACCACCCCCGAGGTCCCCATCGTCGCCGAGACCACGCCCTGGCGGACGATCCCATTGCCCACCGCCCCGGCAGGCTGGTCGCCGCCGCCGCCCACCACCGGAGTGCCCCTGGGAACCCCTGTCGCCTTCGCTCCGGCCTCACTCACCTTGCCCGAGACCTCGGGGCTCTCATGACAACGTGGCAGAAGTCCCGGGTCGATGTCGAGCTTGCCCAGCAACTCGTGGCTCCAGCGGCGATTGGCGACGTCGAGCATTAAGGTTCCCGAGGCGTCGCTCACCTCGGTCGCGAATGTCCCAGTCAGCCGGTAGCGAATGTAGTCCTTGGGAAGGAGAACCTGGCGCACCCGGTCCCAATGCTTCGGCTCGTGCTTGCGAACCCAGAGTAGCTTGGGGGCGGTGAATCCTGTCAGTGCCGGGTTGGCCACCATCCGCACAAGGGCCTCGCGGCCGCCTGCCCGCTCCTCGATCTCGCGGCACTCCGCGGCGGTCCGTTGATCATTCCAGAGAAGCGCAGGGCGGATCACCTGCCCGGCCTCGTCGAGAAAGACCGATCCATGCATCTGACCAGAAAGGCCGATTCCCGCGACGTCGGCCGGCTTGAACTTGCCCGCCGCCAGGACCGCCTGGAGGGTCTTGACCGTCGCGTCCCACCAGAGCTTGGGATCCTGCTCGGACCAGCCCGGGTGAGGATGGGAGCAGGGATACTCGGCCGAGGCCGAACCGAGGATCGCCCCCTTCTCGTCGATGGACAGGGTCTTGGTGCCCGAGGTGCCGATATCGATCCCCAGTGTGACGCTCACTTCTTGATCTCCCAGCGCTCGCCGCATCGCGCGATCCGGGGCTCCACCCCCGGCGGCAGCCAGCGGGCCTCGGCCTCGAGCGTCTCGACCGGAACGGTATTGAAGGTGAACATATCGTAAGTAATAGGAATGAGATACCGGGGCCGGACCCGCGTCGTGAGATCTACGGCCTCGGCGGCCGACATGTTTACCGGCACGCCCCAAGCCGGGTCGCGGCCGTTGATGGACAGGAAGAGCACGTCGAACGGCTTCTTTCCCAGCTCCTCGGCCAGCCCGTCATACGCTAAGCTGTCTCCGTTATGATACAGCCTGAACCCCTCGGTCTCGATGACGTACCCCAGGTAAAGATAACGGCCTCTCTCAACCCGGTCGATCTGCTCATGTGCCAACGGGACAGCCCGCACCCGGAACCCGGCCCGCTCGACCACCTTGGCTGCGTCGGTTCCGGAGTAGCGATGGGCCGGCAGGCCGATCGCCGCGGCGTGGTCCATCAAGCTTTTGGGCAGCACGAGGCGCGCGTTGGCCAACGCCGTCAGCAGGCCGATCAGCGTCTCCGGGTCGAGGTGATCGGAGTGCTTGTGCGAGGCCGGGACCAGGTCGACGGTCTCCAGATCGGCCCCGCGCAGCGGAGCGCGGGTCATGCGGACTTGGGGGCGAGAGGTGCCCTCGTACTTCCGCGTGAGGTGCTCGGAAAGGTAGGGATCGATCAGCAGAATGCCGCCGTCAGTCTTGATCAGAAACCCGCTCTGCCCCAGCCTCCAGATCGCCATTAACCCATAGAACGGGTGCGTCTCGAGAATCTCCTCGATCAATTCCGGACCCTGGCGAGAAGGCTCAATCATGGTTTCGGCTCCACTCGGTCGCTGATGCGTGGATTCCGGATCTGGCATTGCCGGATCATGCCTTGAGCTCGCGCCGGATGATTTTGGCCCCCTCGGCCAGCGACTTCGCCTTGGCCACGGCGATGTGCTGGGCGGTCTGCGAGAAGCCGCAGTCGGGAGTGATGGAGATACGCTCGGGCGGGACATGCTTGAGCACGGTCCGAATGCGTGACGCCACGAGCTCGGGAGGCTCGACCCAGGTGTTCTTGACGTCGACGAGCCCCACGGCCACATCCATCGTCTCGGGGAGCTCGGCCAGGAGCTCAATCTCGGCCATCTCGCGGCTGGCGAACTCGAGCGCAAGCTGGTTGACCCGGGCCCGGCCGATGTGTGGAAACAGCGGCCGGTAGCTGCGATGCCCCACGGCGCGGGCACGATAATTGCCGAAGCACATGTGCATGCTGATGTAGGCCGAAACGCCGTGAACCGTGTGGGCAATCAGGTCCAGGAACTGATCGGGAGCGTCGGGGTGGCAGGCGAAGCTGGGCTCATCGAGCTGGAGGAAATCGACGCCCGCGGCCGCCAGGGCCTTGAGCTCGGCGTTGACGATCGGGATCAAAGCCTCGGTCACTGCCTTCCGGTCGGCATAAGCCTCGCCTCCCTCGATGCACCCCGCAAGGGTGAACGGTCCGGGCACCGGCATCTTGACCGGCCCCGAGGCGTAGTCGCGGAGCCGGTGATACTCCGTGACCGTCCCCAGTCCGTCGGGGAGCCAGTTGCGTTGTTAGCCTTTGATTCTGATAATTGCATGCATTTGTGGCGCCGCTCCCTTCGGGGCGGTGCGTCAACTTCGCCTCATGACTGTCCCAGGCGCGAGGTGAGCGTAGTCCGCCCTCACGCGCGAATGACGCGCTGGCAAAACTCGCATTAGACCTTGGCTCTCTGGAAGCCCAGACGGCGACTTACTCGGACGCTACGGCTTGGGCGGTCTCCTGCGCATGCGATCGGATTAGCTCGTGAAGGGCTTTGGCGATCGGCGAGAAGGTCATCTTCCCGTAGGTCCCCTCGTATCTGCTCGTCCGGGCCAGCAGCGTCGCGAACGCCAAGTGCACGACCATCACCGCCCCCACGTGACCGTGAAAGCGCCGGGACCCGTAGACCTGGCCATCGTCAATGCCCCAGAACACCTTGAACCGTGCGTTGACGCGCTCAACGGCGGTCCGGCCCTTGTACATGCGTTCGAACCGTTTTGGTCGTGCGCGGGATGCTCGGGAAGCGACGCAGATCGATCTCTTGTTTCACGCGGACGGTCAGGCCGTACTTCCGCTCGCCGTTGCAGCGCGCGTTGCTCGGGCAACTCCAGCCACCATGCCGCGCCGGGCAACGATACTTCAACGTGCCGCGCTGGGGTTCATGGCCGATGTACGCCATGGAGTGCCGCACCGGATCGGGGCTGACGCGATCGTAGCAGTAGACCGTGCCCGCCTGGTCATACACGATGTTCAGAGGCGTCGAACCCCCGAGCACTTTCTCGGGTTCCTCGAGCTTGAAGTTGCGATTCTGAATGAGCGGCGCGATGCCTTTCTCCTGGAGGAACTCGTGCACGGCGCCGTCGTCGGCCGCCTTGTCGTAGGCCAGGGTTTTCATACGATCCGGCGGCAGATTGTTCTGCGCTTGACTTACCAGATCGGGAATTCGCTCGTTGTCGCCGGCCTTGGTGTCGGTGATATGATAGGCGAGCGCGACCTCGTGATTTACATCAACCAATAAATGTAACTTATAGCCAAACCATTCGACAACCTTGGTGATGTTTCCGTCGTCGTCCTTGTACTCCTTGCGTCCACCGCTAGGTTGCGGAAGCCGCTGTTCGATCTCGGCGGCACGCAGTTTCTCGCTGGTCGCCGCGCGACCAGCCAGGCCGGTCGAATCGCCCGCGGTGTTCTTGCCGAAGTCACCGATCACCGCACCCAGCCGGCTGACCTGGGTATCGAAGATCCGACGGAGATGCTTCAGGTGGGGCTCTTCGCCGAGGGTCGCCAGGAAGCGCGACATGTTGTCGGGGCCGGGGACTCGATCCTCCTCTTCGATGCCCAGCAGCAATCGCAACGCCGGATTGCGACGGAGTTCCTCGAGGCAAGCGTCGATCGAGACATGCTGCAAGGCGATCGCCAGGACGAGCGTGCCCCAGAGGACCTCCACGGGATAATCGTCGCGTCCCTTTCCGCGCGACACTCGGAGCGACTCGAGCAACGCGTGGTCAGGGATCGATTCCAGCAGGACTCGCAGGGATTGGAGCGAAGGGGAATCCTCGAGAGCGTCCCAGGCGAAGAGTGGCTTGGTGATTGTGATTCTCATGGGCTCACGCAGGGGTCAGGAGGTAAAGGATGGAATACCTACAATTGCTACGCAATAAATCCCCGCTGTGTTGGCCCGGTGGTCGAAAAATCGTGAAAAAATCCCTGCCGGAGAGGAAAAACCGCAAGTTTTGCGCGTATCGTGGGGTAGGCGGTTTTTGAGGGACTCAAAAACGCCCAGAAAAATCAGGGCCCGCGAACATCGCAACGACCTCTTCAAATCCAGGTCACAATTGACCGGTGGGGTGGGTTTTTCTAAACTGTCTGTTTCCTCCATGTTGGGGTTGTTTGTCGGCACAAACACCGTTTCACGGAGGAAAGTGACATGGATTGTCCGGCTACTTCGCCCTTCTCGGTCCCGCAATGCGATTGCACTTCGACCACCGGCCCAGGCTGGCCCTCGCCGGCATAGAGCGATGGCTCGGGTCCCGCCAAGCGACTGCTACCTCAGCAGAGGCAAGACCTGGCCATCCCGGTGCTCGCCGGGACGGAAACGGTCTCCGAGTTAACCCGGCAACACGAGGTCAGCAGGAAGTTCCTCGATCAACAGGCCCATACCGCCGAAGCGGCCCTCGACCAGGCCTTCGCTCCCTCATCCAGACCCGACGACGTCCGTTTCTACCTACCGGTCACCAAGGCTTGGCTGCGGCAACTGGTCCTGGGCTTGGTGTTGATCTGCCAGAGTTCGACCCGCGGCGTGGTCGACTTGCTGCGTGACCTCTTCGATCATCGGATCTCCCTGGGGACCGTGCACAACATCGTGCACAGCGCCGTCGCTCAGGCCCAGAGAATCAACCCGCAGTACGACCTCTCCAGCATCCTCGTTGGCCTCCTCGATGAGATCTTCCAGGGGGGCGATCCCGTCTTGGTGGGGTCGATGCCGCCTCGACCTTCTGCTTCTTGCTGAGTCTGGAAGGGCATCGCGACGCCGATACTTGGGGCATCCGGCTGCTGGAACTGGTCGACCGGGGCTTCGCTCCCAAGGCCACCAGCGCCGATTTCGCCTCGGGGCTCCGCGCCGGGCACCAGGAGGCTCTGCCTGGGCGTCCCTGCCGCGGCGATGTTTGTCATGCGTTGGACGACGTTGGGCCGCTGGTCCGTTACCTGGAAAACCGGGCCTACGAAGCCATCGACACCCAGGCCAAGCTCGAGCGAAAGCAAGCCGCCGCCGAGCGGCAACGTGGCCGGAAGGATCAGTCGCTGGTCCAGAAGCTGCTTTCTGCACGGCTGGCTGAGGCCAACGCGATCGCGGGGGCTGACGAGGTGGCGTTGTTCGCCCGCTGGCTGCGGAACGACATCCTGACCGTGGCCGGTCCGGAGTACGCCATCCGCCGCGATCTGTTTAACTTCGTGGTGGCGGAGCTGCGCCCGCGAGTCGGCCTGTCCCCATCGGATCAGGCCGGTAAGGACCTTGCTGGAGAATCAGCGGGACAACCTTAGTTCAAGTTTCGCAGATTCTGAGGCGTATCTCGACCCGTCCGGAGGGCGAAATTACCCCGGGTAAGTCGATCGTGCACTGACCTGAGAGGCCTGAATCTTGGGCCGAACTGTCGCTCAACCTGCTCGGCTGAGAAGCTCGGTCAACTGGGCGATCCAGGTTTTCAGTCGAGACCGTTCTGGAAGCAGTCTGGCGGTTTTCTCCTGGTAGCTGACTCGCCTGAGGGTCGTCAGCATGTCGGCGAATGAGGGTTCTTCCTTCTTGCTATACCATGGCCGGAATGGAAACCGGAGCGACCGATGACCGGTTCGGTGAAACCATATGATGATCATGGTGTAGAGGAACAACGCCATGGGCGCGGTTCGCCGGACGGCCTTGGGAAGACGGTTGGCAGGGTCTTCAAGTCCCAGGAGTTGCTTGCAGTTTTCAAATGTGCATTCGATGGCCCAGCGGCAGGAGTAGGTGGAGAGAATCTGCCTGGCAGTCCAGTCCAGTTTGGTGCAGTAGAACATCTGATCGGGACGCTTCCCTTCCAGATCGCGCACCAAGACGATGGTCAGCAGCCGGTCACCTCCGGCCTTGTAGTAGAGAGCCTTGATCGTCTTGACCGCGAGAGCGGCATAGAGCCCAAACTGATTGAAGTCGAGTCGAGTCCAGGGTTGGGTCGTGTCCTCGGCCCACTGCTTCAGGGCCGGCAATCGCTTCCCTTTCTTGCGGGCAGGCCCTCTGGTCTTGGTCGTCCTGGGAGGTGCCGGTTCATAGAGCGCTCCCTTGGGATGGACGTGACTGATGAGATGCACCTTGGGAGGTAGTTTCGAGAGAATGCTTTTCCCACCGTAGGCGCTGTCACCCGAGAGCATGATCTCATCGTCAGGGAACCACTTAGCCACCAGTTCAACGAGTTCGAGGGCCAGTTCAGGCCGTGTGCGATGGTTCGGATCGTGCTTCGGCCGAGGCTTCTTCCCTTTCTTCCCCTTGGTCAGCCCCTGCCGATTGCGGTACAGCCGTACGGCAACCGGCAAGGCGAAGACTTTGGTAGGCGCCCAGAATGGATTGACGATCAGCAGGCAGAGAACAACCCAGTCGTGTCCCCAACTGACCAGGGACTTGGCGCGACTGGAGATGAGCGGATCGTAGTGCATACCGGCACCATAGAGCGTCAACCCGCGCTTTCGGCAGAGGGTGTCATCTACCGCCCAGAGCAGCGTAGCTCCAGGAGCAAGGATCGCGACAACGAGCTTAGCCAGGACCATGGACAAGGCATCGATATCCCAGGAGGCATGGCTGAAGAAGCGATGGAACCGAGACCAATGGCCGTTGCCGACGTTGCTGCCGGAGAAGATGACCTCAGTGATGTAGCGGTGTCGCTGGGAGAGAATCCAGCCAGTGACGATCTGAATGAAAGTCCGGAACGTCGGAGCCGTGAAGACCGACGCAAAGTGCAGTAGCAGAGACGCGAACGAGGGAGTAAGTTCCATGGGTCGGCTTCCTTGCCTTGGTGCCTGTCCAGTCTTGAGAACCTAGACAAGTACATAAGAAACAGCGAGGAAGCCGACGTGTCTTTTTGGTCAGAGAACCTCACTCAAATCTGCGAAACTTGAACTTAGGATTGCTGACTCGAATGGCATTAAGCTAAGCCGCAAGCACTTGTCCTAAAAGGTTCTTGCGCAATTTAAAGCGTGGTGTTTTCCTAAGCGGATACTGCTTCGGTCTTCGCTTCCGGACGCGCGGCTCGACCCGCCCAGGGCGGTCGGGGTTGACTTTCAAGCGTGGCAGATCGTCGCCCGCTTCGGCGTCCAGGAGCCAACACATCGCGTCGATGAAACTGATTCGTTCCACAAGCACACCCTGCCGTCGTGCGGCTTCCCCCATCACCACCCGGATCAGGTTGTACACCATCGCGTAGACCATCAGTTCCTTCAGCACACCATCCTCACTCTTGCACCGCAACACATCCATCTTCATCGTCTGCTTCAAGTGACGCAGGTTCGTCTCCACCCCCCCTCGCGCGCCGTAGAGTTTCGCCAGCGCCTCCGCAGAGTAAGTCTCCGCGTCCAAAAGCGTCGTCACCAGCGTCACGGAACGCGTCCGGAAGCCCGGCCGGTCGAGCGTGTAACGTAGCTCGCGCACCACCCGCGTCTCAGGCAGCGCCGCGTCGACCTCGGCGCTCATCCACTTGGGCTTCTGTTTGGGCTTGATCCATTCGACGAGTTGGTCGAGCGTGCCCAGCCGGCGGAGCCACTTCGAACGGGGCAGCCCCGTGCCGGCGGCCTTGTCACCGCGTCGGGCGTGTGGCCGATCCGGCGTGAAGTCGACGATCTGCGGCTGGTGCATGCGGAACACCGCGTGAATGCCCCGGGCCATCAGCAGGGCTAGATGCGCGAACGAGCAGAAGCCGCGGTCGGCCACCAGGACGTCGCCTGGCTGCAAGGCAGGATGGACGTCCTCAGCACGCGCCCTCTCATGAGAGCGCAAGGGGGCGGCCATCACTTCGAGCAACAGCCCCGTGCCGGCGTGGAACAGAGCCAAGATCTTGGCGACGGGAAACCCGCAGCCCGGTTGCTGTGCGCCGGGCTGGCCGAACGACCGCTGCAACTCGGGGGTGTCGGGCATCGAGAACGAGGACCCGTCGAGCAGGAACGTGCGATGCCCGTACCACAGGTGGTCGTGGGTATCCGGAACGAAGGCCGTGATGAGGTGACGGAGCAGCGCCCGAAAGACCGCCAAGGGGAGGCGCGCATGCGCCTGACAGTATGCCGAGTCGGTGAAAGCCTTCTTGGCCAGCGTGGCCACATGCTCCAGCGCGGTGTTGCCGCTGAGGACTTGGAGCAGGAACCAGTGGAGGGTGGCGAAGGGCGTCAGGACGCCGTCGCGCCAAACGTGCCCGGCGGCGCGGCAAATCCGTTCCACCACAGAGCGATCGAGGTACTGGCAGGGGTCTTGCCGAAGTTGCCGCAGCGTGGTATCAATCCGTCGATGCATCCGAGGGCCTCCTGTCCCATGGGTCGTGTGACAACCCCATGAGGTCAGGAGACCTTTGCTTTCCTCAAGCCCTTTCGGGGAAGAGGATTACCCTTCGCTTAATGCCATTCATCGCTGACTCAATAACTTCCCGAAGTCATGATCTGCTCGGGACCGCCCTGTAGTTCCACTTCGGCAGGATCTCGTCGAACACGATCTCCATGTTCTCCTTGAATCCTTCCGCATACTTCCGCCCCGTCTGGTATACCTTGTCCAGGATGTCCACCGTTACCCGCAACCCCGTGCTCGTCCTGGCCTTCTCCATCAATCCCTTCACCAACTCCACGCTCTCGAAGATCACCCCCTGGCACGCACGGGTCAGATGCGGGAACAGTCGATGCTCGATCGGGTTGGACTTCGACGTGTATGGCGGATAGTGCGCCACACGGATCTCGATGCCGAGCCGATCGACCAGCCGTTGCAGATCCTCCTTGAACAGGTACTGGCTGGAACTATTGCTGCCGCCGCCGTCGCACAGCAGCAGGATCGAGGTCGCCCGAGGATAGAGCGACCGGCCTTGGCCCTCCCACCACTGCTCGATGCTGTCGCAGGCGAACTCGCCGGTGTCGTGACTCGTTCCCAGGTTCACATGACCATTGTTCCGCTTCACGTCGTACCGCCCGTGGGGGATGATCACGCCCGAGGCGGAGCTGGGGAAGTCGTGGTCGAACGTCTCGATGATCCCCTGGGTCAGGAGGTGCCCCGCCCGGTAGAAGTTGCCCAGCAACTCCTTCTTCTTCGTGTCCATGCTCACGATCGGGTTGTCGGACCCCAGGTACTCTTGCTTGAGCCGGGCGATGTTCTCGAACTGCTGATTGCGGTGGGGGTGCCCGCCCATCGCCTGGGACTTCTGCGCCTTGCGGGTGACGTAGCCGTGCTTGCGGAGCAACTGCTTGACCACGGGTACGCTGACCGGTGTGCCCGCCTCGGCCAGGTGATCGGCGATCTGCTCGAGGGTCAAGTCGGTCCAACGCACCTCCTGCCGCATCGGGTCGCCCGCCGTGCGATCCTGAAGCACTCGCAGCAAGTTCTCCTCCAACTGCGGGAGGGTATCTATGCATCGCTTGCGTCCGCCCCTTTTTTACGGACCCGCTTGCCAAGCTCGTCCGGGAGTTGATCCAGGTCATGTTGACCTTGGAGGATGGTCTTGGGATCGCAGTCCAGGAGGGTGGCGACATACTCGATACCCCCATGGCCGAGCTTGGCGGCCTCGATGGCCGCATACCGCCTGCGGTCTTTCTCCGAGAGCGAGTCGTGAAACATCCGCATCGAGTGCTCAATCTCGGGGCTGTACGTCATGGGTGCGCGTCCGTGGCGAGGTCTTGATTGTCCTTGCTACGGTTATACAACCCGTAGGGCGGATCGGGAAGTTATTGAGTCGGCGATCCTAAGCTGACAAAACCCGTTGGCATGCCATTTGCGCCATGGTGATGTAGTCCACCACTACCACGAGGGGAGACTACAGCATGGCCGATTCCCACATGCCCGAGGAATTCTTCGAGACGGTCGCCCACCATCTGCCTCCCGAGCAGCCCGTCGGCCCCCAGGGCGGCCGGCCCCGGGTCGGCCACCGGGTCGTCGTCCGGGTGATCTGGTTCGTCCTGACCACCGGGGCCCGCTGGGAGGACGTCCCGGCGGAACTCGGCTGCTCCGGGAGGACCGCCCACCGCCGGCTCCGGGCGTGGGAGGAGGCCGGGATCTGGGACCGCCTCCACGCCGAGTTGCTCCGGCTGCTCCGCAAGGCGGGCAATCTGGACCCCGACACGGTGATCATCGACGGCGTGACCGTCCGGGCGTTCGGGGGCGGCGAGGCGACCGGCCCCAGCCCGGTCGACCGCAAGACGAAGGGCACGCAGCACACGCTCATGGTCGACCGCCACGGGGTCCCACTGGCGATTCACACCGCCGGGGCCAACGCCAGCGACCAGCGACAGATCCTCCCCTTGGTGCTCCACTTCCCCGAGGTCGGGGGCAAGCCAGGACGGCCGAAGGAGCTGCCCGACGAGGCGTACGCCGATCGGGGGTATGACAGCGAGGCGACCCGGGAGTTCCTGCGATGGCTCGGCATCGAGCCGCACATCGCCAAGCGGCGGACGCCGCACGGCAGCGGATTGGGCAAGATCCGTTGGGTGGTCGAGCGGACGATCAGCTGGATGAAGGGGCTGCGCCGGCTGCGGGTCAGGTACGACCGACTGGGCGTGATCATGGACGCCTGGGCGAGTGTCGCAGCCAGCGTGATTTGCTTCCGCATCCTTCATCATGACTGTATATAGTTAATCCAGGTTTTGTCAGGGCTTCTTAGTTCAAGTTTCGCAGATTTGAGTGAGGTTCTCTGACCAAAAAGACACGTCGGCTTCCTCGCTGTTTCTTATGTACTTGTCTAGGTTCTCAAGACTGGACAGGCACCAAGGCAAGGAAGCCGACCCATGGAACTTACTCCCTCGTTCGCGTCTCTGCTACTGCACTTTGCGTCGGTCTTCACGGCTCCGACGTTCCGGACTTTCATTCAGATCGTCACTGGCTGGATTCTCTCCCAGCGACACCGCTACATCACTGAGGTCATCTTCTCCGGCAGCAACGTCGGCAACGGCCATTGGTCTCGGTTCCATCGCTTCTTCAGCCATGCCTCCTGGGATATCGATGCCTTGTCCATGGTCCTGGCTAAGCTCGTTGTCGCGATCCTTGCTCCTGGAGCTACGCTGCTCTGGGCGGTAGATGACACCCTCTGCCGAAAGCGCGGGTTGACGCTCTATGGTGCCGGTATGCACTACGATCCGCTCATCTCCAGTCGCGCCAAGTCCCTGGTCAGTTGGGGACACGACTGGGTTGTTCTCTGCCTGCTGATCGTCAATCCATTCTGGGCGCCTACCAAAGTCTTCGCCTTGCCGGTTGCCGTACGGCTGTACCGCAATCGGCAGGGGCTGACCAAGGGGAAGAAAGGGAAGAAGCCTCGGCCGAAGCACGATCCGAACCATCGCACACGGCCTGAACTGGCCCTCGAACTCGTTGAACTGGTGGCTAAGTGGTTCCCTGACGATGAGATCATGCTCTCGGGTGACAGCGCCTACGGTGGGAAAAGCATTCTCTCGAAACTACCTCCCAAGGTGCATCTCATCAGTCACGTCCATCCCAAGGGAGCGCTCTATGAACCGGCACCTCCCAGGACGACCAAGACCAGAGGGCCTGCCCGCAAGAAAGGGAAGCGATTGCCGGCCCTGAAGCAGTGGGCCGAGGACACGACCCAACCCTGGACTCGACTCGACTTCAATCAGTTTGGGCTCTATGCCGCTCTCGCGGTCAAGACGATCAAGGCTCTCTACTACAAGGCCGGAGGTGACCGGCTGCTGACCATCGTCTTGGTGCGCGATCTGGAAGGGAAGCGTCCCGATCAGATGTTCTACTGCACCAAACTGGACTGGACTGCCAGGCAGATTCTC
The DNA here is from genome assembly GCA_963816015.1 of uncultured Planctomycetaceae bacterium. Classification (GTDB taxonomy): domain Bacteria; phylum Planctomycetota; class Planctomycetia; order Isosphaerales; family Isosphaeraceae; genus Aquisphaera. The sequence goes on along the minus strand of CAWFJM010000017.1, from coordinate 24,635 downwards.
TCCACCTACTCCTGCCGCTGGGCCATCGAATGCACATTTGAAAACTGCAAGCAACTCCTGGGACTTGAAGACCCTGCCAACCGTCTTCCCAAGGCCGTCCGGCGAACCGCGCCCATGGCGTTGTTCCTCTACACCATGATCATCATATGGTTTCACCGAACCGGTCATCGGTCGCTCCGGTTTCCATTCCGGCCATGGTATAGCAAGAAGGAAGAACCCTCATTCGCCGACATGCTGACGACCCTCAGGCGAGTCAGCTACCAGGAGAAAACCGCCAGACTGCTTCCAGAACGGTCTCGACTGAAAACCTGGATCGCCCAGTTGACCGAGCTTCTCAGCCGAGCAGGTTGAGCGACAGTTCGGCCCAAGATTCAGGCCTCTCAGGTCAGTGCACGATCGACTTACCCGGGGTAATTTCGCCCTCCGGACGGGTCGAGATACGCCTCAGAATCTGCGAAACTTGAACTAAGGTACTTCCTTGCTTACCGGGACCGGAGCGAGCGAGGGGGGGTGGTTTTTCGCGAGAGCGCTTCGCTTCCGGACCGCAACTGCCACCGCGCGCGTTTTTTGCCAAAATTCCATTCCGATCGAGGTAAATCTGCTCTTGGTCGCCGTAAGCCCTGGCGAACAAAGGACTCCCCTCAATTGAGCGACGTTGACAATTGTAAAGGCGCCGAGTGACTATGGCATTTCTTTCAACGATCCGCGAGAGGGCTAGAACCCCGACGGTTCCTGATAGCGCCGCTCGAGGTCGGCCAGGAGTATCGGGCGGTTCTTCTTCGAGCGTGCCTTCCTCATGATCTTGCGACGATCCAGTGCCTGCCTCTGGCACTGTAGTTCGCGCGCCGTGCGATAGGGCAGCAAGTCGTCCACCGTGAACGGCTCCGGATGGAAGGCGTGTGCATCCAGTGCGTGCACTAAAGTTGGCCCCTCCAGAACAATACGGGTCCCCGCGTGGCGGTGGCCGTGAATCCGCCGCTCATGACTCTTGGGCAAGCGAAACCATCGTTCCAAATCCAGGTTGTCCTTGATCTCTTCAAACAGTCCTTCGCCCACGAACAGGCCGGCGAGAAAACTGATCATCACCTGGGCCATTTGCTTATGAATCGGGCCCCCGGTTTGCTGGAATCGATCGATCAGTTCCTCGAACTTCGCCTGCCGGTCCGCACATGTTCCCTTGCCGGGATCGAGCGTTTCGGCAACTTCCGTGACTTCCGCGATGAATTCACGGATCGACTCCTGTTCGTCGCGCACTTCGTTTCGGCCGCGGTCGATGCAGTCGGCGAGTCGGCCCAGTTGCCGCTCGGCGAATCCCCTTTTTTCGCGTCCAGGTTTCGCTGGAGCGACGCGCGAACCTCATCCAGCGCATCGGCCATCCGCAAGCCGGGAGGGTGGAGCGGTCCTCCCTGATCGTCGTTGAGAATGCCACGCACCGCCGTGCAGTATTCGAGCACCACGGCGCTGGCGGCATCGACTCGGGGCCCGGGCGGGTTCAGCGGCGGCGCGGTCGCAGCAGGATCATCCTCCACGATGCGTTCCGACGCCTGGACGCCCTGCTGTTTGAGTACCGCCTGTTCGATCTTCCGAAGGCCACGCACCTTCTTCCGCATCTGAACCTTGGCGTGGCTGTCAGCCTCCAGAACAGGCTTGGCCACGTCGCGGAGGAAGTGATTGTCGCAGTAGCGGTGCGGCACGTCGGGGAATTCTGCCGCGATGCCCGTCACGAAGGCGTCCTGCCGGTCCGACAACCACAGCGCCACCGGCTTACCCAGGGACTTGGCCCACGCCCTGGCCTGCGCGATCAGGCGGCGCACCTCGTCCGCCGTGGCGGAGATCAAAGGCTCAGCGAACCAGACCCGCTTGCCGGTCAGTTCGCGCACCACGTACAGCGTCTCGTGCCCCTTCTCGGGCTGTAGGCCGTCGATCGAGAGGATGATCTCATCGACGGCTTCATAGTGCCGCCGCAACGACTCGGGGTCCTGCTCGCGCGCGGCGAGCATGACCTGGTAGGATCCGATGTACCGGGCGATCGAGTCGGCCGAGAGCTTGATGCCGTAATCATCCCAGAGATCGGATTGGATCTGGGAAATCGACCAATGACGTGAGCATCGACGATGACCGATCCAACAGAGGACATCCCACCCGACCGCCCGCTTGGGCGGCGCGATCGTGATCTCGAGTTCGGGGCTCTTGGTCTTGGCGTGGCCGGGGCAGGCGGGATCGGGGCAGTGGTTGAGTTTGCAGACGAGCTGCACCGGACCCTCGAGGGTGTGAACCCGACGGTACCGGTGGTCGCAGATATACATCAGCCGTCCACAGACCGGACAATGGCGGTCGAGGACATCGAGTTCCCACAGAGCAAAATCCGTATCCTTGGGCCAAGCGTAGGACATCCTGCCGACCTCCGTGCCACGGGTGAACGCCATCGTTGACGCCAACAAGGCAAGACTTTACACCGCGAAACCCGTATCTTCTAGCCCTCTCGCGGATCGTTGTTTTCTTTGCGGATACTCGAACTCCGAGCTCATCATGCTCATCCGGGACCGCCGGAGGATCGTGCGTCATCAAAAAGAGGTCCGGTTGGCCTACCTGCCCCTGCCCGAGGCCATGATGTGTACCATCCGAATCAACCGGGCGAAGGGGACGCACTTTGACCTCAAGATGAGCTAGATCGTGCATCGGCTGATCCAGGATTTTGGGCTCGATCCCCGGCAGATCGCCCAGAATGTGGGCGCGACGCTGGCCGAGGTCGAGCTGCTGAACGAGGACCACGTCTGTAAGGCGCTCAAGCTGAGCGGGGCCAGCTATAGCAAGGCGTGAGTGCCCAAGGCAGTCAAGAAAGCGGCAAAGTAGGATCCGCACCGGCCTCCGCTCGCCGCCTGCGGTCGCGGGACACGGACATCAAGTCGGCCCGGGCCTGGATCACCCGGGCGTAGGTCATCTCGAAGTAGTCCTGATGTTTGGGATTGTCCTTCATCGCGGTGACCAGAGCTGCGGCGACATCGGCCAGGATGTCTTCGATCCCCCGCTTGTCGAGCTTCGCCCCATGCATCCGGCCCCACTGGTCGGTGGTGTAGCCTTTGATGACGCGGGACTGCTCGCGGGCTCGTTTTTGCCAGGCCTCAGTCATCCGCCGCGCGTGCTCGATCTCTGAGTACATTGAAGTCACTCATCGAAAAGCTGGCCCTGCCTCGGGCCTGAGCGCTCGCAGGATAGCGAACGGAAAAAGGTCAGCTCTCCCCGCGGCTAGAGCGGTTTGCATTCGGGTTGCGGACAGAAACAATTCACATAGAAGGACACGATCGAGGAAGGAGACGGCAACGGATCAGGAGATACCTGCCATGCGTCCCTCTTCGATAGACCTGCGGGAGCGGGTCGCGGCGGCCGTGGATGAGGACGAGGGCCCGCAGCGTGAGATCGCCCGCCTCTTCCGCGTCAGCGTCTCGTTCGTCTCCCGGCTGCTGCAGCGGCGGCGTCAGAAGGATACGTTGGCCCCTGAGCCGCACGGGGGCGGCCCGACCCCCGTGCTGAGCCCGGACGACCTGCGGCGCCTGGAAGATCTGGTCCGGGAGCACAACGACGACACCCTGGACCAACTGAAGCAGCGGGGCGGCTTCAACTGCAGCCTGACGACGATCTGGCGCGCCCTGCGGCGACAGAGATTGACCTGCAAGAAGAAGACCCAGCACGCCGACGAGCGCGACCGGCCCGACGTCCAGGAGAAGCGGCGGTCGTTCCGGAGGAAGGTGAAGCGGGTCGAGCCGAAACGGCTGGTTTTCGTGGACGAGTCGGGGGTGACCACGGCGATGACCCAGGCCTACGGCTGGGCCCCGCGCGGCGAGCGGGCCGTCGGCTCGGCCCCCGGCTCGTGGGAATCGCTGACCGTGATCGCCGCGTTGGGTCTGGACGGGGTACGTGCCCCCCTGGTGTTCCCGGGGTCGACCGACACCGCGGCGTTCGAGTCGTATGTCGAGCAGGTGCTGGTGCCGGAGCTGCACGCCGGCGACGTGGTCGTATGGGACAACCTGTCCCCCCATCAGGCCTATGCCGCGGCGGCGGCCGTCAGGCGGGCGGGTGCCAGGCTCCTGCCCCTGCCGCCCTACAGCCCGGACTACACGCCGATCGAGAGACTCTGGTCGAAGGTCAAGGCGTACCTCCGCCGGGTCGCGGCGCGGAACAAGGATGCCGTCTACGAGGCCCTGGGAGAGGCGCTCGAAAAGGTGACCACCCAGGACATCATCGGCTGGTTCCAGCTCGCGCAGCTGTGCGCAACACATGGGTAAACCGCTCTAGGGGAATCCGCAACGCACTCAGAAATCGTGAAGTGATTGAGGCACTTGGGGCACTTGGCTGAAGACCCCTTGAATCCATCTGGCAAGCTACCGGTCTTTCCGCAATGCGGACAGCACACAGTCAAGTACATGGCTACCCCCTTTGGCGACGAGATCGACTTCGATCTGCAAGTCAACCATCAATCCTATCACACAAGATCGAATCCATCGAGTCCAAACCACGGAGCAAAGAATCTGAAGCCTGCCGGCTCAGCGGGATGGCCTCATCTTCCCCGATGCGGCCTTGACCATCGCCAGGATGCCGATGCGGATCGCCTCGGGCAGTTCGGGCCGAGCGGCCACGATGGCGGTCAGATTGGGGTCATCCCACGCCTGTTCGGCACGACGTTTGCGTCGCCCTGGCGACTTTTCCCGGCGGGGCCTCACGCGAGGCTTCCGGCTCAATCTCCGGACCTGCGCCCGGCCGACCCTCGCTCGCGAGACCCCGCTGCGCAGCATCGAACGGCACGATGGGGCGAGATGCCCCACGTGCGGTCTTCCTCATTGATAGGCGATCTCTTCCGGGAATCAGCGGGGTAACATTCCTGCGGCGCGGTCAGCTGCGGGCAGGCGGCTCCCTCGACTTGGCCTGGAGCTTCTCCAGATGGGCCATCACCTCCTCCAGGGTGGCCCACTCCTGCAGGTACAGGCAGAGCATCTCGAAGGTCCGCAGGGTCGGCTTGCCGCCGGTCCAGAGGTGGATCAGCAGGCAGGCGATGATTGCACAGTAGGCCTGGATCTGGATGCCTACCGGGTGCGTGCTCAAGAGGTGGCGACATCCCAGGATGTGCTTGAAGAAGCGGAAGAAGAGTTCGATCGACCACCTATGCTTATAGATATCGGCAATGATTTCGGCCGGTACGTCCTGCAGGTTGGTCGCGATCCGCAGGATGCCATCGCTGGGGGAGCCGGCCGTCCCCCCTTGCGCCGCCCCTCTTCTGGTGCGGCTCCGCCTTCACCAGGATGACACGGACCGGATGGCTCGGCCGCGCGGCGGCCTTGTGCGAGGTCCCGAGCTTCACCACGATGTCGCTCAGCACGCCCGCCTGCCGCGCCGCCTCCGACACCGGCCGTTCCTCGACGACTTCGTCGAGGTTGCTATTGTCGCGGATGCGGCAGACGTAGCTGCTTGCGGCTGCGACGATGTCGTTCCACAAGGCGAACTCGGCGTACCAGCGGTCCAGGATGTAGCAGTGATCGGGTTGCAGGGATCGCCGTAGCACGTGCTTCTCGTCGGTCCTGCCGCCGTTGAGCGCCGTGGTGACTTCGATGCGAGTGGGCAACTGACGGCCGATCTCGAAATGGGTATGGAACCGCCAGCCGCAGTGCGTGTTGCCGTTCTTGTCGCGGAGGTAAGCCGCTTCGGCCAATGAGGCGAGAGTCTTGACCACACTGCCATCGACAGCGGTCAGGACCTGGTGGACATACTCCTTGCCGACGCCGCGGGAGGGGGGAACATCGGCCCAGAGTTGGGCGATGATCGCTTCGAGCCGTTGCGGCTCGAAGACCTCCACCGCCTCGGACAACGACCCCAAGGAGGTCCCCGAGCAGCCGACCTTGCGCCGAACCTGCTCGAGGAGAGTGGCTTGTTGCAGGGCCCGGAACGAGCGGAGGACCGGGTTGAGCAGGAACAAGAGGATCAAGGCGCAATAATGATCGAAGTGAAGCTTGCGATTGCCTGCCTTGTCGCGTGGACAGCCGACATCGTGCAGGCGGTCGAAGAGCGGCAGTAATTTGTCGAGGTACTTGAGTCCCTGGAATTGACGTCCGGCAACCGGGCTGTCGGATGGCTCCGCCATGAGATTTCTCCGCCAGAATGGCAGTCACTTTGCCTGGCAGAGTAAATCGCGCAAATGCTGTGCCGAACAGGCGTGGGGTCATCCTCCATCCAGACGCACTTGATTGCCGTGCGGACGAGGTGAAACAGGTGATATCTGCTGGCGTATCGGGGCTCCGAGAGGCGAAGCCACGCCCATGTCCTTGGCCTCCCCGTCCGCTTCCACGAATCCGCCCGTCCGTCTCGCGCCACGATCTAGGCCGCACTTCAACCCGGCTAGCGATTGTAAAGCTTGATCGGCAAACGAATAATCAACGCAGGTGTGCGCACTATGTGGCCTATCAGCCGTGTTATATCACGGCGTTTAGGTCGTCTACCTTTGGCGTTAGGCCGAGCGGGAGGGAATCGGGATGGTGGAGAAAGAGGAGGACCGGCCCTTCCAGTGGGCCGTCTTCGGAGTTCTCGTAGTCGTCGAGTTCGTCTTGCTCGGGCGACTGCTTTTCGGAGGATCGGACGCGGGGCTATTGATTGGGGCTATCACCGTTATCTCTGCCCTCCTGGTTGTCACAATTCGGCTGTTCGATCTGGGTTCATTGTCGTTCGGGAAGGAGGGTCTCCGCGCCGAACTCAAGGTAGTCGAAGAGCGCGTCGAACAGGTAGACCGCAGGATTACTGAACTGTTCCTGCTGACGATGTCAAGGGAGATGTTTGCGAATCTCAAGAAGCTCGCCAGTCGCCACTTCGGACCGTATGAAATGGGGACAGGTCTTGAGCGGGAACTCCGCCACCTCCGGGACATTGGTTACGTTGAGTTCCGTGTGATTGGCCCCATTCCGAAAAATGGCGGCGACTTATCCGATTTCGTGAAAGTCACTCCGGCCGGCGAACGGTTCGTCGTGCTCCGACAGGAACTGGATAGCGAACAGAAGGGTGCAACCGGTTTGGCTACAACTTTGACCTGATCGATCTGACCTTGTTTTTCCCGAAAAACCACAGTTTTTCGTGAGCCGCATGGCTTGAGGGCATACACAAGCCCGGATTAATCGCTAGAAACGGCACGAACGTGATTCGCTACCTCCTCGCACAGACTATGTCAACGCGATTGAGGTCGTGACAGGTTAAGGTCACAAGTGCCTCGCATCAAGGACGTTCCGTCATGGAGAGCGATGTGTCATCATGTCACTGGGATCGGCATGGTTAGCTTATAGGCATACCGATTGCACCCCGAACAGAAGGCATAGGCAGGCGGGGCCTAACCATGACGGCTCGGAGTCCGCGAAGCGGGATCTCCAAGCGGTGTTCAATAAGTCCGGCGGCGATGAGTTCCTCAGGTGTCCTAATGATCTGGCCAGGCGGCCTTGACCATCGCCATGATGCCGGCTTTCAGGGCCTCGGGCAAGTCTGGCCATGCATCCACCACGGCGGCCAGGTCGGGGTTATCCTCGGGGCTGGTCTGAGAGGGGGGTTTTCGAGGCTGCCCGCTTCCCCTGGCTGCCAACGAGGGGGGCAGTTTACGTATCGTCCTGGCAGGATTGGAATTTACGGAATCATCTCCCCGGTTTTGAAGGCATGGTTCAAAAGGGCTGCGTCTTGGGTAACATCCTTGGCCCGTCGGCCCGGGAACCATTCTGGCCGATCCCCCTAATTTACAAGGAGTTACGGCGGCTTCCTGCGGCGCTGCGAGTGTTACCCTTCCATGAACCAGGCCGTTTTGAAGACCGGGCAGAGCACCAGCTACTGACACGCTCCCCCCCCGACGACTTTATTCTGACTGCCCCGGAATGATCCCGTCCAGAGCCCGGAATCGGCCTGTTTTTCGGGGTTTGGCCTGTGGCGAGGTTCAATTCCCGTTCGGATCGCCTCGGACGGGACGGGGCATGGAGCCAGTTGCGTTGTTAGCCTTTGATTCTGATAATTGCATGCATTTGTGGCGCCGCTCCCTTCGGGGCGGTGCGTCAACTTCGCCTCATGACTGTCCCAGGCGCGAGGTGAGCGTAGTCCGCCCTCACGCGCGAATGACGCGCTGGCAAAACTCGCATTAGACCTTGGCTCTCTGGAAGCCCAGACGGCGACTTACTCGGACGCTACGGCTTGGGCGGTCTCCTGCGCATGCGATCGGATTAGCTCGTGAAGGGCTTTGGCGATCGGCGAGAAGGTCATCTTCCCGTAGGTCCCCTCGTATCTGCTCGTCCGGGCCAGCAGCGTCGCGAACGCCAAGTGCACGACCATCACCGCCCCCACGTGACCGTGAAAGTCGCCGGGACCCGTAGACCTGGCCATCGTCAATGCCCCAGAACACCTTGAACCGTGCGTTGACGCGCTCAACGGCGGTCCGGCCCTTGTACATGCGTTCGAACCGTTTTGGTCGGCGCGGGATGCTCGGGAAGCGACGCAGATCGATCTCTTGTTTCACGCGGACGGTCAGGCCGTACTTCCGCTCGCCGTTGCAGCGCGCGTTGCTCGGGCAACTCCAGCCACCATGCCGCGCCGGGCAACGATACTTCAACGTGCCGCGCTGGGGTTCATGGCCGATGTACGCCATGGAGTGCCGCACCGGATCGGGGCTGACGCGATCGTAGCAGTAGACCGTGCCCGCCTGGTCATACACGATGTTCAGAGGCGTCGAACCCCCGAGCACTTTCTCGGGTTCCTCGAGCTTGAAGTTGCGATTCTGAATGAGCGGCGCGATGCCTTTCTCCTGGAGGAACTCGTGCACGGCGCCGTCGTCGGCCGCCTTGTCGTAGGCCAGGGTTTTCATACGATCCGGCGGCAGATTGTTCTGCGCTTGACTTACCAGATCGGGAATTCGCTCGTTGTCGCCGGCCTTGGTGTCGGTGATATGATAGGCGAGCGCGACCTCGTGATTTACATCAACCAATAAATGTAACTTATAGCCAAACCATTCGACAACCTTGGTGATGTTTCCGTCGTCGTCCTTGTACTCCTTGCGTCCACCGCTAGGTTGCGGAAGCCGCTGTTCGATCTCGGCGGCACGCAGTTTCTCGCTGGTCGCCGCGCGACCAGCCAGGCCGGTCGAATCGCCCGCGGTGTTCTTGCCGAAGTCACCGATCACCGCACCCAGCCGGCTGACCTGGGTATCGAAGATCCGACGGAGATGCTTCAGGTGGGGCTCTTCGCCGAGGGTCGCCAGGAATCGCGACATGTTGTCGGGGCCGGGGACTCGATCCTCCTCTTCGATGCCCAGCAGCAATCGCAACGCCGGATTGCGACGGAGTTCCTCGAGGCAAGCGTCGATCGAGACATGCTGCAAGGCGATCGCCAGGACGAGCGTGCCCCAGAGGACCTCCACGGGATAATCGTCGCGTCCCTTTCCGCGCGACACTCGGAGCGACTCGAGCAACGCGTGGTCAGGGATCGATTCCAGCAGGACTCGCAGGGATTGGAGCGAAGGGGAATCCTCGAGAGCGTCCCAGGCGAAGAGTGGCTTGGTGATTGTGATTCTCATGGGCTCACGCAGGGGTCAGGAGGTAAAGGATGGAATACCTACAATTGCTACGCAATAAATCCCCGCTGTGTTGGCCCGGTGGTCGAAAAATCGTGAAAAAATCCCTGCCGGAGAGGAAAAACCGCAAGTTTTGCGCGTATCGTGGGGTAGGCGGTTTTTGAGGGACTCAAAAACGCCCAGAAAAATCAGGGCCCGCGAACATCGCAACGACCTCCGGGGCATGCGGCCACGGTTGATTCTGGTATCGTAAGGGATACCCTCGGCTGTTCGATCCGCTGAGCTTGCTTGTCAGCCGGCTCACGAAGTGACACCACCCAGACGGGGGACGTCGCCATGAGCTGTGATCGACGCTTCTCATCGTCGCAGTCACGACTCTGGCAGCGAGTCTTCCCTTAGGATCGCTGACTCAATAACTTCCCGAAGTCATGATCTGCTCGGGACCGCCCTGTAGTTCCACTTCGGCAGGATCTCGTCGAACACGATCTCCATGTTCTCCTTGAATCCTTCCGCATACTTCCGCCCCGTCTGGTATACCTTGTCCAGGATGTCCACCGTTACCCGCAACCCCGTGCTCGTCCTGGCCTTCTCCATCAATCCCTTCACCAACTCCACGCTCTCGAAGATCACCCCCTGGCACGCACGGGTCAGATGCGGGAACAGTCGATGCTCGATCGGGTTGGACTTCGACGTGTATGGCGGATAGTGCGCCACACGGATCTCGATGCCGAGCCGATCGACCAGCCGTTGCAGATCCTCCTTGAACAGGTACTGGCTGGAACTATTGCTGCCGCCGCCGTCGCACAGCAGCAGGATCGAGGTCGCCCGAGGATAGAGCGACCGGCCTTGGCCCTCCCACCACTGCTCGATGCTGTCGCAGGCGAACTCGCCGGTGTCGTGACTCGTTCCCAGGTTCACATGACCATTGTTCCGCTTCACGTCGTACCGCCCGTGGGGGATGATCACGCCCGAGGCGGAGCTGGGGAAGTCGTGGTCGAACGTCTCGATGATCCCCTGGGTCAGGAGGTGCCCCGCCCGGTAGAAGTTGCCCAGCAACTCCTTCTTCTTCGTGTCCATGCTCACGATCGGGTTGTCGGACCCCAGGTACTCTTGCTTGAGCCGGGCGATGTTCTCGAACTGCTGATTGCGGTGGGGGTGCCCGCCCATCGCCTTGGACTTCTGCGCCTTGCGGGTGACGTAGCCGTGCTTGCGGAGCAACTGCTTGACCACGGGTACGCTGACCGGTGTGCCCGCCTCGGCCAGGTGATCGGCGATCTGCTCGAGGGTCAAGTCGGTCCAACGCACCTCCTGCCGCATCGGGTCGCCCGCCGTGCGATCCTGAAGCACTCGCAGCAAGTTCTCCTCCAACTGCGGGAGGGTATCTATGCATCGCTTGCGTCCGCCCCTTTTTTACGGACCCGCTTGCCAAGCTCGTCCGGGAGTTGATCCAGGTCATGTTGACCTTGGAGGATGGTCTTGGGATCGCAGTCCAGGAGGGTGGCGACATACTCGATACCCCCATGGCCGAGCTTGGCGGCCTCGATGGCCGCATACCGCCTGCGGTCTTTCTCCGAGAGCGAGTCGTGAAACATCCGCATCGAGTGCTCAATCTCGGGGCTGTACGTCATGGGTGCGCGTCCGTGGCGAGGTCTTGATTGTCCTTGCTACGGTTATACAACCCGTAGGGCGGATCGGGAAGTTATTGAGTCGGCGATCCTTAGAGCCTGCCGTTCAATTCCTCTAGGACACGACCTGGATGTCGTAGATGTTACAAGTCTATGTATTCCAGCAAGTTGAACCCATAAGCGATCGCCTAAGCGATACAGTAGAATTACGGAGTGGCAAGCGATTTCTTATTCTCGGGCCACACGGCGATAGCGACCTGGGGCGGTATCGAGGTGGGACGGCTCAAGTTCCGCAGAGCCGCCGCGCTCGGCGAGCTGATCGCTGTCTTCGAGGCGAGCACGGTCATCGTCCTCCGGGCCCACTACACGATGGACGTGTTCACAGGTCTCATCGTGGCCCTGCTGATCCGGGCTCACGCCGATCGATGGGCGAAGCCGATCGACGATTGGCTGGGCCGTCTTGCCGCGCGGACTACCCGCTGGAAGCGGGCGTGACGTGGCGTGGCGTAACAGTCCGGGGGACTGTCACTCATTTCCAACTGCGATCGGGACCGTTTCCCCCCCGTAAGCGTCGTGAGATCCCCGCCTCAGGCTTTCGCCGTGGCCTTGGCCGCGGTCTGCGCCTTCTTGACGATCTCCTCCTGGTACCGTGAGGGGAGCCTCTGGTACTTGAGGAACTCCATGCTGAAGGAGCCCTTGCCCTGGGTGGCGGAGCGGAGGTCGTTGGAGTAGCCGAACATCTCCGAGAGGGGAACCTCAGCGGTGATGACGGTGTAGCCAGAGCGGCTCTCAGTTCCCAGGATGACGCCTCGCTTCGAGGAGATGGCGCCTGTGACCGGGCCCTGGAACTCGGTCGGGATCTCGACCTCGACCTTCATAATCGGCTCGAGGAGCACCGGGTCGGCCTTCTTGAAGGTCTCGCGGAAGCAGTCTCGGGCACAGATCTCGAACGCCATGGTCGAGGAATCGACGTCATGGTACGACCCGTCCTCGAGCCGCATCTGCACGCCGATCACCTCGTAGCCGGCCACCGGGCCCTTGTGCAGCGACTCGCGGAAGCCCTTCTCGACGGAGGGGATATACTCCGAGGGAATCCGGCCGCCGGTGACCTTGTTCTCGAAGACGAAGGGCTCGGGCGACTGGGGGTCAAGCGGGATGAGCTTGCCGACGACATGGGCGTACTGGCCGGAGCCGCCGGTTTGCTTCTTGTGCTTGTAGTTGAAAGGCGTCTCGCGGGTCGGGGCCTCGCGGTAGCTGACCTTGGGGGCGCCGACGGTGCAATCGACCTTGTACTCGCGGCGGATCCGCTCGACATAGATTTCGAGGTGCAGCTCACCCATGCCCGAGATGATCGTCTCGCTGGTCTCCGGATCGACATGAACGCGGAAGGTGGGGTCCTCGCGCATGAACCGGTTGAGGGCCTTGGAGAGCTTGTCGTAATCCGCCCGCTTCACCGGCTGGATGGACAGGTCGATGACCGGTTCGGCCGCGTAGATGCTCTCGAGCGAGACGTTCGAGCCTTCCGAACAATAGGTATCACCGGTCGCGCATTCCAGGCCCATGACGGCCACAATGTCGCCGGCGCTCGCCGCGTCAACGTCTTCTTTCTGGTCGGCGTGCACGCGGAGGATGCGGCTGATGCGCGCGCTTCCTCTGGCGGCTATTGAAGTAGAAGGTGCCCTTGGACAGCGTTCCCTGGTAGATCCGCATGTAGGTGACCTGGCCGAAGGACTCCTCGACCAGCTTGAACGCCATGGCGACCAGCGGGGCGTCCGGGTCGGCGGCCAGGGGGATCTCGGCCATGCCGTTGTTGTTGTCCTTGGCGAACACCTCCCGGTCGAGGGGGCTGGGGAGGTAGCGGCCGATCGCATCCAGCAGCGGCTGCACCCCCTTGTTGCGATAGGCCGAGCCCACCATCACCGGACAGAGCTGCTGGGCGATGGTTCCCTCGCGAATCGTCTTGTGGACCAAGTCGATCGGGACCTCGGTTTCCTCCAGCAGCAGCTCCATGATCTCGTCGGAGACCATCGAGAGGGCCTCGAGCATTCCCTGCCGTGCTCGCTCGGTCGCCTCGGCCATGTCGGCGGGGACGGCCGCGAGCCGCACGTCTTCCCCGTTGTCGCCGTCGAAATAGATCGCTTTCCGCTCGATCAGGTCGATCACGCCCTGAAAGTTCGACTCGGCCCCGATCGGGAGCTGGAGCGGGATCGCCGTGAGGTTCAGCTTGGATTCGAGCTGCCGGATCACGTTCGCGGGATTGGCCCCGGTACGGTCCATCTTGTTGATGAAGGCGATGCGCGGGACGGCATATCGCTTCATCTGGCGGTCCACGGTGATCGACTGGGACTGCACGCCGGCCACGGCGCAGAGAACGAGCACGGCCCCATCCAGCACGCGGAGCGACCGCTCGACTTCTACGGTGAAATCGACATGCCCCGGAGTGTCGATGATGTTGATCTTCTTGTCGTCCCACTGGACTGTGGTCGCGGCCGAGGTGATGGTGATTCCTCGTTCCTTCTCCAGCTCCATGTGGTCCATCACCGCGCCTTCACCCTTAACTTCCTTGATCACGTGGGTGCGGCCGGTGTAATAGAGCATGCGCTCTGTCAGTGTGGTTTTGCCCGAATCGATGTGGGCGGAGATCCCGATGTTCCGGTAGTTTCGAAGATTTTCCATGATCCAGGTACACTCAGCCCGCAAACAAAGGGTGGAACGCCCTTCGTTTGGGCCACGAACCACACAACAAGTTGGAGAAGCCCGGTTCGAGTCAACCCGCAGTTCCAGCACGGGTTGCAAGGCATGCCGGGAAGTCAGGACGGAGGCACACCAAAAACCGACGATCAGGCAGCCTAATCTGTTTTGGTGTGTCGCATGGGAAGAGTCCGTGTAGGCCAGATGTCGAAAGATAAATTATGATATTCAGTTACGGGCGCTGCGTCAAGCCCCGGCCCGCAGGTGCATGTATTATAAGCGATCCGTAAAGAGCCCGTACAGAGAGGCTTCCCGGCACCTGCATCCCATCTCGGAGTGGCCCTCCTCCCCCGCCCGATGACGAGCCGGCACTCGCCAGACCGCCGCGCCCCGAGACGTGCGTCACAGACTCATGAAGCAACCGTACTCACAGGGTCGAAAGTGTGCCCTGCTGCCAGGACGGGGCGAGCCGCGCCGGAAGCTGTCCCGGCCGCCTCATGGTCATCAGGTGGAATTTTCCGAATCCCCGCCCCAGGCGGAGAGTTTCCTCGCTTTGTACAATAGATAGTACTCGGAAATGGGTCGCGGCTCTCAACCCGACCGGATCCACCCTGCCGCAGCTTGCTCATTACTCAGACATCCGCTCCGATCGAGCCACCGCTCACCGGACCACCCGCGGGGGGCAAGCATTCTTTGTCCGATCCAAGGCGTAGAGGGAGAAACGGATGGGGCCTTCTGGTCATCCCCGAAATCCTCGAGTCTCCGGGGCAATCCGTGGGGAGGCTCGGCACCCTTCGGTCCTCGGGGCTCGAGCACTTGTTCCCGGACTGACTCAGCTTCAGTGGCATCAGCGCGACCGCGGGCTGGTTTTCCTGGTTTCCTTCCTGGCAGCTCTGGGCACGAGCCTCTTCTGCTGGGGAGGGCTGCTCGGCTGGGCCCTGCTGGGGTTCGCGTTCCTGACCCACGCGGTGTCCTCGCTCGACGTTCTTCACCAGAGAGCCTTTCCTGTGTTTCCCACGAAAATCGCGGCTGCCGCCATGATCGTCGTGATGGTTCTGGTCGTGTATCTCCCGCTGGCCGCGCTGCTCTGGCTCCACGCCCTGCCGACGCAGGCCGCCGGGGAGTCCGGGATAGGATTCCTGGTCAACTGCCTGGCCTATCAGAAGCAAGAACCGCTGCCCGGCCAATGGATCTGGTTACGCCTGCCACCCCGCCTCGACGGGTGTGCCGGCCAGGTCGTGGCCATTGCGGGACAGGAGGTTGAATGGACAGGACGCCACTGGCGTGTTGACGGGAAGGACCTCGCATCCACCCACCCAGGTACACTCCCTTACTACCCGAAGGGTTGGCGGTTCCGGGTGCCCGAGCACCACGTACTCATCGGATCGGAACCCTCCACCCTCGCCGCGGAGCCATTGCCGCCGCTGGTCATCGTGAGTCACGACCAGATCGTGGGGCGGGCGTGGGCCAGGTACTATCCGTTCTGGGAGCGATGCCTTCTTTGACGGCACTGCACTTGTGATCGTGGAGAGGCTTTCCTGCGGTTAATCTCGCGATAGATGACATGATCAGGGAAGCAATTGGGATCGGGCCGTGCCAAAAAAACCGACATGATGCCGCGACAACATGCGGGATGCCTGTTATTCTGAATCAGCTTGTATGAAGCCGGCGAGTGCAAGGGTCAGTCCGTCCTCTGAAGGCCCCTTCAGGAGGCACGGAGACAATCTTGCAGATTGCCTAAATGGGAGCCTTGAGCGGTGCTGGAGAGGATTTGGGCCCCCTGGCGGGCTCAGTATATTCAGAATTCGGCGGCGAAGGGCGGAGCTGAGACCTCGTGTTTCCTCTGTCGCGGCCTGGCGGAATCCAACGACCGTTCCAACCTGCTGGTGTGGCGAGGCTCCAATTCGGTTGTTGTCTTGAATCGGTTTCCTTATAACAATGGTCATGTCCTGGTGGCGCCGTGTGTTCATCGAGGCCTCATGGCCGAATTGTCCGGCCCCGACCTTCTGGAACCGATCGAGACGGTCCGCTGGATGATCGGAATCCTCGATCGAATGCTCCGCCCCCAGGGCTACAACGTCGGCCTGAATCTTGGGAAAGCTGCCGGGGCCGGTCTCCCCGGACATCTCCACTGGCACATCGTACCGCGCTGGGACGGTGACACGAATTTCATGCCGGTTCTGGGTCAGACCAAGGTCATTGTCGAGAGTCTCTTCGATTTCTACGACCGCTTGATCGATGAGATTCGGTGCTCGCGTGATTCTCCTCCGACCTCCTGAGCTGGGACTGCCTACGACTCTCTGACGATCTTCTGAACGAAACGGACCACTGAGAGGTTTTTCAGCCATGCACCTGATACTGCTCCGGGCCGTTTTCGTCCTGGTCATCGCCGGCCTCGGTGTCAAGCTTGCGAGGATCGTCGGAGAAAATGAACTTGCCAATCCCTATGTCGTCTTCATCGGAGTGATGATCGCTGCGATCGCCGCGGTTGCCGTGGACCTGATGACCCCGAGGAAGCGAATCCAGACCATCTCCGCCCTCTACTTCGGGGTGATCGTCGGCATCTTCCTGAGCAACCTCATCAACGACGCAATCCAGCCGGCGATGCAGCTCTATCTCCACCCCAAGGTGCACATGGCGGTCTCGAGCGTCTTCATGATTTTGATGTGCTATATCTGCGTCTCGACGCTGCTTCAGACCAAGGATGATTTCCGCTTCATCATCCCTTACGTCGAGTTCTCCAAGGAGGTGAAGGGAGCGCGCCCACTGGTCATGGACACCTCGGTGATCATCGACGGCCGGATCGCCGACGTCGCCGAGACCCGGGTGATCGATCAGCCGATGGTCGTGCCGCGGTTCGTACTCCAGGAATTGCAGAGTATCGCCGACAGCTCCGACAAGCTCCGCCGGAATCGGGGCCGTCGCGGGCTCGACATCCTGAACCGGCTTCAGAAGTCTCCGGGTATCGAGGTCCGCATCCATGACGGCGAGATCCCCGAGCTGGCCGGCATCCGTGAGGTGGATCAGAAGCTGGTGATCCTGGCCAAGCACCTGGGCGGCAAGGTGGTGACCAACGATTACAACCTGAACAAGATCGCCAAGCTTCAGGGAGTCGAGGTCATCAACCTCAACGACCTGGCCAACGCCATGAAGCCGATCGTTCTGCCCGGTGAGAACCTGCAGGTCAAGCTGATCAAGCGGGGTGAAGAGCAAGGACAGGGAGTCGGCTACCTTGACGATGGCACCATGGTCGTTGCCGAACAGGGCTCCTACCACCTGGGCGAGACGGTTCGGCTGACCGTCACGAGCGTGCTCCAGACCAGCGCCGGGCGCATGATCTTCGGGCGGATGGATCAGGCGGCGCCCATCGGAAAGGTCCCCAACCACCTGGGTGCCCCGGGCCACCAAGAAAACCCCTCCCCCACCTCCGGACGGCCGCACAATGTTTAAGGCGCACCGTCGCCGGGCGATCGGTTAGGTTCGGCGCGAGACGGACGAACCACAGCGGCGGCCGGCACATTGCACCATGCAAGGCGGCCGGGTGATCTCTTCAACCCCGCGGCGGGGCGTCGCTGTCCTCCTTTTCTCCCGCGAGCCCCTCATACGTCGTCTTGCACCAGTGGCAAACCAGAACGGCCCCGCATTCGGGGCAGGCAAGACCAACCTCAGGCTGGAAGAGCGCCTGGTATTCTTCCTGGGTCGCGGGCTTGTAGGGCGTCCGGCAAACGTCGCAGATCAAGGGGCGCTCGCAATACGCGCAGTCGACCATGGGTCCCCTCCTTCGCCGCGACTGGGCGGTCGAGTCCAGGTTGCTGGTCAAGCTCGAAGGAAGAGGCGGCTCGGATGCCGATTCTTGGGCGGCAGGCGAGTCGCCCCCGGGAGGCTGAGCCTCAATGCACGGCCTGTTCGGTTCGCAGGCAGCGTCCGATCTGGCGGACCGCCTGGCGGAGCCGATGGGAATTCTCCACGAGTGCGAGGCGAAGGAAGCCTTCCCCGGTATCGCCGAAACCTCGCCCCGGGCTGACCACCACGTTCGCCTCCTCGAGCAGCTTCATGGCGAAATCGATCGAGCCCATCTGGGATTTCCAGGGTTCGGGCATGGGGGTCCAGACGAACATCCCGGCCCGCGGAGTTTGCGGCTCCCACCCCAGTCGATTCAACCCGCGGACCAGGACGTCGCGTCGGTCCTGGTACTCCACGACCTGACCCTGACGCCCTTCCTCGCCATGCCGCAAGGCCACGATGGCCGCCACCTGGACGGCCTGGAAGATCCCGTAATCGTAATAGCCCTTGATCGCCTTCAGTGCTCCGAGCATGTCGCGATTTCCGGCGGCGAAGCCGACGCGCCAGCCGGCCATGTTGTAGCCCTTGGACATCGTGGTGAATTCGCAGCCAACGTTCTTGGCGCCCTTCACCGAGAGGAAGCTCGGAGGCTGGTAGCCCTCGAAGCCGATATCGCCGTAGGCGAAATCGTGGATCACGAAGAACCGGTACTTGCGGGCCAGCGCGACGATCTCCTCGAAGAACGCCGGCTCGACGACGGTGGCCGACGGGTTGTGGGGGTAGTTCAGAACCAGGATCTTGGGCCGGGGAAAGAGGCTCTCGCAGACGCGGGCGATGTTGGTGAGGAAGGACTGCGAGTCCCGCACGTCCAGCGAGATCACGTTGGCCGAGGCCAGCGCGATGGCGTGGATGTGAATCGGGAAGCTCGGGGCCGGCACCAGGGCGGTATCACCCGGGCCCGAGCAGGGCCAGGCACATGTGGCTGAACCCTTCCTTGGAGCCGATCGTGGCCACGACCTCCTGGTCCGGGTCCAGCGTGACTCCGAACCGTCGCTCGTACCGGACCGCCACCTCGCGCCTCAGGTTGTAAACCCCGTTGGCCACGCTGTAGCGGTGATTCCGGGAGTCGCGGGCCGCCTCGCAGAGCTTGTCGATCACCCATTCCTCGGGAGGGTCGGTGGGGTTGCCCATCCCCAGGTCGATCACGTCCACTCCCGCTTTCCGCTTGCGGTACTTCAACTCGTTGATCCGGCCGAACAGGTAAGCGGGCAGGTTGCGAACCCGGGGAGCGACCTCCAGGTCGTATCGCTCGATCGACTCATGCTCTTCCGAACCCGGGTTGGTCTTGGGATCAATCATCGCCAACATCGTCCTCGGCCAGCGAAACGAATCAAAGCGGATCGGCTCGGCTCGTTGCGCCCTGGCCGAGGCGCGCGGATACGATCCCGCCTGTTTCCTGTCATCGGATCGGGGAGTCATCCCCTTCATTGAAGATGCGCACCTACTTCCATGATACCGCCGCCGGCTTCTCGTGGCACCGGAATCTTCCAGTTTTGTCGAGCATGTGGGGTTGGACCGGGTGCCCCTTGCCACTGCCTCGGATCCAGGACCCACGGATACTTGCTCGGATAGCCGGATTGTCCGGCTTGATGGATTCCTCTGATCGCGACCCATTCGACGGTCCCGGGAGTCTCGCCTCGCGAAACTTTTTGGCAACTTGGGCGGCCAGTCGCGTCGATACTCGAAATACCACCAGGCGGACCCCCCGACATCGCGAGTCACCCCACGATTGGCCCCCCGGAATCGGGTCATCTGGATCTTGATAAAGAAAGGGCGGCGCGGGCCTTCTTCCCGCGCCGCCCTTTCCCGAAGAAACGGTTCCCGGGCGGCGCGAGGCCGGCCCGGGTCATTCCAGGTGAGCGACGAAGCTCACTTCTTGGCCTTGGCGAGGGTCACGAACCGACCCGGAGCCTTGCCCGACTGGACGTAGAACGACAGCTCGTCGGACTTCGAGGCGAGGTCCTGGAAGTCCTTGACGCTGGTCAGGGGCTGGATCTTGCGATCGCGGACCACCTTGGTGATGAGGTCTCCCTCCTTGATGCCCTCGGCGTCCGCGGCGCTTCCCTCCTTCACCTGGCTGACCAGAAGTCCCTTGATCCCCGCGGGGAGATCCAGGCTCTTGGCCAGGTCAGGCGTGATGGGCTGGACTTCGAGGCCGAAGTCGCTGATGGCCGTCTTGACCGGCTCCGCGGCGTTGGACTCGCGCTCCTGCCCCTGCTCCCGCTCGACGTCGAACACGACGTTCTCGGCCGGGGCCGGCACGATCGTGGCCGTGTGCCGCTGGCCATCACGGTAGTACTCCAGATCAAACCCCTTGCCGATGGGGCTGGCGGCCACCTTGAGCCGGAACGAGGGAATGCTCTGGATCTTCTCCCCCGCGAAGCCGACGATCACGTCGCCTTGCTTGAGCCCGGCCTTGTCGGCGGGGCTGTTGGCCACGACATCGCCCACGAGGATTCCCTTGGTGCCCGGCTCGAGGCCAAGCTGCTTGGCCAGGGGCGGCGTGAGGGGATCGAGCTTGATGCCGATCCGCGCCCGGTGGACCTTGCCATCCTTGATGAGCTGGTCGGCCACACTCGCGGCCATGTCGATCGGGATCGCGAAGCCGATGCCATCGTTGCCGCGACCGCCGGTGACGATCGCCGAATTCACGCCGATGACCTCGCCGCTCATGTTGACCAGCGGTCCTCCCGAGTTGCCCGGGTTGATCGGGGCGTCGGTCTGGAGGAACGACTCGTATTCGTTGATCCGGACGTCGTTCCGCTCGGTCGCCGAGATGATGCCCGTCGTCACGCTCTGGCTGAGCTCGAACGGCGATCCCACCGCCATCACCAGCTCGCCCACCTTGAGCTTGCTGCTGTCGCCCCGGGGCAAGGGCGGATAGCTCGTGTTGTCAACCTTGATCACGGCGACGTCGGCCTTGGCGTCCCTGCCAACCACGGTCGCGGCCGCCTCGGTCCCGTCATGGAACGCCACGGTGATCTTCTCGGCCCCGTCCACCACGTGGTTGTTGGTCAGGATGTGGCCGCGGTTGTCGTAGACGAAGCCCGAACCGGTGCCTTGACCGCGGACATCCGAACTGCTCGCGTTCGGGCTGCCCGTCGGGACCGAAGAACCGCTTGAGCATTTCCTCCAGGTCCTTGAGGTCCTTCGGGGAGTTCGGGCTATTGGGGTTCGGATTCCGTCCCCCGGGTCCCGGGAACGGGAAATTCCGCAGATTCGGCATTCGCCCCGCCTTCTTCTGAACGCTGATCTGCACGACCGAGGGGCGGACGAACTCCGCCACCGACTCGTAGGCTTGCGACAGCGCCTGAGCCGTCTTCTGACTTTCCGGGGGAACATTGGGTGCCGCTGGCATCCGCCGGAGAGCCCCCGACGAGCTCACCAGTGCC
Source organism: uncultured Planctomycetaceae bacterium (assembly GCA_963816015.1). Taxonomy (GTDB): domain Bacteria; phylum Planctomycetota; class Planctomycetia; order Isosphaerales; family Isosphaeraceae; genus Aquisphaera. Next base: position 3,513 of record CAWFJM010000017.1, on the reverse strand, counting down.
GCCGTCGAGACCACGAGTGCCGCCCACGCTACAGGATTTCGTTTCATGCTTGCTTCATCTCCTCATCAAGGTTGTTCATCGACAACCTGGAGATTGCCGTCAGCGCCGAGCGATTGGCCCCATGACCTGAGGCCGAAGAGATCTTCGGTCCCTTCCACCCCACGGCTCTTCCGGTCTGACCGTCCTGCACGAAAAATTGCTAACCTCTTCGCTGACCGGGACTTCAAGCAAGGCCGACAGGATCCCGATCAGGTCGCTTCCAAGAGGATCTCTCTTCTTACGAAGCAAGTCCCCGGAAGGTTGGCTCGATTTCTTCAAGGGATCGATCCGATCTCTCGATCGGGTTCGTGCCCGTGGAACCCTGGCTTTCCTGCGACTGGCGTCCTTCTCCCCGAAGGAACGCGTCGGCCGTTCACCCTGGCCTCTGAACGGGGCGGGCATCGAGCTGCGTTCCCGAGGCGCACGCCGCTTCCAGGCCTGGATCTATTCGCTACTTTAATGAAACAATGGGGTGCGTCGACGGCTTTTTTCCGATTTTCTCGAGAGGCAGCGCCGTGATCGACCCTCGTGATGGCACTCCGGCGGCATTCCAGCAGGCAGGCCCTGGCCCTGAACGTGGGGCCGGAGCTCGTCCGGCGACTGCTCTCGGCCATCGTGGCCCGGGGGATCCATGACCCGGCTGTCTGGGTGAACTCGTTCCAGATCCCTCTGCGGCTGACCAGGGCGGTCGGCCACCTGCGGCGGCTCGCGCTAGAAGCCTCCGTGACCTCCCCGCTCGATGGTTTCCAGAAGCTCCGGTTCCGGACCCACGACGATCTGCCCCTGGAGACGGTGATCATCCCGCTGCACAAGCCAGGCGCGGTGAGCCTTTGCCTCTCGTCGCAGGTCGGCTGCGTCATGGGCTGCCAGTTCTGCGCCACGGCCCGGATGCCCCGCCGGCGCAATCTGGAGACCTGGGAGATCCTCGACCAGTTCATCCAGGCGCGGGAGCTGGCGCGGGCCTCGGGCCGGCATCCAACCGGCGTCGTCTTCATGGGGATGGGGGAGCCGTTTCTGAATTACGAGCGCGTCATGGCCGCCGCCGAGCACCTTCGCTGTCCCTACGGAGCATCGATCGCGGCCAAGGCCATCACCATCAGCACGGTCGGTCTCGTGCCGGAGATCGACCGGTACACCGAGGAAGGACACAAGTATCGACTGGCCATAAGTTTAGGTGCCGCCACCGACGCCAAGCGGTGCGCGCCTTGTACCGCTGGCCGCACGCACGCCCGTGGCGGAGGTGATTGCCGCCGCCCGCCGGCATGCCCTGGCGCGGCGAACCGGGTCACCCTGGCCTATGTCTGCATCGCGGGCGAGAACACCGGCGAGGAGGACGCCCGGGCCCTGGGCGAGCTGATCGGCGACACGCCGGTCCGGGTGGATCTGATCGAGGTCACCGACCCGACCGGACGGTTTCAGCCGCCGAGCCTCGACGAGCTACGGGCGTTTCCGAGATGCGCTGACCCGGCATGTCGGGCAGCCGATCGTCCGCCGCTATTCCGGCGGCAAGGACATCCTCGCCGCCTGCGGCACGCTGGCGGGTGACCTTGTCGCGACCGCACAGGACGTGGTGGGCGCGGACTCCTGAGCACGCACCGATCGGTCGCGTTCTCAGGGCTGGCGAGAACGGGTCCGGCGGCTCAGGTCGTGCCGGAGGGCCGAGAGCAGCTCGAGCATCGGCTTGCGGAAGTTGCGCAGCCGGGGCTGGCTGGATACCCACGACTCGGCGTGTGGAAGCGGCTCGAAGACGCGCCGCCCGTGACGGACCGTTCGTTCGACGACCCCTCGGTCAACGAGGAAAAGGAGCACCGTGGCGGTGTGCCAGAGCTGGACCCCAGCCCAGACCTCGGACCGGCAGAGATCGTTTTCGAGGTGCAGCCCGACGTACCGGGTCGCTTCCTCCAGGAGTGCCGAGGCATGCTCGTCATTGCGATGGGACCGATAATGCGCCAGCCGCCCTGTCCAGGTCTCGACTCAGTTTACGGGCAAGTGAAATAGACACGAATTGAACGTCCTCTGGTTTCTGTTCCGTTTCGATGCCCGACTCTTGACGCACTTCCTCTTGAATCTCCGTACCTTATGATACGCAGCCCGACAAGAGACATGATGCAATCACGCCACTGCACCGGTGCGGGTGCAACATCAAGTCGCGGTCCGCCGAGCGACGATGATGGAACGACGGGGCTCCCCGGGGTCGTTTCTCTTTGACACGGCGGGGGTGATCGACTATGTTCGGAATTCGTAAGTCGTGTGCTTCCGGTACGATCGGAATTGAGCAGGAGGCAAGTCTCGTGCGAAGCCCGCGTGGTTCCGAGTCTTCGGGGTGGAACCTCCTTTCGGAAAATCGCTGACTCATGTTTCCAATCCTCGCCCGGCTCGTTCAACGTCATTCCTGGCTGGTGGTGCTGGCCTGGGCGGTCGCGACCTTCCTCCTCTTTCACTACGCTCCGCCCTGGGACCAAGTGACCAAGGACGATGACGTCCGTTTTTTCCCTCGCGACTTCCCCAGCGTCATCGGCCAGGACCTGCTCGAGCGGGGATTCCCCCAGGACGCCGCAAGCTCCCAGGTCGTCATCGTCTACGAGCGAACCGACGGCGCGCTGACCCCGGCCGATTTCACCGCGGTCGAGGACCGAGCCGCCGAGTTTCACCAGTTCAGCCAGTCGAATCCGGACCTGGGAGTCAAGAAGCTCGACACCCATCGATCGCCGGTGATCGGCCCCCGGCTGATCGGCAAGAACGCCGAGGGACCGGGCCAGGCCGTGCTGACCATCGTGTCGCTCCGCGGGACCTATCTCTCCAAGAAGACTCGGATCGCCGTCGACCAGATCCTCGACTATCTCGAGAAAGCGCCCCCTGCCCCAGGGCCTGCGGCGGGTGGTGACCGGCTCGGCGGTCGTCGGCCATGACATGAACACCGCGGCCAACCAGAGCATCGAGAGCACGACCTGGACCACGGTGATCCTGGTCGTCGTCATCCTCTTGCTCGTCTATCGCTCGCCGCTCCTGGCGATGATCCCGCTGCTCACCATCGCCCTTTCGGTCGTCGTCTCGATGAAGGTTATCGCGCTCCTGACCAAGGTCCCCGGCCTGACGTTTCAGGTGATCAACATCACCCGGGTCTTCGTGGTCGTGGTCCTGTTCGGGGCCGGGACCGATTACTGCCTCTTCCTCATCGCCCGGTACCGGGAGGAACTGGCGCGAGGCCGAACCCTGAATGATGCCTTGGAGGCGATCGTCCAGGCGGGCGGTTCCCCGGTCGCTAGGGCCGGGACGGTGATCGTCGGACTGGGGATGCTTTACTTCTCGAGCTTCGCCAAGATCCAGTACACGGCCCGCGATCGCGCTGAGTCTGACCGTCGCCCTGCTGGCAGCACTCACCCTCGCTCCGATCCCGCTGGCCTGGCCTCGGGACGCGATCTTCTGGCCATTCAAGCCGCCTCATCACATGGCCGTGCCGACCCGGAGAAGGAG
>CAWFJM010000016.1:0-24157 GCA_963816015.1 uncultured Planctomycetaceae bacterium | reverse complement strand
GGTTGATCATGCTGTCCATGTTGCCGGCACTGATGCCGAAGAACAGCCGCGGCCGGCCGAACTGCCGCCAGGCCTCCGCGCTTCGCCAGTCGGGCTGGCTGAGGATCGCGACCCGGAACCCGGCCGCCTCGAGCACCCTGCCCAGGATCCCCATGGCGAAGGCCGGATGATCGACGTAGGCGTCACCCGTCACGAAGACGACGTCCACGAAGTCCCAGCCGCGGGCCTCCATCTCCGCGCAGACGTCGGGAGATGCGGCAGCATCAGCGGGACGACCGGCAGCACCGGCAGTTGCGTAGGCGCCGTATTCGGGTCAGACCAGCGCGAGGAGCAGGGGGGCGGGGCAACCAGGTCGTGAGCCATCGGTCCTCGTCAACCACGATGAAAAGGCGATACCGTTCGATATTTGCGACAAAGTCATTATGGACCTCTCGTCAACCGGCGCACAAGGCCGACGTTCCCTGGTCACCCCAGAGGCTTGCTCTCGCACGTACCCCGGAGAGCCTGGCACCTCGTCCATCACTCCCCGGGGCGCGCCGAATGGGTCGATGAGAACGGTAGATCGGTAGGGTGCGTCAAGTCTTCGATGACGCACCGGTTCGCGGCCTAGGCCCTGTTTGAAAATTGAACAGAGGTATACAATATGGTAGGATCCAGCTCACAAGTTCATCTGTCTATTTCGGGTAGCCGTCCATGCACCGCTACGAACTATCTGACCAGCAGTGGGCCCGCATCTCGGCTCTGTTTCCTCAGCGGACCCGCTCCGGTAAGGTGGGCCGCCCGCCGAGCGACCACCGCCCGATCGTCAACGGGATCCTTTGGGTCTTGCACACCGGTGCTCCCTGGCGTGACCTCCCCGAGCGCTACGGACCATGGCAAACCGTGTTCACCCGATTCAACGGATGGCGCCGGGATGGCACTTGGGTGCGCATTGTCGCCTCGCTGCTGGACGAACTGGACGACAAGGGCCGGATCGACCACGACCTGTGGTGCATCGACGGCTCCGTCATTCGGGCCAGCAGGGCTGCCGCCGGAGGGGGAAAAAAGGGGAGCAGCTCGCGGCGGTTGGGAGGACACAAGCAGACGCAACGCCAGGAGCCGCTTGACCATGCGCTGGGGCGATCGCGAGGCGGGTTTAGCACCAAGATCCACCTGGCTTGTGACAAACACGGTTTCATCGTTGCCCTCCACGTCACGGCCGGCCAGGCGCACGAGAGCAAGGCGTTGGAACCCACGATGGCCCGGCGACTGCTCCACCACCGCGGTTGGCCGGGCCACCTGGCAGGGGACAAGGGATATAGTTACCCGCGGATCCGCCGCTGGTGTCGCAGGCGGCGAATCGAGTCGGTGATCCCGACCCGCAAGGACCAACCGCACGACGAGCACTTCGACAAGGCGACGTACCGACAGCGGAACATCATTGAACGTGTGGTCGGGTGGTACAAGGAGTATCGCTCCCTTGGCACTCGCCACGAAAAACTGGCGGTCAATTATGTGGCTTTGTGGTTAGTCGCTATTATTGAAAGATCTTTGAAACTCTTATTTCCGAATAGACCATGACCACATTGTGTACGCCTGTTCTATTTTCAAACAGAGCCTAGCGATCAACCGAGAACCAGCGTCCAGCCAGCCGGGGCGCGATCCCCAGGGCGGCCATTTGAATCGCCAACCGCGGGTCGCCGAGGATCACGGAGAGGATGCCGGGCGAAAGCCGGACCGCTTCACCCAGGCAGTCGCGGGCAAGGTCAAACTGGCCGGTTCGCAGGGCGTCGTGGGCCCGGTTCAGGAAGGCCCGCGCCAGCCTTTTCTCGCTTCTTGTGCGAAGGTAATCCAGCGCGAACCGGTCCGGGAGATCAGCCCGGAACAGGACCTCGAGCATTCGCTTGGTTTCGTCGAGATCGGCTCGTCCGGTCTTGAACCGGTGGGTTTCGCTGCCCGGGTGCCAGCGCACCTTGACCGTCGTCCCGGCCAGCCAGGCGACTCGCCATTGACTCGAAACGCGGAACCAGAGGTCCCAGTCCAGGACATAGCGGTAGGAGGCATCAAATCCGCCGACGTCACGATGCGCCTCGGTCCGGATCGAGACGGCAGAGCATCGCAAGGGGTTGCCGAGGGCGAGCGGCTCGCAGAGGCTTCCCGGCTCGCAGACCCGGTCGTCGGCTCCCAGTCCGCCCGGCTCGATCACGCTCGCGGGCACGGCCCGCCCGTCATCGTCGATCACGGTCGAGGCGCTGCAAGTCAGGCCAATCCGGTCGTCGCGGTCGAATGATCGCAGATGTGCGTCAAGATGACCCGGGCAAAGAACGTCATCCTGGTGCACAATGGCGATGAAGGGGGTCTGACATTGGGCCACGCACTGGTTCCAGTTTCCGGCCAAGCCAAGGCGTTGATCGTTGCCGATGATCCGGCAGCGCTCGCCTGCGATCGCGCGAACGATGTCAAGGGTCCCGTCGTCCGAACGATCATCGGAGACCAGGAGGTCGAATGGAGGGCATTCCTGGTTCAGAATGGAGTGCAGAGCCTCGGCGAGATGGGCCGTGCCGTTGCACGTGGGAATGGCGACAGTGAGTCGAGGGGCGGAATTCGCCAAGGTGGGAACGGCCTCGGTTCAGGCTTGGATTTGATCGGAGAGTTGCCGGAGAGCGTCCCAGGTGAAGAGCCCGGACGAGTGACCGTCGTTCCAGGCAAGCTGAACCGCATAGGTGCCGATCGGCTCCATGCCCTCGAGCTTGAGGTCGGGCCGGATCGAGTCTTCCCGGAGGATCCGCTCGCCCGTCCACTCATCGCGGCAGCTTGCGCACGGGCATTCGGAGCGGAGGAAGCGGTAGGGAAAGCGGTCCACGTGGCCGCCGGGCCAGGTGACTTCCAGGATCTGCTCAGCCTGGAGAGCGCGGATGTTGCTCGGAGGGTCGGTCATCGGGGGGCCTCAATGAGATAATTTCGTTGCCGGATCAAGGGACCGCGCCATGGACGTTCAGACTAACAGAGACGGCGAAGGTGGCGAAAGGTCAGCAGAATCCACCCGGCGGTTTTACGTACGGGCGGGGAGTGTCAACGCCGTGCGCCGGGCCCTTCATCGCGCCGGGCGGGGCGAGGGTGGTCGGCCGGTTCGATCGGGACACGATCGAGTGTCTGCACACCATGGACCCATACAGCTACCGCAAGCTCTGGCCGATCATCGTCAGCCGTCTGGAAAAGGCCGGCTTACAGCTCGAAATCGCACTCAAGCCCAGGAGCCTCTGATCGGGCATCGCGGGAGATCGGCCGTGCTCCGCCCGACCTCCACGCGATCGATCGCGCAAGCTCTCTGCCCGATCCGGGTTAACGAGGAAGCTTCTGGAGGTGCTCTCGCAGCGCCCTGGAGGCGTAGGGGGAAGCGATCAGCCCCTCGATCAGGTGCTTTCGCGTGAACGGGTCGAGCCGGTCCTTCCTGTAATCGGCGCCGCCCGTGATTCGTTGCAGATCGAGCGATTGCTCGTAGATCTGCAGGGCCTCAACCTCGTACATCAGCTCACGACCCTGGGGCGCGGGGGCTCGGCGGGCACGGCCTCCAGGCGCCAAGGAGCCGCAACCAGGGGAAGGAGACCTCGTCCTCGGGCGTCTTGGGCAGGTCGGTGCGGAAGGGGATCGCCAGCGCTTCCGCGGCGCGGAGCAGTCCTTGCCCGTAGTAGGTTGCGACCTCGGGCACACTGCGATCGGCCGAGGTGAAGAGGGCGTTCCGGACGGCCTCGACCTTCTGCCACGGGCTGAACGCCGTCGCGGGGAGGTTCTTCTGAAGCCAGAGAGCGGCGGCCGCGGCGGCCTGGGGAGTGGCCGAAGAGGTCCCGGCACCGTCGATGGTGATCAGTCCGTGACAGCCGAGAATGGCCCAGGGTGTGTTGGGCGTGTAGGCCGCGATGGCGGTGCTCATCTTTGCGGGGGGGCCAAAGCAACCCTGCATATGCCGGTGAAGCCCTTCCTGGTAATAAGGCGTCTTGGCGAATGTCACGCCGCAGACCGCAACCACGCGGTTGAACCGCGCAGGATAAACGATGGTGCTCGGGGGCGATGGCCCGATCCGGTTGCCCGCGGCGGCGAAGATGGCGATGCCGGCCTCGTAGGCCCGGTTCACGGCCGCGGCCCAGGAGCGGGCGGGAACGCCGCCCATGCTGACCGTGATCACGTCGCACTTGGCCGTGATGGCATACTCGATCCCGAGCGCCATTGCCTGGGTGCCGAAGTGAATGACCGAGTCCGCGATCCGCACCGGCACGACCTCGGCCTCATAAGCGCCGCCGAGGAAGTCATCGAACGAGGAGAAGGCCGGTGGATGGACCTTGCGCCCCGCCAGCAGGGCCAGGGTCGCCGTCCCATGTCCGGGGTTGTTGGTGGGGAAGTGCCGGTTCGGATCTCGCGCGTCGTTGGGGTCGCCATCGACGAAATTGCGTTGCAACTCGGTCAGCAGGTGGAGCGGCAGGGTGACATGCTCAGGATCGTAGCCGGTGTCCAGATGAGCGATGCGGATCCGCCGCCCCGACGGTGCGCCAACCTGATCGCGCGCGGCCTTGAGACCGGAATAGTCGTCCCCAAGGTGCCAGGCGAACGGAAAGGAGGGCTGCGGAATCGCGGGCGGCCAGAACGCATCCGGCCCGCTGAGCACGCACGGTCCGGCCATACCGAAGGACTCGAGTCCCACGTCGTCGGGCCCCTGGTAGGGAAAGGCCTGGACAAAATCCGGCTCGGCATACGCGGGGGCGGATTCCAGCCCCACATCCTCCGGCCGGGCGAGCGCACGGTGGGCCTGATCCCAGGGATGAGTCTCCAGGGCCGCCGGCAAGGACAGACTTCCCCACCGCTCGCGCCCCCCTCCATCGGCCACCGGGGTGATGGCCTCGAGGCCGCCGGCCGCGGCGCTGGCTTCCAGCTTTTCCCCCAGCCGTGAGTCCCGGTGAACCTCGATCAAGAGTCGATTCGTGGAGGAGCGGAGGATGGGCATGGGCGTCCCCTGGCTATGGATGACCGGTTTTCAGGTGACATGATCGTGCAAGGGAAACCACCTTACCCCGTTGATTCTAGCGGTTCGAAGCCCATGATCCAGGAAAACTCCGAGAACTCCGCGCTGCCGCCGGCCGCCCCACAACAGCTCCACTTCCATGGTGTGGCGAGCTCTGGAGAAGGAGAGCCCTGGTGGAGTCGGTCGAGAGGATCCGGGTCGTCGGAATTGTTGAACCAATAGGATTCCACGTGCCGATAAGACTTGTTGCAGATCGAGCGAGACCTGGGCGCGCCATCGCTTTCGCGATCATCGTTCTCGATTGACAGGTGATCCGGCAGCGGCTATGGTTCCCGCGTAACGCTTTCATTCTTTCAGAGGAAGATGATGAGGTCTTCCCTGGCGGTTCTCGCCATTTTCACTTTATGGTTCAGCTTGCCCCACAGCTCGGTCGCTGGCGGGGTCTCTGCTGGCGCCGCATGTGCGGTCCACTTCACCGTGGGACCATCGTCCGAGGGCCCCTTCAGCCCACTGACGTTGGGACAACCCGAGGATCGGTCCCGGCGATCCGGGTCCGGGATCGGCGAGGTCCCTACAGGTTCTCTCCTTGACGACCTCTTCAGCGAAGAGTCCGAAGAGGGCGAGTCCGATCCCAGTGAGAGCTGCGCCCTCGGAGTCACGCCCCTCTTCTCCTGGGACGTGAACGCTCCCAGCTCCCTGCTTGCGCTTCCCTTCCTGTCCGAGATCGTGGCCGATTCAACGGCCCGCTCGGTCTTGCGCTGCTGAGACGATCGTTCCGGGGCACTTCCGGACCTGGGAGTGTCCCGCGTGCCCCTTTTCCTCTCCCTTGGGGTCAAGCTCGCCGCCGGCTCATGCCTGGGCGGTTGAGCCAGGTGGTCCCGATCGTCGTCGTCGTCGTACCGTTCCATGTTTCCGACCACGAAGGTTGTCGCGAGCCGGTCTCGCTCTGGCTCGCGCACAACCTCCAGCGCCCGGGGTCAATCCATTCACCCCTTTCCGCCCCGGGGACGCTGGATTCCACGCACCAAGGGGGAGATCATGTTGAACCTGGAAACTCACACGCTCGTCGAGAAGCCGAAGAATGGTCTTCAAGGGCTCAAGCACTGGCGGCACGATCTGATGGCAGGTCTGCTGGTGTCTTTGACGTCGTTGCCATTTTCGCTGGGGATCGCGATCGCCTCCGGAGCACCGCCGATCGCGGGGCTGATCTCGGCGATCATCGCCGGACTGATCCTGCCGTTCCTGGGCGGGTCGTTCGTGACCATCAGCGGGCCGGCCGCCGGGCTGGCCCCCGCACTTCTGGCGGCCATGACCTTGCTGGGCCATGGCAACACGGGGATAGGCTACCCGCGCTTGCTTGCGGTGATCTGCATGGTCGGAACCATCCAGGTGGTCCTCAGCCGGCTCGGCGCGGCCAAGCTCAGCGCGGCGTTCCCGGCTGCCGTGGTCGAGGGCATGCTGGCGTCGATCGGCCTGATGATCATCGCCAAGGAGCTGACTCATTTCCTGGGCCACCCGTACCACTCGCACGAATTCTTCGGCATCCTTCGCGAGACACCCGCCGAAATGGGGCTCATTCAACCCAGTGTCCTGGCCGTTGGCATGATCTGCCTGGTTCTGATGTTCGTGCTGCCAAAGCTGCAGATACGCTGGCTCCGTTCGGTGCCGCCGCCGCTCTTCGTGGTCATCGTGGGAATTGCACTCGCGAAGCTGCTGGGGCTGGGGGGAGGGAACCTCATTCACGTCCCCGACAATGTCCTTCAGCACGGGATCGTGGTGCCCGACTTCGCCGGCCTGTTCGCCGATCATTCCCTTGTCTGGATCGTCGTGACCACGGTGCTGACCCTAGTGATGATCGACGGCGTCGAGTCGCTGGCGACGATCGCGGCCGTGGACCGGATTGACCCCTTCCACCGCAAGTCCGACCCGGACCGCACGCTCATGGCCATGGGGATCTCGAACATCTGCTCGAGCCTGGCCGGCGGCCTGACGATCATTCCCGGCGGCGTCAAGAGCAAGCTATGCGTGGTGAGCGGCGGCCGGACCTTATGGGCGAACTTCGCCAACGCCTGCTTCCTGCTCAGCTACCTCTTCGTGCTCCCCCCGCTCATCAACCTGATCCCCTACGCGTCGCTGGCCGCCATCCTGATCTATACCGGCTGGCGGATGTGCGAGCCGGTGATCTGGAAGCATGTGGCCCACTTCGGCGGCGAGCAACTCTTCCTGTTCACCGCGACGGTCATTGCCACGCTCGCCACTGACTTGCTCTGGGGCATCGCGATCGGCATGGGGCTGAAGCTCTTCCTGAACCTGGCGCTCTCCACCCGCGACCTGAGGAAAGGCTTGCCCGTGACGAGCGCCGGGGAAGTCGTCCAGGGCAGCCGGCACGTCATCGAGCACCTTGTTGATTTCTTTGGCAACCCGGTGACCGATCGCCAGCGCATCGGCGACTGCTACCTGATCCGGTTCGACCGTCCGCTGGTGTGCTTCAACGCCTTCCATCTGCAAAGAGAGTTCCGGCAGATCCCCACGGGAGTCTCCGATATCATCCTCCACTTCGGCGATCGTGTTTCGCTGATCGATCACACGACCTGCGAGTACCTTTTGAACTTCGTGGACGAGCATCGCAAGTCGGTGGGATGGGTCGAGATGATCGGGATCGAGCGGTTGATCCCGAGATCCCCGGCCGAGACCAGCATGCGGCTGGCCCCTGCGCGGGTTCCGGCCGTGGCGGTGTGAGAAGGTCATCCGTGAAGATCGAGGCTGGGCTGATCAAAAGTCGGTCTTGCCTCGAGCTTGGATTCGTCCCGGTTTTGTTGACGGGCCTCCCCAGCCCGTTCGGGGCGTCCCTTCGTAGCCTGGCGGCCGTCCGTAATGTCGCATTCCCAGCCCCGGAGGGGCAACAGCTAAATAGCCCAGGGCGTAGCCCGGGGCTTTTGCGATTCCGGCCCGATGGGCCTGGGGGATGAGAGATGCGTCGGCCGAGGAGACGTTAGACGCTCTTGGCCCGGTGCTTCTCACGAGACTCGTGCGTGACTCTCCCAGCGAGAATGGCCTGCGCGGTTCCCGCCCCTCCTGCCAGAATCAAGGTCGCGGGTTGCGAGCCTCGGGGACGTAACTGTTTTCGAAGGGCTTCGGGGGAGAGGTCCAGGCCTCTCAGCTTGATCTCCAGTGGGCCTACATTCTGCTCGTGAACCAGACGCCTGACCTGTTTCAGGTCGAGCGGGTGAACGCTCCGAACCTCGAAGGCCGACAGAAACGGCGTGGCGATGAGACGGGCTGCTGTCAGGTATTCCACGTCGGCAGCAATCCGGCTCAGGCCATGCGCGGAGGCAAACGAATCGAGCAAGCCCGACCGCAGCAGGGAGGGGTCGGGGTCGTAGAGGTATGAGGAGACGGACGTTACCGGGACCATCACCCCTTCGCCAAGCCCGCCATCACGGTCGGTCCAGGTGACGTTTTCCGGCAGCCGCGTCGCCCGACGGCGGCAGGTTGCGGCAGCACCGAACCAGACGGTCGCCTCCTTGCATTCGCCTCGCTCGCTGATCAGCTCGATCTCGAACCCAGGGCTGGAAAAGTGATCCGCGAAATCGCTGGCCGGGCCAAGCTTGATACCCCCGCCCGTGCGCGGCGGGAAAGGGCGTGGAGAAACTCCAGGCCTGGCACGTAGCCCTCAAGGCTCAAAGAGCGATTCTGTCCCGACGCGCGGCGGTCGGGATCGATGTGAACCCAGGCTCCCGGCGGAATCGGAAAGGTCTCGGCGCTGGACTGGCAGGGCAGGACGCGGCGATCCACCTCGTAGACGGCGGCGTTCCAGGCGATCCGCCGGCACATGCCATGGTCGCGGTCCACCGCCAGCACATCAGCACGCTGCGCCAGGGCTAGCCTGGATCCCCATACAGAAAAAAAACAACGATCCGCGAGAGGGCTAGAACCCCGACGGTTCCTGATAGCGCCGCTCGAGGTCGGCCAGGAGTATCGGGCGGTTCTTCTTCGAGCGTGCCTTCCTCATGATCTTGCGACGATCCAGTGCCTGCCTCTGGCACTGTGGTTCGTGCGCCGTGCGATAGGGCAGCAAGTCGTCCACCGTGAACGGCTCCGGATGGAAGGCGTGTGCATCCAGTGCGTGCACTAAAGTTGGCCCCTCCAGAACAATACGGGTCCCCGCGTGGCGGTGGCCGTGAATCCGCCGCTCATGACTCTTGGGCAAGCGAAACCATCGTTCCAAATCCAGGTTGTCCTTGATCTCTTCAAACAGTCCTTCGCCCACGAACAGGCCGGCGAGAAAACTGATCATCACCTGGGCCATTTGCTTATGAATCGGGCCCCCGGTTTGCTGGAATCGATCGATCAGTTCCTCGAACTTCGCCTGCCGGTCCGCACATGTTCCCTTGCCGGGATCGAGCGTTTCGGCAACTTCCGTGACTTCCGCGATGAATTCACGGATCGACTCCTGTTCGTCGCGCACTTCGTTTCGGCCGCGGTCGATGCAGTCGGCGAGTCGGCCCAGTTGCCGCTCGGCGAATCCCCTTTTTTCGCGTCCAGGTTTCGCTGGAGCGACACGCGAACCTCATCCAGCGCATCGGCCATCCGCAAGCCGGGAGGGTGGAGCGGTCCTCCCTGATCGTCGTTGAGAATGCCACGCACCGCCGTGCAGTATTCGAGCACCACGGCGCTGGCGGCATCGACTCGGGGCCCGGGCGGGTTCAGCGGCGGCGCGGTCGCAGCAGGATCATCCTCCACGATGCGTTCCGACGCCTGGACGCCCTGCTGTTTGAGTACCGCCTGTTCGATCTTCCGAAGGCCACGCACCTTCTTCCGCATCTGAACCTTGGCGTGGCTGTCAGCCTCCAGAACAGGCTTGGCCACGTCGCGGAGGAAGTGATTGTCGCAGTAGCGGTGCGGCACGTCGGGGAATTCCGCCGCGATGCCCGTCACGAAAGCGTCCTGCCGGTCCGACAACCACAGCGCCACCGGCTTACCCAGGGACTTGGCCCACGCCCTGGCCTGCGCGATCAGGCGGCGCACCTCGTCCGCCGTGGCGGAGATCAAAGGCTCAGCGAACCAGACCCGCTTGCCGGTCAGTTCGCGCACCACGTACAGCGTCTCGTGCCCCTTCTCGGGCTGTAGGCCGTCGATCGAGAGGATGATCTCATCGACGGCTTCATAGTGCCGCCGCAACGACTCGGGGTCCTGCTCGCGCACGGCGAGCATGACCTGGTAGGATCCGATGTACCGGGCGATCGAGTCGGCCGAGAGCTTGATGCCGTAATCATCCCAGAGATCGGATTGGATCTGGGAAATCGACCAATGACGTGAGCATCGACGATGACCGATCCAACAGAGGACATCCCACCCGACCGCCCACTTGGGCGGCGCGATCGTGATCTCGAGTTCGGGGCTCTTGGTCTTGGCGTGGCCGGGGCAGGCGGGATCGGGGCAGTGGTTGAGTTTGCAGACGAGTTGCACCGGACCCTCGAGGGTGTGAACCCGACGGTACCGGTGGTCGCAGATATACATCAGCCGTCCACAGACCGGACAATGGCGGTCGAGGACATCGAGTTCCCACAGAGCAAAATCCGTATCCTTGGGCCAAGCGTAGGACATCCTGCCGACCTCCGTGCCACGGGTGAACGCCATCGTTGACGCCAACAAGGCAAGACTTTACACCGCGAAACCCGTATCTTCTAGCCCTCTCGCGGATCGTTGAAAAAAAAGCCTAACAATCCACCTCACGTTCTGCATTATTTCCGCCATAATCGCCTATCCATCGTAGTTTTTTGGGTTTCTCGATATACCATGTTCCACGCTCTTAGATGTCCTATCCAGCTGCACTGATCCTTTCGTTTGTCCCCATTTTTCCCTGTTTTTTCGTGATTCGCCATTTCGGCCTTTACAAGTCTGCCCCAAAGTGACATTTGGGGAGCATGTTTACCAGTAAAGCAAAAAAACTAACGGACCTTTCCCAGGTCTTCCTCGAACCCGCCAACGCCACCCATCGCCAGTACGAGGCCCTCCGCGCCTTCTTCGTTGCTGGGAGTCCCAGTGCCGAGGTCGCTCGCAGCTTCGGTTACACGCCGGGGAGCTTCCGAGTCCTCGTCCACCAATTCCGCCAGGACCCTCGACGCGACTTCTTCCTCACACCGGCCAAGGGGCCCCGTTCCGCACCCAAGGCCGACCCTCTCCGCGACCGTGTCATCGCCCTACGCAAACAGAATCTCTCCATCTACGACATCAGCCGCACCTTGGCGCACCAAGGACATCCTCTCAGCCCAGTCGCTGTCGGACAGATCCTCAAGGAAGAAGGATTCACGCGGTTGCCGCGCCGCGCCGACGACGAGCGCCCACCCGGCTCGCGGCCGACCACGGCCGATGTCGCCGACGTTCGACAACGCGACCTGAGCCCGCGGTCCTGCCGGACCAAATTCGGCGGTCTGTTCCGAATGGCATTAAGCGAAGGTGTAAGTCGTTTCCAGTACATGGCTTGCGTTTTTCGTGCGCCCGACAATGCGGACATCGTAGTGATATGTAGTTTGCTCCATGTGGCTAGAATTTGGGGAATTTTCGCTATTGCAATCTCGTGAAAATATCTATACTAAACACGATAGGCCCCAACGGAATTGATCGCAAGTACAAAGTTCAAGTTTCGCAGATTCTGAGGCGTATCTCGACCCGTCCGGAGGGCGAAATTACCCCGGGTAAGTCGATCGTGCACTGACCTGAGAGGCCTGAATCTTGGGCCGAACTGTCGCTCAACCTGCTCGGCTGAGAAGCTCGGTCAACTGGGCGATCCAGGTTTTCAGTCGAGACCGTTCTGGAAGCAGTCTGGCGGTTTTCTCCTGGTAGCTGACTCGCCTGAGGGTCGTCAGCATGTCGGCGAATGAGGGTTCTTCCTTCTTGCCTGTACTTTCCGCGATTTGGTTCCCTTGGTCGTTGACGTGACTCGGGTAGACGAATGCCGGTCCGGCCGGGACGATGGCGGTGACCAAGCCTGCCAATCAACCCCGGACGGAGTCGGCCGTGACATCATCGCACCAGGACGCGACATCGTGCCAGTGGTTCTCTTGCCTTGCTTCACCCCTGGATCGCAGATCTGCCGTCAGGCTGGTGTGGCTCTTTATCGGCGCGATCCTCGCCTGCGGCCGAAGGACCGTCACCAGCTGGATCCGCGCTGCCGGCTTGAGTCGACAGTATCAGCCTTGCTACACGACCGTCGCAGCAGCCGGCAAGCGGGCGGACAACATCGCCGGCCGGTTGATCCACGAGGTGGTCAAGCCTTTGGTGGATGGTCAGACGCGGCTCACCGTGGCGCTAGACGACACGCCGACACAGCGGTATGGGCCCTACGTGCAGGGGGCTGGCATCCATCACAACCCGACCCCCGGCCCGGCTGGCTCGCCGCATGTCTACGGCCACGTCTGGGTGGTGCTCGGGCTCCTGGCGGTCCATCCTGCATGGGGAGTCATCGCTCTGCCGCTGTTGGCCCGTCTGTACGTGCGGGCCAAGGATCTGCCGTGCATCGACCCAAAGCATCGGCCGGAGTTCCGGACCAAGCTGGAGATGGGAGTCGAGCTCCTGCGGTGGGCTTGGTTCTGGCTCCGGTTCCTGGGCAAGCCGCTGTGGGTGGTGGTCGACGGGGCCTACGCCAAGGCCCCGTTCCTCAAACCGGCGATGTTGCTGGGAATGACGGTCGTCAGCCGGCTGCGCAAGGACGCGGCGCGATGGACGATCCCAGGGCCCCGGGTACCAGGTCGGCGCGGTAGGCCGCGGGTCTACGGAGAGACGCGCATCGACTTGGCCAAACGGGCCGGGCAGCGTCGCGGTTGGACGACTAGCATCTTCGACTTGTATGGCAAGCGGGCGAAGAAGCGGTATAAGACGTTCGTGGCGATGTGGCGGCCCGTCGGCGGGGCAATCCGGGTGGTGTTGGTGGAGGAGCCGAGTGGATGGGTGGCCTTCTTCTGCACCGACGTGTCAGCGACCGTAGCAGAGATTCTCTCGACGGTCGCCGACCGGTTCTCATTAGAGATCGCGTTCCGCGACTGCAAGGAGATCGTCGGAGCCGGCCAGCAGCAGGTGCGGTTCGTGTGGGCAAACATCGGTGCATTCCACATCTGCCTCTGGACGTTCACGATGACCGAAGCTTGGGCATGGGGTCGGGAGGAGGACGACTTGGTGGACCGCCGAGCATCGCCATGGGACGATCCGAACCGTCGCCCAAGCCACGCAGACAAGCGTCGGGCTTGGCGCCGTGAATTGTTGGCCGAGGAGATTCGCGCGGTTCTACGCCCCGGGGTCACCGAGGAGGAAATTCGGGCCGTCGCCGAGCGGTTGCTTGCCCTGGCGGCATGAGAGCGAAGTCAATCGCGGAAAGTACAGTATAGTCTATGGATGTCGACAACATCAGGCGATGGTTCGCGATGAATCAGTCTCATGCACCCACCCGCTGCGTGCGACAGCGACAGGAGAATAGAGCCCGAGCGCGTGGGGAACTTGACGATTATGCGGGCAAGCACTTCGGCTCGCGACCGATCGACCGGGAGGGTTGCGGGGACAGGTTGGTATACTCGATCGCTGTCTCGGCGGGTCGATCCGCCGGACGCCCGCCCACTCTCCTTGTCCGAGGGTCAACGATGCGACTGCCCCACTCGAAACTCGCCCTGATCGCTCTGATCTCCGTGCTCTGGTGCACAGCCGGCAACGCCCAGTCGGGGACCGCCGCTCAACCGCCGAAAGAGAGCCCGACCTTCGCCAACGCACCCATCGATGCTGACGAGCTGGCCGATTTCCTGGGGATCACGATCTGGGCCTTCGCCTACGAGGGTGGCACCCCGCGATGCTGGGTCGAGGTGATCGAGGAGGGCCAGAAAACGGTGAGCCAGCCGAAGATCCTCGACGTCAAGGCAAACCAGCAGGCGGCGGACGGGGGAGGCGGGAAGATCCTCCTCTTCCTGAGGCCGGGCAACGTTGAGCTCCGCATCAACTCGCCCGTCTCGCGAGGTGGGGCCGGGATCGGACTGTCGCGGGATGCACTCTGGTGGGGCTGGAAGGCAAGCTCCGGCAGCACGACCCGGTTGGAGCGGCCCGTTGCACTGAAGGCGGGACAGGAGGTCACTCTGCTCCGGCATGAGATGGAAGAGGCCAAAGATACGGCCAAGAACCCGAAGAAGCCGCGTAAGGTGAGCCTGCTCCTGAAGGCTGCGATCGAGACAGAGAAGCGCTAGCTCGGCTCCTCTCCCCATTCGTCATCCTCGGGCCTCGCCTGGGAGTTTAGCCAGGCGTTCAGGTCCTCGGCGGGGATGTCCTCGCGCGGATGCGACCTGGGGATGTGGGTGGATCGTGGGCCGGAGAGGTGGTGGAGGAGCTGATAGACCCAGCGGCCCATCGTGATCAGGAACATCGCGCCCAGGACCACCAGGGACCAGAATGTGCGGCTCGACATGGCACGGGGACCGACACCTGGGACTGCCTTCGGCGCCGCGTCGTCGCCAGGCTCCCAGCCGATCTTCCCGACCAGCACGGGCGAGCCTCGGGTGATGTCGCCGGCCTCGTACTTCATGATTTTGAGGAAGAAGCCGTTGAAGACCACCCGCTCGGACACATTTCCCCCCAGGGGAAAGCCCTCTGGAGGCTCCTCGAAGACGCAGCAGTAAGGGACTCTGCGGGCGTCGGGTGTGACGATCCACGCCTCGTAGAGCCAGCCCGTCTTGCACATCTTGGCCTCATAGCGGATCACCCGCATGGCCGATCCCTGGATGTGGATCGGCACGCCGCGATAGAGCTCGGGCCGTTCCCAGAGATGGGTCAAGAGGATGTCCCGGCGGCTCTGCCTGGCCAGCTCGACGGGAGAGAGCCCCCGCGTCTTCTCCAGGAGGTAGGCATAAGCGGCATTGTCGCGGAACGAGCTCGGGGTGCGGTCCGTGACCGTCTCGAACTCGATCGACCGGTCGGGCACGACGGGCTCGGGATGGGGAGCTGCCCTGGGCTCGGGCTCGGCAGGCTCCGGCTGCTTGTGGACATACTCCCAGACCAGACCCCAGCCCGCCACCATGAGCACCGCCAGCACGAGCAGGCGGACCAGCTCGGCTCCCCGGAAAAACCGCTGGCTCAGGCTCGGTTCCACGCGATCATTCCCCCTCGTCAGGACGCAGCTCGACGAAGCTCAGCTTCATGTCTTTCCCGGACTTGGCAAACGCATTGGAGAAGGCGTTGATCACCGTCATGAGCTCCGAGTAGCGAAGGTTCGGGTCCACCTTCAGGAGGGTCTGGTCGAACGGGAGATCGGGATCCTCGAGGTACCTGCCGAGCGCCTCTTCCAGGGCCTTCGGGTCGTTGGGCATCTCGGTCTGCTCGACCACGATCCGTCCCAGGCTGCCCCCGTCGCCGGCCCTCAGGCTCATAGGCAGGGTCCGCAGCGACACGGGCAGGTCGTTTGAGGCGACCGGCTGATTGGCGGCGGGGGCAGCCGCCATGGCGGTTGCCGGCTGAGCCGGCAGCAGGCTCATCACGAACTGCCCTTCCTGAGGCGCAGGGTGATAAGTCAGCACGAAGAACGTCAGGAGTTGGAACGCCATGTCCAGCATCGGCGCGATCGGCACGTTGGGCTCGTCAACTTTCTGTCTCAGCGATCGCCGACGCATGGAACCACCCTCCGGACTCTCCCCTCACGAATCGAATCCTCTCTCGGACGGCACGCGGTGCGCAACAGCCCGGATTTTCGCATCACCCCGAGCACCCGGGCACGGGAGGAGCCCCGTCCCGTGGTCGCCCGTGGCCGCGTTCGAGCTAGACACCCTTCATCGCCTTCAGTGCAAACTTGCGGAAACCCTGAGTCTGGCACGCGTTCAGCAGGCTCATCACCGACGAGAAGACCGAGTCCTGGTCGGCCCGGAAGATGATGGTCGTGGGCAGGCTCTGGCCGGCGTCGAACTTCAGGCCGCTGGCCCTGAGGTTCAGCTTCACCAGGTCGGCCTGGTGCTTGATGGTTGCGATCGCCTCGTTGAGCGACTGGGCCTGGCCACCGACCAGGAGGTGACCGTCCTTGTCGATGTTCAGGACCAGCCGGTCCTCCGAGACCTGCTGAGCATCCTCGACCGGCCGGGCCGAGCCGGCGACCGGAAGGTGAACCCTCCGGTCGTAGTTCTCCGAGGTGAAGTTGATCACCAGCATGAAGAAGGTGATGAGCTGGAAGACGACATCGAGCAGAGGGGTCAGGTTGGGTTCGGCCCGCACTTCCGAAGAGACAGATCCGGCCATGATGGCACCCCCCTCCGGTCGCTCAGGCCGACTTGGCGGTCTTGGCCGCGGCAACCAGCGAATTGATGGTGCGATCGGCGACCTTGGTGGCTTCCATGGTCATCAGGGAGATCCGGTTGCGGAAGAAGGCGAAGAAGAAGATTGCCGGCACCGACAGCGTGATTCCTTCGAGGGTGATGAAGAGCGCGGTAGAGATGCCCTCGGCCACCTTTTCCGGGCGGGGCTGCTCGCCCCCTGCGGTGGCGATGGTCTGGAAGCTCATGATCATGCCCCAGACCGTTCCGACCAGGCCGATCATCGGGCCGAGTGTGCCGATCGTCGCCAGGTAGCTGATCTTCATTTCCAGACTGGTGACGATCTCCTCCGTCATGACCATCATCGCCTCCTTGGCCTCGGGGCGGCCGTTGGGCAGGTTGGCGATGCCGGTGCGGACGAGTCGTGCCAGGAACGAGTCGTTCTCCTTGCAGACGTCGTACGCGTCCTGGAACTTCTTGTCCCGGATCGCGGTCTCGAGCTTCTCCACCAGCGGGGTGGGCACCGCCTCGCTGACCTGATATTCCATGAACAGGCGGATCACCAGGGCCGTGAAATAGACCGAGAGGCAGAGCAGGAAGAGCCCGATCGGGCCCGAGGCCCGGATGGCCCACTGGAGCATATTCTCACGCGCTTGCGGCTTGGTCCCATCGTCGCTGGTGGCGGGGGAGGCCGGGGCTGCCGCCGGCTTGGGGGTGGGCTCGGTGTCATCCCCCGCGGACGGCGCGGCTGCTTCGGCCTTGGCGGCCACGGGCTTCCCCTTCGAGGCAGGACCCTGGGCCTGGGCCACCCCGAGTTCCCCCGACGCCAGCCAGAACAGGAAAACGGTGGACAAGGTGAACAGGATCCATGCCCCGTCCACCGCCCCAGCTGGACGAAGATTCCAAGTCTGCCGCATGGGAAAGAGCTCCCTCGAGAAGACCCGCCGATGTTGTGAAATCAGAAAGGACGGCCACACCCATTTGATCCTACGACATGGCCACTTCTTGATGACCTGGTCCCGGGAAGAACCTTGCGATCGACCCGTCTTCCCGGACCTCCAGCCAGCCTCGCCCGGAGCCTTTACTATCGGACGGAACGCCGGGCCTGTCAACAGGCAGCGGCAGCCTCCGCAGTGCCGGAGCGGCGGAATCTCGGATTGCCCCGGCGGCGCAAACTGGAAATGATGAGAGAGGACGTCCGGGCTCGCGCAACAGAGGATTCACTGATGGCGTTGCTCCTTTCGCTGGCTTGCCTCCCCCTGCTCTGGGTTGATCCGCCACCCCGACCGCAGCAGCCCTCACCGCTCGATCTCGTCTCCGCCTTCGAGACGGTGATGGCCGATGCGATCGCCCGGGCCGAGCCCTCCGTGGTGGCCATCCACCGTCACAAGAACGAGAACCCGCATGAGACGCTCGCCGTCCGCGGCAAGCCCAAGCCGCAGTCAGGCCTCATTCCCCCGGTGCTCCGGCCGCGGTTCCAACGCGAGGTGGAACCGCCCAACATGATCTCGTTCGACTTCGGCTCCGGCGTGGTCGTGGGCGACGAGGGACAGATCCTCACGGCCTACCACGTGGTGCGGGGCGCTGCCCAGTTGATCGTCCGGGCGGCCGACCGCCAGGAATTTGAGGCCGAGATCATCGCGGCCGATCCCCGCAGCGACCTGGCCGTGATCGTGCCAGTCGCCATCCCGGGAATGCCCGCTCCCCGGCTCAAGCCGATTGCCCTGGGTGATGCAAGCCAACTTCGCAAGGGATCGTTCCTGATCGCACTGGGTAACCCGTTCAACGCCGCCCAGGACGGCAAGCCCTCTGCAAGCTGGGGAATCCTGTCCAACCTGGCGCGGCGTGTTGAGCCAGAGCAGGACGAGATGTTCATGGGCCCCCGCCGGATGACGTTCCCCAACTATCCCACCCTGCTGCAGCTTGACTCCAAGCTCAATCTGGGGATGAGCGGCGGGGCCGTCTTGAACCTGAAGGGGGAACTGGTGGGCCTGACGACGATGGCCTCGAGCCCCGCCGGCTTCGACGCCATGGCCGGCTATGCCATTCCCATCGACAAGCTTGGCCGCCGGGCGGTGGAAACCCTCCGGCAAGGCAAGGAAATCGAGTACGGCTTCCTGGGGATCAAGGCTCATCTCAACAGCACCAACCGCGTCGAGGAAGTTACTCCCAATTCACCGGCCGACCAGGGGCAGTTGCAGGCCAATGACGAGATCCTGGCTGTGGACGATACGCCGATCATCGACTTCGACAGCCTGATCCTGGCCATCAATTCGCATGCGCCCGGAGACGAGGTGAAGCTCAAGCTCCGCCGCGCCGGCACGGAGCTCACGAAGACCGTCGTCCTGGCGAAGTATCCCGTGGACAGCGATTTGATCGCCACCAACCGCCCCCCCGCATGGCGGGGTCTTCGCGTGGATTATGTGAGCACCGTCATTCCCAGGGCGCTGGGCCCCCCATTCTTCGAACAGGTGCCCGGCGGGGTGCTCGTGACCGAGATCCAGAACGATTCGCCAGCCGCCCGGGCCGGCCTGAAGAAATTCCAGACCATCCGCCAGGTCGAGAAGACCCCGGTCCTGACGCCGCCCCAGTTCGCCCGGGCGGTCTCCGAACTGAAAGGCCCCGTCACCCTCCTGACCGACCAGGGATCGGTCACGGTGGGGGAATGAGCAGGCCGCCCGCCGATTCCGGGTTGCCCCCATGGTGTGTCTCCTGCACAATGACAGGCGCCGCGAGGGCTGCCGCTCCCGCGCCGTCGCTGGTCGTTTGCGCCGCGGCCCACGCATGACTCCTCTGAGACTCACTCGGGTCTGAAGACCCTCCGATCCGTTCAACCATGCCGCTTCTTCCATGAAAACCGACGAACTTCGCGAAGCGTATCTCGATTACTTCTCCTCCCAGGGTTGTGTCCGCCGCCCCAGCGACGTGCTCGTGCCTAACGACCCGACCGTTCTCTTCACGCCGGCCGGCATGAACCAGTTCAAGCGGGAGTTCATGGGCCTGGGCGACCCCTCCTTCAAGCGCACCACCACGTGCCAGAAATGCATCAGGACCGGCGACATCGAGAATGTGGGCAAGACACCCCGGCACATGACGTTCTTCGAGATGCTGGGCAACTTCAGCTTTGGCGATTACTTCAAGCGCGAGGCGATTCACTGGGCCTGGGAATTCTTGACCAAGGTCCTGAAGATCCCCCGCGAACGGCTCACGTACACCGTCTATCTCGAGGACGACGAGGCCTTCGACATCTGGCACAAGGAGGTGGGCGTCCCCGCGGACAGAATCACGCGGATGGGCGAGGACGACAACTTCTGGCCCGCCGGCGCCCCCACGCACGGTCCCAACGGGGTCTGCGGCCCCTGCTCCGAGATCTTCTACCATGGAGACGGCGTCGAGGAGGTCGAGATCTGGAACCTCGTCTTCACCCAGTTCAACCGCGTTGGCCCGGGACAGCTCGAGCCCTTGCCCAAGAAGAACATCGATACCGGCATGGGCCTGGAACGGGCCGCGGCCGCGCTCCAGGGCATGAAATCGAACTTCGAGATCGACATCTTCCGGCCCATCGTCGCCGCCACGGCCGAGGTGCTCGACGTGGATTACGCCAGGGTCAAGGACACGCACGACGGCGTCCGCATCCGCAGGGCCAGCGACCACGCCCGGGCGCTCACGTTCTGCATTCATGAGAATGTCAGGCCGGGCCCCGAGAAGCAGGGCTACGTCGTCCGTCGCCTGCTCCGCCGGGCCGTGCTCGACGCCTACCAGATGGGCCAGCGCGAGCCGTTCCTGCACAAGCTTCCCCCGGTCGTGGCCGACGCTATGAAGGGCGCCTACCCGGAGCTTCGCGACAGCGTCCCGCGGATCCAGAACGTCATCCGCGAGGAGGAAGAGCGGTTTCTCCGGAACCTGGAAAACGGCATGGGGATGATCAGCGATACCTTCAAGCGGACCAAGGCCGCAGGCTCCGACACGATCGACGGCCGCGAGGCGTTCAAGCTGCACGACACCTACGGCATTCCCATCGAGATCACCGAGAGCCTGGCCGCCGACCAGAACCTCCGCGTCGACATGACCGCCTTCAAGAAAGCCCAGGACGAAGCCCGGAAGATCGCCCGCGGCACCGCCGAGGCGGCCGACGTCTTCGCCACCGGCCCGCTCGACGCACTTCGGGAGGCCTACCACCACGGGTCCGAGTTCCTCGGCTACGAGACCACCGAGGCCGAGGGGAAAGTGATCGGCATCCTCGAGCAGGGACAGCTTGCCGAGTCGGCCACCACCTCGGCCACCGCCGGCCCGCCGATTGCCTTGATCCTCGACCGGACGCCGTTCTACGCCGAGTCGGGCGGCCAGATCGGCGATACCGGCACGATCCGCGGCCCCGGCTTCGTCTTCGCGGTCGAGGACACCCGGAAGGACCATGACTTCATCCTTCACACCGGCCGGGTCACCGAGGGGACCGTCAACCTCAACGCCCACGTCTCGGCCACCGTGGAGGCCCCCCGGCGCCAGGCTATCCGCCGTGCCCACTCGGCAACCCACCTGCTCCACCACGCGCTCCACCGGCACCTTGGCAAGCACGCCCAGCAGGCCGGCAGCAAGGTCGAGCCCGACCGGCTCCGCTTTGACTTCGCCAACCCCGAGGCCGTCGGCAAGGAGCGGCTCGACCAGATCGAGACGACCGTGAACGCCCTCGTCATGACGGGCGATCCCGTGACCTGGACCCACATGCCGATCGCCGAGGCCAAATCCCTGGGCGCCATGGCCCTTTTTGGTGAGAAATACCCGGACATCGTCCGGGTTGTCCGGATGGACGAGTTCTCCAAGGAGCTGTGCGGCGGCACTCACCTGGACAACGTCGGCCAGGTCGGGATGTTCAAGATCATCGGCGAAGAGTCGGTGGCCTCGGGCACCGCGCCGGATCACCGCGCTGACCGGGCAGGCCGCGCTCGATCTTGTCCGCCAGGAAGAAGACGTCCTGGCCCAGGTTGCCGCGACGCTCCGCGTTCCCCAGAGTCAGCTCGGCGATCGGGTGGCAGCGCTCGTGGAGGAGATCAAGACCCTCAAGAAGCAAGCGTCGCAGCGAAAGGCCGACACCGGCGGCAAGGTGTCCGTCGATGACCTCGTGACCGGGGCTGAGAATGTCCGCGACGCGACGGTCGTGGTCAGGGCCGTCGAGTACCAGACGCCCGACGAGATGCGGGTGCTGATCGACGGACTGCGCCGCAAGGTCGAACGGGGATTGGCGGTGCTCCTGATCACCGCGGCCGAGGGCAAGGTCCAGCTCGTCGCCGGCCTCTCCCGCGACCTGATCGACCGGGGCCTGCACGCCGGCAACTGGCTCAAGCAGGTGGCCCCGATCGTGGGCGGCGGCGGCGGCGGCCGGCCCGACCTGGCCCAGGCGGGGGGCAAGAACCCGGAGAAGATCCCCGACGCTCTCGAGCATGCCAAGAAGACCGTCACCGCGATGCTCAAGTCGTGAACGGGCTGATCGGTGGCGGGTCATTCCGCTAGAGCAAGCGTTCGAAGTAGATCAGGGTGGGCCCTCGATACGAGACGCGTCCCACTTCTCGGAATCCGCACCTGGCATAGAAGGGCCCTGCACCAGCCGCCTCGTCATAAGCGTCGAAACGGAAGGCATTGCAGGGCCGAGCCTTCGCTACAACCTCGAGAACGGGAAAGGGGGACATAAAACTGGAAAGGGGGACATACATCATTTCACGTCGTAGTCCATCAATAATGCGCTATGTCCTTGCGTCAGGAAAGCTTGGGAAAGGAGGAAGAGTCTCGAACTCGGAAACCTTTCGTTGGAATCCTGCGGGTAGGAATCCCGCCTGGCAAAGCTGGACCAGCAGCCATAAGCGAGTCTTGCGTGGTGGTGGGGCGACTCACCCTGCGAGGCGTAGACAGCGAGGTCAAAGGTCGTGTGATTGAGCCCCGAAAACGTAAGACGCTCGGAGCCCTCGTTGTGGACATATGCGGGGGCCGTGTCAGGCAACTCGCTCATGGTCCGCTCAGCCTGCCTGATCCTGCCGGGGTCGAAGAGCACGGACAATGACCATCAGGGTTCTCCAGGAACCTGAGAGACCCCGACGTTTCCATCATAAATCCGGATGGGCAGACCGGAACCGACAACTCCCTGGCCCCCGGTGGGACGCCCCCGACCGAGGGGAGCCAACCACGGGCGACACGATGGTATCGACTCGTGAAGTCATCGAACGGGTCGAGACGGACGGCGGGGAGTCGGAGCGTCCCATAGTATCGCTGAAGCGGGGGAACCATCCCGAGGGACCCCGTGGAGAGAAGGGGACGCCCTGTCATGACACCGTTGGAGGGAAACATGGTGGGTGCATCGAAACCCAGAACCGTGGACACGAAACGACAACGGTCGCAGCGTCGGGTACGAGACGGAGCGCTGACTCACTCAGGGAGCCGTCCCGTAGCGAGTTCATGATATGACGAGCCGTATGCCCGAAAGGGCACGTACGGATCTGTGGGAGCCCCAGGGGAGCAATCCCCTGGGGCGACCCGGCCCCTACGTCCCCTGCGTGCTGTTTTATCGTTCGGCCCGGGAAAGCCGCTAGCCCTGGCCCCGAATCTCGCCGGAAAACACTCCTCCTGTCTTACGCATCCCCCCTCTCCTCTCGCACCAACTGGCGAGCGCTCAGGAATATTGTTAAATCTTTGATTAACAGACCCTTTTTAATTGACATAGACTGAATGGCGGATTGAAATCGAGAAACTGTTGGAAAGCAGTGAGGCGACGTGGATATCTGAACCTAAGATCAGCAATGGATGATCAGATCCAGATTAGTCCCTTACTCTTTGCACTGCGCTTCGTGGTAAGGATTTACGAAGTCCGATGCCTTAAACCCTTGCGGCATAACGGCTGGGAGCGGGTTTTCGAAAACCTCCAACTTTTCGAAAACGCGTGACGAAACCTGAGAGATCATCACGTAGTCCGAATTGCAAATCGCGATACATCCCTCTTTGGTTCCGGCTACGCCGGGTTAGGAGTTGAGGCAATGAAACGCAATTTCCCTGTCGTATCGAATCCTGTTCCTGTTGAGAATTACACTGGCTCAAACTTGGAGAATTCTGGGAAAGTTTCAGGTTCGATTGGATGGGATGCTACCGACGTCTCACAAGGTGGATGCAGAAGCACTACGCCATTCACACCCAATGGTGATAGAATCGTGTTTTTTGCCTACATGGTCGCTGTTTCTGATATCGGGTATCAACCGCCAAGTTCTACTTACGTCACTAATATAGTTCTTCCTTTAGTTAAAAACCTGAGCGACAATAATATAAGTGCATGCCAGAATACGGGATTTCGCCCTACCAGTTTTCATCCATATACATGCATTCTTGGGCATCTTAATATAACGGCGGGAACCTGGTGCTGGGTAGCGGTAGAATTTACGCACTCGGACGTTGCAGGTACTTGCTTTTCGGAAGTTTGGAACATGGACGAAAAACTGGTTCGTGGTCATGAAGAAGGGTTTTTTACGCAACCAATCGATATGAAAAACGGATACTATTACAGCTTTCGTGCAGGTGATTGCGATACCGAGTATGGGGTTTCCTTTAATTTCAATGATTTCTATAAGAAGCCCTGACAAAACCCAGGCAGCCTTGCAATTTGAGCAGTGGGCCGGGGGTTTTGTCAGGGCCTTTAAGTGAAGCCAAAGGGGACGGGAGTCATTGTTCCGGGGAAGAAAGCGACTCCCGTCGCCTGAT
Organism: uncultured Planctomycetaceae bacterium; assembly: GCA_963816015.1. GTDB lineage: Bacteria > Planctomycetota > Planctomycetia > Isosphaerales > Isosphaeraceae > Aquisphaera. Next base: position 160 of record CAWFJM010000016.1, on the reverse strand, counting down.
CAGCTCCAAGTCTTTGACGACGCACCGTCTCGCGTTGCTTCCGCGTCGCCGCCCGGGTGGCTGGGGCAGCATGCCCCAGAAACGCAGGCCTCGGCCGTCGCGGTTGCCCCTCTGGGGGACCAGAAACTAGCTGAAGTTCCCAGAAACTAGCTAGAAACTA
>CAWFJM010000015.1:0-40862 GCA_963816015.1 uncultured Planctomycetaceae bacterium | reverse complement strand
CCAAGTTGCTATGATGCAAGAGGTTATGAGAGAGACCGCCGGATGGAGCGAACTCGGCTTCTCTCCAGGACTTACGGCGATCATTCAATTCGGCTGGGACACTACCGACATCCACCCGTTCACTGTCATTGTCCAAAACGGGTCGAAATCGACGCAAGTCAAATCACCTCAAGGAGTAGCACTCATAAGAGTTACTGCATCTGGATACAGTAGAAATAAGGATACAGGCTTGAATGGCATTAAGCGAAGGTGTAAGTCGTTTCCAGTACATGGCTTGCGTTTTTCGTGCCCGACAATGCGGACATCGTAGTGATATGTAGTTTGCTCCATGTGGCTAGAATTTGGGGAATTTTCGCTATTGCAATCTCGTGAAAATATCTATACTAAACACGATAGGCCCCAACGGAATTGATCGCAAGTACAAAGAAGTTGTGGGCTTACGCTTAGCTTAATGGCATTCGATACAGGCTTTATTGTCGCATGCTGGGAGGGTCAAACCCCCGCCTTCAGGTGAAGGCTTCAGTATTCTTGGCCACTCGCCAAGGAGGAATCGAGGCAGCTCGGCCGTACGACCTCGGAGCCTGTTCCATACGGTTGAGCCTCGTGCAGCGAGTGCTGGTTGTCTGATAGAGCCTGGGACCTTAGTCAAGTGGTCGGCCTGGGATGAGGTTGATCGAAGCGGGGCTGAAGCGTGGTCGCGTTGACCTGGAGGAGCGTCAGCCCACCTCGGGTGGGATACCTTCGGCCGAGCTTTGCTCGAAACTGGACTTGAGTCCCGAACAACGAAGCCCACGCCTTTAGGCGGGGGAGCATTCACTCTCGTTTGTCCGGCGTGGCGTGAAAGCAATCGAACCCGATTGTGGGAGGCTGACCGAACGGCGAACGTGCACTGACAGCGGATGACGGCCCCGACTCCGAGGGGTCGGGTCCGGGCGCAGCCGCGTCGGGGGGGCGACACGGGCGAGCCTCCTTGGGAGCCATTACATCATCCCGGCTCGGCGGGTGCCTTGCCCCCCGAATTCCAGCCCACATTTCGCTGGAGCAGCACTGAGCCAAGGCCGGTGCTAGCGCCTGGCAGGCCGGAAGCGCCTGAGAGGACCGCACGATTCTCGAACCGGCCGGCGTGGGGGATTGACGGGCGTCTGCCGCATCGTCATAAACAGGATCACGTTCCACGCGTCACCCGGAGAATCACCCGACCGCGTCGATCTGGAGAGGAGCATCTCTTCATGGATCGCGAACAGACCGTCTCGCCCCAGGAAGATCTCCCTTCCACACCCGTTACCCCGGAGACGAAGCCCCAGGGGCCCGGCAGGCGGGCCGCTGCCTCCGAGCATCAGCATGCCCTTGCTCCCCATCCTGGGTCGCTTCGTGGCGTTCCAGGGCCACAGGTTCTGGCGCGTATGAAAGAGCCTCCGCCAGGACTTTCAGACCGCCGAGAACACCGCGTGTCGCTGGAGGGATCGCCGTCGGCGTTATCCTCTCGTCGTCCTCCGGCGCGTGTGCGTGGTCCACGACAGGGTCAAGGGTCATCCCTACCTCCTGGTCCTCACTCCCATACCCACGGGTGATCACTCGATCGGTGTCTACGACCTACAGTCGGCGGAACCACAGTTCTACCTCGGGGCGTACGGGTACCTGCTCGACGGCAAGGTTTTGCTCTACGACCGCGACACCGAGAGCCTCTGGGTCGAAGGGGACACTTCCCTGAACGCCATCGGCGGCCAGCAGAAGGGGAAGCAACTCCCGCTCGTCGACCGGCCGGCCGCCGTCGCCTGGAGCGACTGGAAAACCAGCCATCCCGGCTCTCGTCTTGTTGTTGGAGGCAAGGACCCCGAGACCAGGCCCGCATCCCACTGAGCCGACGGCGGATTCGGGTTTCAGAGGAACCACCCCGCAGCTCACAGGGCCGTCGTCTGGCCGCCAATGCCCCCAACCCACGAGGAACCTGAGCCATCGACCACTCGACAACCTTCTCGACCGCCCGGCGTGAACTGCAGGCTCCTGACTTCCCTGATCCGGAGTCCAAGGGGCACAGGAGGTTCAGGCGATCACCCGGTACCTCCTTGACGGACCCGGGCTGAGACGGTAACTTGTGCTTTAACAAGGAATTACGAACACGAACGTTCCTCCTGGTCGGTCCCCGTGCACGTGATGTGCGGTCGCACGACCACCCTTTTCTTGGCCCGGTTCAGGAGTCTTCCAGTCCGATGTCCACAACGACTAAGTACGTCTACTCGTTTGGGAGCGGCAAGGCCGATGGTCGCGCCGAAATGAAGGATCTGCTCGGCGGCAAAGGCGCTAATCTTGCGGAGATGAGCTCGATCGGAATTCCCGTTCCCCCGGGCTTCACGATCACCACAGAGGTCTGCCAGGATTACTACGCGGCTGACAGGACGCTTCCCGAGGTCCTGAAGCCCCAGGTCGAGGTGGCGCTGAAGGAGGTGGAGAAGCAGGTGGGCAAGAAGTTCGGCGATGCCGCCGACCCGCTGCTGGTCAGCGTTCGCTCGGGAGCTGCCCTGTCGATGCCGGGCATGATGAACACCATCCTGAACCTCGGTCTCTCCGATGCTTCGGTCGAGGGGCTGGCCAAGAAGACGGGCAACCCGCGGTTCGCCTACGACGGCTACCGCCGGCTGATCGACATGTTCGGCTCGACGGCGATGGGCGTCGAGCACGAGCTCTTCGAGCACGAGCTCGCGGCACTCAAGAAGGAGAAGGGGGTCAAGCTCGACACGGAGCTCGGCGCCGACGACCTGAAGGAGCTGGTGAAGCGGTACAAGGCCGTCTACACCAAGCAGGTCGGCGAAGCGTTTCCGCAGGACCCGAAGGATCAGCTCTGGAAGGCCATCATGGCGGTCTTCAATAGCTGGATGGGGAACAAGGCGGTGCAGTACCGCCGGATCGAGCGGATCACCGGGCTGAAGGGGACGGCGGTGAACGTCCAGGCCATGGTTTTCGGCAACACCGGCAACAACTCGGGCACCGGCGTGGCCTTCACGCGCGATCCCAACAGCGGCGAGGACGAATTCTTCGGCGACTACCTGATCAACGCCCAGGGCGAGGACGTCGTGGCGGGCATCCGCACCCCCGAGCCGATCATCCAGCTCCACGCCGAGATGCCCAAGGTCTACAAGCAGTTGATGGACATCCGCAAGAACCTCGAGTCCCATTATAGAGAGATGCAGGACATCGAGTTCACCGTGCAGGACGGCACTCTGTACATGCTCCAGACCCGGACCGGTAAGCGGACCGGGTCCGCCGCCGTGCGGATCGCCGTCGAGATGGTCAAGGAGGGGCTCATTGACCAGAACACTGCACTGAAGCGAGTCTCCCCGGACAGCCTCAACCACCTGCTCCTGCCCCAGCTTGACCCCAAGGCCAAGGGCTCCGTCGTCGCCAAGGGCATCGCCGCCAGCCCGGGCGCCGCCTGCGGCAAGGTGATCCTGTCGGCAGAGGCCGCCGTCGAGTTCCACCACAAGCATCCCGACGAGCCGATTCTCCTGGTCCGCAAAGAGACCAGCCCCGAGGACGTCGCCGGCATGCACCTGGCCAAGGGCGTCTTGACGGCCACCGGCGGCAAGGCCAGCCACGCCGCGGTCGTCGCCCGAGGCTGGGGCAAGCCCTGTGTCGTCGGTTGCGACGCGATTGCCATCGACGAGATGAAGGGCCAGTTCCATATCAACGGCCATGTGGTCAAGGTCGGCGATTTCGTGACCATCAACGGCACCACCGGCGAGGTCATGATCGGCAAGGTCCCGACCATCGATCCCACGATCTCCGGGCATTTCGCCGAGCTCATGTCCTGGGCGGACAAGGCCCGGACCCTCAAGGTCCGCACCAATGCCGACACGCCCGCCGACGCCGTCAAGGCGCGCTCGTTCGGCGCCGAGGGGATCGGCCTCTGCCGCACCGAGCACATGTTCTTCGAGGGCCAGCGGATCGTCGACATGCGGAAGATGATCCTGGCCGACGACGAAGAAGGGCGGAAGACGGCGCTCGCCGCGCTGGCACCCTATCAGAAGCAAGACTTCGTCGGCATCTTCGAGGCGATGGACGGCCTGCCGGTCACCATACGCCTGCTCGACCCGCCGCTCCACGAGTTCCTGCCCCACGACGAGGCGGGGCAGGGCGAGGTGGCTCGCCAGCTCGGAATCCCGATCGAAAAGGTCAAGCGCCGGGTCGAGCAGCTTCACGAGGCCAACCCGATGCTCGGCCTTCGGGGCTGCCGCCTGCCCATCAAGTTCCCCGAGATCGGCGACATGCAGGTCCGCGCGATCCTCGAGGCCGCCATCGAGGTCGCGAAGAAGGGGAAGAGCGTCCTGCCCGAGATCATGATCCCGCTCGTCGGCACCGTCGAGGAGCTGGCCTTCCTGAAGAAGCGGGCGCTCGTCGTGGCCGAGGAGGTCTTCGAGAAGGCCGGCCGGAAGGTCGATTTCCTGATCGGCACAATGATCGAGATCCCCCGTGCGGCGCTCACCGCCGACCAGATTGCCGAGGAGGCCGAGTTCTTCTCGTTCGGCACCAATGATCTGACCCAGATGACCTTCGGCTTCTCCCGCGACGACATCGGGTCGTTCATGCCGACCTACGTCGAGCAGAAGATCCTCCCCGTCGACCCGTTCCAGACCCTCGACCAGAGGGGCGTGGGTCAGCTTGTCGAGATGGGCACGGCCAAGGGCCGCAAGGCCCGCAAGGAGAAGCACGGCGAGCACCTCAAGGTCGGGATCTGCGGCGAGCACGGGGGCGACCCGGATAGCGTCGTCTTCTGCCACAAGGTGGGCATGGACTACGTTTCCTGCTCGCCGTTCCGCGTTCCCATCGCCCGGCTCGCTGCCGCCCAGGCGGCCCTCGCCGGCGGCGGAGCGATCGCGCGGGACAAGTGATCTTCTGAATCCGGTACGCGGAATCCGGAATGATCGCCAGATACTCTGAGTGGAGAGAAGGCCGTTCGGGCGAAGGCTTGGGCGGCCTTTTCGATTGGCATCGAGCGCTGTCGATGCCGTCTCAGGTCGGACCGGCCGGGGGTTGTCTCCCGGATAAAATTCCCGGGATGCGAAGAGCGAGGGGAACCGACCGATAGGGGAACGATGGTGCCAGAGAATCCTGCCCTCGCGACGACCTGGGAGCCTGACCCGGACCCCCAGTCCCGGACGACCTCCGCCGTTGCCGGGCGACGGCGAAGGGAACTGCTGCTCCTCTTCGTGCTCGCCGCGGTCCAGTTCACCAGCATCGTGGATTTCATGGTGGTGATGCCGCTGGGACCGCAACTGAGACGGAAGCTGGGCATCGAACCGGATCAGTTCGGCTGGATTGTCGCCTCGTACACCCTGGCCGCGGGGCTGGCGGGCTTGCTGGCCTCGTCGTTTCTCGATCGGTTCGGGCGGAGGCGCGTCTATCTCAGCCTGTTCACAGGGTTTCTGGCCGGAACCCTGCTCTGTGGACTGTCATTCAACTACTGGAGCCTGATGGCGGCCCGGGTTGTGACGGGTACGTTCGGGGGCATCCTGGGCGGCATGGCCCTGGCGATCATCGGCGACGTCTTTCCGGAAGAGCGGCGGGGCCGGGCCACCGGGATCCTGATGTCGGCATTCGCCCTGGCGTCGGTCGTGGGCGTGCCCCTGTGTCTGTCGCTCGGAACCCGTTTCGGCTGGCAAGTTCCTTTTCTGCTCCTGGCCGTCCTCGGCCTCGGCGTGCTGGGCCTGGCGCTCTGGATTCTCCCCCCCTCCGGGACCACCTGCAGGGGCATGTTCCCGCGCATCCCTGGACACGGCTCCGCGAGACCTTCAGTCACGCCAATCACCTGAAGGCCTTCGGCTTAACCTTCGCCATCATGTTCGGCGGCTTCTCGGTGATTCCCTACATCAGCCTCTACCTCGTCTCGAACGTGAGGGTCAGCGAGGCTGACCTGACCTGGGTTTACGTTGCCGGCGGTCTTCTGACCCTGGTGGGGGCTCCGCTGATCGGCCGCCTGGCGGACCGGTTCGGCAAGCTGCCGGTTTATCGCGTCGTGGCCATGATGGCAGCCGCGCTGATGGTCGCCGTCACGACCCTGGGTCCTGTTCCCTTGATCGTGGCGGTCGGTGTGGCCGGGGCCTTGATGCTCTCCAACGCGGGCCGGATGGTGGCGGGGCTGGCCATTGTGACGGGGAGCGTCGAGCCCAGCCGTCGGGGCGGGTTCATGAGCGCCAATTCGGCCGTGCAGCACCTGGCCTCGGGCCTGGGTGCAGCCGCCGGCGGCAAGATCATCATCACGGCCGCGGACCGGTCGCTCCAGCACTTCGGCTGGGTGGGAATCATGGCGATGGCGGCGACCCTGCTCTCGCTCTGGCTGGCGGGCCTGGTTCGTCCCGCCGGTGGCCGTCCTTTGATTCAAGAATCAACCGCAGAGCGCCCCGATCCTTCGTTGACCGGCGATGAACTGGAAGGCCGACCGGCCGCCAGCCCGCTTGCGTCCGATCCAGTCTGACGTGGGACAAGATTGGATTCTTGTCCCACAAGGAGTTTCAGCCGCCGGGCCGCTCTTTCCGGTAATGGCCGATCACGGTCTCGACGGCCCTCCGCCAGCGCCCCATAGCCCGGGCGCGCGAGGCGGAGTCTCGGGCAGGGGTGAAGGTCTGGCCACCCGACTGGAGCAGCTCGAGCGCTCGCTCGCGGTCCGGCCAGATGCCGGCGCCGAGTCCCGCCAGGAGCGCCGCACCAAGGGCGGTCGATTCGATCTGCGGGCTCCTGCGGATCGGTTGGCCAAGTACGTCCGCCTGGAACTGGAGGAATGGGTCGGAGCGGGCCATGCCTCCGTCGACCCTCAGCTCCTTGAGGGGGGATCCCAGATCCTCCTGGATGGCCTCGATTAGGTCGGCGATCTGGAAGCCGACCCCTTCCAGAGTGGCTCTCGCCACGTCGGCCAGGCTGGTGGCCCGGGTGAGCCCGAAGATCGTCCCGCGTGCCGAGGGTTCCCAGTAGGGGGCGCCCAGCCCGGTCAGGGCCGGCACGAAGGTCACCTCGCCAGCCGGATCGGCCTGAAGCGCCAGGTCACCGATCTCGGGGGCCGCGCCGATGGCCTTCAGACCGTCGCGAAACCACTGGACGGCCGCCCCCGCGATGAAGACGCTCCCTTCGAGAGCAAACTGGGCTGGTCCCTCCCCCAGCGAGGCGGCGCGGGTGGTGATCAATCCCTGGGCGGAAGGTACGGCGATGGCGCCCGTGTGGGCTAGGAGGAAGGCTCCCGTGCCATAAGTACACTTGGCTTGCCCGGGCTCGACGCAGCCCTGGCCGACCAGCGAGGCCTGCTGATCGCCGGCCACGCCCGCGATCGGAATCCCGTCGGGAAGATAGTCGAGCCCGGAGGTCACCCCAAAATCGCCCGCGCTGGGGCGGATCTCCGGCAATATTCCGGGCGGAACCTCGAAGACCTCACAGAGTTGGTGGGCAAACTGACCAGTTTCGAGGTCCATCAGGAGGGTTCGCGACGCGTTCGTGACATCCGTGAGATGCTGCCGTCCACCGGTCAGGTGCCAGATTACCAGGGTATCGACCGTCCCCGCGGCCAGCTCGCCCCCGCAAGCACGGGGGCGAGCCCCGGGGACATGATCGATGATCCAGGCGATCTTCGTGGCCGAGAAGTAAGGATCGACCACCAGTCCAGTGGACCTCGAGATCCAATCATGTTGGCGGTGCAGCCGCGCAGATGGGGGCTGTGCGGCGGTCCTGCCAGACCAGGGCCGGCGCGATCGGTCGGCCGGTAGCCCGCTCCCAGACAATCGTCGTCTCCCTCTGGTTGGTCAGACCGATGGCCGCGATACGGTCGGCCCTCACTCCCGCGGCGAGCAGGGCTTGAGTCACCTGTGAGCCCACCGAGGCGATCAGGGAGTCCGGGTCGTGCTCCACCCAGCCCGACTGGGGGTAAGTGGGGAGGACCTCGATCTGGCCCTGGCCCACCGGCTCCAGCTTTGCGTTGTAGACGACCGACCGTGTGCTCGTCGTGCCCTGGTCGATCACCAGCAAATGGTCGCGTGCCATGACTTTCTCCCCGTGATACAGTGGGTGATGGCTCGAGGATAATCCGTTCAACCGAGGCAAACCATGGCGAAGACCACGACCTATGAACTGGGTCGTCGTCTCCAGTCGCGGCTGATCGAACCGAGAAAACCTCGACGGCCTTCGTGGTCGCTGCGCCTCAGACTGTGGGATTCCTGATTCCAGAGTTGCTTTTCCCCGGCCAGAAAGGGCACACTGATGCATGACGGCTTGATCATTCCTCTCTTTGGCATCCTCATGCCCTTGATCCTGGTGCCGACGATCATCACCCTCAAGCACCGCCAGAGGAAGCGGGAATGGCGGCACCAGGAGCGACTGCGGGCGCTCGACCTTGGACTGCCGGCTCCCCAGGCTGACCATGGGATTAGCGGCGGGACCGTGATCGCCATCGGAGCGGGCGTTCCCATGGCAGCGGTGCTGGGGGCCATGCTGACCACTGTGAACCTTCCTTACTCGTTACCCGACTACATGGCGATCCTCGCCGTGGTCTGGGGCTGCACGTTGCTGATCAGTACCGGCGCCCTGATCACCGGGCTGGTGCTGGGAATCATGGTGATGCGATCACGAAAGCCGGCCGAGGCGGACCAGTTCGCCGCGCTCAAGCCGGCCTACGAGCCCGACGCCTATGACGTGGTGTCTCGGCGTGGTTGATTGACGGCTAGCAGGCTCCCACCGCGTGAGCCCCGCGCCGGCCCAGATGGCCATCAGCGGCTCGATGGGGATGTGAAACCGCGCCGAGACGATCGTCAGGGTGTGGAACCCGGCGATCAAGAGCGCCGTAGCCAGGGTGGGTCCCAGCCTTTCGCGCACGTCGGGCCGGGCGAGGAGCAGCCCCAGGACGGCGAGGGCCAGGAGCCCAAGATGGCTGGTCCGATAGAGCAGCACGCGCGTCTTGGGATTCGTCTCGTCGAAGAGCCAGAAGTAGCGGAACCTTCGGAGGCAAAGCCCGAGGTATCGTCCCGGCTGCTCCCGGAGCTCGCCGATCGCCCTGCGGAAGAGGATCCGCGACCGCTCGGGCTCGGAGACGGAGCCCAGAAGCTCCTTGTCCTCCCGCGCCAGTGCGATGTCGTCAAGGTATCCGGCCTCGTGCCGCGCGGCCCAGAGCGTCCGGTTGAGCTCCGAGACACCTTGCCTCGACCCGTGGCCTTCCAGCACCCGCTCCACCGAGGCCCGCACCACCTTGTCGGTCCCCTGGCTGAGATTGCAGTTGCCTTGCCAGAAGGCGTAGCCGAAGGTGCTTTTGATCGCCACGAACTCGCCGTGCACCAGGGCATTTCGCAGGATCCAAGGCAGCACCCCGACCGCCGCGGTCACGACGACCAGCGCCGCGAGGCGGCCCGCGCCGGCCCTTCTGGATGGGTGCTGCGACTGCCCCTGGACGATCGCCCAGACCACTCCCGCCAGCGAGAGTGAGAGGATCGGGTCGGTGAGCGCCAGAAGCGCGAGCAGCGCACCGGTGAGCACAGCGTGGAGCGGACGCCCGCTGGCCCCAGTGCGATACGCCCAGAGCAACGTCCAGGTGAGCAGAGTAGCCCCCAGGAGCGCGACCTGGACGTGACTGGCGGCGTAGACGAGCGTCGGGTGGAGGGAGGCGATGCCCCCGGCCGCTCCGATGGCCAGGGGGCGGTCGCCGGCGATTTGCCCCGCCAGGCCGAGCACCCCGAGCACCAGGATTCCGCCCAACACCGCCTGGCCCAGCTCGAGAACGAGAAGCGACTTCGGTGTCTCCACCCCGCCGATCGCATAAGCCACGGCCAGAAGCGCAGGGTAGACCGGGGCCTGCTGCGACGTGGGACCGTCAGCCCCGAGGAAGCGAATCTCGAAGCCGCGCCCGGCCACGAGGTTGGCGGCGATCTCGCCGTGCTCGTAGGTACTGCGGGGGACCCGGTGGCTCTGGAGGACCAGCACGGCGGCGACACGGACGGCGATCGCCAGCAGAACCAGCCCGGCGGCCAGGCAGCGACGCTCGTTCATGTCACGCGACTCCCTTCGCGCCGAAGTCCGCAAAACCAGCGAACGACCGCCGACTTACCCCCCAGGCGCTCGACGCTCTTCGACCGGGCCGTCGATTCTGGGAAAACCTGCGGGCCCGGTCAATCCGGATGTCCGTCTCTCAGCACTCATATACATTACCATAATATTAGACAATATAATCTATGAATATATATATTCTAATGTTGCGATCTTTTCCGGAGTTTGAGGAGAGGCGAGGGCCAGGGAGAAACTCCTCGCTGATTTCCACCTGCGTTTCTGGAGGAGGGTCGAGTGACCACGCACATAAATACGTTGGTTCAAACGGGGGAACCCGCTAACCTCGCACGTAACTGCGATCCTCAGAGCGACTTCCATCGGTCGGGCGGAATTCCGCCTGCGGGGTCGGGCCGAGGTCGGTGCGGGTGGAACCCCGCTTGCGGGGTCGGCCCGTCCGAACCACGGACTGACGACCGTGGTCACAGCTCGTGGTCGTTACCAGCCGGTGGAGATTATCGAGAACTCTCGAAAAAAACAGGGCACACGGATCAGCGCCTGGCGCGCGGTTGAGTAAGAACCGGATCGTGCGCTGCGGGACAGATCGAAATCTCGAGAAGACGAATGTCTCTTCATGTTCAGCAATAGTGCTAGAAGTATTTTCCGGATTTTTTCGACCAGGCTCTGGATTTCCGCGGGGGGCCTCGTTATCCTCGATCGCGGTATTATGGAATTACCCCCTGAAGTGGCGTCACGACGGAGCATGGTTTTCTCCCCGGCCGATCATCTCTCGCTGAATCGCCCTCCACCAAGCTGTAACCAGCGCTTCTGGGCCATTCATACAGTCATACGTCGAGGGAGACCCCTCCTGTGAGTGGCCTCACGTTCTCTTTAGGAACGGACTGGTTGTTTATGTCGAAGTTTCAAGGTTTTTCCCGGAACTAATGGCAAAACATTTACGAAAATTCTCGGATCTTGTTTGACATATCAACGCCGGCTATGGTCTGCTTCTCCTCAGTCTTTTCGCACACAGAGTGATGGAACACGGACAAATGACGGTCAATCCCTCCTCCGCATCCCCCTCTCAGGTTCTGGGGAGCACAAACGCCTGGAAATCTTCGGTGATGCAAGGATCTCGAGCGGAATGCCCAAGGTCCAGCTTACCAACTCGGCGGCTCTCAACTACGTGGATGCCGACGGCGTGCTCATCGTCAAGGAAGGGGCCAAGGGATCCGTAGTCGTGCCGCCGGCCCCCAGCAGCCAGCCCGCCGCCGGCTCCTCCCTTCGCCTGGCGGCCATCAATCTGGGCACCCCGACCACGACGACCAACGGCACGCCCGCCGGTCCCTCGATCTCGATCAACGGCGTGTCGCAGGCGGCCTCGCTGAACGTCATCTACTCCGGAAACTCAACGTCCACCAACCAGTCGGCTCCGGCTCCGACCGCGATCGACACTCTCATCGGCCTGGGCCTGAGCACCACCAAGAAGTCGAGCTCGGGCGACCTGATCACCGACCTGGCCAAGAGCCTGCTCGGCGGCAACAACAGTTGACGCCAGCGCCCCCGGCTCCTGGTCCTCTGAGCCTCGATGTTTCCATATGCCACCCGGTTCGTCACCGACCGTAACGGACCGGGTGGTTTCCTTGCGCTCGCGATGCACCGTAAACGACCTGCACAAGCCAGAAACGCCCGTGTAGGATTTCACCGGGAGAACCAACCGAGGTCTGGGGTGGGATCAAGCCGATATGAGACGCATCGCCGAGGACCTGGAACTGCTGGGAGGGTTTCCTCCCTTCGGGTTCAACGTCTACCTGATGGGTAGTGTCGTGGTTGACGCCGGGACGCGATTCGCAGCGAGGCGGATCCTCCGACAGGTTCGCGGACGGACTCTGCTCGCACACGCACTGACCCATGCCCACCCCGATCACCAGGGATCGTCCCATGCGCTCTGCCGGGCGCTGGGGCTGCCGCTCTGGTGCGGCGAGGCCGACGCCCAGGCCATGGAAACCGAGGGACTGATCATGGCCCGGATGCCCCGCCACTGGCTCTCCGCGGCCGTCGGCCCCCACTGGACGGGCCCGCCCCACACCGTGGCGCGGCGGCTGAAGGAAGGGGACGAGGTGGGAGGATTCCGCGTGCTCGAGACGCCCGGTCATACCGCGGGGCATGTCTCGTTCTGGCGGGAACACGACCGGGTCCTGGTGATGGGCGACGTTGTGGCCAACATGAACATCTGGACTGGACTTCCGGTGCTTCGCGAGCCGGAGAGGATCTTCTCGCTAGACCCCGAGCTCAACCGGCGATCAGCCGAGCGCCTGGCCGATCTGGAGCCTCGGCTCACGTGTTTCGGCCATGGCCCGCCGCTGAAAGATCCGCGCAAGCTGCGCCGGTTCGTCGCCCGCTTCCGCACGCGGGCTTGACGGTTGGGGTTGCCCGAACGGGAACGGTGGCTAGAATCCCGCAGGTGGAAGCGCGTCGTTCCATGCCCCGTCGGGCCGCGCGCACGCATTGGGCCCTGGGCGTCGGAGGGTTCCCGGCGTACGGATACGAGCGAGAGGTCCACGGGTGAATCGGCGCCATGCCTTCAGGCTGACTCTCGGGTGCTGTCTTGGAGCGGCCGTGCTGGTCGCGGCGCTCTCCCTGGGCCTGCACCGTGATGACTGGTTCGAGAAGCGGGTGCAGGTTGTTGTCGCGGGCCAACTCGTGCGAGGCGCCTGGCAACGGCCCGGCCCGCTCCGCCGAATCGTCAAGCGAGAGGGAATCCGGACGATCGTGACGCTGACGGCGATCAACTCGGCCGATTCCAAGTTCCGGGACCAGGCGCGGCTCGTGCGGGAGACGGGAATCCGCTGGGTGATCGTGCCGATGCGTGGCTCGCGCGCGACTCCCGAGCAGATGGCGATCGCCGCCGATCTGCTGGCCGACCCGAGCAGGCAGCCGGTCTTCTTTCACTGTGTCGCGGGTCATCATCGCACGAGCCTGGCCCACGCCGCCTACCTGATCCGCCACCAGGGCTACACGGCGGAGCAGGCCTGGACGGCGATCGCGAGCCTTCCCTGGTCGCGTCCCGATTCCGCCGTCGACCGCAACGACCGGTTCTTGATCGAGGAGTTTGCCAGGGTGCAGCGATCGCTGGCTCCCTCCCGCGAGCAAGGCGTCTGGGAGATTGGGAATGGAACTTGGCCGGAGGCGACGGAACCGGTGGATTGCGAGACTCACTGCGCTGGTGCTCGCACTTCCCACGACGTGGGTGGGCTGGAACCAGGCGACCCAGAACTTCGGCGTTCTTCAACCGGGGCGGATCTACCGATCGGGACAGATGCCTGCCGGAGTCCTCGCGCGGACCCTTCGTGAGCGCCACATCAAGACGGTGCTCAACCTGAGGGGGCCGAACCCCTGGGAATCGTGGTACCGCGACGAGGTGGCGGCCACACTGTCGGCGGGGGCCACGCAGGTGGATATTTCTCTCTCCTCCTGCGTCTGGATGTCGCGGATCCAGTTGCGCACGCTGGTGCGGGTGCTCGACACCTGCGAGTACCCCGCGCTTGTTCATTGTGCCTGGGGCTCGGAGCGCACCGGGCTGGCTTCGGCGGTTGCGGAGCTCCTGCGGCCATCCGGGACAATCGCCGATGCGCGTGGCCAACTGGCGCTGCGATACTTGTACGCCCGGCTCGGAGACGGCAAAATCATGGCCGAGTTCCTCGATCAATATGAGGACTGGCTGCGCTGGAACGGGCTCGTGCATCGGCCCGAGGTCTTTCGCCGCTGGGCTGCCGAGGGATATCTCCCCGGCGAGCCAAACCGGGAAGAGTGGCCCTACGATCCTTCACCGCTGGTGGTCGAGACCCGGCCCCGGCCGGCGAATCCGAGCGTGGCGGGGAAGGAATTGAGGGGCAAGCGTCCCGAAACGACAACCCGGTAACACCCACGTCTCCAGACATCGCGAATGAGGGAGGCTGGCAGGCCATGAGCGAGCAGCACGAGCACGAACTGGCCATCCGCGTCCGCTATGCCGAGACCGATCGGATGGGGCTGTTGCATCACGCCAATTACTTCGTCTATTTCGAGACGGGCCGCACCGAGCTACTTCGCCAGCGGGGGCTCACCTACCGCGAGGTCGAGGATTCCGGGCATCTCATGGTCATCGTCGAGATCGGCTGCAAATTCAAGCGTCCGGCTTTCTATGATGACCTGCTCACGCTCAGGACCTCGGTGGCAAAGGTGACGCACGTCAAGATCGTCCACCACTACCAGCTCTTCCGCGACGGAGAACTCCTGGCCGAGGGCCACTCGACGCTGGCCTGCGTGGACCGCGAGGGGAAGCCTCAACCCCTCCCTGACATCCTGCGCTGAGCGGAGCTGTGCTGTAAGGCATCGCCGTGGCTCAGGCTTCATCCTTCACGGGTGTGCCGAAGAAGGCCTCGGCCTCGGCCATGATTGCGTGCAGGATCTGCTCGGCCTCGGCCTCGGGCATGCCGATCAGCTTGCGGGCGAGATCGAGCCTGCGGTGCTCCTCCTCGGAGACCACGCGATCCGCGACAGCCCGGCGGACAAGGAATGCGAATTCCTCACGCTGGCGGTCGGCCATCCACTCCTCTTCGAGCTTGAGCGCCTGGGCGTCGGTGCTCAGCTCGTGTCGCTGGGGCTGGGATGCGGGAAGCGCGTCGAGGATCCTGCGCAGCCGCTTCGCCCACTGAGACCGGTCGTAGGCCAATGCCCCGGCGCCTTCGGGTCCCTCCGGCCGGTCGGGCTTGGGCCCGGCCGCCGTGCCAGACGCCTCCTCATCCTCCAGGCCCCAGGCGGCTCGAATGCGCTTCTGGGCGTCGTCGGTCGCGTCCGCATGTGGAGCGTGGGGCAGGACGCGCTTCAGAGCAATGAACATCGCGTTGACCGGAGCGACAGGCTTCCTGGGTCGCCACGTGGTTTCACATCTGGCCAATGCGGGGCAACGGTTGACCTGCCGGTATCGCTCGACCAGCGACCTGGGACATTTCCCCTCACCCATCCCGATGGGTTCGGTGAACTGGATCGAAGGGGCGCTTGGCGATGCGGGAGCCGAGAAGCGGCTGGTCGACGGGGCCGATGCCATCGTTCACGCCGCGCTTGACCATCCGGGGGGCGGCTTCCGCGACACCGAAGGGGACCGGCTCGGCTTCATCAAGACCAACCTCCTGGGAACGCTTCGCCTCATCGAGGCTGCTCAGGCCGCCGGGGTCGGACGGTTCATCTTCATCTCCTCCTGTGCGGTGCATGACCGGATCCTGCCGGATCGCTTGCTCGACGAGACGCATCCTCTCTGGCCGGAAAGCCACTACGGGGCCCACAAGGCGGCGATCGAGGCGTTTGTCCATAGTTACGGATACGGCGAGGGCGTGCCCATCTGCGCGCTTCGCCCCACGGGCATCTACGGTCTGGCCTACCCGCCGCGGTCCAGCAAGTGGTATTCCCTGATCGAGCGCATCGTGGAGGGAAAGCCGGTCGAATGCCACCGGGGAGGCAAGGAGGTTCATGCCTCCGACGTCGCCCGAGCCGTCGAGGTCATGATGGCCGCCGTTCCGACGGCGATCACGGGAGAGGCTTTCAACTGCTGCGACCGTTATGTCTCGGACCATGAGGTGGCCTCGATCGCGCAGGCTCACCGCCAGCAACTCCGTGATCCACGGAGAGCCAACCGCTCCGAAGAACCAGATCGTGACGAAGAAGCTCGAGGCGCTCGGGATGACCTTCGGGGATACGCCCCTTCTGGAACGGACGATCCAGCAGATGATCGATTCCGCGGAAGGTCGATAGGAACTCCCGGAACGGTTGGCGAACGAGGCTCACGACCGGGGATCGGTTCCAGGCATGGCCCGGCCGGCGGTGGTGTGGGGATCAGGGATCGAGGCTGATGGCGGCGACGGCCGAGGCCCCGGGCTTCTCGTCGGGCATCGCTTCTGGAACGGGAAGCACCTGGGGATGGGCGACAACCCGGTCGCCGCGCCTCACTCCTGAGACAACTTCGACGAAGTCCGGATCGCTGAGCCCCAGCTCGACGCGCTTCCATCGCCAGGACGTCGTGTCTGCTCCGGCGTTTGGGGCAGGCTCATGGACGGCGACATAGTGCTTGCCATCGATCGATCGCACGGCCTGGAGCGGCACGCGTGTCACGCTGTTCCTGGCGCTGGACTTGAACAAGACCTCGGCCGTCAGGCCGGGGCGGAGGGCGGCGAAACCTCCTTCCGCGATGCTGACCGTGGCATAATAGAACCGGACGTCGGAGCCGTTCATGGGGATGGAGATGGCGGTGACCTCCGCCACGGTGCCATGCAGCGGCCGATCGGGGAAGGCATCAACCCGGATGATGGCCTCCTGACCGGTCTTGATCAGGCCGACCTTGGTCTCGTTGATTCGCGTTTTCACACGCATGTGCTCGGGATCGGGAAGCTGGAAAATCGCCTGGCCCTCCCGGACGGTGACCCCCTGGTCGATTGGCTGCTCGACCTGTCCCCAGCGGTTGCTCTGGTTGACATAGACAAGGATGCCGTCTCCCGGAGCGCTGAGGGTGCAGTTGTCAATGCACTTCTGGAGACGGGCCAGCCGCTGTTTCTCGAGCTCGAACGAGGCCTCCTGGTTCTTCTTGTCAGCCAGGATCGCCTTGATCTTGGCCTCCAGGGACTTGAGGATCTTCGGCCCGGTGAACTTGTCCAGCCGTTCGAGCATACCTTGGGCCTCCTCGAGCGCGATGCTGGTCTGCTGGTCGTTGAGCTCGTCGGCCTTTAACTGGGCGCTCGATCGAAATCCCTTCTTATGCATTGCACGCGACCAGTTGAGATTCTGCGCAGCACGTTCCTTCTCGATCTGGCAGGTCGTGATGTACTGGCGGATGAGCTGGAGGTCCTGGGGATAGATGCCATCCCGGTACTCGCGCTGGGTGATCTCGTTGACCTCGAGGATGGAGCGTGCCTGGTCGAGCCACGACTTGGCCTGCGCGTAGCGGATGAGCTGCGCCTTCAGCTCATCCTGGAACGAGGACGAGTCAAGCTCACACACAAGTTGACCTTTCGTGACCTGGGTTCCCTCGGGAAGGATCGAGACGATCCGCGTGGAGCCGGGCTTCTCGTCTTCCATCATGCCGCCGCCACCGCGTCCGCCCCGACCACCTCGGCTGCCGCCCCCTCTTCCACCACCACCACCACCTCCTCCTCCCCCACCGCCGCCACCGCCGGTCTGGTCGGTCTGTGCCGACTTGGCCGCCGTTGTCGTGGTGCTCTTGGTGCTCGTACCACGCAGGGGCGTGTGCGGGGCAACGGTGTAGGTGAAGCTGCGGATCGTCGGCTTGCCCGTGGTCGTGGTCGTGCCCGTCCCGAAGCTCGTGGATGCCATCGAGGTGGATGTCGAGCCGCTGCCCGACGATCCTGCACTACTGCTGCCCGATGAGCCCGACCCGCTGCCCGACGTGCTTGCTCCGGAGCCCGATGACGCACTGCTCGTACCGGAGATCCCGCTTCCGGATCGCTTCGTCGAGCCCGCCTTCGACTTGGCCTTGGCCGTCGCCCCGCCGCCGGAAGCGGCTCCGCCTCCCGAACCTCCGGAAGACCCTCCGTTTGACTGACCCGAGGAGGTTGCCGAGCCGCTCTGCCCGGAGGTCGAGCCGCCGGAGGACCCCGATCGATTGCCGCCCCCCGTCGCGCTGCCGCTCCCCGATGATCCTCCGACCATTCCCATGAGCGCCTCGACCTCGCATCTTACAACGGTGTTGGTGGCACTCTCGAGCAATCCGTTCTCGACGATGAATTCGATGACATCGCCCTGGTCGACCTCCACGAGCACCAGGTTTGCGTTCAAGCTATCGGCAGCCAGGAAGGGCGGGCGATACCCCGATTCCCAGGCCCAGACCGCTCCGCCCACCGAGAGGACGGCCGCCAGCATCAGAAGATATCCTCCGGTCCGCCGGCGCTCTTTGGGAGGATCAAGGACAATCTGAGTGCCAAGATTCAGTTGGTTGGGCATCTTATTGGACCCGGAATTCTCGGAGGTCAAGTCGCCGACAGACCCGGGGCGACACAGGATCGGCCATGATCCGGACAACACTCTATTATCGGCAGGGCCAACCCCCGTTCAACGTCCCGTTCGCGCAGCTCTTTCTGAATAAAGCGACAACGCCGCGGTCAGCGGAACGCGAATTTCCCACCGAACCGGTGGCTTTACCGTTTCCTCGATGGGGCTAAAGGCGTCTAGGGAGATCGCCGGAGACGCCCACCGTGAGGGTCGGAGCCTCTCCCAGGAGGGTGTAGATCGACCGCGTGAACAAGAACCTGGTGGGCAAAACGGGGATGGAGACGATGGTCCGGGGCCGGGACGAACCATCAAGGTAGCAGCGCAGGGCCTGGGGATCCTCCGGAGTCACCACCGGCTCGGCCAGCGGTCCGCCGTCGCCTTCTTGCTTCAGCGCGTGTTCGAGCCAGCCGTACATGGCCTCTCGCATCGGCTGGTTGTAATCGTGGCCCGATGCGGTGACGGTATGGCGAATCCGCTCCTCGTGCCCCAGAAGGCGGAACCGCTGGCATGCATGGCCGATATTCTTCGCGGCCTCTTCCGCGCTGAACTGAAGGGCATTCTGCGTTGCGCTCACCACCAGAAGCCAGCGGGGTGCGACCATTGCCAGCAGGTCGCCGGTCGTGGCGTAAGTTAACCCGCCCGCATTCACCTCGCACACACAGCACGCGGTGGTGAGATAGGACTCGTAGGTCCCGATGCCGCAAACCGGTACTACCGCCCGGAGCCGCGCGTTCCGCATAGACGGACCCCGCATCGGCACCTCCGTGTGGCTCAGGAGCATCGAAGGCGATTTCTTGAGAAATTCTCGGGGAAATCGAGCTAGGTTTCCAGTGTTCAGCCCACTAGAGTGAATCTCCGTTACACTGCGATCACACGACAATCTCGGGACTGCCGGCATGCCCGCGATGTATTGACACGGCGATGGTGGCGCACGCCACATTCGCGTTCACAATCGCAAAGCTGAGGGCAGGGCGGCATCGACAAGATCTGAGATTGCACCGTCCGAGTCACGACCAATAATCCATCCCAAGCGAGGGCAAATCAGGGAAGAACTTCCGAGGAGAGAGGGTCCTCCGGCTTCCGCCGGGGTGCTGTCAGGGACGGGAAGAGCAGGTACGGGCGGCGCCCGTGCGATCAGCCGCTGGCTGGTCGGATGGGCTGGCTAGTACGAACCCGATCGCCCTGGCAGGCCCGACCAACGCCGGAGTGAAACATGGCCTGGTTCTCGTTCGAGACGCTCGGAGAGCGGCTCGGCCTGAAGGGCAGGGACGGCGAACGAGGAGGGAACAAGACCCGACCTGGCGGCCGAGACCGGACCCGCCGATCAAGACGATTGCTTCTTGGCGAACAACTCGAAGCCCGGGCTCTGATGACGGCGATCCCCGGGTACGACTACGTGGTGACCGGGTATAGCTGGCCGAATCCAAACCATATCACCTATAGCATCGCCCCCGACGGCGTGCTGTGGGACCATGGAACGAACGACCTGAACGCGGTCTTCAACGCGAAGTTCGGCACCAGCGGGGTCTGGCAGCAGCAGATCGCGCGGGCTCTTGCAACGTGGGAGTCGGTGGCCAACATCAATATCGTTCCCGTGGCCGACGGGCCATACGACCTCAACGTCCTGGGCAATGCTCAGTCGGACCCACGTTTCGGCGACATCCGGTTCGGAGGATACACCTTCCTCAACAACACCACGACGCTCGCCCAGACGTACTTCCCGCCTCCCAATGGATCCACCGCCGCGGGAGACGTCGAGGTCAACACCTCGATGAACTTCAACATCAATTCGACCTACGACGTGTACAGCGTGCTCCTTCATGAGACCGGCCATTCACTCGGGCTGGATGATGCCAAGAATCCGGCTGATGTGATGTACGGCTATTACGGCGGCATTCGCACTGGCCTTGGGGACGGTGACATCGCCGGAATCCAGGCGATCTACGGAGCACGTACTCTCGACGGTTACCAGCAACAAGGGTTGGGCGTCGGATTCGGCTCGGCCATCGATGTCTCGGCTGGCCTGGTCAGCGCCAACCAGACGGGGGTCTCCAACGTCGAGCTTCCGAGCATCGGCAGCGCCGAGTACTTCAGCTTCGTCGCGCCGAGCTACGCGAGCGGAGACATCCAGGTGACCGTCGCTGCCGGGAACATCAGCATGCTCAGCCCCGAGGTCACCCTCTACGATGCCTCCGGCAATCAACTGGCGCAGGCGGCCAATCCGTCGGCATGGAGCGACAACGTGACGGCGACCGCGTACGGAGTCGTGCCCGGCCAGCGCTATTACGTGAAGGTCTCGGGGGCGACGAACGACGTCTTCAGCGTCGGCGCCTACGCGATGACCGTGGCGCTCCCGTCGAGCACGCCCAGCGTGCCCTCGCCGCCCGTCTCACCGCCAGTCTCGCCCTCAGTCTCGCCGTCTCCTCCGCCGGTCAGCTCGACCGACCCGATCCCGCCTGACCGGTTCGAGCCCAACAATTCCGCGGCGAAGGCAACCCGGCTGGGACGCGTCTCTCAGGTCACAGTCAGCGGGATCAACCTCTCAGTCCGGGGCGGACGTCGACTTCTTCGTGTTCCAGACCGCCCGGGCAGGGTCTTATCAGATCGGGGCGTTGGGCGTCGTGATCCAGGTATTCAACGCGCGTGGCAGGTTCGTGACTGGCGGAGTGAACAAGGTGACTCTGCCGTCAGCCAGGGCCGGGACCGTTTACTACGTGCGGATCTCGCCGCCCAGCAGCGCGGCCGTGCCCAACTATAGCCTTTCGATCAACCCCACCCCGATCGTGGCGGCCAGCCGGAAAGTCGTCAAACCCCGTCATCTCGAGACGGCTCCGGGCGCGAATGGGGCTTCACGGAGCGCCGGGCAACGATCGGCGGCCCTCGCCACCATCTCCCTCGGCTCGAACCCGTGGAACTCATCTCTCCCTCTGGGCCGTTCAGGCTTCCCGGTGCACACTGGCTCCGCATATCGCTCCGAGTTCCTCGCCACGGCGATTCGGGCGCGGCTCGGCACGTTCTGGCAGACGGGTGCCGGAGGGCGGCCGAAGCGGCCCGGAGGGTTGACCTGGGGCTAGAATCCAGGATGGAGCACGCGCCCCACGGGGACTTCCGGATCGGATCCTCAAGGCCGCTGCCCAGCGTGCCGTACCTTCCTTCCCCGACACACCGGTGCTCAGCCCTTTGAAGGGCCGGTGCCTGGTGTGGTAGCTTGTGCGTGTAGGTTTGTTGCTCGTGCTGGGGTGTTTCAACCCGGTCTCCCGGGACCTGGAGAACCTCCCCGGACCATGCGGGCATTTCCAGCGAATCTCAAGAGGAGCGACGCCGTGGCTGAGTACACCTTGCCTCCGCTGCCCTATGATCATGGTGCTCTGGAGCCTCACATCGACGCCAAGACCATGGAGATCCACCATGGCAAGCACCATGCGGCCTACGTCAACAATCTCAACGCCGCACTGAAGGATCATCCTGACCACCAGGGCAAGACAATCGAGGCGTTGATCGCCGATCTGAACGCCTTGCCCGAGGGGATCCGCACCGCCGTCCGGAACAATGGGGGCGGCCATGCCAATCATTCACTGTTCTGGCAGATCATGAAACCGGCAGGAGGCGGCGAGCCAACCGGCGCTGTGGCACAGGCCATCAAGGCCGAGCTCGGCGGCTTCAACGCATTCAAGGAAGCGTTCACCAAGGCGGCAACCACGCGTTTCGGGTCGGGCTGGGCCTGGCTGATCGTGGGGAAGGACGGCAAGCTCGCGGTCACGTCGACTCCCAATCAGGATAATCCACTCATGGACGGGCTCACACCCCTTCTCGGGCTCGATGTGTGGGAGCACGCGTACTACCTCAAGTATCAAAATCGTCGGCCCGACTACATTGCGGCCTGGTGGAACACGGTCAACTGGGACGAGGTCAACCGCCGCTACGAGGCTGCAAAGGGTTGATCGGGAGCACCGGGTTCCTGACGGGCCTCTTCTGGCCATCTTGACAGATCCTTCAAGTTCACTATCATCCGGCGCTTTGGGGAGAGACTTCCCCGACAGCGTCCGGTTTTCATCTCGAGCTACCGTCAAGTCGAGCCAAGCTCGCGCCCGTTTCAACGATCGAGCAAGACGTTGACCCGTCATGGCCCCGTCATTCCCCAACGAGCCGCTCCTTGGCGTGGTCGACCTCGGCGGTGGCTTACCGCGGAACTCACGATGAGAGGAGCTCATGCCGATGGAACGGCCCGTTCGCATTCGCCTTGCCGCCCAGCTCGCCCTGCTGGCGGGAGGCCTCCTGGTGTGCACGCAAGGATGCCGAAGCACGAAGAGCGAGGTCCCTGCGGGCAAGCCCTACCAGACAAGTGGAACACCGCCGACGGTCGGATTCAGCACCGAGCCGCATCCGAACACGGCGACGGGAATGGCCGGGCTCTATGGGAATAAGGCCCCCGGCGTGCTGGTACAGGATGGTCGAGGCCCGTCATCCTCCAGTGGAGACATGGTCTACGGAACGCCGCCGCCCGCGTCCGCGAACCTTGGTGCGCCCACGGACAACCTCTATGGACGGCCCGGAACGGCAGGGAGCGCCAGCTCCACAGGGAACGGCCCGGCAGCACCCGCGGATTCCCTGTTGAAGACGATGGCCCCGGTGTCGCAGGTTCTGGCCAAGGACCCGGCGACGCTTCCGGGATCGACGGGCTCGCCAGGGGGCGGCTATCCTTGATCGCCAGGGTACTGCCGGTAGGCCGGCGGAACTGGGACCAGGCCCATGCCAGAGCCGCTGTCTGTGCTCTTCGAGGATGAGCACTGCCTGGCGATCGCGAAGCCGCCAGGTCAGTTCGTCCAGGGCACCTGGGCTCCTCCAGGCGAGAGCACGCTCGAGGAGGTGGTCCGCCGGCATCTTGATCCCCATGATCCCGGATCGGTCTACCTGGGGATCGTTCATCGCCTGGACCGGCCGGTCTCCGGCGTTCTGATCTGGGCGAAGACTCCAAAGGCGGCCCGCCGTCTCTCCTCGCAGTTCCAGCGACGGAGAGCCGGCAAGGAATACTGGGCCATCGTCGAAGCTGCTGAGACGGAGCGACCGCGCGACGTGCCGGCCTCAGAGCCAGGGACCGGGGAGGCGGAGGGGAGCTGGACCGACTGGCTGACCGCACCTGGGGTTTCGGGAGTTGCGCGGTCCGTCGCGCCGGACTCTCCCGGGGCCCGCATCGCCACCACGCGGTTCTGCCTTGCCGAGGCAACACGGACGCCCACGGGTTGCCGGTGGCTCTGTCTCTGGCCAGAGACCGGTCGAACCCACCAGCTCCGCGTGCAAACCGCCTCCAGAGGAATGCCGATCCTGGGCGACGCGGCCTATGGTTCCACCCGCACGTTCCCTCAGGGAATCGCCCTGCACGCCCGGGCCCTGCGCGTGCACCATCCGATCCTCCAGACGCCTCTGGTGCTCACCGCGCCCTTGCCCCCGGCCTGGGCTGAGGAAGGGATCATCTTGCCGGACGCCCAGCCAGGCCTGGGATTGGCATGAGCTTACGGCATTCCGCCTGGCCGATGGCGGACACTCGATTCGGATTCGACGGATTGCCGGATTCCAGATGCCGGATCGCAAGGGGCCGATGGAGGACGGCCGATGGCGGGTGCGAGGATCAGTTGAACCCGATGTCGACGATCTTGAGCTTGAGCTTGCCGCGAGGAATGGGAACCTCGACCTCGTCGCCGACCTTCTTGCCCACCAGTCCCTGACCGATCGGGCTTGTGAGCAGGATCTTGTTCTGATCGTAGTCTTCGTCACCGGGACCGACGAGAACGAAGTCCTCTTCCTCGTTGAGGTCGAGATCAAGGACGCGAACCTTCGAGCCGAAGACTACTCGATCGGCTGGCATCGTCGTCTTGTCGACGATGAAGGCGCGGCTGAGCTTGTCCTGCAGGTCGTTGATCTTCGCCTGGAGCATTCCCTGGGCTTCGACGGCCGCATCGAACTCGGCGTTCTCGGAAAGGTCGCCATAACCCCGGGCCTGAGCGATCTGCTCTGCGATCCGGGGCATGTCCTCGTGTTTCATATTGTCGAGCTGGGCCTTCAGTTTTTCATAGCCTTCCTTCGACATCGGTATTCGGTCAGTGAACATCCCGATCTGCTCCCTATCCCAACTCCAAGTTGCTGCATGTACCCCCGAGCCGGAACTCTCCGGCCGGCATCAAGACCTGACCTCGGTACTGCCTCCTGGGAGGCGATGCCAGGCGCTCGACCCGATTCTCCCGCCATTTCCGAGACTTGCCGGAGCGCCCGATGTCTCTCCGGTCCATGAACGGCTATTCTCGGGAAACGAGGAAAACGAAGGAAGCTCCGTCCACTACGTAGCCGGGGCCGCTGAGGACCGGCCCGGCAATCGAAGAAAAAAACGCGACTTCGGGAGGCCCGAGGTCGCGCTCAACCGTAACTTTCAATCAATCAAGACTAGTCTTCCTGGATTCCCGACGCAAGCCCAACCGGGAAGAAGCCAAGGAGTTGAGATGGGATGTCTGGAGCGACCCCGGAGCCGTCGGCAGCCCTCGGGAGATCCGGCCAGAGTGTGGTCCGGCCGGGTCGCCAGGAACCGAGGAAGATTATTCGTGGCGGAGCGCTTCGATGGGATCCATCAAGGCGGCGCGGCGGGCCGGGTAAAGACCGAACAGAATGCCGATCGCGACCGAGATGCTGAACGCCAGCATGACCGACGTGCCGGTTACAAAGGCCTTTTGATCAGGAATGAAGTAAACGATGATCTGGGGGATCGCGATGCCTAGGGTCACGCCCAGGAGCCCTCCCACCCCGGAGAGAACGACGGTCTCGATGAGGAACTGCTGGGTGATGTCGCGCCGCTTGGCGCCCAGAGCGCGGCGAATGCCAATCTCCCGGGTTCGCTCGGTCACCGTCGCGAGCATGATGTTCATGATGCCGATGCCGCCGACCAGGAGCGAGATGGCGGCGATCGTGCCCAGGATGATGCTGAACTGTCGAGCCGTCTGCTGGGCGGCCACCAGCAGGTCGTAGGGCACCGTCATCTCGACGTCTTTCCGGGGGTGCCAGGGCTCGTAGGCGGCCTTGATGATCGGCACCGAGGGGCGGACATTATCGATCGACGCCACCTGGAGCGTGACCTGGGAGAGCTGCGTCTCCTCGGCTTCCAGCGACCCCGACCGGCTGTTGACGATCTTCTCGCCGAACCGAACCTTGCATGTGTTCAGGGGAATGTACACGTCCTTGTTGAAGTCCTGGGCCGCCAGGCTGTTGCCGATACCTGCCGAGCTCTGTCGCTCCTTGGTGACGCCGACGACCGTGTAGTAGTCAGAGCCGAGCTTCACGGATAGGCCGACGGGATCCTCGTAGGGAAACAGGGTCCTGGCCGTCGTAGCCGCCAGGACGGCATAATTCTGATACCGCTCGTTGTCCGCGGCCGTGAGGAAGCGGCCCCGGTCGATCTCCAGCATGTTGAACTCCGCATAATCCTGGGTGGTCCCCACCACCCGGCCGTCAAGGTAGTACTGATACCGCCGGATCTGCTTGCGGATCTCGCGGATCGGCAAGACCTTGCGAATCGTGGGCACGGTCTCCAGGATTCTCTCGTAGTCATCATACTTGAGACCGTAGTTGAGGACGCGCGAGGGCCGCCCCCCCGTGGCCTGAGCCTCGTCGCTGGGCTTGACCGATCGGACAATGATGTTGGTTGCCCCCAGCGCACGGATCCGTTCCTGGGCCTCGCGGCTTGATCCTTCGGCGATCGCCAGCATGGAGATGACGGCAGCCACACCGAAGACGATACCCAGCACGGTCAGACCGGAACGCAGCTTGTGCAGAAGCAGGCTCTTCATTCCGAGTTTCAACGCCCGCCAGATGCGTCCCATGAAAGCGCTTTCCTCTCAACGAGTCAGAATCAAGAATCGAATGGTTCGAACCCGCCTGCAGGCCTGAGCCCACGGGGATCGGACCGATCATGAGTGCGTGCTATTCGCTGGCCCATTCCTCGACGAGTCCCCCGTCCGTGCCCCCCACCAATGCGGCCTGCACCTTCTGCAGTCGCAGGCTCGGTCCATCGTAGATGATCTTGCCGTCCTGCATGCGGATGACCCGCTTGGCACAGTCGGCGATGTCCTGTTCGTGGGTGACCATGATGATGGTCTTCCCGGCCTCATTCAGCTTGCCGAGCATCGCCATGATCTCTTGGCTGGTGGCTGTGTCGAGGTTTCCGGTGGCCTCGTCGGCCAAGATGATGTAGGGATCGTTGATGAGCGACCGGGCAATGGCCACGCGCTGCTGCTGGCCGCCGGAGAGCTGGGTGGGCCGGTGATCGATCCGTTCGCCCAGGCCGACGAGATTGGCCAACTGGACCGATCGCTCGTGCGCTTCCCGGCTGATCTCACCTCCTCCCTGGTAGGTCAGAGGGAGCTGGATATTCTCCAGCACGGTGTACTGGGCGATCAGGTTGTAAGACTGGAAGATGAAGCCGAGGTAGCGGCTGCGAACTTCCGAGAGCTCGTCGTCGTCGAGCCGCGAGACGTCGCGTCCGCCCAGTATGTACTGGCCGCTGGTCGGGCGATCCAGGCAGCCTAGCAGGTTGAGCAAGGTGCTCTTGCCCGAGCCGGACGCTCCCATGATGGCGATGTATTCGCCCACCTGGATATCGACGGAAACGCCCCGAAGGGCATGCACCGTCACCGTGGCGACGGGCCCGCGGCGGCCCAGCAGGCCGCCGCCCCCCTTGGATTGCCCCATGATATAGGTCTTCCTGACATCGACCAGACTGACGATCGGCCGGCCGTTGGAGGAACCCTGATCGGCGCTGAAATCCACGACTAGTTCCCTCCTCCCGGGCCTCGGCCGCCGCCGCCACCCGGAGGGCCACCGAATCCGCTGCCGCCACCGCCGCCTGGAGGGCCGCCAAACCCTCCGCCCCCCTGTTGCATTCGTTCCCGCATCTGCCGCATCTGCTCGAGCTCCTCGCCGGTGAAGCCGGCTTTCTTGAAGATCGCGGCCCTCTCCTCCTCGGTTGCGCCCTTCAGCTTGGCGCGGTCTTCCGCGGCGATGTTCTTGAATTTCTCGGAGAACGCCCCACCACCGGCACCCCTCGCTCTGCCCTTGCCCTGAGCCTTGCCCTTGCCCTTGGCGGTGTCGGCCCCCTTGGCGCTGGCGAGGTCACCCGGCTTGCCGGCCGCGGCAGGTCCGCCCTTGCCCGGCTCGGCGCCGGGAGCTGCCTCCGCGACCTTGCCCTTGCCGAAGCCGGTCCACTCCTTCTTGCCGGCCGCCTTGCCGTCGACCCCGAAGAGCTCGCGTCTTTCGTCCTCGCTCATCAGGGCGATCGGATTGAGCGCGACCACCGTACCGGCCGTGATCCCCTTGACCACCTCGACGAACCTATCGTTGGTGACACCGAGCTCCACCTCGCGGCGATCGAAGCCGTTGGGGGTCTTGACGGCGACGTGGTCCTTCCCTCCGTACTCGAGGATCGCCTGCACCGGGACGCTCAGGACGTTCTCCTTGCGATCGACCAGGATCGTCACTTCGGCGGTCATGCCCGGACGCAGGCCAGGCAAGGGATCGTCGATCTTGACGTGGGTGGTGTAAACCTTGATGTCGGAGCTGAAGAAGCTGGTCGGGTCGGGCAGCGGAGCCACGTCGAGAACGGTGCCGTTCAGTTCGGTGTCGGAGAAGGCGTCGACGCGGATCCTCGCCTTCATGCCGGCCGCGATCTTGTCGATCTGCGACTCGTGGACCTTGGTGTTGACCTGCATCCGGCTGATATCGGGCAGGCTGAAGATCTTCTGCCGCTCGCGGACCGTGGCGCCTTCCTCGATCTGGGCGCGTTGTTGCCGAAGGAGCGGTTCGCGTCGTTGGCATAGACTACGATGCCGTCGCCGGGCGCGAAGAGCCTGCAGTTGACGATCTGCTTCTCGAGCTTGGCTTCCTTGTCCCTCTCGAGCTGGTAGGTCTGCTTCTTGGCCAGCTCATCCGAGAGGGCCTTCTCGACCTCGCTCCGAAGCTCCTTGATGGTCTTGCCCTTGGTGTAGTTCTCGAGGACGTTGAGCTTGTTCTGCGCCTGCTCGAGGGAGAACTTGGCCTTCTGGTAGTTGAGCTCCTCGGACACCTTCTGGGCCTTCGAGACGTAGCCCTTCTCGTACATCCGGTTGGCCCAGTCCACGCGGTCGGCGGCGCGGGCTAGGTCGGACTCGGCCAGCTTGATCTCGCCCTGGCAGGTCGCCCTGTCCTGAAGGTAGATTCCCTCCTCGTACTCCTTGACCGCGATCTCGGCCACCTCACGCGTGAGCTTCGCGTTCTGGTACGACGCCTCGGCCCCCTGGGTGGCGATCTTCTGGTTGGTCAACTGGTCGCGGAGCGACGCCGAGTCGAGCTCGCAGACCAGTTCGCCCTTCTTGACCTTGGTCCCCTCGGCCAGGATCGAGATGATGGTGGTCGACCCCTCCACCTGGCAGAGGACGTCCTGGTTCTTCGAGCTCTCAAGGCTCCCCTTGTCGTTGACCGTGATCGGCAGCGCCGCCAGCTTGATCTCGAAGGGAACGATTTCCATATCGGGCGTGCGGAAGAATCCCCGGATCGGCTTGCTCAGTCCGGGGACGCTCAACACCGTGACTGCCCCCAGGGCCAGCAGGGAGGCCAGGATGACCGCGAAGCCCTTACCGGCCGACGCCTTGCGACGGCTGGGACGCTGGAGCGGCGGCAGGTCGTCCTGCGCTGGTTCCAGGTCCGAGGCTGGGTCCCCGGTACTCGGCAGGGAAAATTTCACTGAAGGCCTCCCATTCATCGTAGGGCAAGGTGCCGATGTCGCGGTACACGGTCAAACGGGCCAATTGGTAGGTTGCGAAATACGTGATCAGGTTGACCTCGCTCGTGAACAGCGTGTTCTGGAAGTTGATCAGGTTCGTGGTCTGAGTCGCCGCGTTGGCCGTCTGGGCCAGGCCCTGGGCCCCCGACTGGGGCGGGGCGACGATCTGCTCGAAGGCCTGGTCCTTGAGCCGGATGTTCAAGACCAGATTCCGCTTCGTGATATCATAGTTGATATAGTTTACCTGCATCGTGCGGATATCGCTACGCAATTGGTTCTTGATGAAGTCTTCCTGGCTCATGAGCGCCCGCCGCTGCTGCTCGTAGGCGATGATCGCCTGGCGGAACGCGTTTCGCTCCGCCACCCGGATCAGGGGCAATTCGGCGTTGAGCACGAGGCTGAACTGCTTGGCCTGGCTGACGAACGCGAACGGATTCGTGGTGGTGGGTGGCGTGAAGACCTGGTTGGTCAGAGAGACGTTCAGAAAGCCCTTCAGTGCGTTGGCCTTGACCCGGATCTGACGCCAGGCATCGTAAAGCTGGGCTCTCGTGTTCATCAGGTCGAGGCGATATTCCATCGCGATCCGCACCGCCGCCTGCAAGGTGGCCTCGAGGTCCTCCTCATTGTCGAGGTAGGTTGTACTGCTCTTGTACGGGCCCAGGAGGGAATGTCCATCGAGAACGATATCCTGGAGCTGGGGAATCTTATCGACGATCTTGGGAACATCCTCCAGCTTCCGCTTGGGATCGCGCTGCCACTCGTCGATCTCCGTGAACACGTCGAGGTAGGGCTGAAAGAGGCTCACGTCGGGGACCATCGGCGTGTCCGGAGGCAGCCCGAGCTGCTGCTTGAACTGGTCGTTCGTGTTTCGCAGGGTCATGATGTCGTCGATCAACGTCTGCCTGGACGTGAGCACTCGCGACTTCACCTGGTCAACCTGAAGCTGCGACAGACCCGACGACTCACCCTCGATGAGCTGCTCGTACAGTGCAGCAAGCTGCTCGAAGTAAGCCAGGTTCCTGAGATCGACGATCACCTCGGCGACGTTTTCGGCAAGCGGAATGAAACCGATGGTCGGGTCCGTGTTGCCGGTCGTGGAGAAGCCGACGAGGTTGAATCCGACGCCAGGCTGGGAGATCGAACCTCCCGTCAGCATGTCGACGATGAACTCCTGGCGGAACTTGGCGAAGGTGCGAACCTGGTAAAGCAGGCTGCGTTCGGCCTGGGTGAGGTTCTCCAGGACCACGGCACGGCCGGCCCCGCGGAGGAACGGCTGCACGAAGCTGAGCGGCAGCGACGACTGGACGGTGGGCTGGATCGGGGTCTTGCCCACGAAATTGAAGACGAGTTGGTTGGCGAAGCCCATGAGCAACTGTCCGCCGGTGCTGAACAGCTTGCCGACACCCGCGACCTCGCCCATGGTCAAGGTGGAGATCTGGCCGCCTGGGGCCT
The DNA here is from genome assembly GCA_963816015.1 of uncultured Planctomycetaceae bacterium. GTDB lineage: Bacteria > Planctomycetota > Planctomycetia > Isosphaerales > Isosphaeraceae > Aquisphaera. Next base: position 10,573 of record CAWFJM010000015.1, on the reverse strand, counting down.
TTCTCGTCTGGTAGAGGAACTGGGTGGTCGGGTTGACCCCGGGGAAGCCGAGCCCCAGCGGGGCCGTGCGCGGCGACATCCCCGCGTAGAACTGCGGCTCGAACTGGAACCGCTGAAGGGTCACGTTGAGCGCGGCGTTGTACAGGTTCTCCAGTTGCAACTGGTAAATGCGGGCGTTGATCAGTGCCAGCGTGAAGGCTTGCTGCAAGGTAACAACGTAAGGGTTGGCGTTCCGCGGCAACCCGACGGCGGCCGCGACGTTGAACTTGGGAATCCTGGGAATGAGCACGCTCGAGAGCTCGGCGGCCTGCTCCGGGCTCAAGGGTCCGCCGGCGCCCGGGCCGCCTGGGATGATCCGGTTCATCTCCCGCCGCGTCTCTTCCGACATCTGATCTTCATTCGCCTTCGAGTCCAGGGGAATGAACGGACGCGGCGGCAACCCAGCGCTGCCTGGTTGAATCTGCGTCCGTTGCCCGGCCTCGCCTGCCTGGGCTGGCACCGCTGGATCCTGGGGAGGGAACACCTGCCGGGCGGCCCGCTGGACCGACCCGTCCTTCACTCCCTGGGCACGGCTGGTTTCCCCGGACTTGAAACTCGAAGCCGGCCGCGGAGGCGGGATGCTGGTCTTCTTTTCCCCGGAGTGCGCGTTCGCTAAGAGTATTGGCGACGAACCTTTGGGATCTGTCCCGGAATTCATGCCAGGATTCCGCGGCGACGTCCTGGCGGTCGGCCCTCCGCCTGCCGGAGCGGCCGGCGAGGCTCCCCCCGCAGGGGGCGACCCCGCCGGCACCGGTGCCGGTGCTACTCCGGAGCCAGGTCCGTTGGCGCCCGATGGCGGGCTCGAGTAGGTACCTGCCCCAGGCGAGAACGGCGAGGGGGTCCCGGGCGGCTTGGGCGGGCTGTAGGGCTGCGGGGTTCCACCCCTGCCGCCATTGCCGGGCTCGGCGTAGATCTTGGAGCTGATCCTGCCTTCCGCCCTGGCCGCATCACGCTCGCGCATCCAGTCTTCCATCATATCGAGGTAGGCCGTGGCTTCGACCGGAACGATCAAGCGGTGGTCGGGCCACTGGGGCACCGGCGAGAGCGCCTCAGAGGTCGGGTCATCCGGTGGAGCGGGGGGGAATTCGGGATCATAGGGATCCGCGAAGCGTGACAGCGCAGGAGGTTCGATCGAGAAAAGATCGATCCGCCAGCGCGGGTCGCGGCTCTTCTCAAAGACCGCCTCGGAGGCATCCTGATTTGCCCAATCGCGGTAGAACTCCCGGGTGCACCCCGATTGAGAGCCCACAGCCAGCATGGTGAGGATCGCTCCGCGCCGGAATTGTCGGGTGAGAATGCCCGAGCGCTTTCTGCTGATCCTGAACATGGACTTTCCCTCGAGGCCAATCAGGCCCCTGACCGCGTACAGGATTTCGGAACGGCAAGATCGTGCGCTGATCCTCTTCGCTTCGGAGTCCGGCAAGTCCCGTCGCCCGTCGCCTTCCGGGTGGGACAGGTGCCGCAATCCGCGCATCGCCACAGTCGTGCTGTGACTGGTTAACGGTTTTATCGGGTTTGAGGGTTGTCCCGGTTGAGCCGAAAACGACACCGGCACGAGTCACGAGGGCTGTCAACGCCCCGGATTGGATGGAGTTGAGATCAATCCGGGGCCGAAATTGCTGACGTGAAGGAGGATCCCTGGCGGCGGAACTGCGTCGTACCGGCTTGATCGAGGGCTCGTGCTCTGAGCCCGCGAACCGTTCTTTCAGGGGTCGCCCACCGCGACCGGTCTGATAGGAATCACTGGTGGCGGGCGCGGAATCTGGCCTGGGAGAAGGGAGTCTCCGATGCTGTTTGGCAATCGCGGTCGTCGGTCGTTGGGAAAGCGGCAGCGCACAAGCGAGGCGTATCAGCCGCATGCGGAGCCACTGGAAGATAAGACCCTCCTGTCGCAGCTCCTTCTGGGTGCCGGCACGCCGTTCAATCTCGCAGGGCAGCAGACGACTGCCCCCAACGGACCACAAACCCTGGGTGGGCAGCTTCCGTTCATCGCCGACTCTTCGGGCACCGCTCAGACCCAGGGCAACCAGACGACCGATCCCGGCCTCGGGGTCCTTGAGACGGGTAACGTGCAGGCACAGGGCGTCGGCTACAGCGTGGCAGCCCTAGGCGATATGAACGGCGACGGCAGCAATGACTACCTCGTCGGTGCCCCGATGGTCACGCGGAACGGAACGGTCATCAGCCCGGCAAACCAAAATGGCTCCCAGGCGTTTCTCGTCTTCGGCAACCGCTCCGCGACCATTACCACCACCCCGAGCTGGTTATCCTCCACGCCCGAACAGAGGGTGGGTGTCATCAATAACCTGGGGCAACCCGGTGCCTCACCCCGCCGCCTCAGCCGGGCCAATTCAACCCCTTTACCAATCGCGGTACGTCTACTGGCGGCATCGTCTACAACTACAACTTCGACGGGATCACATTCATCACCAAAAATTCCCCGAACTCGCAACTAGGCGCCTTCGTGGCCTCCGCCGGCCCCAATGCCTTCGTCATCGGTGCTCCCAACTACACCGGCGGGGGCCGTCTCTACTACATCACGGCGACCCCGAGCTCGAACTTCAACCTGGCAACATTGAGGTCCGCTCCGGTGGATCTGGATAGCCCCACAAATTACTCGGGACTGACGATCGTCACCTTTGAGGACACCGCGAATCCGGGGAGCGGACTTGGCTCGTCTTTCGCGGACGTACCGAATCTCTTCGGCGGCGGGATCGATAACCTGGTCATCGGCGAACCCGGGGCCTCGCTCAACGGCAAGACAGGCAACGGTGGCGTGTTTGTGTTCCCGGCAACATCGCTGCCGCTCACGGCTGGGGCAAACAATGTCGTCCAGGTCCAGGCGCGAGTCGCAATTCACCTTCGCGGGAGCCAACAGTGGCGATGCGGCGGGGTTCTCGGTCGCGAATGCGGGTGATGTCAACGGTGCGACACTCGGCGCGTTTGCTGTCAACGATCTGCTCATCGGAGCACCCAAGTTCAATAACAATGCGGGAGCAGCCTACCTGGTTTACGGCGGCACCACCTTGACCTCCGGTGTCAAGAATGGACTCGTCGATCTCAGCCGGCTGCAAATCACTCCGATTCCGACGGGGAGCAATGCAGACCCGACCCCGCCTCAAGGCGCAGTCTTCGTCGGCAGCGGCGCCGATCAGGCGGGTTACACGGTCAGCGGTGCCGGCAACTTCAACAGTGGAGTCGATAGCCTGAACGATTTCATGATCGGCTCACCGGGCAATAACGGACAGACTGGACGAGTGAACCTGTTCTACGGGGCTTCTACGGGAACCATCAACTCAACCGGGCAGTTCACCAGCGGCCTGATCGCCAACGCCACGAACCCCATCGCACTGAATAACCCCAGCGCAGCGCTCAATCTCACGGGCGTATCGCCGCTCAATGCCGTGTTCCTCGGCTCCACTCCCGGCGACCGAGCGGGTTTTTCGCTCTCCTACTATGCGACCAGCACCTCTGGTCCCAGCGTGGCCATCATTGGATCTCCGGGCTGGAACGGCGGGCAAGGAAGCGTGTATGAGCTTCTGAGTCCCTCGACAGGCACTTATCAGCAATCCATTAGCCTCAACAGCACGAACATGCGGCAGTACACGCTCACGTTTCCTACCACGTTCTCGAGCACGGATGCGATCGGATTCGGTAACTCTGTCTCGGCCTTCGCCACTGGAAACGGAGATTTCATCGCCGGTGCTCCCGGCTACACGGGCACCCTGGCGACAGGCCCTCCGACCCCGCCTGTTCCTTTCCCGCTCGCCGGTGCGGCTGCCATGGTGCTGTCGTCGCTTCAGCCCGCGGGCACTCTGCCTTCTCTCACTGGTACCAGCGGCGGTGGCGGCGGTGGCGGCGGGGGCGGAACCTCGGGCGGCGTCTTCGCGGCTGCTCCCCGCCCGCCCGGCCTCTTTACACCTCCCGATTATATTCCGCCGCTGGGAACCAACTTCGTCCCCACGGTAGCCTCGCTGTCAACCTTTAACTACGCCCCGATTCCCCTGAAGGTGGCCCTCCAGCAATACTTGCCCCCCAACGGCTTCGCGCAGCGGTACTACGCTTACAACCACCCGGGCAAGGGGCTGGCCCCGAGGCTGGTAGGCCAGGGCCAGCTCCGGAGCACCCACACGTTCGCACCCAATGGTGTCGCGACGCTCGGCACCAAGGTCTTCACGCGGGGCCGGTTCCACCCCGGCAAGACCTACCAGTGGACGCACAAGGCTCACAGCAATCCCGCCCGGGTGGTGCCCTCGAGCCTGTCGAGGCAACGTTACACCAGCCAGGGCAACCCCCTGGGCAAGGCTTGATCCCGGGAAGCAAAGCGGCCTGAATCCGAGACCCGGCCAAGCCGGCCCGCCGGGCTAGCTTGCTTTCGAGTCCACGATCTTTGAAAGCCGGCTTGCCAGCCGCTCGAGCGCGGGGCTGCGGTCGTAGGGATCCAGGTGCACGTTCAGCAGGCTGAACCCCTGGGTGCAGGAGAGTGCAGCCTGCAGCCCGCTATCGAGCTCGCCGACCGTCCGGACCTCCAGGCCCATCCCGGCGCCCAGCAACTCGGGAACCCGGTGATAGGCCCAGTTGTGAATGTCGTTGAACGGCCCATCGAGCAGGAACCGCTCGGTCGTGTAGCCGTGGTTGTTCAGCACCACGACGATCGGGTTCAGGCCGTGACGTGCGATCGTGGAGAGCTCCATGCCGGTCATCTGGAACGCGCCGTCGCCCACGACCACGAGAATCCTCGGTGACGGGTTGGCCATGCTGGCCCCCAGCGCTGCGGGTACCCCGAAGCCCATCGACGTATAGTAGGCGGGGCTGAGGAACTCCGTGTGCCGGTGCATCTCCAGATCGGCGGCACCGAACAGAGAGTCGCCGATGTCGGCGATCACGGTCATCTCGGGATGGTCCGCCAGCATCTGGTTGAGCCTCCCGAAGAGGTGTACGGACCGGACCGGAGATTGCGGGTCGGCGGCCAGCGCCTGGGCGAACGGGTTGGTTCTCCGAGGAATTTCGGTCCTGCTGAGCACGAGCTTGCGGTCGATCAGGCCGTGTAGGAAATCGTCGAGGCGGACGTCCCGGTAGTGGTGGTGGCGGATCCGCAGGTTTTCGCTGGTGGCGTCGATGCAGCGAGCTGGGTCGAGCTTGGCCGTGAAGATTCCCAGATTGATGTCGGTCAAGAAACAGCCCAGCATCAGGACGCAGTCGGCCGACTCGACCAGCTCGGTCACCTCGGGCCGGCCCAGCGCTCCCTCGTAGACCCCAGCGAAGAGCGGGTGAGCTTCGGAGATCACGCTCTTGCCCAGGATGGTGGTGGCGATCGGCATTCCTGTGGATTCCGCCAGGCTCAGGAGCTCGGCCTGAAGATGGAAGCGGTGGATCTCGACGTCGGCCAGGATCACCGGCTGGCTGGCCTTCGCCAGCAGTGCGGAGGCTTCGTCGAGCGCCTCTCGGAGCGCATCGGGATCGCTGGGCGGCAGGCCCTCCGGCGGGCGATGAGGTGCGACCTGGCGCGCATGGGTCTGATCGCGGGGCAGCTCCAGGTACACAGGACGCTTGTACCGCTGGGCGGCGGCCAGAACCCGATCGATCTCGCTGAAGGCCGTCTCCGGCCGGTCCAGTACCGTCGAGGCGACAGTGATCTTCTGGAACACCTCGAGCTGGGTCTCGAAGTCCTTGACCTTGTGGTGCAAGAGCGGATTGCGGGCCCGCTCCGAGATCCCCGGCGAACCGCTCAGAACGATCACCGGCGATTTCTCGGCGTAGGCCCCGGCGATGCTGTTCGTGGTGCTCAGCCCTCCCACGCAGTAGGTGACGCACACGCATCCCAGGCCATGAATCCGCGCGTAGGCGTCGGCGGCAAAGCCCGCGTTGTCCTCACGCGTCGTCCCCACCAGCCGGATCGGGCTCTGCTCGAGCAGCTTGTACAGGCCCAGGACGTAATCGCCGGGGATCCCGAAAACATGCCCCACCCCATGAGCGGCAATGCGGTCGACCAGGTACTGACCGACCGTGAGGACCCCGGGCGAGGTCCCGGCTCGATCCTTCACCCGGCCATCGCGGGTTCCTTTCGAGGCGGCCGAACGCGACATCAAAAGCCTCCTTCGTGGGCAGCGGGCGGAGGGAGCAGCCGGATGCGCTGGGTGCTCTTCCAGCGGTCGAGCGGGCCGAGGGCGGTGGTGGGCAGGGGCCGGTCGTACACGTACATCCAGACCTGCCGGCCCTCGCGAGTGCGGGTCGACACGCGTCGGTACAGGCCCTCGCTGACCCCCTCGTAAGGGTCCAGGCTGCCCGTGAGGTGATCCCACGTCACCGTCCGGACATAGCCTTCCACCCAGCCGGCGTCCATGTCCTCGTGCTCAACGAGTCCGGGGTAAGGCCCAGGGTCGTAAAGCCGCCCGCGAACGGCGTCGATCACCCATCCTTCCCGGCGCGCCACATCGGGACTCTCGGGAGCCAGCGTTCCATAGACGAACAGCAGATGCATCCTCGCCTCTCATCGGTTTGACGTCTCTGGTTTCCGGACCCTTGCGTCGTGGCATCTCTGCTGGTGCTGCCTACCCCGGCTTCATCAGAATCAGAAGACTCTCCTGGAGGATTGTAAGTCATCGGAGAGCTCTTGCGCAGGTGCGGCCTCCCTTGTCGTCGAGGTGACTGTGTGCTCCGCGCAACGCGGCTCATCCGCTGACCCTCGGGTTGATGACCTTCGCGAGGTCGTGGAACAGCGATTCCAGGACCAGCGGCATGTAGAGGTTTCGTTGCAAATGGTAGACCGCCGCGAGGCATCGGTCTGCCAGGACGAACACGTCCTCGGGCTCGAGCCGCTCGGCCAGGGCCAGGGCGGCCCGACGGTCGGCCGGGTCGGGGCAGGGGGGCTCGGCTCCAGCCGTCTGCCAGAGAACGCCCCGGAAGAGCCGAGCCAGCTCGCCGACGAGGAGACCGGCGCGGCGGCGCTGATCGACCGACTCCTTGCCCGCCTGCCTTATGAAGGCCCCGAGCCGGCTGACAAGCTCCGAGGGATCGAACCCGTGCTCGACCGTCAACTCGTCGATCAGCTCGCGGCGGAACCGCTCCAGCTCCGGATCGGCCAGGCCGCTCGCCCGGCTTACGCTCCCCTCGCCCAGCGCGGCGAGCCGCGTGGCGTCCTCGGAATCACTGGCCACCCCGCGCTCGAGCAGCAACTCCGCCAGGACGGGCTCGGGAAGCGGTTCGAACCGGATGACCTGACAGCGCGACACGACAGTCTCGAGCTGGAGCTCCGCGGAGGTCCCGATCAGGATCAGGACCGCCCCCGGAGGCGGCTCTTCCAGCGTCTTCAGGAACGCGTTGGCGGCCTCGTCGTTCATGTCGTCGAGGTCATCCACGATCGCAATCTTCCGTGCCCCCCGGGCAGGCTTCAGGCCGAAATCCGCGCAGAGGTCGCGAATGACCTGGATCGGCAACTCTTGCCTCTGGTCCGGACGCGCAACCTCGATCAGGTCAGGGTGAGTCCCGGCCATGACCTGGACGCACCCCGGACAGGCTCCGCACGGCTCCAGCATGGCCTCCGGGTTTCGCTCGCAGAGCAGTGCCTGGGCCAGGGTTCGAGCAAAGGTCCGCTTGCCGACGCCATCTGGCCCCACGAACAGGAAGGCATGGGGAAACCGCCTGTTCCTGAGGTTCGAGCGGAGAACCGTGACAATCCGGTCATGACCGCGGACCGAGTGCCAGGACACGCTCCACCTCGTTCTTGATCTGGTCGAAAACAGCGTCCGGATCGCCGGTCGCGTCAATCAAGGCAACCGGCGCCGGATAGCAGGAGGAGTTCTCGCCGGAGCGATCGCTGCGCTGCGCTGCATCGCGAAAGCCGTTGCGTACTCGCCGCTGATACTCAGTCGGCCGGTCCTCGATGCGGTCGCGGGCCGCCCCCACCCGGGCGAGCGCCGACTCGGGCGGGACGTCGAGCACCAAGGTCAAGTCAGGCAGCAGCCCTCCCGTGGCCACCTGGCCAATCCGCCAGATCTCGGCGACCGAAAGGCCCCCGGCGATCCCTTGGTAGACGATCGTCGAGAGGAGGAACCGGTCCGAGATCACCACCCGTCCCGCCGCGAGCGACGGCTCGATCACCTCGTCCACGAGCTGTGCCCGGCTGGCCATGTAGATCAGCATCTCCGACCGGAGCGAGAGGTGAACGAGCTCGCGGTTGAGCACGATCTTACGGAGCCGGTCGCCCACATCGGTGCTGCCCGGGTCGCGGCATGCAACCACATCGAGACCGGCCTCGCGAGCCATGCTGTCAGCCTCGCGGCCTGGGTTGTCTTGCCGCCTCCGTCGGGGCCCTCGAGCGCCAGGAAGAGCCCTGGGTGCGGGTGCGGTCTCGGCGGGTTGGCACGGGGTTCCTCGGACATCGCGTCTCTCCTGTAACCGACATCATAACGGTGGAGACTCTCTCCTGGGTAGGGAAGGCCAGGCGAGCGGTAGTTCCGACGGCGCAAACCAGGCGTCTCTCAAAGCAAAGGGCACCGGGGATCTCGAGGATCCACCGGTGCCCTTGTTTTTCAAAGGTGCACGATCGCGGTTGGCTCAGTACCTCGACTCGACGGCAACACCCGGCGCCACGCCCGCGGCAGCCTTTTCATCGGCGTCTCGCTCCATCCAGACGTGAATCAGGTTGAACAGGAGAGTCAGCAAGGTGAGCAGGATCAAGGCCTTGACGAAACCTGCAATCACCATCCAGACCTTGTCAAGTTGCCTGAGCGCCGCCATCAAGTGGTCGATGTCATTGCCCCTGGTCTCGGTAATGCGCAGGAACGACTCGCCGGCGCGGCCGATCCAGGCCCCGATGCCGATGAAGAGAATCGCGATCCCCAGAAGGAAAAGAGGAAGCGCGACGAGCTGAAGGTTATCGTACTGCCCGCGACGCCAGATCCAGATGGCGTACATGAGCAGGTTGATCAAGACAAGGAGGCCCAGGGAGATGAGCGGCAGCGACGTCCACCGAAGTGAGTGGCCTAGCCGCGAGACGACTCGCTCCTGTTCGTGGGTGAACTCGTAGGCGCTGGAGGGACTATCATAGACCGGGTTGCTCATGGGAAAAACACCTCAACGTGAGAATGATCAGGAATTCGTGAGAGACTCGTGGAGACACCCCGTTGCACCCGCTCGGCGGGTGCCTTGCACCTCGGCATCAGTCGATCGTGAAGCCCGAGCCAAGGATCGTCTTGATACTGTCGATCAGCGACCGTTTGTCGGACGCGGACACCGGTCCGCCGAGCGTGAGCTTGCTGCCCTCGAGCGTCAGCGCGGCCCTGGGGTTGGCCGCCACGAGCCTGGCGACATCGAGCAAGTGGGAAAGCCAACCAGCAGGTGCGGCGCTGGGGTCGATCCCGATGTTCGAAATCACCTTGTCGGCGCCGAACGCGGTATCCAGCGCGGTCAGAATCGTCCGTCGCTCCGCGTCATCGGCAACCACGCCAGAGACGCGGACGTGTCCGTCGTCGGTTCGGTCGATCACCAGCCAAGGTGCGATCGCGGCCGTCACCGTGGTGGGCTGGCCGGGAGTGGGCAGCACCACCGGTTCGCGGTGCTCCACAGTGAAGCCCGAGCCAAGGATCGTCTTGATACTGTCGATCAGCGACCGTTTGTCGGACGCGGACACCGGTCCGCCGAGCGTGAGCTTGCTGCCCTCGAGCGTCAGCGCGGCCCTGGGGTTGGCCGCCACGAGCCTGGCGACATCGAGCAAGTGGGAAAGCCAACCAGCAGGTGCGGCGCTGGGGTCGATCCCGATGTTCGAAATCACCTTGTCGGCGCCGAACGCGGTATCCAGCGCGGTCAGAATCGCCCGTCGCTCCGCGTCATCGGCAACCACGCCAGAGACGCGGACGTGTCCGTCGTCGGTTCGGTCGATCACCAGCCGAGGTGCGAGCGCGGCCATCACCGTGGTGGGCTGGCCGGGAGTGGGTAGCACCACCGGCTCGCGGTGCTCCACCGCCGCGCTGCTGGAACCGGCGCGGTTGCCGGCTCTCGACGCTCCATGGGTGCCGGAGCCGGTTCGGGCGCGACCGGCCTGGCCTCCCGGCGCTGGATCACGGGAGGCGTGTACACCCTGGGCTCCCTGACTGGCGTGCAAGACTTCGCCGCATAGGCGCCGAGAAGCGCCAGGCCGATCAACGGCAGTGCCCACCAGAACCAGCTCTGCTCGTCTTGCTCGTGCACGGGCTCGACACGCCGAGGAGGGGCAACGTAGGTTTCGCGGCGTGGTGCCTCGTGAACAACCTCGCGGCGCGGCGTCTCGTAGGTTTCGCGGCGCGGCGTCTCGTAGGTTTCGCGGCGGGGCTCTCGTAGGTTTCGCGGCGTGGTGCCTCCTCCACTTTCGCCAGCGCATGATGCCGGATGAATTCATGGACCTCGTTGGGGAGATGGTCCGGAACCTTGCCCTCCGGCGTCAGGTAGCCGATGACCCGGGGGAGGAGAAAGCCTGCCGCGGAGGCCGCGCTGCTGGCGCTGACGCCCAGTTTTGAAGCCAACTGGTTGAGGGCGTCGGTTCCACCTAGTGCCTTCT
>CAWFJM010000014.1:0-45395 GCA_963816015.1 uncultured Planctomycetaceae bacterium | reverse complement strand
TCTGTTCTGCTTCAGTCGGAATGGGAAAAACGGACCGCTCGAATAAGCTACAATCTCGAGCGGAGATTCTCCCATGCCCAAGAAGACCCGGAAGCGTTTCACAGCCCAGGAGGTGGGAGCCCCGGGTGAGCAACCACTCGGGGCGACCCCGGCCCGAGGTTCGCGATAACCTAATCCTGTTATTTGTTCACATGAACTACCGTTGCGGGAGGGAAACCGTTGAAGTGGGTGCTGCTCGCAGCAGAATAGGCGCCGATGTTCTCGGCGTAGACCAAATCGCCCACGTCGAGGTCGGGTAGTTCCTCGGCGAGGCTGATCGTGTCGAGTGCGTCGCACGTCGGCCCGAAGACAGAACAAATCTGCGTCGGCCCCTTCTTGAAGCTCTTAAGGTGATACTGGCAATGGTCGAATATCACGCCGCTGAAGGTGTGGTAGACTCCGTCATCCAGATAGTAGCAAGGCTTACCCCCACGGACGGCTTTGCCAATAATTTTCGCTACCGCCGTCGCGGCAGAAGCGACGAGGAACCGACCTGGCTCGGCAAGGATTTCGATTGGCTCGGGGAAAAGTCGACCGATCTCGGTGTTGATCGTTGCCGCCAGCCTTCGGAAGGCAGGCACGGTGTCGTCATAGTGTGCAGGGAAGCCGCCACCTATGTCGAGCAACTTGAGGTCAAACCCGCGCAGCTTGGCCTCGGCAAAGATGCCGGCGGCGAGGTGCAACGCCTGCACGTAATTCTGGGCGTTAGTGCATTGGCTTCCGACATGAAAGCTCACTCCCTCGACCTCGAGTTTGCTATAATGAGCGAAACTGATCAGGTCGACCGCCTCGCCAGGCAGCGCACCGAATTTGCTGGAAAGCTCGACCATCGACCCGGTGTTGGGCACGCGCAACCGCAGAACCAGCCCTGAGTGGGGCGCATATCGGGCGATCTTGATCACCTCTTCGTGATTGTCATAGGTCACCAAGGGCTTGTATTGGTCCAACTGCTCGAGGGTCTCGATTGCCTTGATCGGATTCGCGTAGATCACACGGTCCCAGATGAAGTCTTGCTGATCCTTCGCCGAAAGCTTCGCGAGCTTTTCGTGCACGTTCAAAAACTCCACCACGCTGGCGACGTCGAAGCTGGCTCCCGCGTCATAAAAGGTCTGCACGATGGCTGAGTCGCTGTTCGCTTTCACCGCATAGTAGACCTGCACGCGCGGCAGGAATTTCCGAAACTGCGCATAATTCTCGCGCAGCACCTTATGATCCACCACTACAATCGGCGTGCCGTGGCTCTTGGCTAAACGAATCAGCGTCTTTTGGTCCATGGGTTGTCCGCTCGGGGCGATCACGATTGTGTCTGAAAAAGAGTCAGGACTGCCAGCTCTAAAATCATGCCTCACAGCCTGCCTGCACTTCGTCAGGCCGACAATCGAGCTGCAATCCCTCGTCTCAGTCTCCGTCCGTGATAAGAAAGTTCTTGAACTGCCATGGATCGGAAGTGTCAAGTTCAGGTTGATTGTAGCCGCGAAAGTAGTTCGAGTAGTGCTTCAGCGGGTTCCAGTCCGAGGCCATGGAAAGAAACTTGCCCAGGTAGGGTTTAGTTATCTCCAGCACCTTGTCATGGGGCAAGTCATCGGGCACGCACAGTCCCCGGCGCGGGTTCTCCAGCATCCACATGCAGGAAGCGACCACGGAAATCGCCACCTGCATCGTGGTGGCATTCTGGTGCGGCACGAGTCGACGTGATTCCTCGATACTCAGGTCGGAACCGCACCACCACGATTGATACGGGTGCCCCATCACCAACGCGCCCAGGATGTCCGCCCCGCTGATGATCTCGTCCGTCATGATTCGGATCCGCGACTGCAACCTGTAATCGCGGCCGCGGAGCTCGTGGAGTGACGCTATGGCGGAGTCGCACGGGCAATACGCGTAATGGACCGTCGGGCGATAGGTAGCCTGCCCTCCCTTCCATACCGTCAGTCGCTCGGTAATGCTGAACGCCTCGCCATGGCGTACCACCATGCCAACGATGTGGTGGTCTGGCGGCACCCAACTCGCCACGAAAGTATTCATACCCATCCGCGCGAGGCAGATTTGGCTCTTCGGGCCTTTCTCATGCTCGAAGGCAAACGCGGGCAGCTTTTTCTCATGCGTCCCCCAGCCCATCTCGGCCGTCGTCGTCCCCTCCTCGCGGAAGCCCTCGACGCTCCAAGTGTTCACAAATTCGTCGACTTGTTTGGGCTGATTTGTGATCTGCGTGTCTCGTTCGCTGCAATGAATGACTTTGACGCCGAGTTCATGGGCGAGATGATTGAATTCCAAAGACCGGGCGTGGTCAGCGATCTTCTCCGCCCGAACGCCACAGAACTTTTTGTCCGCCAGTGCCTGATGAGCGATGTCCAACAGAGCCTGCTTCGTGAAGTGGCTGATCAAGCCCGGATTCGCCCCATGTTCGAGCACGGCTGTCGGCCCCGGCTCGCTCCAACCCGTGATCATTTGCCTCAAGTTCATATGCCGCCAGTAGAGCGTCCGCTCGGTCGGGGGCTTATCGTGCGAACCTTCGTACGGATCCCACAGTTCCACCGATGTGTTGATGTAAAGCACGCCCTGGTCGTGACACCATTGCACGATCTCGCAGCAATCGATGTTCCATGCCAAGTCGATGAGTAGGTCTCCGGCCGAAAGATGCTGGCCCAGCAATGTGCCCAGGTTCTCCGGCGCCACGCGATCCTTGACGAAGGTCACTCCTTGCTCGATCCAAGGCTCCAGTGCCGCCATGTTCGGCTCGAAGTCCATGATCGTCAGCTTCTTTGAATCAACGCTGATGTGCCTGAGCAGAATGGGCAACGTACACCGCGCCACTGCCCCAAAACCGACCATGAGAATTCGATTCGCAAAAGTGAGCATCAGCTGGCACTCCCGAACTTGCTGACCGGAACGAGCCGGCGAGCACAAAGGTCTTGCTCTGATTCATGTTTGATTCGACGAACAGCCGGTTTTCGTAACGATCGTTGCACATCGCTCAATGGAGGTTTTGACTCAATGCAGGTTTTGACTCTCATGCGCTGCCCACGGTTCGCTCCTCGGCGACGTCCTTACCCTTGGCTGCATCAGTGAACAGTGTTGAGTAGCAGAGTGAGTTGCTGTCATGCGGTTCTGGCCGGAGATTCTCCCTTATGTGCAGGAGGCATCGAAGTCAGACGTCGCCGAAGAGAACGATCGCTCACCAGGCATCTTCTACGAATGGTCGTAATATATATAATTGGTCGATGCTGGCCGAGCGCTAAATCCGATTACTCGATTCCTGAAGCACGAACGGACGAGGATGAAGATTGCTAGACTATCCTCGACATCGGGCGCCGCCTGTGCGGGCGGAGACAGCATGAAGTTTTGGACGATCGCTGTCAATCGCCCAAGAATCGTGTTCCGGAAAAAGCGACGTCTGTTTCTCGTTCGATGACATCCGACCATTTCGCGTGATCGCTAATTGAGGAATGAACGGCCGTTCCTCAGATTGAAGCCATCCAGCCCGCGCCAGAGGGGCTCCGGGATCAGGGCAGAAAAGGTGTCAGAATTTTCGCCAGGCACGAAAATTCCCTGGCGAGCGCGAGGAAGAATTCGAGACTCGAACTAACCCCGGCACCACGGACACCAGCGACACGGTCTGACCCCGGCACCCGCGCGGCAATACACATTTCAACCGCCAGTCCTTTACAACTGCCTGTCTATATGCATGCTATCATGTGGAATTGTTCTCCTCTTCTCGAGAATTACTGTACAGGTGTTGACAAACGACCGATCCCTCGTTTGAATTCACGGATCCGGCGTGATTCTGTTCATGTGAGCAGAAGGTACCGGACCTTCTTTTGACTGGAGGAGATCATGGCGCATCCGATTCCGGCCGGGCATCACGCGATCACGCCGCACCTCGTGATCAAGGGGGCATCCGAGGCGATCGAGTTCTACAAGCGGGCCTTCGGCGCGGAGGAGTTATGCAGGATGCCCTTGCCGGGGGCGAACGGCCAGATGAAGATTGGGCACGCCGCGTTGCAGTTCGGCGATTCGCGGCTGTTTCTTGCGGATGAGTTCCCCGAGCACGGCGTGGTCGGTCCGGCCGGCATCTCGCCGGTGACGATTCACCTGTACGTGACCGACGCCGACGCCACGTTCGCGCGTGCCGTCGAGGCGGGCGCGAAGGTGGGCATGCCCCTCGCCGACATGTTCTGGGGCGACCGCTACGGCAAGCTGGTCGACCCGTTCGGGCACCACTGGTCGATCGCCGAGCATTTGGAAGACCTGACCCCCGAGCAGATGCAGGAGCGGATGGCCGCCGCCATGAGCGGTCCGCCGTGCGATTAGGGGCGGATCACGCCGAGGCGGTCCCTCGCGCCGTCTCGGCGTCGCTCGCATTCGAGGCGGCTGTTTATCGAATCCCGATAAGCCTGGTAGAATCCGCGTTCTAAAGGGGGCAGCCAATGACGACGGGCACGCGCAAGACGGGTGAATTTTGCTGGACCAACATGCTAACCCCGCAGCCGGAGCAGGCTCGCGCGTTCTTCGCCGAGCTGCTCGGCTGGGCATACTTTGAGATTCCGGGCCTCGGCCACGGCGTGCGGGTCGGTGGACGCGACGTCGGTGGCATCTTCGACCTCGAGGGCCCGAACACGCCGCCGGGGACGAAGCCGCACATCGGCGGCTTGTTGAAGGTCGCAAGCGCCGACGCCGTCTGCGAGAAGGTGACGTCCCTCGGTGGCAAGGCGAAGCCGGCGTTCGACATCATGGATTAGGGTCGCATGGCCGTCTGCACCGATCCCAACGGAGCCGAATTCGACGTCCGGGAGCCGAAAAAGTTTCTCGGCACCGACGTCGACAGCACCCTGCAAGGCGCGCCGAGCTGGTTCGAGACGCTGACGACCGACGTCGACCGAGCGACGACGTTCTACGCCGGGCTCTTCGGCTGGATCCCGGAGGTGATGCAGATACCGGGCTACAACTACACGACCTTCAAGCTCGGCACCGCGTACGTCGCGGGGATGATGCAGATCACCCCGGAAATGGGGACGACGCGGCCGCACTGGGGGACTTATTTCACCGTGAAGGATGCCGACGAGACAGCGCGGAAGGCGGTCATGCTTGGCGCCAGGCTCTGCGTGCCGGTGCGGGACATCCCGGGCGTCGGCCGCTTCTGCGGCATCACCTCACCGCAGGGCGTCACGTTCTACGTCATCCGATACATGGACTGAGGTCAGGCTTTCAGGCCAGAACGATGGAGAGAGGCGGTACCATGGGCGACGGGCGGGTCTCGCTTCAGCGTTCCGAGCCGATCTTCCCAGTCGCAGATGTGGTCGCGACGGCCCGCTACTACCGAGCCGTGCTGGGCTTCGCCGAGGAGTGGCTCTGGGGCGACCCGCCCGATTTGGGCGGCGTCCACTTCGAGGACCTCGGGGTCAGACCGAGTTTCAAGTTAACTTGAAACTCGGTCTGACCCCGCCAAGCCCGCAGGACCTTCGGGATATGACTCTTCATGACGACCAACCACATCATCCTTTGTGATCGTCGAAAATACCCGATCGAATTCCGTGAGAATGAATCGAGCGGAGACAGCTTGTGCCCCCTCAGGATCGTTCACGAGCAGATCTCGATTCGCAACGTCCCATCCTGTCGGACTCCGATTGGAGCTTACAGGAGCCTTTTTCCCAGGTTTCTCCATCTTGGCAGCGGGCATACGAATCGCAGATAGACCTTTCTTGAGCTGAGCCAGCTCATCGAATACCCTTTCAGAGAAACAGCTCTTGGCCTGGCACATAGTTCGCACGATTTCGTACGCCCCGAGTATCCACAGCCACATCAAGGATTCTGCACGTTCGACTTGGCCACCATCTACAAACGTGCCAGAGAACCCCCGATCAAGGTTCTCGATGATCTCGTCGGCGATAGCGAGAAGCACATTCTTTCGACCGGATAGATAGAACGAAAACGCGATGAGGGGCTCCCGCTGCACGCTTTGCTCCCAGGTCGGGTTTATGAGCACGTCTTCGATGTGGGTTTGGGGACTGAGTCCGGTGTCATCGTGTTTCTCGTCGATCATGGATTCAATCCTCCCTTCCGGAATCATCATGCACGCTTCGGGTCCCGAGTCAAGGTAGGCGTAGATAAAGGGGATTATCTATGCCTATTGCACCACGACCCGACAGCACCAATTGCATCCACGCAACATGGTCCTGAAGTACCCCTTTTGCGAACCTTGGGGTGAGACCGAGTTTCAAGTCAACTTGAAACTCGATCTGACTCCACGCAAGCCCGTCATCATCCAGTTGTAGATTCTCTCTGAGTCGTGTTCTTTCGGTTTCTGACGCGGAAGACGGATATAGAGGAGGAGAGAAGAGCCGTACGCGCGGTACTGGTGACTGAACCGGGTCGAGAATGACACGACCCGGCAAAAGCCCCGGGCGACCACGAGGATCCTGCTGCGCCGTGACAGTCCATGGCGGGTTGTGATACCATCGTGTCGCAGGGGATCATCTGTGCGTCAATGAGTGGAACACTCGCGCAATGCGGCATCAAGTCTCGATTTCCTAGGAGGAGAAATGGCCGACCTCGATCCGAAAGCCACCCCGAGCCTGGCGCCTTCGGCAGACCCCGACGTCATCACGGGCGCCGGTGGGGGGGACCGCCGCCGGTAACGCCGGGGATGACCTTGAACCTCAACATCGACCTGGCCGTCCCGATCGCTAAGGGCCAGGCGCCGGTGGTGCCCATGACCGTCGTGTACGCACCCGCCCCGAAACAGCTTGGGGCCCAGGTCAACATCCTCCTCTGGTTCCACGGGTGGAAGGCCGAACTCAACAAGACCGTCAACTTGAAGGGCTACTCGGCCGGAGACTATCTCAACGTCCCCGAGTTCAAGTTCCGCGACTTCATCCTCAAGACCTCCAAGCGGAACTTCCTTCTGGTGTTTCCAACGCTGGGCGACAAGTCGGGAGCAGGGCTGCTGAACAAGCAAACCCAGGCCGAAGCCTTCCTTCAGCAAGTCCTCAACGGCGTGCGGGCGAATATGAATTCCAAGGTGACGGACATCGGCAAGATCGTGCTGGCTGCGCACTCCGGTGGCGGTGCGATCATGAGTACGATGGCCGGGTTCGGCGGGATCTTCGACAAGGTGCGAGAGATCTGGTGTGTCGACTGCACCTATGGCAGCGGCCCCGCCTTCAAGACGTGGGCCGCGAAACCCGCTCATACCCTCGACAGACTCTGGGTTTTCTCGACCGGTAGCTGGTGGGTGCCGAGGTTGCTAGACCCGACCAAGAAGCCCGGACCGACCAACCCCGTGGTCGACCCGAAGGACCACCGCACCGGGACCGGGGACGATGCGAAACAGATCCTGGATTTCGCGAAGGCGACCAAGTCGAAGAGCATCGAGGTGCTGATCAAGCCGATGCCTCCGGACAGCAACAAGACCGACAACTTCACCTACGGAGTCGCCAGCGGGCACAACGAGTCGGTTGGGTTTTATTTCCCGCAGCTCGTCCAAACCTCCCAGACGCTGAAGAATTAGCCTCCGTGTCACGGCCTTGCCGGCCCGCCGAGCGGGCGAGCAAGCACCACGCCTCGCGGTCGCTGGCCCGATTCTTGCTCCCGGCGTGTCGTCTCGCTACTCGTGCCTCCTCCCGAGCCACCCGACAACACCCGATGATGACCGTCGAGGACCGTCTCCGGGTGCCATGCTCACATGAGGGGTGAGCATGAAGGGCCGTCGGAGGCTCACCCATGCGGAGCTTCCCCAGCCGCACCGCTCAGGCCACGGCTCTCCATGCTCGCAAGCCGCGAGCATGCGGGGGCCCAAGGGGGACAGGGGCCCAAGGGGGACATAGCGATTATCGACAAATGTCAGAGCTGGTGACGGCTGGCTGGGGCAGCATGCCCTGGGGGCGCAGGCCTCGGGGCTGATTAAGGCGATCCCGTGGTGTCGCATTGTGTCACCCGACGCCCACATCCGCGGCGAGTTCGCCCCGTTCACCGATCCCCGCGTCGCCACCGCTCATTTCTCATCCAGCGGCAGCTTCACAACCTGGCCGGTGCGCGCCGACTGGTAGACGGCGCGGATGATCTCGACGGACTTGCGGCCCTCGCGGCCGTCGACGCTCGGGGACTTGCCCCGATCGATGGCCTGAAGGAAGTCGGTGAGCTGATCGCGGTGGCCGAGGTGGGTGATGCCGCGCGGGTCGCTGGCGCCGGCCTTGAAGCCGGAGGTGCCCGCCATGGCGGCGAAGACCTCGTTGTCGCTGGGGACTTTTTCCTGGAAGTCCCAGAGCGTGATGTCGTCTTGCTCGACCCGGGCCGAGCCGCGGTCGCCGTGGATCTCGGTCCGCTTGAGCAAGCCGGGGTAAGCGCTGGTGGCTGCCTCGATCACGCCCAGGGCGCCGTTCTTGAAGCGCAGGCTGGCCACGGCCGTATCTTCGACCTCGATCCGGGCGTGGGCCAGCGTGGCCATGAGGGCGACGATCGACTCGACGTCGCCCATCAACCACGAGAGAAGGTCCACATTGTGGATGGCCTGGTTCATGAGGGCGCCGCCGCCGTCGAGGTCCCAGGTGCCGCGCCAGCCGCTGGAGTCGTAGTACTGCTGGGTTCGCCACCACTTCACGTAGGTGTCGCCCAGGGTCAGGCGGCCGAACCGGCCACCTGCGATGGCTTCCTTGAGCCGGATGTTCGCCGGTGTGTAACGCGAGGGGAAGATGGTGCAGAGGCGGACGCCGGCGGCATCGCAGGCGTCGATGATCGCGTCGCACCGGGGGAGCGTGATCTCCAGGGGCTTTTCGACCACGACGTGCTTCCCTGCCCGGGCGGCCTGCACGGCCGGTTCGAGGTGAGCACCGCTGGGCGTGCAGACGCAAACCACGTCCAGGCCCGGCTGGGCGAGCATCTCGGTCAGGTCTGCATGGATCCGGCAGTCTCCCCGGGACATGCCGGCGATCTTCTCGGCGCTGGCCCGGCTCCGGTCGTACGTGGCCACCACCCGGGCGCCTGGGATCTCGTTGATCGCCTTGGTATGAAACTCGGCAATCATGCCGCATCCGACGATGCCGAAGCCATGCTGGGCCATGGGGCAGTTCCATCGCGCTGGGTTTCTTGGCGGGACGATCAGACCAGTCGTATCCTTGCGATCTTGCGCTTGCCGACACGGACGATCAAGCCATCGGAGACAAAGATCAGGGCCCGCGGGTCGGTGATCGGCTCGCGGTGGGGTCCGACGTTAAAGCCCCCCTGCTCGATCACGCGCCGGGCGTTCGAGGTGCTCGTCTCCAGGCGGATCTCCTTGATCAAGAGGGGGGCGGCGATGCGGCCCTCTTCGTCAAGCTTGCCGGCGTCGAGGGTGACGTCCGGGATCTCCGTCCGGATCCCCTCCCGAAGCCCGGCGGCGGAATTCGGCGGCGGCGCGGTCGGCGGCCTCGGCGCCGCTGATACTGGGCAACGATCGACTTGCCAATCGCCTCCTTGGCGTCTCGGGGATTCACTCCGGGGGCCAGCAGCGCCTCGATCTCTTCCATGGGGCGATCGGTCAGCAGCGTGAAATATTGCCGCATCGGCTCGTCGGGAATGCTCATGACCTTGCCGAACTGGTCCTCGGGCGTATCGGCCACGCCGATGTAGTTCCCCAGGCTCTTGCCCATCCTTCGAACGCCGTCGGTGCCCACCAGGATGGGCATTGTCATGGCGACCTGCGGCTCCTGGTTGCGAGACTGCTGCAGGTCGCGCGCGACGAGCAGGCTGAAAAGCTGCTCGGTTCCCCCGAGCTCGACATCGGCCTGGATCTCGACCGAATCCCAGCCTTGCATCAGCGGGTAGAGGCACTCGTGAAGGTAGACCGGCTTCTCGGCGGCGATCCGCTTGGCGAAGTCTTCGCGCGCCGTCATCTGACCAATCGTCATGTGCCTCATCAGGTTCAGGACGTCAAGGAAGGACCACCTGGAAAACCAGTCGCCGTTGTGGTGAACCTCGGCCCGGTCCAGGTCGATGATTCGGCCAACCTGCCGGAGATAGTCGTGCGCGTTGGCCTCCACCTGGGCCTCGGTCAACGATGCGCGGGTCTCGTCGCGCCCGGAGGGATCGCCGACCAGAGCCGTATAATTGCCGATGATGATGATGGCTTTATGCCCCAGGTCCTGAAACTGTTTCAACTTCCGCAAGGGGACGGTGTGGCCGAGGTGGACGTCGATCCCGGTGGGGTCGATCCCGTACTTGACGCGCAGGGGCCGGTTCGTGCGGATGGACCGTTCGAGCTTCTTGCGGAACTCGTCCTCGGGAACGATCTGATCGACCCCGCGGCGGAGGATGCGTAGTTGTTCGTCGAGGTCCGGCATGGGTCAGTTTGGCTCCTGTGCGCCGCTCGTTCGGGAAGGGTCCAGGGCGAGAATCGTGGCATTGGCCGTGAACTTGCCGATTCTAGGTTGCGATCCCGATCCGGACAAGGTGGCCGACGTTCGTGATCTTGGGGTAGGATCATCCTGATTCGATAAACGGCTCTCGCGGAGGCTCGACGACGTCTCATGGCCCGCATATCCCCCGATGTGTTCGTGTTCTTCCTCTCGTTCACCGTGCTGCTGGCGTTTCTGGCCATGATGCTGGGCGTCTGGGCGTGGGCCCTGGGCCGAATCTGGCGGGGCATCCCACTCCTGGCCGGGGTCCGGCCGTCCCCCCTTCAACAGGCACGCTGGGGAGCCGTGACCGTCCTGGCGCTGATCTTTTTCTATGTCCTCGTGAACGCCTCCGTGTTCCGGTTGTATGCCGCGGCAACGGGCCGGCAGCTCCCGCGCGCGGCGACTCAGGCTGATCAAGGCGATGATGCCGGCAAACCCGCGAAGACTCTGGACGAGAACCGCGCGGCCCGCGGCCCCGAAGCCCCTGGCAAGGTCGTCGCGGAGCAATCGCAAGGAGAGCTGATGCTTCAGCTTGCGGTGATCAACACGATTCTTCTCCTCCTCGTGCCGGCGTTTCTTCGGCTCACCTCCGGGGCCACTCTCGCGGATCTGGGAATCGACGTGACCGACTGGAAGCGGCAGATGGCCCTGGGCCTCGGCGCTGCAATGCTGATGATCCCCGCGGTGATTGCCATTCAGAGTCTTGCGGTCCGCGTCTGGCCGTCCCAGAGGCACCCCGTCGAGCTGATGGTGCTGGAGCAGTTCACCCCGGGTGTCGCCTTGCTCGCCATCCTCTCCACCGTGGTGCTGGCCCCGGTGATCGAGGAGATGCTGTTTCGAGGCATCATTCAGCGCTGGCTGAGCCGACTGTTCGGGGAGCGGTCATCACCAACCGTCATACTCCACGAGAACGACCCGCTGTCGATGGATGATCTGACCGGCGACGTGGTGCTCCGACGAGCCGGGGAAGAAACCGGCGGATCGCACCGCAAGGGGAATCGGCGACGAGTCAGCGCAAGGCCAGGGATCACCGGCCGGTTCGAGCCTCGCCATCGTTCTCACCTCGGTCCTCTTTGCAGCCATGCATATGCCCCAGTGGCCCGCTCCGATTGCCATCTTCCTGCTTTCCATGGGGCTGGGCTCCCTCTACCAGCGAACCGGGAGCCTGCTCGCAGCGATCACCATGCATGGGACATTCAATGGGTTCAATACGGTTTTGATGCTACTGCAGGCCATTGATCGCCAGATCCATTCTCATGTTCCCGCGGCTCACCAGGCAGTCGGTGATCTGAGTTTCTTGTTCGATCTCGCGTTCAAAATTGGCGTGGCGCTTGGCCTCGTGAGATGATGGAGGGGACGTCCCAAAGGAGGCGGGCCCTTTCCTGTAGGGTGGGTGTAACCCACCTATTAGTAAAGTCTTGCGTCTGGTGGGTTGCACCCACCCTAAGAAAAAAGTGGGACGAACCCTGATGCAAGGCCGGAACGCGTTCGCTTTTTTTTCAACCTGCCGATCAAGGGCGAGATTCCCATGGGTCGGCGGACGGAGACGGCTCCGTCCGGCGTATGTGTCGGACAGCGTCGGCTATCTGAAAACAAAAGCAGGGATTGGCTGCTTTTTTTCTAGACGGGGATCCGTCGGGCTGATAAATTCTGGGAAGTAACGCCGAGGTCAAGGAGGGATCGAGAGTCTCCGGGAGGTCGATCCTCAGGTTCCCTGGCCCCTTTTTTGACATGCCCGCAGGGGCTTTGTCGATCTGGTTAACGAGATCGGGCTTCCTGTCCGATGAGATAGGGACCCAGACGATGTGGGGCGGGTTTATCGGAGTTCACCCTGCAGAGTGGTGATCCGGGATAAGCTCGACAAGTCCGGCCCAGGTCGTGCGAAACGATAGAAGGTGGGCCGCCCGGCAGCTTGGCACTGCCGTTTCGAGTTGCCTGATCGATGCCAGGATGGCGATGCCGGGTGGAACTGGTGTTCCCCTCGGCGAAAGGGAGTAATGGAGCGTTGACCTGAAATTCGGGGTCGCGTTGCTGCTCGTGGGGAGTTTTAGTCGATGAGTGAACCGAAGTCCAAGAAAACCGCACCTATGCACTCTGGATTTGAATGGGCGGGCGCTGTCGCCCGCGTGCGTCGTGGTGGTAAGTCAACTCGAGCGGGCCGTCGTGCCGCCCTGCTCGGGATGCTGACCGCGACCTACGCCAACTCCACCCGAGGGGGTCGGATCGGCGATCGCACGGGCTCCGATCGCTGAGATTCGCATCGGGCCGATCCATCAATCGTAGCCGTCCGCGTCCTGTACCAGGCCAGTTCTGGAACCTAAGGCCTTACGAAGAACTTGAGAAATCTCCCGGCCGAACCTCCTCTCCGACACGAGCCGGAAGAGAAGGTTCGGCTTTTTTTTCAGGGATCAGAGAGGGGCTAGACCAGGGGGCTCGGGGGCCGACCGCGCCAGCCAGGACCGGCAGGATGAATCCTGCCTTGCGATACTGGCCCCGCGTCGCTCGCACCGCATGCGACGGAGCCTTGTTGAATTCTCGAAGAGATTGACGCTCGTCCATTGAAGACTTCGCCCCAGACCGAGGGGCCGTTCTACCCCAACCACCTGCCCCTGGACACCGACAACGACCTGGCTCATCGTCAACGACGGCATCACTCCGGCCGTCGGCGAAGTGACTCACCTGGGCGGGCGGATTCTCGATGCCTTGGGCAATCCGCTGCGCAATGCCCTTGTAGAGATCTGGCAGGTTGATGCCCGCGGAGGTTCGACATCGTCCTGGGGTTCACGCCGGAGGCGTGAATTGCGAGCGGCCCCTTGATAGGCCGGTTTCCCTCGTGCCGCCCCGTGTCCGGTGGTAGAATGTATCCAAGCTCTGGGGTACGGAGTGCGACCATGGCCGTTCAGACCCTCACCGTTGAGCTACCCGAAGGCAGCTTTCCTGCCCGGGGCGGGGGCATGCGGGTCTCGTCTTCCGAGCTGATCCGCGTGAATAGGTCGCTCTCATCCGCTTTGCCGGCCACGAGGTTGCGAGCCCCCCGCGCCTCGCGGAACAGTCCGTCCCGCGTGTCGAGCCTGAGATCCGCCTTGCGCTTCCCCGCATCGGGCCCGTGGCACTGGTAGCAGTTTTCCGAGAGAATCGACCGGATGTCACGCTTGAAGTCGACAACGTCCCCTGCCATGGCCAGCGGCCATTCGCCGGCCAGCAATCCCGCTGTCAGGATAAGCCTTCCTCGCAAGTGGACACGGCTCATCAGATGCTCCCCGACATATCAAGAAGTACGCGGTTCTTCTCGCTTGTCCCTCGGTCCTTGATCGAGAAACCGCGGCTTCTGGTGCCTCATCCGATCTTAGAGCAACAGGACCAATGAGCAACGACGAGTCTGGGCGATGAGCCCTGCCACACCCCGCACGTCGGCAGGGCTGCGCCAGTCCAGGAAGAAGGTTTCCCACGGCGAGGACCGCCCGGCAGAGTCGTCCGAAGAGTCACGCTTTAACGAGCGTTCACGCGAAAAAAAGTCAAAGTTTGGGCCGCACCTGTCGAAGAAACACGCCTCCGGGTGTTACCATACGATGAGTGACGCGGAGGACCGATCGCTCCCGCGACCCGGCGCTGGATGGCGGGGACGGGACATGGGGAACGATCGGGCCGAGCGTGGACGCGGTTGTGCCGCATGCACCAAAGCGGTACAGGTCGTACGGATGGCCCGTTTGATGGCATCCGGCATTCAAGCCCCACTGACCATGGCACCACTCAAGACGATGTCAGCCCAGGCGTTTCGCACCGAGTACCAGTATGGCGACCGATCGCTCACCGTGAGCCGGGGGTGCCCGTTGCCGACGGGGACTTCCCTCATGCCCAACGGCGTGAATTTCGCCCTGATCTGCCGGCATGGAACGGCGGTCTGGCTGGTGCTCTCGGAGCCTTGCGAAGGTGAGGTCGTCGCGGAAATACCGCTCCATGACCTGTACAACCGGACCGGAGATCACTGGCATATCCGGGTGGACGGGCTGCCCGAGGAGTTCTGTTACGGCTACCGGGTCGATGGGCCCAGGGATGATGGGCACCGCTTCGACCCGAGCAAGATCCTGCTGGATCCATATTCCCGGGCGCTCTCCTGCGGCCGCCCCTGGGGCTTGAGCGGCGGCCTGCCCCGGCGAAGCTTGATGAACGAGTCGATGATCGAGCGCGGCGGTGTGGTCAATCCCAGGATCCCCCTCGAGGACACGATCATCTACGAGCTGCACGTTCGCGGTTACACCATCGACGCCTCCTCGGGCGTTCGCCACCCTGGCACCTACGCCGGCCTGACGGAGAAGATCGACTATCTCAAGTGGCTGGGAATCACGGCCGTCGAGTTGCTTCCGGTCGACGAATTCGACGAGAACGACTGTCCGTTCGTCAATCCTCTGACCGGCGAGCGGCTCAAGAACTACTGGGGATACAATCCGATCTCCTTCGGCGCCCCCAAGGCGGCCTATGCCCTGAACCCCGAGCGGTCGGAGCCCTGGGACGAGTTCTGCGGCATGGTCAGCGCGTTCCACCGTCGCGGGATCGAGGTCATCCTCGATATCGTGTTCAACCACACGGCCGAGGGGAGAGAAGACGGCCCGACCTACAATTTTCGCGGCCTGGACAACTCGCTGTATTACATGCTCGACAGCCGCGGGCAGTACCTGAACTTCTCGGGTTGCGGCAACACCTTCAACAGCGATCACCCGGTTGTCCGGAACTACATCGTGGCCTGCCTGCGAAACTGGGTCTCGGAAGCCGGTGTGGACGGCTTCCGGTTCGACCTGGCCTCCGTTCTCGGCCGGGACCGCCGGGGCAACGTCCTCGTCAATCCTCCAGCGGTGAATCGAATCTCCGAGGATTCGCTGCTCTATGGCACCAAGCTGATCGCTGAGCCCTGGGATGCCGGAGGACTGTACCAGGTGGGAACCTTTCCGGGAGGCGCCCGCTGGACGGACTGGAACGGCCGCTATCGCGATGACGTCCGGAGATTCTGGCGAGGGGAGCCGGGCATGACCTCGGCCCTGGCCACCCGGCTCTGCGGCAGCGACGACCTCTACGGCGGCCGGGGCCCGCTGCACTCGATCAACTTCCTCTGCTGCCATGACGGGTTCACGCTCTATGACCTCGTCTCCTACAACCAGAAGCACAACGAGGCCAACGGTGAGGGAAACCGCGACGGCAACGATGCCAACTTGAGCTGGAACTGCGGCGCCGAGGGTCTCGACATCCGACCCCACCGTGAACCGACTCCGCGAGCGGCAGGCGCGCAACCTGATGGCGACCCTGCTGGTCTCTCAGGGCGTTCCCATGATCCTCGGGGGCGACGAGTTCCTTCGCACCCAGAAGGGAAACAACAACGCCTGGTGTCAGGACAACAGCACAAGCTGGGTCGATTGGACCTTGAAGGATCGCAATGCCGGCTTCCTGCGTTTCATCCAGAAGATGATCGCCTTGCGGAAGGCGCACCCTTCCCTCCGCCGCCGGACCTTCTTCACCGGGGGCGCACAGGGAGGCCCCCCGGAGATTCTCTGGCATGGCGTCGAACTGGCCCGCCCGGATTTCTCGTCGACCAGCCAGGCCCTGGCGTTCACCCTCGATGGACGATGCTGCGATCTCCCGGGAACCGTGGATCGCGACCTCTATGTAGCCATGAATAGCGGAAATTGGCCGCTCGATTTCAAGATCCCCGCAGCTCCGTCGGGACGGCCCTGGAGGAGGATTGTCGACACCAACCTCCCCTCACCCCAGGATATCGTCGATGCCGGTGAGGGTACGCGAATTTCGATCCTGCACACCTACCGAGTCGCCGAGCACTCCATGATCATCCTGGTCTCGGACCCCTGACAGACCGACGCCGCTAGACTTTGAGTCCATTCCGCCTCTCCGCCAGCCTGCTGGACGGAAGGGCCGCCGGAACCTCTTGGCCGACACGCGAACTTTAGTGCGCTTCTTCACATACGCAACGGTTCGCCCGCTTGTGAACACACATTCGCCAACGCGCCCTGCGGTCGGGAGCGGAGTCGGAAGGGGACCAATTCCCCGGCCGTGACAGGCAGGATGACGGTCGGTGATGGGTTGAGGGGGAGACGTCGTGAGGGCGTAACCTGGGACTGGAAAAGCTCCCCGACAAGGACTCGAACCTTGAACCTAGCGGTTAACAGCCGCTCGCTCTACCGATTGAGCTATCGGGGAATATGCCCTAGAGGATACAGGCGGCGACGGCCAGACTCAAGGGCAATTGAAGCCGCGGGACGTAGGGACATTCGTGGAAACACAAACGAAAAACACGGAGAAACGGCGAACGCAACCCGTTACCGCATCATCGTTTGATGACGGATCACCACGAACACGGATGAACGTCCTCGGTTCAATCCTTATGGTGCGATACCTTCTCGTGCTGCTCGATCGCTTTCTCGAGGATTCCCACGATCAGAGCGTTCAGAGAGGCCTTGTCTTCCTTCGCCCAGCTCGCCAGTTGCTCATGGAGCACGGGAGGCATGCGAATCTGGAAATGGACTACTGTCTCAGGCATGGAAGTCAGCTCCTCAACATCTGGGAAAGTCACCCGAAAAACGAGTTCAGCACGTCGGCTACCAAACCCCCAAGTCCTGGTGGGATCTCAGGCAAATCGGGGCATGCAATCTATTGTACACGAAGTTCTGCGACAACTTTCATTATTTTCGACGAAATGATACGGTCTGACTGGATGCTCATTTTGTCCAATCGGAACGAAGTTGCAAGACACAAGTGTTCCCTAAGTGCGAAATTTCTCCCGGACACCAGCCGGCGGAAGTTGGAGCAGGTTCATACGGCTCGCGGAGCAACGATTTTTCCCTCGGCCCTCGGCTGGCTCGAACGGTGACTTCCTACTTAAATAAACATTATCATAGGCAACGGACGACTGTTCTGGCGGTGCTCGGGTCAGGTTGTCTGCTGTGCACGCGGTCCGGCATATATTGAGTCATGTCAGATCTACCATGCTCCAGCACGACCATCTCAGGCAGGGCAAGCTCTATGGATGATACGGCGGCCGCTCCGGAGCTTCACAATCCAGGGCCCGACCCGCGGTCCGATGAGCTCGTCCGCGAATTCGTGGAGCACTGGGGGATGATGGCCCGCGCCTGGGGCATCAATCCCACGATGGGAGAGCTCTTCGCGCTTCTCTACATCACCGGCACGGACTGGACCGCCGAGGAGCTCCGCCTCCGGCTGCGGATCTCACGCGGCAACGTCAGCATGAACCTCAGGGAGCTCCTTTCGTGGGGTGTTGTCCGCAAGCTCCATCGCCAGGGAGAGCGACGCGAGCTTTTCCGGGCGGAGCCAGATGTCTGGATCCTGTTTCGACGAATTCTGAAAGAACGCAAGCGGCGCGAGCTCGATCCGACCCTGACGGTGCTCGACCGGATCTTCCGGCTTGCCGAGAACGAGCCGGACCTTCACGGACTGAAATCCCGGGTCGAGCGGCTGCGCCAGTTCTTCGGCATGATCGAGGGTCTGTCGGCCCGCCTCCTCTCGCTCGAGCCCGGCGAGCTGGCCGACCTCGGCGAGTTTCTCGCCGCCGAGGAGCACGGTCTCCCTCCTTCCCAGGGCCGAGGCGGTCAAACCTGAGATTCCCCCTCTTTTCGATCTCCCCGGCATGCCTAAAACGGAGACGTGGCTTGCGGACATCCGCCAACCCTTCAAAACCTCTGGAAATGGCCTGCCGGGCTGTTCACGCAATCTTGGGCGGAAGGCGTGGACACTCACCTTGGAGGAGGGGCCCAGACAGGACGTAACCCCGACCGGGGAGTCGGGTTGCCCGCAAGGTGCGATCCGGTCCCCGGCGGTCTTCGCGACCATCCGACTGCTCGTGACTTCGGATGGCGGCATGCAGGAATGCTCGCGAAGTGTAAGACAGAACCCGCGTCTTCCCGATGAAGCAATTGCCTGCCTCACGGGCGACTCGCCCGCTTCCTGCGCCCGGCTGCGACTGGCCAGGTCCGTGAGTTGCCCCTCCCGATTGCCTGCATCAAGGCGTGGGCCGCCGGAATGCCGTCCACCTGGTCGAAATCGCTCAGCCAATTCGAGGCATGGATCGATGGGAGCCGATTCTCTAGAACAGAATGATCCAGGTTGGCCGCGCCCGCCCGGCTCTCCCTTTCGGATCGATCCGACCGAGGGAAGCTGGCTGCATCTGCCGCGTAATTGCTCCGCGCCGGGCCTCCGGAGGGCACCTGCCCGTCGCGTCCTGGGGCTCGAGCAGGGCGCGGAACTTTTTCGATGGGCCCAGATCGGGCGGAGTTCGCACATGAGCAACCCATCGCCAGAGGCATATCACCCGGGGCTGGAAGGCGTGATCGCCGGTCAGACGGCAATCTCCAACATCGAGGAACGCGAAGGGGCGGGTGTGCTCGAGTATCGGGGCTACCGCATCGAGGACCTCGCGGACCAGGTATGCTACGAGGAGACCGCGTTTCTACTCCTCCACGGCGACCTGCCGAATCGTGCACAACTTCGTGAGTTCGACGCGCGGCTGCGTGGCTGGCGCGCGATCCCCGAGCCGCTGGTCCGGCTTCTCGAGCAGATCCCCTTTGCCGCCAGTCCCATGGATGTGCTGCGGACGGCGGTGAGCGTGCTCTCGCATTTCGACCCGGATCGCGACGCTTCGGCCACGAACCATGCGGCGAACGTCCGGAAGGCAGAGCGGATGATCGCCAGGATGAGCACGGCGGTGGCTTACCGGGAACGGATCCAGATGGGCCTGCCCCCGGTCCCGCCCAGTGCAAGCCTCGACCACGCCGCCAACTTCCTGTACATGGTAACTTCCAAGACGCCCACGGAACGGATGCGGCGGGCGTTTGACAGCTCGCTGGTTCTCTATGCCGAGCACGAGCTCAATGCATCCACCTTCTCGGCCCGCGTCACGGTCTCGACACTCTCGGACGTTTATTCGGGAATCGTGGCGGCGATCGGGGCTCTGAAGGGGCCACTTCATGGCGGGGCCAACGAGGAGGCGTGGAATGTGCTGGAAAGCGTGGGGTCACCCGCCAACG
Source organism: uncultured Planctomycetaceae bacterium (assembly GCA_963816015.1). Classification (GTDB taxonomy): domain Bacteria; phylum Planctomycetota; class Planctomycetia; order Isosphaerales; family Isosphaeraceae; genus Aquisphaera. The sequence goes on along the minus strand of CAWFJM010000014.1, from coordinate 25,942 downwards.
CCGCCGGCTGGATCGATGACGCCCTGGCACGGCATCAGCGAATCATGGGATTCGGCCATCGCGTGTACAAGCACGGTGATCCGCGGGCGGCGATCCTCAAGAGGTACTGCCGCGAGCTGGCGCGAGAGGTCAACGAGGATCGGTGGGAAGAGATCGCCGAGCCGATCGAGCGAGCCGTGACCGCCCAGAAGAAGCTTCCGCCCAACGTGGACTGGCCCAGCGCCCGGCTCTATCATTACCTGGGGTTGCCGGTCCGGCTCTACACGCCGATCTTCGCCATGGCCAGGGTGGCCGGTTGGGCCGCTCACGCCATCGAGCAGATCGATCACAACCGACTGATGCGTCCCCGCGGCCGATACATCGGGCCGACACAGCGGCGCGTCCTGGCGATCGACGATCGCTGAGCCTCCCGGAGAGGAACCGAAAGAACCTCCTGGACGCTTCTCCGCCGGGCTGAGCTCCCGTGGAATACAAAGCCCCTCGGAATCGGGAGACTCCGAGGGGCCGGGTGTTCAGCACAAAGATGTCTGCCGAGAGGCGCTCACTTGGGAGGCTGTTCCTCTTTGGTCTCATCCTTCAGCCCCTCGGTCTTGGTGGCCGCCGGTTCGGTCGCGGTCTTGGGCTGTGCGGACTTGCTTCCTGGGCTCGACCATGCGGCGCATTGCCGGGGCATTGACGGCCTCGGCGCGGCCGATGATCGGGGTGCCCATCTCGTAACCGAGGTAGGCCAGCAATCGGCTTATCGGCATGGGCCGGATGCCTTCGAGGCGGGCCTCCTTGATCACCTGTCCATATTTTTTCTGGAACTCGGACTGAGCGGCGATGGAGGCGTCGGACTTGGTCTGGAAGACCTCGCGGAAGGGTGCTCGCTCGTCGATCACGTACCACGAGATTCGCGCGGAGAGCTTGCCCTGCTCCTTGATGCCGGTCTCGGGGGGAGGCAGGTCATAGTCGACCACGCCGCCGGCGTCCTCGATCATCCGCTTGAGATCCTGCCGATCGTCCTTGCCGTCCCGGTTGACGTCGATCTTGCCGACCAAGGCGAACCGCATAGGCTCCTCCGGCGACCAGGCGGGCGAGTAGACGATGTCACCTACCCGGATGGGATCGATCGTGCTGACGACGCGTTCGATCCGCCCGATGCTGTACTGGTCGCCAACCTGGGTCAGCGTGATGTTCCCCTTGGGCTTCTCGGTAGGAACGCCCGGGGAGTCCGCGGCGAAGATCGTCATCTTCATCTGGGGGCGAGCCCCCTGGTGGCGATTGATGTTGACCTGGACCTCGCGGCGGTCGAGATCGACGAAGGTGATGTAGCCGTCGGGCTTGTCAAGGACGTTCACATCCTTGTCGAGCACGTCGCGCTGCTCGCGGATGATCGACCTGGCCAGGTCAAGCTTGCGGTCGTACTCTTCCTTCATCTGGCGGTTCTGGGTCTCGAGATTGGCGATCTGGGTGGCCTTCTTGTCGTTATCGGTCTGGAGCTGGTCGACCTTGGTCAGGAGCGATTGCCGCTCCGACTCGTGCTTGGTGTGCTCGGCCTCCAGATCGGCCTTGCTGTCGGCGGCAGCCTTGGCCTGGATGTCGTTCGCGCCCTTGGCGACGCTCGTCGTCGATTCCAGGCTCTTCCTCAGACCTTGGTAGTTGGACGACATCTCCGTGCTCAGGAGGGTGACGTTCTCGAGCAGCTCGGTGAGCCGGTCCATCGTCGACATGAAGTTCTTGTTCGGCTCGCTCTGGTACGAATTGACGATGGTCTGGACGCGGGCCCTGGCTTCCTCGAGGTCCTTCCCCTCGGCGCCGGCCTGCTGGGCCTTCTGGATGGCCGCATTGGTGGCGTTGGCCAGAGCGTTCACCCGGTCGGCATTCTTCTTGAAATACGTCTCGACCTCGGTCTTGGCCGGCTCGAACTCTTCCGCCCTGACTCCGGCCTTCTGGCGGAACTCGTTGTACCAGTTGACGGCGTCACTGGCGGCCCTGTTGGCCTTGGCCACCTTGTCCTTTTCCGATTCGAGGAGTGCCTCGGAGCGGGAATAGGCCGAGTAGAGGAAGTACGACGTGACGGCCAGGATGACCGTCGAGCGTCACGAACGCCGCGACGGCGATCTTGAGCCCCTGCGATTCGTTGGCTGCGGCCATGGATCAAGACTCCCTCCGAGCGGAGCGGTAGCGACCTGCTGATGCGGTCCGCCGGTTTGCTGATAATATGTCACACCAGACAGGAAAAGACGAAACCCAGGGCGAAAAAACGCCCCGGGCCATGACTCTCGGGACGCGTGTTCGTGAGAATCCGCGCGACTGAATTGATTGTAAAAGCCGTCATGCCAAGAATCAAACGGAATCAAAGTCTTCGAGTTCCACCGAGATCACCCGACCGGTAAAATCCCTTCTTCGCGCCAGACCACCCGCTCAGGTCCGCCGCCCACAGGCTCCGCGGGTCGAGATCCTCGTGTGCCTATCCCCAAGGATACGCAGCGTGCAACCCGATCGGCTCACTGGCTTGTGGATGCCCCGGCAACCGGGTGGTAAGATTCCCTTCGCTCCGGAGCCCGGGACACCCCCCTAACCGTAGATCCTCGCACACACGATGGCGCACCGACCCACCTTCTACGTCCTGGACGCCTTCTCCCTGATCTTCCAGGTCTTCCATGCGATTCCGGAGATGACCGGGCCCGCGGGCCAGCCCACGCAGGCGGTCTTCGGAATCTTTCGCGACATGCTCAACCTGCTTCGGGACCGCAAGCCCGATTACCTCGCCGCCGCCTTCGACGGGGCCGGACCGGTGTTCCGCTCGGAGATCTTTGCCGAGTACAAGGCCAACCGGGCCGAGATGCCCGCCGACCTGGTTCCCCAGATCCCTTTGATCCGCCGGGTCATCGAGGGGTTCCAGGTCCCCGTGCTGATCGAGCCCGGAATGGAGGCCGACGACATCATCGCCACTCTGGCGAGGCGCGGCGAGGAGCGCGGGCTGGACGTCTTCATCTGCACGGCCGACAAGGACGCCCGGCAGCTCCTCTCCGACCACGTCAAGATCCTCAACCTCCGCAAGAATGCGGTGATCGACGCGGCGGCCCTCGAGAAGGAATGGGGCATCCGCCCCGACCAGGTCGTGGACTTCCTCGCCCTGACGGGCGATGCGGTTGATAATGTCCCCGGGGTTCCCGGGATCGGCGAAGGGTTTGCGTCCACCTTTCTCAAGCAGTTCGGGACGCTGGATAACCTGCTGGCGAACGTCGAGAAGGTCAAGGGCCCGAAGAAGCAGCAGAGCCTGCGGGAGCACGCCGAGACCGCACGGCGAGCGCGTCGGCTGGTGGCCCTGCGCGACGACCTGGCCCTGGGGCTCGACTGGGAAACGCTGAAGACCACCGAGCCCGACGTCGCTTCCCTCAAGGCCCTGTGCGTGGAGTGCGGCTTCCACCGGTTCATGACCGAGCTGGGGGCTTCCGAGCCGGCCAGCACGGTCACGAACTGGACCGCCGACTACCGCGCCGTCGACACGCCGGAGCTCCTGGCCGAATTCCTCGCCGAGCTGGGGCGTCAGCCCAGGTTCTGCATCGACACCGAGACCACCGACATCGACCCGCTTCGCGCCTCGCTGGTGGGCCTGGCCCTGAGCTGGAAGGCGGGTGAGGCCTATTACCTGCCGGTCCGCGGGCCGATCCACTGCAAGGTTCTTGATCCGGCCCTGGTCCTCGAGGGTTTGCGGCCCATCCTGGCCGATCCCCGGGTCGAGAAGGTCGGGCAGAACATCAAGTACGACATGCTCGCCCTCGGTCGCGCGGGAGTGTCCATCGACGGGCCGATCACCGATACCATGATCCTGAGCTACCTGCTCGAAAGCGGAGAGCGAAACCACAATCTCGACCAGCTTGCCCAGCGGCTGCTCGGACACACGATGATCCCGATCACCGACCTGATCGGCAAGGGAAAGAAGCAGGGCCGGATGGACCAGGTGGAGGTGGCCCGGGTAGCGGAGTATGCCGGCGAGGACGCCGACGCGACCTGGAGGATCGAGGAGATCCTGGCTCCAAAGGTGCGGGAAGAGGGGCTCTGGACGCTCTACACGGAGGTGGAGCGGCCCTTGATCTCGATCCTCGCGCGGATGGAAGACGTGGGGGTGAAGGTCGACACCCGTCGGCTGGGCGAGCTCTCCGTCGAGTTCGCCGCGCGGCTGGCGACGCTCGAGGACGATGTGTACAAGCTGGCTGGCGGGCCGTTCAACATCAACTCGGGGCCCCAGCTCCGCGAGGTGCTCTTCGACCGGCTCGGGCTGCCGACAGTACAGAAGACGCCCGGGGGAGAGCAGAGCACGGCCCAGGATGTGCTCGAGGAGCTGGCCGGAAGGCACCCGCTTCCCGCCCTGCTCCTGCAGCACCGTCAGCTCTCCAAGCTCAAGAGCACCTACCTCGATGCGCTACCGGCTCTCGTTCACCCCGACGACGGCCGGATCCATGCCTCGTTCAACCAGAGCGTGGCGGCCACGGGACGATTGAGCTCCAGCGATCCTAACCTTCAGAACATACCGGTACGCACCGAGGAGGGCCGGCAGATCCGCCAGGCCTTCGTGGCGCCGGAGGGCTGGCGGCTACTCACCGCCGACTACTCGCAGATCGAGCTGAGGATCCTGGCCCATTACTCGCGTGACCCGGCGCTCGGCCGGGCCTTTGCCCTCGATCATGACATTCACCGCGTGGTGGCGGCCCGGATCTTCGGTGTTCCTGAGTCGAAGGTGGACGAGGCGATGCGGCGGGTGGCGAAGACGGTCAATTTCGGGGTCATTTACGGCCTGAGCGCCTACGGCCTGTCCAGCCGCCTGGGCATCTCGCAGAGTGAGGCCGCGGCGTTCATCGATTCCTACTTCCGAGAGTACGCCGGGGTGGACGAGTTCATCACGCGGACCCTTCAGTCCGCCCAGGCTGCGGGCAGGGTGGAGACCATCCTGGGCCGGCGCCGGCCCATTTCGGGGATCAAGAACACCACCGGCAGGAGCCGGAACCTCGCCGAACGCACCGCGATCAACACCGTGATCCAGGGCTCGGCGGCCGACCTGATCAAGATGGCCATGATCCGGATCGACCACCATCTGCGCCACCGCGGTCTCAGGTCCCGGATGATCCTCCAGATCCACGACGAGCTGGTCTTCGAGGCCCCGGCCGAGGAGGTTCCCGAACTGGCGCCCCTCGTTGCCCGCGAGATGAACACCGCCCTGGATCTGAGCGTGCCCTTGAAGGTCGATCTTGCCGTCGGGCCCAACTGGCTCGACGTCGCGTCCATCGAGCAGCCGGATGCGGGTGGACAATCTTCGCCCGCGGCGAACGAATCACCCCGAGAGCTGGCTCCTTGAGCCTCGATCGCGACACACCGCGGCCACGCTCACGATCCACGGGGGGCGGCCATCATGGCGCCGAGTTCGTCCTGGTGGCGATCGAGGGGGGCGGGAATGCCTGGCCTGGCTGGGAGCCCGGGCGGGAGTCGAAGGTGCCGGGAAAGTCGACCGGAAACGTGGCGGCCAGCGAGCGGCTGTGGGTGTCCCGCGCCAACCACCCGATGGAGTGACCGATGCACGGCCGTTTTTTCCATCTCGATGGGGGAAAACCCATTGCTTGCGGGCGAATCATGGCGTATAAGATAAGGGAACGATCGTAACTGATCGGCGCCTGATCCGGCGATGACCCGTCACCTGCTCCATCTTCCCTCCCGCAAACTTATCCACCAAGAACTGCAAGGGACGGGAGATGACGGCACCAGAACCTTCAGGACCCCGCCTGCTTGACCAAGTTTGCGCGTTGCCTTCGTCATGAGGCCTGCGTCGCGGATTTCGGATCTCGATAGGTCGTGCGAAGCTCTCGAATGAGGTCGTTCACACGGCGGTTTCACATTTGATCAACGTTTCACAGATCGTGGTGCGACTCCATCCCGCCGCTTGAGCGGGTCAGCCTTCGAGATCAGGCCAGCTCACGCGACGCGGGTCGGACCCGAGGATTGTCTCCAGGACTATCATGTCGTCTTCTGCGGTTGACTCACCATTCCCTGCACGCCCTGGCCGGTTCAAGCATGGCCCTTACCCCGTGGCCGGTTTGACCGGGGGAATCGGCAGCGGCAAGAGCCGGGTGGCCGCCGCCCTGCGGGCGCGAGGCGCGGTGGTGATCGACGCCGACGCGGTGGGGCACGAGGTGCTGGAGCAACCGGAGGTTCGACGGCAGGTGGTCGACCGGTTCGGCCCGCAAGTCGTGCACTCGCCCGATGGTTCGATCGACCGGCGGGCCCTGGGATGCATCGTCTTTGCCGACCCCTCGGCCCTGAGAGACCTGGAAGCGATCGTTCATCCCGTGATGCGGCGGCGGTTCGAGGAGATCATCGCCCGGGAGATCCGCGAGGGGGCAGCCCCGCTGGTGGTCCTGGACGCGGCGATCCTGCTCGAGGCCGGCTGGGACAGCCTGTGCGACCTGATCGTCTTCGTCGACGCCTCGCTGCCGATCCGGCTGGATCGGGTGGCGCGGAGTCGCGGCTGGACCGCCGAGCTCCTTCAGGCTCGCGAGGCCGCCCAGTGGTCGTGTGAGCGCAAGCGGGCCCGTGCCCATGTCCGGTTCCGGAACGAGGCGAGTCTCGAGGATCTGGACCGTAATGTCGACAGCTTGTTCAACATCCTGACCGGAAGCTCATCGCCCGAACAGCCCGCCCCGGAGATTGCCGGCCGGTTTGCCGGCAAGTCGTACGGGCCGATTCGCTTTGCCTCCGGGAACTCCCGCTGACGGTCTTCCCGGTCCAGCCTGGAGCAACCTGTCAGAGTCCCAACGTGTTCCGTCCTACTTTGTATCTATGGCACCGATTTCTTGTTGAAAGTTCTTGCCCAGCGTTCTCTTCCCGTATCGATTCCAATCCCCGCGGTGGCGGAGGACTCCGGCCACGAATGGCCTTCCCAGCACGCCTCGACCCGCTGGATCTGCTCAGGACCACTTCGCCCCGCGCCGAGCCCTTCGTGACCCAGCGGCTCGACACGATCACTGATTTCGCTTGAACAGGAGAATGGACCATCATGGCTAACGAGATCCGTCCTCGCCGGGAGGGCACCGGAACCTCCCGCCTACGCAAGTCGAGCACCCCCGCCCCTCCGCCCGTCTCCGACGAGACCACCGGCTCTTCTGCTGCCACGCCCCCGACCTATCCCGGAACCGGGGATGCACCGCCCTCGACCGTCGAGCCGTCCTATCGCGACCGTCCCAGCCGCGAGCCGTACCGCGAGGAGGGCCCGGCCGATCGCGAACCGATCCGCTTCGTTCGCGAGCGTGAGCCGGTGCGTGAGCGGGCCGAGCGCGAGCCGGGCATGTCGCTCCGCGAGCGGCTGGCTCGCGACCGGGCCGAGCGCGAATCCGCCGCCCATCACGAGGGAGGTCCCGTCGCCCGTGATCGCGACCGTGACCGCGATCGCGACAGCTCTCCGATGATCCGCGACCGCGGCCGCGAGCTTGACTCCACGCCCGGCCACCGTGACCGTTACGATCGGGAATCCTCGTTCAACTCGCGCGACCGCGACTACACCCCGCTGCCCAGGCCCGAACGGCCGCCGATCTCCGCCGAGTACAACGCCGAGGTCCCGGTCGAGGAGTATCCCGACGTCGAGGATGAGGACATCTTCGGCGACGCGGCGATTCACGACCGCTACGAGGACATCAAGCGCGGCGAGATCCACCTCACCGAGCTCCAGAAGATGACGATGCCCCAGCTCATCCGCACGGCCAAGACCGAGGGCATTGCCGACTACATGGGTCTGAAGAAGCAAGACCTGATCTTCAAGATCCTCAAGGAGCGGGTCAAGCAGAACGGCCTGATGTACGGCGAGGGGACCCTGGAGGTCCTCCCCGACGGGTTCGGCTTCCTGCGGAGCCCGGATTACAACTATCTCCCCTGCCCCGACGATATCTATGTCTCGCCCAGCCAGATCCGCCGGTTCGGGCTCAAGACCGGTGCCATCGTCTCCGGCCAGATCCGCCCGCCCAAGGAGAATGAGCGGTACTTCGCACTCTTGCGCGTCGAGGCGATCAACTTCGAGGATCCCGACAAGCTGAGCGAGAAGGTTGGCTTCGACGACCTCACCCCGCTCCATCCCCAGGGCCGGATCCGTCTCGAGACCAACAGCGACGAGATCAACATGCGTGTTGTGGACCTCGTCACGCCGATCGGGTTTGGCCAGCGGGGCCTGATCGTCGCCCCGCCGCGCACCGGCAAGACCATCCTGCTCCAGAAGATCGCCAACAGCGTCCTGGCCAACCACCCCGACGCCTACGTGATGGTCCTGCTGATCGACGAGCGGCCCGAGGAGGTCACCGACATGGAGCGGTCCGTCAAGGGACCGACCGCCGAGGTCATCAGCTCCACCTTCGACGAGCCGGCGTCGCGGCACATCCAGGTTGCCGAGATGGTCATCGAGAAGGCCAAGCGAATGGTCGAGTACGGCAAGGACGTGGTCATCCTGCTCGATTCGATCACGCGGCTGGCTCGGGCCTACAACACCGAGGCACCCCACTCGGGCAAGATCCTCACCGGCGGCATCGACGCCTCGGCCCTCCAGAAGCCCAAGCGGTTCTTCGGGGCGGCCCGGAAGATCGAGGAGGCGGGTTCGCTCACCATCCTCGCCACCGCGCTGGTCGATACCGGCAGCCGGATGGACGACGTCATCTTCGAGGAGTTCAAGGGAACCGGCAACATGGAGCTGCACCTCGACCGGCGGCTGGTCGACAAGCGGGTCTGGCCGGCGATCGACGTCAACAAGTCGGGCACGCGCCGCGAGGAGCTGCTCATGGACGCCGAGGAGCTGCGCCGGGTGTGGATCCTCCGCCGCGTCCTCAACGACATGAACCCGGTCGAGGCCATGGAACTCCTCACCGGCCGGATGAAGAAAGCCAAGACCAATGCCGAGTTCCTCATGGCGATGAACCTGTCGTAACCGGGAGTGGGCCGTCGATGCAGGTCACGCTCTGGCGTGGCGATCTCCGTCGACCGCACGGACGTCTTCGGTCAGGCACTGCGTGACTTGCAAATTGCGGCCTATCGATCGATGGCGATTGTTGAAGGTGATTTTTCGGCTCCCGCCGGTCGGTTCGCGATCGTCGCGGCCCGCTTCAACGGGCTGGTGACCGAAGCCCTCTGGGCGGCCTGCCGCGATGCGTTCGTCCGGCACGGCGTGGCCGACGACCGGCTCGACCTGATCTGGGTGCCTGGCTCGTTCGAGGTTCCGCTCGTGGCCCGGAAACTCGCCGGCGGCGGCAAGTACGCCGCCGTCATCTGCCTGGGATGCGTGATCCGCGGCGAGACCGGCCACTACGACCACGTGGCCGGGCAGGCCGCGGCGGGAGTCATGCAGGCGGGGCTGGCCACCGGTGTCCCGGTCGTCTTTGGCATCCTCACCACCGACACGGTGGAGCAGGCGCTCAACCGCGCGGGGCTGAAAGCGGGCAACAAGGGAGCCGACGCGGCCCTGACGGCCATCGAGATGGTCAACCTGCTGAAGCGGCTGGAAGCCCTTGGCCGGCCGACAGAGATGGTCGGAGCGGCTCGGTTGCCTCAATAACGCGCCTCCACCGGCGAACCACTTCCTGAGGCACGGTCCGCGTCGGCGGCAGTGCCGGCGCTTTCTGAAGCTGGAGGAGGAACGATCGTGGGGCCTTCTCATCGACAAGCACAGGGCCATCGTCGGCGGTATCTGGTTGATCGGACTGGGAATCCTCTTCGCCACCCGGTTCTGGTGGCCCGGGATCATGTTCCTGATCGCCATCACGGCCGTCATCGAGGGATGGCTCAACGGACCAGCCCTGGTATGGAGTCCAGGCGGGCTTCTGGTCGGCCTTCATCGGCGTCTGGGCCCTGACCCGGTTCAATCTGGCCTTCCTGCTCATCGGGCTGGGGATCAGCACGATCGTCGGTGCGCTTGTGAAGCCCAATCCGTTCTCCAAGCCCAAGCCGTTCGTGGACAGCTCGCTCGAATGAGCGGGCTTCAGGCCTGACGGAGAGTCGTCACCGATGGGCAAGTCCCTGTTGCCGCAGGCGTTCTGGTTCCGGCTGGCCGCATCTTGCCCGCGGATCGAGGAGATCCCTCGCCGCGGTCCTCGGGGCCGGATTGCTCGATTTGCCGGCCGCGTGTGCCCTTCCCGACCTCTCCGCGCTCGAGGGCCGGGTCTCGTGGGCCTCGGTGCGGGTTGGCTGGAATCCGGAGGGCCTGGGGATCGCCATCCTGGCTGAAGGCACGACCGCTGCGGCGTCCAGCCCGGATCGACCGGAGGGCTTCGCCGACGTCAATGTCTGGATCGACACGCGAGACACCCGGAACGTCAGCCGCGCCACCCGGTTCTGCCACCGGTTCAGCGCTCACCTCACACGCAATCGCGACCGCAAAGGGCTGAAGGTCGAGCTCAGCCAGCGCGCGATCGCCCGGGCGGTCGCGGACGCACCGATCGCCTCTGCCGACGAGCTGTCGGCTCGAGCGGAGTTGACCCGCTCGGGCTGGATCCTCGATCTCTTCCTGCCGGCCCGGGCCCTGCACGGCTTCGATCCGGACACGAACCGCCGGCTGGGCTTCGCCTACCAGGTCTCGGACCACGACCGCGAGGACCAGTTCCTCGGCGTCGGCCGCGACTTCCCCCTGGGCGAGAACCCCAGCCTCTGGGCGACGCTCGAGCTCCTGCCGTGATACAATGAGCTCCTCGTAACTTCGACCGCCAGGGGCCGTGCCGCCGCCCAACGGACGTTCTTCGGGAGGAGCCGATCATGCCAGAGTTCGCCTATCAGGATCCCTTTCCCCTCGGGCCTGATTCCACTCGCTACCGCCATCTCGGTTCAGACCTCGTCTCCACGGCGACCTTCGATGGCCAGGAGATCCTCAAGGTCAAGCCGGAAGCGCTGACGCTTCTGGCCCGCGAGGCGCTGAGGGATGTCTCGTTCCTGTACCGGGCGTCACACCTTGCCAAGGTCGCGGGAATCCTCGATGACTCCGAGGCCTCGCCCAACGATCGGGGCGTGGCGCTCGCGCTTCTGCGCAACGCCGCGGTGGCCTCCGGATTCAAGCTGCCGATGTGCCAGGACACCGGCACCGCCACCATCATCGGCAAGAAGGGGCAGCGGGTCTGGACCGGCGGCGTCAAGGACGAGGAATGGCTCTCTCGAGGCGTCTACGAGACCTACCAGAAGGAGAACCTCCGCTACTCCCAGACGATCCCGCTCTCGATGTACGACGAGATCAACTCCGGCACCAACCTGCCTGCACAGATCGACATCCTTGCGACACCCGGTGAGAAGTACGAGTTCCTCTTCGTCGCCAAGGGAGGCGGATCGGCGAACAAGTCGATGCTCTTCCAGGAAACCAAGGCGCTGCTCAATCCCGCCAGCCTGGAGAAGTTTCTCCAGGAAAAGCTCCGCTCGCTGGGAACGGCCGCGTGTCCTCCGTATCACCTGGCGATCGTGATCGGCGGGACCTCGGCCGAGGCGACCATGAAGACGGTCAAGCTCGCCAGCGCGGGGTATCTCGACACGCTTCCGACCGAGGGGAACAGGCTTGGCCAGGCGTTCCGCGACCTGGAGCTCGAGGAGCTGGTGATGGAGCTGGCCCGCAAGAGCGGAATCGGGGCCCAGTTCGGCGGCAAGTACTTCGCGCTCGACGCCCGGGTCATCCGGCTGCCCCGCCATGGGGCTAGTTGCCCGGTGGGCATCGGCGTCTCGTGCTCGGCCGACCGGAACATCAAGGCGCGGATCGATCGTGATGGAATCTGGCTCGAGGAGCTGGAGCGCGACCCGGCCCGGTTCATCCCGGCGCAGTACCGCTCGGGCCTGGGGCACGATCACGGGGTCAAGGTCGATCTCAACCGCCCGATGAAGGAGATCCTCGCCGAACTGTCCGGGTACCCGATCTCAACGCCCCTCAAGCTGACCGGTACGATCGTGGTCGCCCGCGACATCGCCCATGCCAAGATCAAGGAACGGCTCGACCGGGGCGAGGGGATGCCCGATTATCTGAAGAATCATCCCGTCTACTACGCCGGACCGGCCAAGACTCCGGAGGGCATGCCCTCGGGCTCGTTCGGTCCCACGACGGCGGGCCGGATGGACAGCTACGTGGACCTCTTCCAGTCGCAGGGCGGCTCGATGGTGATGATCGCCAAGGGGAACCGCTCCCAGCAGGTCACCGACGCCTGCAAGAAGCATGGCGGCTTCTACCTGGGCTCGATCGGCGGCCCGGCCGCGATCCTGGCCCAGGAGAACATCAAGAAAGTCGAGCTGCTCGAGTACCCCGAGCTCGGGATGGAGGCCGTCTACAAGATCGACGTCGTCGACTTCCCCGCGTTCATCCTGGTGGATGACAAGGGAAACGACTTCTTCATGCAGTTGCCCGTGGTGTCGTGAGCGTATGCGCAGTCATCACCATGGAGGCCGCCGGTGCCAACCTGACTGTTGTTCGGCGAGGGTCTCTCGACCCCGCTGTTCTTCCGACCCCAGGTCTTCCGTTCGCGTCGGCCGGCAAGCGCAGCGCCGGAGACCTGCTTGCTTCACATGTGTCAAGGCTGGGAGACCTTGCCACAACAAGGTTCGCGAGTTCGGCTTGGTTCCCGTTGTTCGGCGTGCGTCATCGCCCTGGGGGTTGCTCGTCGTTGCCGCCGGGTTGATCTCGGTAAGCCAGATCACCTTCGTCGCGATCTTCGAGGCTGCCCGTCAGGGTGACATGGTGCCAGGAGCGCCAGGCGCGATCGAGTTCACGGACGTCGGCCAGGCCGTAATGGTTCAAGGTGGCCGAGTCCCAGCCGGATTTCAGGCCGTCGCGGACGAACCGGAGGAACCTAGGTCTCCCTCCCATCTCGATCAGGAACCGTGAGATGGAATAGCCCTGACCGTAGAACGACATGAGGTCCTTGGGGTATTCCTCGATCTGGAAGAGACGCCCCAGGGCCACATCGCCTCGTCTCGCAAGCAGATCGACGGCGATCTGATCGTGCCGCCGCCGCTCGCGCTCGTCCTCGCTCAGGAGCGAGGCTCCTTCGTCGGCCCAGCGCGGCATGGGGCCGCCGAAATAGGCCGCGAAGATGGTGTGCGTCACCTCGTGGGGAAGCGCCGAGGCCAGAATGCGATCGATCCGCCCCTCGACCACCATGCTCTGGTCGGTCACCCGGCCGCTGTTAAACCCGAAGGAAGTCAGGCCTCCGGCCTCTCCCGAGGTCAGCTTGACCCGGATCGGACAGGGGGTCGGCCAGGGGGGAAGCTCCCTCCCCAGCCAGGCCTTGGCGATGCTCACCCGGTAGGTTTCCGCGTGCTCTGCCACGGTCTTGGCGATGCTCTGCGTCGGTGCCTCGACGATGAAGTTCGAGGTGCGAAACGAGGCTCCGCAGAGGAGAGGAACGCATCCGACGACGAGGGCCGCGATTGCACCAAGCCCCTGCGCAGACCGATCACCCTTCGCTTCCATGCGCCACGCTCCTCCATGAGCAGGGGTTTTTGGACGACCCATCTTGCGCCGATCGCTCATCGCGACTGGCTGGGCCGGGTCCTCCCTGGTTCTCCCCAGGCTTCGACCTGTCCACTGGCCCGATCGCACGGGGACTCTAGCAAATTATGACGGCCGTGTCGCCCCGAGTTCGCACGCGCTGGCGCGAGGGCGAGCCCCCGGACTTAAAAAGCTGCATGCACGCAATCGCAATATCGCCCCTTTTGGGGATTGGCTGATGGTCGTTCGGACCCGAGGCCGATGAAGAAGGTGGCCGAATGAGAGTCGTCCGCCCGGAGGATAGTGCTCCTCGCGGTCGCACCACCCTGACTCCCGAATCGGCCCGAGGGAACGCAGGCTCATGCGACCTCGTTTCGATCATGGACCCGCCAGGACCGCACGGAGGAGGACCGATATGGCAACCGCTCGATTGCGCCTTTTCCCTCATCCCGATGAGGAGCCCGAAGACGCAAGCTCTCCCTCCATTCCTGTCCGCCTTTCCGATCTGTACCCCTTGCTCGCCCAGGCCTATCGCGATAACTACGTTTGGCTTCGGGACTTCGAGGAAGACCGGCTGATGGTTAGCAACGACCTCTACGAGGTGATCCGGGCGTTCTCGAACTGCCGGCCCTCGGCCTGAGCCGGAGCGTCGAGCGGGCAAACTGGCATGGGATTCAAAGGATCACCTCGACTGGGCTTCGCCTCCCGGAAGGCCGGAGGCGAGAATGCCGGTCTTCGGGCAGGCAATCCGGGCTACGGCCTTGCCCGTCAAGTTCGCGCTTCTTAAGGTAGTAGGGTGAATGCTGCAACTCTCGTCTTGCCCGCGATGATCCATCCTGCAGCGAAACCGAGTCCCACGATGATGACCAGGAAGTCGAACTCCGAGGATGCGTTCACGATCGAGCGCCACGGCGAGATCACCGTCATCACGGCGAATCCGGCCCTGGAATCTCTGGCCTTCGGTCTCGAGGAACAAGCGGCGGAGTTGATTCTCAAGCCACTCCAGAAGCAAGAGAATCCTCTGATCCTTTTCGATCTGAGCCAGGTCGATTACTTTGGCTCCATGTTCCTGGCGCTGCTGATCCGCTGCTGGAAGCTGGCCCTCTCTCAGGGCGGATCGATGGCACTTTCGGGTGTCTCGTCGCGGACGCGAGAACTGCTCCGAGTCACATCGCTGGACATCGTGTGGCCGATCTACGAGAGCCGGCAAGAGGCAATGGAAGCCTTCGAGCTCGACTGAGCCAGCCGCATTGGGGTGCATCCCGCTTCGCCGCGTCATCCGCATCGACCAGTCCGAGCCAGCGCCCGAGTGCCGGCCATGCAGCACATTTCGCTCAGCTTGGGAAGCTTTACCTGGGGAAGAGACGGCGGTGTCACGCGACCCGTTGACAGGTTTGACGGCCGGTCCCATGATGAAGTGGGGGACCATGGAATGGATCGGTGCGCAAGTCAGCAGTCGGACGTCTCTCCCGCCGGAGCGGAGCCGCCATGGGAATCTATGACCGCGAGTACTATCGTGGTGAAACCGGTGGTCCCGGCTGGTTTGGCGGCGTCGCACCCTGGTGCAAGACCCTGATCGTCATCAACTGCGTGGTCTTCCTGCTTCAGAACGCGCTGCGGGCTGATTCCGGATTCATCAGGGAGTGGCTCGAAGCCTCGCCCGAGGGCATCTTCCAGCACGGCCGGATCTGGCAGCTCTGGACGGCGACCTTCCTCCACTCCGGCATCCTTCACATCCTCGGCAACATGTGGTTCCTCTGGCTGGTCGGTCGCGAGATGGAGTCGCTCTACGGCAGCCGTGACTTCCTCGCCTTCTATCTCCTGGCTGGAGGAGTCAGCACGCTCGGCTGGGCGCTGATCCAGTTGCTCTCCGGCCCGGGCGTGAATGTGCATATGGTGGGCGCCTCAGGCGCGGTGATGGGCGTGGTCACGCTCTACACCCTTTTCTACCCCCGCCGAGAGATCCTGTTCTTTTTCTTGCCGATGCCGATGTGGGCCTTGCTGGGGATCTACCTGGTCTTCCCCCTGTTCAATGGACAGAACCAGAGAATCGCCTACGAGGCCCACCTGATGGGTGCGGCGTTCGCGTTCTGCTACAAGCAGTTTGACCTGAGGTGGTCGCGGCTGGTGACGGGGAGATTCCGTCGACCGAGGCTCCGCATCTTCACCCCCGTGCCCGTCGATCAGCCGCGGTCCCGGGCGCCCGGCACGAGCCGGACATCCAGCGGCGAGGGTCTGGGCTCCAAGCCGTCGCTGGTCTCGGTCCTTCCCGAAGAACAGCTCGACGCTCGCCTCGATGAGGTCCTGGCGAAGATCGCCCGGGAGGGTCGGAGCGGCCTGACCGAGGAGGACCATCGCGTCCTCCAGGAAGCCAGTCGCCGTGCCCGCAACAAGCGGAGTGATCGCCTCTGATCCAGACTTCCTTCGCCGAAGTCCCGTCATAGGTGACCACGAAGCTGGACGGATCGCCTTCGATGTCGAGATAACGCTGATCTCCGGTGAGCCGGTAGAGCACGACGACCGGCTCGAGGACGCTCATGGCGGCCATGCCGGCGTGGGTACCGGCGGCGAGGATGCTCTTCTTGGCGGGGAAGGTGGGGATCAGCAGATCGGCCATCTTCCGGCAGCAGCCGGTCGGAGGTCGGTTTTCGGTGTACGCCCAGACCAACGTTGCTGCGTGCAGCCACTTGCCGACATGCTCGCTGATCCAGGGATGGCTGTCGGGGCGCTTGCGATATTCGGCGAGGAGTGGCTCGGGGTCCACAACCAGCAGCCGGTTCTTCGCGTTCGCGGCGATCCGCGCTCCCAGCCAGCCGTCAATCCGGACTTGCGAAGGCGAGAGGACCTGGGCCGCGTACGCGAGCCTGGCCGGCACCACGAAGGGGACGGGTCGCGCGTCGTGCCCGCCGGCGTCGAGGGCCAGCAGTCCGCTCAGCAAGAGAGTGATTGCGAAAGGCATTGGTGAAGTCCTCCCGGGGATTGTCGAGCCGCCGACGGCGGTGCGAGGATGAACGCCGCCGGAGAAGGCAGGGCTGGCTCTTTGACCTTCCGATTATGGGTCCCCGGCTCATGCTGCATCAAGCACCACGTCTTGCATTGGCGGAGTTAGAATAGACCCACGGTCTGTGACTTCTCCCCAGCGACTGGCGGCAGCCACCCATGGACGACGAACCGACACCCGGCACCCCCACGTTCCACGACCCGCGCCGGCGCAACTTCCGCACGCGGTCGTCGGTCGAGGAGGTTGTCGCGCTGATCGATGAGCGGATCAGGATGATCTCTGCGGAGGACATGCCGATCGGGGAGGCCGCGGGCCGCGTGCTGGCCGCCAGCGTCCGTGCCGGCGAGCCTGTGCCGCCGTTCGACCGGGCGGCGATGGACGGGTTCGCGCTTCGGGGCGAGGAGACCTTCGGGGCCGATCCGTTCACTCCCGCCCTGTTCCGCATCATCGGCCGATCGCGCCCAGGCCTGTGGTATCAGGGCACCGTCGGCCCCGGTCAAGCCGTCGAGATCGCAACCGGGGCACCGCTTCCCGCCGGCGCCGATGCCGTTGTTCCCGTCGAGGTCGGCAGAACCGATGCGGACGTCCTCCGTGTCTTCGAGGCAACTCCACCGGCCCGGCACGTCGGACGGCAGGGCGAGGATATCGCGGCGGGCTCCAAGGTCCTGGCGAACGGCAGGGTGCTCCGCCCCCAGGACCTCGGGGTGCTCAGCGCCCTGGGAAGGCCGACCATCCCTGTGATCCGCCGGCCGGTTGTCTTCGATCTCATCACCGGTGACGAGGTCCTTCCGGCCGGCACCCCCGCGCGAGGCGATCAGATTGCCGATACGAACTCGGTGATGGTCCGGGCCCTGGTTGCTCGCGACGGCGGCCTGCCGCGCATTCTCGGGCCGCTGGCCGATGACCGGGCCGGGCCTCGAGGAGGCGCTGGCCGGCGTTGTGAGGGAAGCGGATCTCGTCCTCGTGTCGGGAGGAAGCCCCACGGGACCGGAGGACCACGCGCCGGGTGTGATCGCTGCACTGGGGGCGCTCGATGTCCACGGCGTCGCCCTTCGTCCCGCCAGCCCCACCGGCCTGGGTTTCGCCCCTGAGCGAGCGGATCGTCTCCGTGGATGCCCTGCGCGGGCTGACGGTCCTGCTGATGGTCTTCGTCAACGACCTGTGGCGCGGAGCGCCCTCCTGGATGCACCACATCCGGCCGCCCAGCGCGGACGGAATGACGCTGGCTGACATCGAGTTTCCGTTCTTTCTGTTCATCGTGGGAGTCTCGATCCGGCTGGCCTTTGAACGGGCTTTAGCCGCCGAGGCGTCGCGATGGTCGCAACTCGTCCTTCATCTTGCGGTTCGACACGGTGGCCTGTTCGCCCGGCTGGATCACAAGCCCTGGCTGGGCCCTGCGCTGCCTGCGCTCAAGCTGGTGGCCGGCTGGGTCGATGCGATCGGATCCTACATCGGCCTGGGGGACGCGGTCGGTTCACTGCCGCGATCACGATGGCCGGGTGCTTGCTGGGATCGATCCTCCGCCGCGATAGCGAGGTGGTCGTCGCCGGTTCGCTCGGCATGGCGCTGTTCATCTGCCTGGCCACGGGTGTTCTGGCCCGACTTGGACTTCGGATTCGCCTATGATGAAGCAGCAGCAGACCGTCATCACCCGCGGATCGAGACGCCGTGGAGCCGCGAGACCCGGTCATGGCCCGAGAGCAGGAACAGTTCCTGGACGTGGTGGACAGGGACACCGCCCACCGGAGATGGTGGGAGGCGATCCGTCCGGAGCCGCTGGCCGCGGAGGTCGTTCCCCTCGGCGCTGCCCTGGGGCGGGTGCTGGCCGTGGACCTGGTGGCCGAGGTCGACGTCCCCTCGTTCGACCGGTCCAACATGGACGGCTACGCCCTCCGCGCCGGGGATACCTACGGGGCGTCGGAAGAGGCCCCGTGCCGGCTTCGGCTGAGTGGCGAGGAGATCGCCACGGGAGTCGTTCCACGCCTCACGGTCGAGCCGGGGATGGCCGCTCCCATCGCCACCGGCGGAATGCTCCCGCGGGGCGCCGACGCGGTGCTGATGGTGGAGCACGCGCGTGAGGAGACGCCTGGAAGTCATCCGGCCGGTGGCCCCCGCGCCAACGTGAGCTTCGCCGGCACGGACGTGGCAAGAGGGGAACTGGTGCTTCGCCGCGGGACGGTGCTCACGGCCCGAGAAACAGGGGTGCTCGCCGCGATCGGCCGGGCGACCGTCCCGGTGCTCCGCCAGCCCAGGGTCGCCATCATCTCGACGGGAAACGAGGTGATCTCGCCCGGAACGCCGCCGGCGATGGCGACCGTCTATGACGCGAATGCCACGCTGCTGGCCGATGCCGTGCGCGAGCTGGGCTGCCAGCCGGTGCCGCTGGGCATCGTCGGCGATGACGAGAAGGCGCTGGAGGAGGCCCTGGAGCGGGGCCTGGCCGCGGCCGACGTCGTCCTGCTGAGCGGGGGAACGAGCAAGGGGAGCGGGGACCTTTCCTATCGCGTGCTGGCTCGCCGGTCGCCGGGCATCACGGTGCACGGTGTCGCCCTCAAGCCCGGCAAGCCGATCTGCCTGGGAGTGGTGGGAACGACGCCGGTGGCGATCCTGCCAGGATTTCCGACCTCGGCGATCTTCACGTTCCATGACTTCGTCGCCCCGGTTCTGCGGCGACTGGCGGGGCTCGGTCCCGAAACGCGTCCGTCGTCGAGGCCCGAATGGCGGTGCGGTGCAACAGCGAGCGCGGCCGCACCGAGTACTTGCTGGTGGGCCTGGTCCCCGGTGCCGACGGGCTGGCGGCCTACCCCATGGGTAAGGGCTCGGGCTCGGTCACCACGTTCAGCCGGGCCGACGGGTTCCTCGTCATTCCCCGGCAGCAGGAGTATGTGGATCGTGGCGAGCCGGTGAGGATCACTCTGCTGGGCCGGGGAATCGAGCCGGCCGACCTCGTCGTCATCGGCTCGCACTGTGTCGGGCTCGACCTGCTTCTGAGCCTGGCCGCCGAGCGGGGGATTCGCTCGAAGACGCTCTGGGTGGGATCTCAGGGTGGGCTGGACGCCGCGGCACGGGGCGAGTGCGACCTCGCCGGAGTTCATCTGCTCGATCCGGAAAGCAACACCTACAACGCCCCGTTCCTTCCCCCGGGGGTGCGGCTGCTTCGCGGCTACGGGCGGTTGCAGGGCCTGGTTCACCGGCCCGATGATCGGCGGTTCGAGGCCGGCACCGTGGCCGAGGCGATCGACCGGGCCTGTGCCGATCCGTCGTGCCTGATGGTCAACCGCAACCGCGGCAGCGGGACGCGGGTGCTGATCGATCGGCTGCTGGCGGGCCGTCGCCCTCCGGGATTCGCGGTGGAGGTTCGCTCGCACAACGCCGTCGCCGCCGCGGTCTGCCAGGGGCGCGCCGACTGGGGCGTGGCCATCGAGCCGGTGGCCCGCGCCTACCGGCTCGAGTTTCTTCCCCTCTGCATCGAGCATTACGATTTTGCCATCCCGGCGGATCGCTGGGATCGTCGGGCGGTTGTCGAGTTCCGGACCGTGCTTCAGGACGCGGACACGCGGCGCCGGCTGGCCGAAATCGGCCTCCTGGCTCACGCGGAGGAGGACGATCGATGAGCGTGGGAGCCGTGATTGTCTGCGGGGGCGAGAGCCGGAGAATGGGGCAACCGAAGGCATGGCTTCCGTTCGGTCCGGAGCGGATGCTCCAGCGCGTGGTCCGCATGGTTTCCACCGTGGCCGGACGGGTGGTGGTCGTCGCGGCTCCGGGCCAGGATCTCCCCCCCTCCCGCCTCGGTTCGAGTGGCCCGCGACCCGGTTCCCGGCCGTGGCCCGCTCCAGGGCCTGGCCGCCGGGCTCGCCGTCCTGCCCGACGACGCCGATCTCGTCTACGCAACGGCCACGGACGTTCCCTTCCTCAAGCCCGCGTGGATCCAGTGCCTCCTTGGCCTCATCGGCGAGCACGACCTGGCGTTGCCGCAATGCGACGGCTACCACCATCCGCTGGCTGCGCTCTACCGTCGAAGCACGGCTCTTCCGGCGATCGAGTCGCTGCTTCGAGCCGACCGCCTCCGCCCCGTCTTCCTGATGGAGGTGCTCCGGACGCGGATCGTCACCGCCGACGAGCTCCAGACGGTGGACCCGGAGCTGGCGACGCTCCGAAACCTCAACACGATCGAGGAATACCAGAAGGCCCTGAGGGATGCCGGCTTCGATGCCGCGGATCCGGCTGCCCCCGACCGGTCCGCGCTTGCCGCGGGTGAGCGTGGAGCTTTTCGGCGTCCCTCGACGACGCGCCGGTGTGGGCCGCGTGGAGGTCGAGGCCGCCTGCCTGGGAGATGCGCTCCTGGTCCTTGCCCGCACCGTTCCTGCACTTGTGAACACGGTGCTGAGCGCGGAAGGGACGCTTCATCCGGCCTACACGACGAATCTCAATGGCGACCAGTTCACCACCGATCCCGCGACGCCCCTCCGTGATGGGGATCAGGTCATTCTGCTGGCGGTCGATGTGGGCGGCTGACGCTCCAGGGTTCGACCCCCTTGCGATGAAAATCTTCAAATATACCGGAAAATCGGGATTCGATCTATGCGACGCGGAGCGCCGTGCTATAATTCTCGATTGGTTGGGAACGAAACGAGTTCGCGATGTCGATCCTTTCTGGAATCTTCTCTCGCCTCCTCTCTCGCCCTTCCGCTCTTTGGGTTTTGACGCGACCCTCTTTCCTCTCGGCCCGGAAAGTCAACCGTGGGCCGACGTGATTACGCTCAGGAGATCGATGGTGGGTAAGAAACTGTACGTCGGGAACCTGACCTACAAGGTCAGCAGTTCGGACCTCGAGCAACTCTTTTCGCAGTTCGGTACCGTCCAGAGTGCTCAGGTCATCACCGACCGTGACACAGGGCGAAGCAAGGGTTTCGGGTTCGTCGAGATGGACACCGATGCCGAGGCACAAGAGGCGATCCGAGGTCTGCACGATCAGGATCACGGCGGCCGGCGCCTGACCGTCAACGAGGCACGACCCCGCGAAGCCCGACCCGGCGGCGGTGGTGGTGGCGGCGGCGGTGGCGGCGGCGGTGGTCGCGGTTATGGCGGCGGCGGTGGTGGCGGCGGCAGTCGCGGTCGCTATTGATCCGCTTCGCCCCAGACATGGATCGATTGACGGGAGGGGCCGTGCGGCGGGACCCTCCCGACACACGTCCGACCCATCCGGATCGCCCGGTTCAGGCGCTTCGGATGGGGGCTTACCGTTAGCGTTCCGCACGTCTCCTCCACGACTCGAGACGAGCCTTCCAAAAAAAACCGCCGGACCAGGGTCCGGCGGCTTCGTTCGGGGCAATCGAAGACGAGTGAGCGGCGGGCCGATCAGCGGCCCGTTTCGCTGTAGTCCATCTCGAAGTCGCTCAGGTTGATCTGGGCGTCGCCTTCGCCCTCATCGCTGGGCTTCTCGAAGACCTTGGCCCAGCGTTGCGATTCTCCATCGAGACCCCGGTGCTGCCCAAGCCGCTCGTTCTCTCGCTGGCAATCGATGCAGCTATTGGTGTAGGGCAGAGCGTTCAGGCGAGCTTCCGAGATCTTCCCGCCGCAGAATTCGCAACGGCCATACACCCCGGCGGCGATCCGCTGGAGGGCATGTTCGATCTGGCCGAGCTCTCGGCTTTCGATCTCCACGAGCTGTGAGCTGATCTCATCGTTCGCCGAATCGACGGCCGCATCCACATTATCGCCGACCCCGCTCACCTCGGAGAACTTCCGGAAGCTGTCGAGGTCACCATTAATGGCCTTGCGGAGGGCGTCACGCCGGGCGATCAATCGTGAGGTCAGTCGGAGCAAAGCATCTTTGCGGGCCATTTAACACCTCCTGGTGTAGATCTTCGCGGATCACTGGTATTCGGGATCAGACCATCGGACCCGCGTCGCCAGCGTTTTCCCAGTCGACCGGATGAACCGTTACAAGTCAGATTCACTACGATGATAGCTCACGCTGGGCATTGCTGAGGTCCGAACAGGCGATCCTGATCACAAGCCATCTGGTCCCAACCCATGGCGTTTACCAAGTGACCCTTCCGTCAAGCACATTATGCGCCATCGGCAAGTGATGGTGCCCAATTTTCCGATCGACAGCAGTAATACGTCCGAGCCGACCAAAGGTTTGACCAATTCCTTGGGATTTTTTCCCGGGCTCGTTGGCCACCTTGGAGTTCGAGACTCCGAAGGAATTCATGGCGGGGGGTCCATGAACTCCGGGATCGGGAACTCGGGGCGGGTACAACCTGAACTCGGCTCAGGAAGGATCTCGGGGTGGGAAATCCCCCACATTCTGCGACCGATTTCCAAAAAAGCAACGAAAAAATGGCGAGGTTGCCCAGAATTTGCACTCAGCGCTCACCGCACCGGCTTGAGCTCCCCGATGATGGCCGAACTGGGCAGGAAATAGTCGGAGACAACCCGGGGCTGAAGCTCGCCCGGCGTGCGGAGGAAGTTCACGAAATGAACCTGCCGCCGGGTCGGGACCAGGAAGATCCACTGTTCGATGAGCTGCCCCTTGGTTCCCGAGAGCACTCTCCGGTCGGGCTTGGAGCCGATCTGCTGGAGGACCTCGTCGGGAGTCTGACCTCGCAGCCCCTGGACCGTGGGAGGCAGCGGCGACCTGGCTGCACCCTCCCCGGCCACCGATGAGGGGGCCGCGGCCGCAGTCGGTCCGGCCTCCACCCATTGGTCCTTGACGAGCCGATAGCCGCGTGTCCGGAACGCCTCGGCCACCTCCTTGGAGCCGGGATCGATCTTCCAGGCCCGTTCGAGCAGCTCCCGGGCGGCAGCCTTGTCCTGGAGCATCTCCTCATAAAGCGACGCCAGGGCAACCGGGCCGTCGGCATCGGTCTCGCTCAGCTTGTCCCGCTTGCTCTTCAGCCAGTCGCGATACAAGTCCATTGCCGCCTGAGGGTTCTGGAGCTTTTCCCGATAAGTCTGCCCGATCGCCATGACCTCATCCCGCCGCAACGACGAGAGGTTCTGACGGGCGGAGTCCAGTCCCCGGTTCAAGAGCTTCGCCGCAAGCGGTGCCCTCTCCGGGAGATCCGACTCGGCTCGAGCCGCCAGCCGGACCGCCGAATGAGGATCCTCGGCAGCCTGGGCTTCGAGCAACTTCTCCAGGCCGTCGGCCCAGAGCTGGCGGTCGAATCCCCGGCGAATGTCGGCGGGCGCCGAGCGGTAAGAGGCCCCCGGATCATTGGTGTACGCCTGATTCCATCGCGTCAGGTCGATACGACCGGAGGCTTGATCCGTGGCGGCCCTGGGAAAGAACCGCTCGATCGCGGAGAGGATCTCCTGAATCTCGGCGCTCCTGGCAGCGGCCGCCAGCCTGGCCCGGAACGCCTTGTGGGCCAGGGCCGAGGGCTACGGCTCCGCGATCTTCCGGCGACGTGCTTCCTCCGCCAGTGCCAGCCATTCCCTCGGGGCGTCGACGGTCATCCGTTTCTGCTCAGCCTCGACACGAAAGGCGTCGGCCTCCAGGGATCGCGCCCCTGGAGCAGCCGCCCATCCTTAAAGGCCTTCCCTCTTTTCTCGGCCCAGGCAGCCCAGGACTTACGACTCTGGAAGTCCTTGGCTCCCAGTTCCGAGACCGCCTTGTCCAGCCGCTCGAGATCGCTCGGCAAGGTCTTCAGCGCGGTGACATCGCAGACGAGCTTCCCGGCTTCCCGGCCAAGCCGGCCCTGAACCAGGACCGGCATGGGGCTCGGTGAGCCCTTGGGCCGCAGGGCCGGCGGGAGCCGGAAAACCACGTTCGTCCGTTTCAGCTAGAGCTCGTCGTACCCCTGGCCGGGATGAGTCTGATAGAGCAGAACGCGGTCGTCCACGGCCACCATCTTGCCCACAAGGTCGGCCCGTCGGTCGAGCTCGGAGGCATCGACCGCGACCGGCTGGGACTGGACGAACAGCCTGGCCGCTTCCCGCCAGGAGATTCACAACCAGAAGTCCGGACAGCAACCCGATCAGACCGATTCTCATGGTTCCTCCGTACCCCCGTTGCTCTCGTCCGGCATCCAGGAACCGCTGGGCCACCCCAGCGTCTCCAGCGCCTTCATGTGAGTGATGGACACGCCGCTCTTCGGCTCGAAGCGGATCAGCCATTCGCCGGCATTCAGGTCGTACTGGAAGGCCTCCAGCCGGGCGCCGAACAACACGCGGTCGCCCACTTTCCGCTCCGCGAATGAGATCGTCTCGAAGCCGGTCAGGTCGATCCGGCCGCGGGGCGGTTCTCGGGTCCCTTCACCAGAGGTCAGCACCAGATAATCGATCTCGTAGCGATGGGTCGAGCTTGTCTCCGGGCGTGGCGGTGATCGTGGCGTCGATGATCACCGACCGCCCCTTGTAGAGGGTGTCGAACCGTGATGCCCAGGCCTGGGGACTGGTCCGGGATGCCTCGTCCAGAAGGCTCTCGAGCGGATCGGAGAGCAGATTCACGAACATCGCTGCCTCATCGGCCGCATGGCGGATCTTGTCGGCGTCTTCCACCGCGCCTCCCAGTGAGTCGACGGCTTCCCTGGCCGCCGAGAGGAGCTGGTTGGCCTTGTCGAACTTGCCTTCGTCCAGGGCCGGGATTCCCTCGGTCCGTCCCACATATGCGAGCTGCGGGAAATCCTGCCGGCGGCTTCGCCAGTTGCGCAAGGCCACGGTACCCAGCATGAGCAGGACAACGCCTGCCAGGATCAGCCAGGGGCGGGGCACGGAGCGGCCGGCGCGGGGTCCGCATCCGGGGCGTGCTGACCTCAGCGGCACCCCCCCTCTCTTCCAGGCCGCGGCTCCCGCCGCCGTGAAGCCGAGGCCGTCCGGGGAGCCGGTTGTTCCCGAGGCGTGCGCTCGACCGGCCCCGTGCCGCGGGAGCCGAGGCACTTTCGCCGGGCTCAAGCCGGAGGATCGGTCCGGGTGAGCCGGTGCCGGGGACCGGCCAGTCGGGGTCGCGGCCGGCTTGCGCGGGGGACGAGTGGGCGGAGGCTCAACCTCAGCCGAGGCGGGCTTCGCGGAGCCTCCAACGGGTTCGTCGTCCCAGATGATCTCGGCCTCGGCGGATCGATCGTCCGGATCCTCGATCTCGACGGTGGCCTGGGGCGGGTCCTTGAGCTCGACGGGCCCCTCGTCCACCATCGCCACCCCCGCAATCGCCGTGCGGGCTCGTGCGGACCGGGGAGGTGGGACCGGCTCGGGAAGCGGGCTGGCGGGAAGCACGAAGACTCCCTCGCCGCAGGCGGGACAGCGAAGAGCCTGGTATCCCTCGGTGCGTTGACCCCTGACCCGGTGTCCGAGCGGGCAGACGACGCTGTAGTACTGCACCTTGGCTTCGGGCGGAGTCCCCAGGCCCTTGAACAAGTTCCGCGCTCGGCCAAGCAAATCCAATCCGCACCTCTTCCGGCCCAGCCCCTCGGGTCCCGTCCCGTGCGAAGGTCATCCAGGGGGATCGCGGTGGTGATACGCGACTCGATGAAATGACA
>CAWFJM010000013.1:0-45987 GCA_963816015.1 uncultured Planctomycetaceae bacterium | reverse complement strand
CGCTGCGGAAGTAGATGATGTCGCCGTCCTTGACGATGTAGTCCTTCCCTTCCAGCCGTGAGGTGCTTGGCCTTGGCTTCCTTGAGCGTGCCGGCGGCGTGCGATGTCGTCGTACGCGGTGACCTCGGCCCGGATGAAGCCCTTGGCCAGGTCGGTGTGGATCTTGCCGGCGGCCTCGACGGCGTTCGCCCCGCGTTCGAGGTTCCAGCCGCGAACCTCGGGCTCGCCGGCCGTGAAGAAGGTGATGATGCCGACAGCGTCATAGGCCGCGCGGATGATCCGGCCCCGGCCCAGCTCGGTGACGCCCAGGTCGGTCATGAAGGCGTCGCGCTCGTCGGGCTCGAGCTCCGACCAGCTCCAGCTCGAGCTTGGCGTCGATTGCCAGGACGTCCGGGGCCAGAGCGCGCAGCGAGGCGGGATGTCCTGGCCCTGGACCGCGTTGAGCACGATCACTTCCGGCTTGTCGGTCAGCAGTCCGAACGACCGGAGCGGCTTCTTGTCGTCGGCGGAGAGGCCGAGAGTGGACACGAACTTTCCGTCCTCCAGCGTGGCCTGAATTCGCTTGACGATGGCCAGTTCTTTCTCTTGCTGCTCCCAGTCGGGCCGGTGTTTCTTGACGCTGGCTTCGAGCCGCTCGACGCGGTTGGTGACCACGCTCAGGTCGGCGAACAGCATCTCCTCGTGGAAGGCGTAGCTCGGCCGCCGGATCGCCGCCGGTGAATCCGTTGAGGACGATCAGCAGGGCGTCTCCCTCGCGGATCACGGCCAGCCGCTGGGGGTTGTCGGCGTGCGAGCCAGGCATCAGGCCGGGGGTGTCGAGGAACTCGACCGTGGCCGGCGTGACCTTCTTAGGGTTGTGCAGCGAAGCCAGGAAATCGAGCCGAGGATCGTTCAAGACGGCGACCCCGACCTGACCCGAGTGCACCTTGCCCGGATCGGAGGCCGTCCCGGTCAGGAGCTGAAACAGCGTGCTCTTGCCGCTGCCAGCGAATCCGACGAGTCCGACACGCATGCCACGAAGTTCCTTTGAAATCCAGACACGGAAACCGATGCGAACGCGGTCACAAGATGGTGCCGGTGATCTCCAGGCCAGCGCCCGCGCCTGCGACGCCGATCGGCCTCCCTCTTCACGTCCGGCCGTCAGCCGGTCGTGCGCTCAGTTCCCGAGGAGGACGGCTCAGGCGGCTCTCGAGCAGGTCGAGGCTCTCCTCGAGCTCCTGAGTGACTCCGGGTCAAGGTCCCGATGTCCGAACCGCACCCGATAATACGCGTCGACGATCTTCCGAGGGACCTCGGCCACGAGCTGAGTCTGTGCTCCCTGCCCGGTGAGGAACCGCGACGCACGAAGGGCGAACTCGTTCTGGGTCTCCGCGGTCGTGCGCTCGAGGTCGTACGGGGCAAGGAGCTGGGCCAGCCGTCGATAGAAGAGAATCCCCGCGGTCAGCCCCGCCGAGTCGTCGATCGGACCGCGCCACCAGTGAAGAACTTGCTGACCCAGCCAGGCGGCGAGCTTCACCAGGAGCACCAGGAGCGACAGCACGATGAACGAAACAATAAAGCCCCTGAAGCTGATGAACGAGCGCAAGACTCTGGAAATCGAACAGTCGAGCAAACCCTTTCTTGACCAGTTCCCAGATGGTGGCGTAGCCCTCGCGCACCTTCTGGATCGTCATCTTGAGCGGCGTGTAAAGGAGCCGGTTCTGTCGGCTGGAGTCATAGCCGAGGATGTAGAACACCCAGACATAGCGAATGATGTCGGTGATCGAACGGACGTTGCCTGAGATGCCCCCAACGTGGGCGACGGATTCATCGCGTTCCGCGCCGGGAGTCGGGTCGAGAGTGACCCAGCGCGGCTTGTTTTGCTCATCCAGTCCGACGTAGGCCTCGACCCAGCTATGGGCATGTTTCTGGCGGACGTTCATGGACTGGGTCAGCTCGTTCCAGTCGCCCCCCTTGAAGCCGTTGACCAGGCGCGCGGGGATGTCGATGGAACGCAGCAGAAGGGCCAGCCCGCTGGCGAAGTACTCGCAATGGCCTTTCTTGCGGTTGACCAGGAA
This sequence comes from uncultured Planctomycetaceae bacterium, assembly GCA_963816015.1. GTDB lineage: Bacteria > Planctomycetota > Planctomycetia > Isosphaerales > Isosphaeraceae > Aquisphaera. The sequence continues at coordinate 43,930 of CAWFJM010000013.1, read as the reverse complement.
GTCCTCCACGGGGTCGAGACGGCGATTGACCACGCCCATCTCCAGGGTATAGGAAAATTCGCGGGAATCGCGGAGGTAGCTTTCCACCGCCCGGGCCCGGGCGGTGATCGCCTCGATTCCCTCACCGGTCAGGTTCTTGACCAGGGGGATCGCGATTTCCCGGAACCGTGCCCGGAGAGCCTCGGGCATGTCCCGGAGTGACCGGATTGCCACTTCCGACGGCACCATCTCACCGTCCTGGGGAGCGTCGGGATTGACATCGGAGAGAACCTCGTAGTCATAGCCGCCCCGGGACTCGGGACGAAAGATCGTGCCGTCAACCGGGTTCAGGAACGGATTGAGGCGCGTCGTCGCCAAGCTCTCGAGCACCGGCCGGATGCCGAACAGGGTTGTCGAATCGTTGGGTTCCAGCTTGATGAGCTGGCGGATGACCTGCCGGTGATTCGGGCCCTTGTTGTTATAGAACGGCATGCTGACGATCGTCTGGAGCGAGAAATGGTGCATCCGCCGCCACCGGCCGTTCTCGTAATGGATCAGGGTCACGCCCCGCCAGAGGGGTTCCCCGATCGGACGGGTGGCCTGGCGATCCTCGTCGGCGAACTCGACGCTCATGACCACGCTGTCGTTTTCGAGAATCTCGCCAAGCTGACCGAGCGCAACCTCCTCATCGAACCCGGTGAGATGCTTACTCATCGTGTTTGACGACCGCGTGCGGGTTGCGCCCGGCTGCCGGGGAAGAAGCAAGAAGAAGAACCCTCCCAGCAGCAAGGTGAGCGACAGCACGCGGAGGCTGGCTGCGAGGTAGGGCACATCGAACAGACCGTGATAGGGATCCTCCTCCGCCGTCCGGGAGGAAAGGGCACGGCACGGCCTCGCTCTGAAATCGGCGGGCCTCGCGCTGGAGGAAGAACAGGCCCAGGACCCAGACGGCCAGCATCGCCCAGAAGAGAAGCCAGGCGCCGACCATGTCGCCCTGGTTGGTCACGGATCCGATCAAGACCTCTGTCAGCCCGAGGAGGAAGAGAAACCAGTCGTCCTCGGCGGTCTTGGGAAGGAAGTACTTGATGAGCTGCAGGTAAATGACCCAGTGCCCGAGGCACGCGATGATCTGGGTTGGATCGGCACTGTACTCGATGTAGAGGATGCCGAGGGTGCCCAGGGCCAGGAAGTTCGCCAGGTCGCGGGGAAGGCCCCACCGGCGATTCTGGTCGACCGTGAGGAATGCCACGATGCCTGCCGCTGCGGTTGTCAGCGGAAGGAACCAGTTCAGGCGGGAATCGGTGGCCTCACCGCAGAGGATCATCGTGGCCACCGTGAGCATGATGTAGAAGCTGGCTCGATAGATGAGGTTGCTTTTCACGTCGAGCCCCTTCCATCATCGGCCGAGGTAAGTCCGCCGCGGCGCTGCTCCTGACTGGTGAGCCGCTCCTGATCGGCGCTGGAGACCCGCTGTTCGAGCAGGTTGCGCGAGCTCGATCCGGCATCCTGAATGAGCTCTGACAGCTCTCCCTGGGCGGCATTGAGGACGATGGCCCGTGCCAGCAGCGTCCGCGCCGAGGTGCCCGCCAGTCGCTTCGATCGCTCGGCTTCCTCGGCAAGCTGAAGCGGCCGGGTGGAGACGATGATCAGGAGCGAGTCTCGAAGCGCGGTGGCCGGCAGGGCGTCGATCAGCTCGGCAAGCGTTCCCTCGGTCGCCGGGCGGAGCACGGCAAGCAACTCGAGCAGTTCGTGCAGCAGCTTCACCGAGGCCTGGCCATGGCAGATCCCGGGCGTCGCGCCGGTCCAGCCCAGCACCAACCGCCGGCCTGGCCGTCGGCAACTCTCCAGGCACACCGTCGCCGCAAACGAGATGGCCTGCTCCATGGCCTCGCGCAGCTCGGGGGCAACCTTGGTTCGCGGCAGCCAGGGATCGATCAGCAACGCGAGCTCCTGCTCGTTCTGCTGTTCGAATTCCTTGACCATCAGCTCGCCCCAGCGGGCCGAGGTCCGCCAGTGGATCCACCGGGGGCTATCCCCCGAGCGGTAGTCGCGAAGCCCGTGGTATTCTTCCTGCTGCGACGAGCGATCGTGGCGCTTGCCCATCCGGTTCTCACTGGCCTGGCGCTGGAGCTGTAACCACCGCCGGGTGAGCTGACCGATCCGGGGATAGACCACGATCTCATCGTCCAGAGGGATCGTGACCCGCCGCTCGATGAGGCCGAACGGGGCCCGCGTTCCCAGCGTCAGGTCGCGAAACCGATACGTTCCCCGCCTGGGACTGGCGCCCTGCCAGCGCGTCTGGGCGCGGCCGTTGCCGGGAACCCTGGGAAAGAAGATGCGCGGCAAGATGGCCGAGCCCGCCGCCATGCGGTCGATCGGGACCAGTGAATCCTCCATGAACAGGGCCAGCGCGGCGGTCCACCGCCGGCCGTTTTCCAGCGTGTAATCGACCACCAGGGGATCGCCCGAGAACACGTAAGGGGGCGCCCGGCGGACCACGCTCAAGCGCTGCAGAAATGCCCGGCTGCCGATCCACGAAGTCAGAAACGGGCCCGCGGCCAGGGTCGAGACCAGAAGAACCAGGTTGACCTGCTGGTAGAGGCCCGTGATCAGAAGCACCACCATCACCCCGAAGTAGAACCAGCCCTCGCGGGTCACGATGGTTCGCTCGGTGGGCACCAAAGCGTGGGCCAGCCCCCGGGCCAGGCGCCCGACCAGGCCGCGCGACTCCGGCGCACGGGATTTCTCGTCAACGCTCATCGCTATCCATTCCCCGGGGTGCACGGCCAGCCGATCCCGACCGGAAGAGGAGACGGGTGGGCATCAGCTTGGCACGCGAGCACGGTCGATGATGTCGCGAATGATGGCCTCGGCCGCCCCGAACTCTCCAGCCTGAAGGAACGACTTGCCCAGCACACGGTGGGCCAGGACAGGAACGGCCAGCGTCTTGATGTCGTCCGGAACCACGAAATCGCGACCGGACACCAGCGCCAGGCTCTGCGCGGCACGGTAGAGGGTCAGCGCCCTGCGCGTGCTAACGCCGACGTGCAGATCCTCACTCCGCCTGGTCATGTGGACGATGTCGAGCAAGTACTCGGTGATCGAGTCATCGACGCGGATCTGACGAACACCTTGCTGGAGCCACAGCACGTCGTCGGCCGTGAGCACCGCAGTCAGCGAGCCGACGGGTTCCCCCTCGCGGTGGCTGGCCAGAACCTTTCGCTCCTCGGACCGGATCGGGTAGCCCATGCGGAGTCGGATCATGAAGCGATCAAGCTGGCTTTCGGGGAGCACATACGTACCCTCGAACTCGTAAGGGTTCTGCGTGGCCAGCACGATGAACGGCGGATCGAGCGGGTAGGTCTTGCCCTCCACCGACACTTGCCGGTCGCCCATGGCCTCCAGCAGCGCACTCTGAGTCCGGGGCGTGGTCCTGTTGATCTCGTCGGCCAGGATTACGTTCGAGAACAAGGGACCAGGCTTGAACACGAACTCGCCGCTCGGGGCGTGATAGATGCTGGAGCCGATCACGTCCGATGGAAGCAGGTCGGGAGTGAACTGGATTCGCCGGAACGAACAGTCGATACTGGCAGCCAGTGCGCGGGCCAGGAGGGTCTTGCCCACGCCCGGCACGTCTTCGATCAGTACGTGCCCCTCGGCCAGAAGCGCCACCACGGCGAGCCTGATGACCTCGCTCTTCCCGAGAACGACCAGCCCGACATTTTCCAGGAGCCGATTGGAGAGACTCAGCAATTCAAGGTGGTCGGGAGAAGCCGGTTCGATCGTCTGGCGTGAATTCATGCGTTACGCTCAACCCTGGTTGCGACTTCCCCGGGCCCGAATTCTGAAGAGGTTCAGTATAAACCATGATCGCATCGATTCCAACGCCTGCCTCGGGCGCCAACCTGTTCGACACAGACACTTTGAGGGACGGTGCCGCGATCGCGTTGCCGCGGCCGGGCTGAGCCGTGGATGACCTCGTCGAAGTTATGTTCCTCGCCGGACGACTGGGTCTGGACGATGACGGATGGCCTCTCATCCCGCTCTTGGACCGCCTTGCCCTCCGCGGCGTGATGGTGCGTGTGGTCTGCGTGTCCCGAGGGAACGCGGCCGGCGACGACCCCCGGGTTCTCGAGCTCCGCGGGATGGGAACCCGGTGGCTCCGGTCGCTCGCGATTCGCCGGCTTCAGCGAGAGTTCGGCTTCGAGCATGCGCGCTTGCTGCATGTGATTCACGAGGAGATGGAAGAGCTGGCGCTGGCGCTGGCCGACGCCTGGCGGATGCCCTACGTCCAGACGGTGGATGACTTCGCCGTCCTGGACCGGGGCGTCAGGTTGTGCCGGCGCTGGTTTCGCGAACTCGTCGTTACGAGCTCGGACCTGGCTCTCGGACTGGCGGATGGGCTCGGATTCCCGGCTGACCGGATCAGCGTGATCAGTCCCGGCATCGCGCCCTGTCCCGCCGTTGCCCGCTCGCCGAGCCCGAAGATCCCGGTGGTTGGGACAGCCGGACTGGCCAGCGAAAGCTCGGGGTTCGGCCGCTTCCTCGATGCCGCCGGAATGGTCCTGAACTCCGGGCGGGACGCCGAGTTTCTGATCGCCAGGCAAGGCGAAGGCACGCTCGACCTTCGCCGGCACGCCCAGTTTCTCCGGATTGCCGATCACGTCAGCGTCGTCGATTTCGCGGCCCTCGGCCCGCGCATCTGGCCGGTGCTCGACCTTTACTGCCAGCCTTCCCTCGTCCCCAGCACCGGACGCACGCTGGCGCTGGCGCTGGCCCGGTCGATTCCCGGCATCGCCTCCCGGGTGACGGGTCTGAGCGCTCTGATCGACCATGGCACCACCGGCCTGCTGGTGCCCCCGGACAACCCGGAGGCCCTGGCCGCGGCGATCATCCAGGTGCTCGATGACCCCGATCAAGGCGTCTCGCTGGGCCGCCACGCTCAGGAAGCTGCGCGAACCCGCTTCGACCTGGAGGTGGAAGCGGACCTTCTGACATCGCTCTACTGCCGGCATGCCGCTCCAGCCCCTCGAACCGATGGTGCGGAGCCGGCATGATTCACCTCATGTTTCCGCCGGTCCTTACGGCTATCCGGGCGCGGTTGCACTCGGAGCCGGGCTCATGAACCAGGATTCCCTTGCACGGGAATGCCGGAAGGCTGCTCGGGCGCCGTCACGGGATTCACCGCCGTCGGGGGCGTGCCATCTACGTCCTGCCGCAACAGCAGGTAGAGGAACGCCGCCGTCGTCCAGAAGTAGGCGTAGATCCAGCCCCGGGCCATCAGTCCGATCAAACCCCGCCAGAACGTCGGCAGGGCCGCGGAGGCCCGCGAGACGAACGAGGCGCCGGCGAGCGGATCATCAAGGAGGCCCAGCCGGGACGCCGGCGCCGAGAGATTCAATCCCCAGGCCGCCAGGTGGATCACCCCTGAAGCGAGCAAGTCCACAGCGATCAGGCCGGGGATCCCGATCAGCCAGGCGATGCCGAACCAGCCGACGAATTTTCCGAGCCGCTGGTTGAGGTAGCTGAAGCTGCGGCTGAGAGCGTCCAGGGTGTCTTCGGCCTCGGCCGCCACCGAGGCGTGCATGAGCGGCCAGCCTGCCAGCAGGCCAACCAGCAGGATTGCCATCACCAGGCCCATAACCAGCGGAATGAACAGGAACATCCCCCCGAGAACCGTGCCGATTCCCGCCGGTAGCCAGTACAAGAGCCCGACGGCCGCACACACCGAGGCGCACACCGCCACGGCCGCCAGCGGGCAAAGCGGCGTGGCGATGAGCGGCAGGGCGAACCGCACCGCGAATCGAACCGCGCCGGCGATGCCCGGCCCTGGCGTGCCGGAGGCCTCGACCACGGTCATTCGGGCGATCGCCCCGCCGCAGATTCCCCAAACGCAGACGGCCCAGAGAACGGTCAAGAGCGCGTGAAACAGTCTCGTGGCGTCCTTGCCGGGCTCGAGCAGCCCGACCAGGGGACGGGCGAGCACCCGCTCCGGCTCCGTCAGCCGCCAGCCGGCGGCTCGAACGTGCTCCCAGGCCACCTGATCCTCGCTGGCACGAGTGCTCGCGACGGTGCTGCGACGCTCGTTGATCAGTCCGGCCGTGCCTCTTTCTGCTCCCGGGACGAGCTGGTCGAGCACGTCCCAGCCCGCGTGCAGCACGATCACGCCAATCGCGGCCAGCAGGGCCTTTCTCAGATCAAGGCTGAATCGCAAGGCGTGCAGGAGGAAGATCCAGGACGTGCCGCCGCGGTGCGGAACATCTCCCGGGGGCGTCGTCGCAGTGACCATCGCTGGTATCCTCCTTGGGCTGCGCTCGTGCGCGGCGCTCACGGCAGCACGCAGGTCAGGACCGCCGCGGTGCCGGCGGGGATGACCTCGCATGGCCCCACTGAGGCCGGGAGCAGCAGGGTCTGGCCGAAAGCCAGCCGCGTCCCCTGCCCCAGGTGGCGAATCTCAACCTCGCCTTCGAGGCCCGTCAGGATCGTAAACCGATCCGTCGCTCCCAGGTGGTCGGGCCGCGAGAGCCGCCACCGCTCTAGCGCGAAATACCTGGACCGCGACAGCCGCTCGCAAACGTTGCCCCCGGCGGTTGGCTCCTGTCCGGGGACGAGCGGATCCACGGGCCCGCGCGAGAAATCGGTTGATTCGAGGGCCTGGCGCACGTGCAGCTCGCGGGGACAGCCGTCGGCACCGACGCGCCCCCAGTCATGGATCCGAAACGTGGCATCGGACATCTGCTGGATCTCGGCGAGCAACACTCCTGCGCCGATCGCGTGGACCGTTCCCGCCTCGATCATGATGCAATCGCCGGGCCTGGCTGGAAAATGATGCAACAGCGGCTCGACCTGCCCCTTCTCGATCGCCGCGCGAAACTGGTCGCGAGTCACGCCCGGCTTCAGGCCCGCATAGATCAGGCTACCGGGATCGGCAGCGATGACTACCCAGGTCTCCGTCTTGCCATTGTCGCCGGCGAGCTCTCGTCCCTTCCGGTCGTCGGGATGAACCTGAACCGAGAGGACCTCGCGGGCGTCGATGAACTTCACCAGCAGGGGAAACTGGTCGCGTCCCGACAGGGCGGGCCCCATCAGCTCCCGGTCCCGATGCCGCACCAGGTCGCGGAGGGTGGTGCCGGTGAGCTCGCCCTCGCAGACGACGCTGACCGCATCGCGATAATCCGACAGCTCCCAGCTCTCGGCATAATCGTTGCCCTCGCCGATCGGCTTGTGAAGCACGGTGCCCAGCCGCCGGCCACCCCAGATGAGCCGCCGCAAGATGGGCTCGAACCGCAAGGGGGGCAGTGGGATGGCGGGCATTTCGGACTCTCCTTGCCGGGACCGATCGACCGGTCGCCGATCTCCTCTCTTACGGATCCGAGGCGTCGGGCCCTTTTGTATCGCCCTGCCCCGATCGCTGTCCACCCGAGTCGTCCAGGCCGGGCAGCCCGGGCAGCCCAACGGAATCGTCCACGCGGGTGAGTCATCCTGGCCGTGAACCGACATGAGGAAACCAAGGAAATTGGGTTGGTTCGTCATGGCGGATCAGCGGCGCATCGCTCATAAGATTCAATGCGGCAATGGCTTATATTGCTGCAGATTGGCTTCGTTCGAGCGCTTTTCACATTGGGGTCTGAACCACGAAGATAACGACCGACGCGAAGAAGAGAGATCGGAGCAGCCGGTCCGGCGTCTCGGTCCGCTGGTTGACGTGGTCGTCGCACTCTTCGTGGCCCAGCCCCGCCGCGGTCACAATCCCTGTTAACTTTGCCGACTGCCAAGTTGCCAAAGAGCTCCCGGGCGCGCGAAGATCCCCACCCACATTTTGCACGACGATCAGGAACGCGGACGGCTCCGCCACGAATTCTCCATCCCCCGCCGCCGTTACGACCGGACTGCTCTGAAGGACGTCCTCCAGCACTCCGAGCCTTTCCGGCTTCCTTGAATCGTGACCAAGAGGCATCAAGAAGGTGCAAAAACAACTCCCCAAAATCGCAGTAGATTGAAGGGTCCTGGTAACTCAGGTAAACACGTTGCTGGCGGCCAAAGTTTTGCGGTTCATCCGGGTTTCCCGGCGCCGCTCTCGAGAATCGAGGGCAAGAGCAAGTGGTTGGGTGCAGATCAAACCACCCGGGGCGGGACCAGAGGCCCCAGTTCCCGCCCCCAAACCCCCACCCCCTTCCCTCCTCTCTGTTCACGCGCACACGATATCGGTCGGCGGGAGCGTATCGCGTAACAGGCCGCGCGCCTCCGCCGGATGAGCCAGTTTTGCTTTGGTCACAGTTCTGGGGTGTGTGAATTACTGGACAAGGAACATGGATCATGCCAATCATTTTCGGTCTCTTCGAGGACGAAGCAGCCGCACGCGCGGCCTTGCAGTCGATCCATCATGAGAAGTTCAAGAACATTGGCGTTCAACTCGTGACCAAGGGCGAGAAGCACCAGCTCGACGCTCTCAAGAAGAGCTTGAAGGCCGGCGAGGCCGATTATTACGCGGGACGCCTGAACCACGGTGCAAGCCTTCTGGTTGTGGAAAGCGATGGCGAGTACGTGGGGAAAATCACGGAACTGCTGCGGCAGCACAGCATTAAGGACGTCGAGGCCGGCGCGAAGGTCGAGCACAAAGCTGAGATCGCTGCGCAGGTCCACGATCTCAAGGACGGGGAATACATTCTCCCCGTGGTGCAGGAGAGCCTGGAGATCGGCAAGCGGGAAGTTGAGCGTGGGCGTGTCCGGGTGCGTAGCAAGGTCATCGAGGATGCCGTTGAGAAGGAGATCGGGCTCCGCGGTGAGACGATTCACGTTCATCGCCGCAACGCGGACCGTCCGGTCACCGAGGCCGACCGCGAGCTCTTCAAGGAGCTGCTGATCGAAGTGATCGAACGGCACGAAGAGCCGGTTGTCAGCAAGACCGTCAAGATTATCGGCGAGGTCGTCATCAGCAAGGAAGTCGCCGAGACGAAGCACACCATTCGCGACACCGTGCGGCGGGTCGATGTCGAGGTGGAAGAAATCCGAGGCGATCGTGCCTTCAACGGCCACCTCGAAGAGTTGCACCGCTATTACGACCGCGATCTCGCCTGGACTCACCGGCCATTCGATGAGTTTGTGCCGGCCTTCCAGTTCGGTCTCGCCCTTGCTGGGGACGAGCGGTTCCGGTCGAAGGACTGGAACGAGATCGATCAGGAGGCTCGCAAGAACTGGGATGAGAAGCATCACGGCACCTGGGAGATCTACAACGCGGCGATCCAGCACGCCTTCGAGAAGGGCCGCGGCTGATCGATCGAGGCCCGAAGGCAAGGGTGCTGGCCCGAAGGTGCCGGGTCGCCTCGCCTCATCCAAAAGAGGACAGGTCAACCTGGAGACCAGGCCGGGACCGTGAGCCCGGCCTTGATCGACGTCTGGCGTCCTTTCGCGGTCTGTGGGTATAATTTGATACACAGGAACGCCCCCGTTCCATCGGCTGTCCCAGAGAGGCCGACGAGCGGTGCCGCCAGCAAGGGTTCCGGCCTCGGGACTGGCCGTTGCGACCCGCGTCTCCCCCGCGAACCGCCGCTTCCGGCGATCTTTCCCCAGCCCAGCTCGGTTGGATCACCTCCATGCCCAGCGAACGAGATCTCTTCACCGAAGAGCAGCAGATGGCCACGATGAGCTTCGGCGAGCACATCGAGGAACTGCGCGTCCGCCTGATTCTCGCCCTGGTCGGCCTGCTTGTGGGCGTGATCGTGGCGTTTATCCCCTACCTTGACCTGGGGTGGAGGGTCATGAAGAGCATGGAGGCGCCGGCCAAGAGGGCGCTCGAGACCTTTTATCGCAACGAGTACGACAAGAAGGCCAAGGCCGCCGAGGAAAAGGAGGAGCTCTCGCCCACGGTCGAGGCGGTGATCCCCGCAGAGAAGTTCGCAGAGGCGCTCAGGAAGATGGCTCCCCGCCTGGAGCTGCCCTCGGCCGATCAGCTCAAGGACCAGACCGTCAATTTTCCGCTCAAGTACCGGCAATCCACCGTCATCAAGCTGACTCAGACGTCGACGGTTCAGATCGACCAGTCGTTGATCTCGCTGGGCCCGCTGGAAACCATCACGATCTACTTCATGGTCTGCCTGGTGACCGGGCTGGTGCTGGTCAGTCCCTGGGTCTTCTACCAGGCCTGGGCCTTCGTGGCGGCGGGGCTTTATCGCCACGAGCGCCATTACGTGAAGAAGTACCTGCCGATCTCGATCGGCCTGTTCCTCACCGGTGTGTTCCTCTGCTTCGGCTTCGTGCTGCCCATCACGCTCGGCTTCCTGCTCGAGTTCAACGTGTGGCTGGGCGTGGCTCCGACTTTGCGGCTCAGCGAGTGGATGAGCTTCGCGACGATCCTTCCGCTGGTCTTCGGCATCGCCTTCCAGACCCCGCTCGTCATGCTCTTCCTGGAGCGGATCGGGATCTTCACGGTCGAGGACTTCAAGGCCAAGCGGAGGATCTCGATCCTGATCATCACGATTGCCGCCGCGATCCTCACGCCTGGCCAGGATCCCTTCAGCATGACCCTGCTGGCCATCCCCATGATCTTGCTGTACGAGTTGGGCATCCTGCTGATCGGCCGGCGAAAGAAGAAAGTCGTGGCGGTGTCCTGAGCGGCCTTGGACGCTTGCGATCGAGGAACGCAAGGCTTAGTTTAGAGCACTGTGACGTGCTTGCGCCTCGCGTTGCGCGGCACGTTTGATGAGCCATGACGCCTCGGAGTGCTCCGGCGAAGGACATGGAACAGATCACGATCGGTCTGATCGGGCTGGGAACGGTCGGCACGGGCGTGGCCCGGCTCTTGACCGAGCAAGCCGACCGCCTCGCCAGTCGGGCGGGGAAGCGCATCCGCTGGAAGTGGCTCGTCGTCCGCGACCTGGAGAAGCCCCGTGGCGTTGCTCTCCAGGGCGTTCGGGTCACGACTGAGGTCTCCCGTCTGATCGAGGATCCGGAAGTCGAGATCGTGGTCGAGGCGATGGGCGGCACCGATCCGGCGCTCCGGATCGTGCTCGACTGCCTGGCTGCCGGCAAGCACGTGGTCACAGCCAACAAGGCCCTGCTCGCCGAACATGGCCCGGAGATCTTTGCCCAGGCCCGGGCGGTCGACCGGGCGGTCGCGTTCGAGGCGAGCGTCGGCGGAGGTGTTCCCATCATCCAGGCGCTCGGGGTTGCCCTGGCCGCCAATCAGGTTCAGAGCCTGGCTGCCATCCTCAACGGCACCTGCAACTTCATTCTCACCAAGATGACTCTGGAGGGGCTGGCTTACGCCGATGCCCTGGCCCAGGCGCAGCAGTTTGGCTATGCCGAGGCCGACCCAACGCTCGACGTGGACGGCACGGACACTGCGCACAAGCTGGCCATTCTCTCCCAGCTTGCCTTTCATGCGAATGTCAAGACCGGCGATCTCCCGCGGCAGGGAATCGACCGGCTGCAACTGGCCGATCTCACCTACGCCGGAGAGCTTGGCTACGCGGTCAAGCTGCTGGCGCTGGCCAAGTTTTCGCCAGCGGGGCTCGAGCTTCGGGTGGCACCCACGCTGGTGAAGCGAGGGACCCCCCTGGCGGAGGTGCGCGGTCCCTACAACGCGATCCGGGTGGTGGGAGACGCTGTCGGCGATACCTTCTTTTACGGCCGAGGTGCCGGCATGATGCCCACGGCATCGGCCGTGGTGGGCGATCTCATCGACGTGGTGACCGGACGGGCGGTTCTGACCTCTCGGGTTCTCAACCTCTGGTCCGAGCCGGGTGTTCCGGTGAGGCGCAAACCGCCCGAGGAGATCAGGAGCCGTTACTACCTCCGGTTCACCATCGCCGATCGGCCCGGCGTGCTCGCCGCGCTGGCCCAGATCCTGGGCAGGCATGGAATCAGCATCGCTAGCGTGATCCAGCATGATCCCGGCGACGATGCCCCGCAGAACAGCCCTGTACCCCTCGTGATCATGACTCACCTGGCGGTCGAGGCCGAGCTCCAGGCGGCCCTGCGTGAGATCGACGTGCTGGACGTGGTGCACGCGCCGAGCGTTTGCCTGGGGGTCGAGGAATAGGCCTCGCTCGCGGGATGCTGACCAGCCTGCAATCTGAAAACCGAGGAAGGGTAAGGCAGCCATGTCGACGAAGTACGTGATCGTGATTCCGGACGGTGCCGCCGACGAGCCCCACGCCTCGCTGGGGGGCAAGACGCCGCTCCAGGTTGCGAGTCTACCGGCGATGGACCGGGTGGCCAGGGAAGGGATCGTCGGCCGCTCGAGAAACGTGCCCGACCGGTTCCTTCCGGCCAGCGACGTGGCCACGCTCAGCCTCTTCGGGTACGACCCGGAGCAGTACTACACCGGCCGGGCGCCGCTCGAGGCTGCCGCGATGGGCGTCGTGTTGGGGCCAGACGACTGGGCCATCCGCTGCAATCTCATGACCATTCGGGATGGGCGGCTGACCGACTTCACCGCGGGCCACATCACGAGCGAGGAGGGGAAGCCTCTGATGGAGGCGCTTCAGGCCAGCCTCGGCCGCGCCAACGTGGAGTTCAGGGCGGGAGTCAGCTATCGGAACCTGATGATCTATCGAGGGCGGCCCGGCGAGGTCCGGTTCTCCGAGCAGACGGTCACCGATCCGCCGCACGACCACCCCGATCAGCCGGCTGCCGAGCACCTGCCCCGCGGGGACGGGGCCGACCTGCTGCGTGAGCTGATGACCCTGGCGGCCCCGGTGCTCGCCGATCATCGCGTCAACCAGGCCCGGATCCAGGCGGGAAAGTCGCCGGCCAGCGCGATCTGGCTCTGGGGCCAGGGCAAGGCGCCACAGGTCCCGAAGTTCGTGGAGCTCCATGGGTTGAAGGGCGCCATCATCTCGGCCGTCGATCTGGTCCGCGGTGTGGGCGTGCTGGCCGGATGGACCCGGATCGACGTCCCCGGCGCCACCGGGTATCTCGACACGGATTACGCGGCCAAGGGGCAATACGCCATCAAGGCCCTTGCCGACCACGACATCGTCTGCGTTCACGTGGAGGCGCCCGACGAGGCGAGCCACGAGGGCCGTGGCGATGCCAAGGTCGAGGCCATCGAGCGGATCGACCGCGACATTGTCGCTCCGGTCCTCGAAGCGCTCCGCAAGCAGGACCGATGGCGGATCCTGATCTCTCCCGATCACTCGACCCTGCTGAAGACCCGAGCCCACGACCGCGCCCCGGTGGCATGGACCATGGCCGGAACGGGGCTTCCCGCCTCGGGACTGACGTACGACGAGGCCGCCGCGAGGGAGGGCGGCGGCCCGTTCCTGTCGCAGGGATTCCGGCTCATGGAACGATTCCTCGACCTGAGCTGGAACGGACAGCAGGAGTGATCAAAGGGTCACAGGACTCGGTCCACTGGGGAGTCACATCCCCATCCACGGTCCGGTGACGAAGTCGCCCTCGAAGACGGTGGCCAGGACGGGCTCGTCGGAGTCGAGGATCAGCCCATGCGGGTCGGGATCGGATCGGTCGGGGAGCGGGATGATGGCGAGGTCGGCCGACTTGCCGGGGCGGATGCTGCCGGTGGTGGTCTCGGCGCGGAGCGCCCAGGCGCCGAAGAGGGTGGACATGGTCAGGAGGAGCTCGCCGGAGAGCGACGGGTCGCGGCGGTGAAGGAAGCGGATCTCGTCGAGGATGCTCAGGCTGGGGCTCGACGCCAGGCTGTCGGTTCCCAGGCAGACGATGACGCCCTTCTCCAGCAGGGCGCGATAGGGATGGGGGGCGTGGCCGAACCGGGCGTGGGTGCGCGGGCAGAAGGCGACGGCCACGCGATGGCCGTCAGGGGCCGCTTCCGGGCGAAGCTGCCAGAACTCGGAGGGATCGAGGTAGGTGCCGTGGGCGATCAGCCAGTCGGCGTTGCGCAGCTCCCCGCGGCGGACGTAGTCCGCGGGCCGCGGGCCGATCGGCTCCCAGTCGTCGTCCCAGGCCCCGAGGTCTTCCAGGAACTGCCGCAGGGGTCCGTCGCGGTGCTCCAGCAGGCGGAGCTCCTCGGGCATCTCGGCCAGGTGGGTGGAAAGCGGCAGCCGGCTCCCCGCGGCCCGGTGATAGAGCCACGGCGACGTGCTGTAGGGCGCGTGCGGGCTGAGCCCTGTCCGGGCGCACGCGGCGACCTGGTTCTCGGGTCGAACCGTCGCCAGCCAGTTCCAGGCCGCGTCGCTGGTCTGGAGCCCGCGATACCGTTTCAGCCCGATCAGCTCCGCGAAAACCACGGCCCGGATCGGGGCCGACGCCACCTGGTCCCAGCTCAGCCCCGCCGTTGTGGTGTCGGCCAGGCAGGTGGTGCCGGCCTTGATGCTGGCGATCAGGTTTCCGCCGACCGCCTCCCTGAGCATCGGCTCCGAGCCGCCCCGCCTCTGGTCCACGACCCGGCGGAGCCAGGCCACTTCGTCCTCGGTGCCGTGGGTCGACGCGACAGCCTCCCCGTCGTCAAGGCTCGCAAGCTCGAGATGCGTATGGGCGTTGACCAGCCCGGGGATGATCGCCACGTTGCCCAGGTCGAGATCTCCGGCCCGTTCCCGGGACGGGCCCACCCAGCCGATCCGGCCCTCCTGGAGGGTCACTACACCGTCCTCGATGGGTGGGCCCTCCACCGGGAAGACATAGCGCGCCTGGAGGGTGAGCCTGTCTCGTCTCATCACTGGAGTCCTGTGGCCGAAACCCGTGAACCCGGCCAGTCCCGATCCTCCCTCGTCTGGTCCCATCGAGAGCATGTCGTCAAGCGGCGCGGGCGGTCCGATTCGTTCCGATCCTGTCGGAAAAGAGCTGTCATGTAGCGATCACAGTTCCTGGTTCGGAACGATCCACCTTCCAGAGGTAGAGAAAGAGCAGCGCGGAGGCCAGCAGACTCAGCACAAGCCAGGCCTCATGATAAAGCCCAAGCTGCCGATTGCGATAGATCCAAGGCGCCGCGCCGACGGACTGGAGCCCGCGGTTCCGCTGCGTCTGGGTGATCGCCAGGGCGTTGTTCAGGAAGTGGAAGAGGATTCCCGGCAAGAGACTGCGGCTCCGGACCGCCAGCAGCCCCAGCACGATCCCGAGCAGCGTTGCGTTGAACAGTTGCTGGTACAGGCTCAGGAGCATGTGAAGAAACCCGAACATCAGGGCCGAGAAGAGGATGGCCGATCGCGTCCGGCGCTGGTGCTCGAGCCCGGAGAGGATGAAGCCGCGAAAGGCGACCTCCTCGCAAACGGCCGGCAGAAGGGCGAAGACGCCGATGGCCACCCAGAGGCTGGGCGACTCGGTCATCAGCCGCCCCAGGGCCTCCTGGACCACGGAGGAGATCGGGAACCAGTACTCCACCTGATGGCCGAGCTCGATGACCAGCGGATTGACGGCCAGGGCCAGTGCGATCGCCAGGACGAAGTAGCGGTGCGGCGGCCAGGTGAGCCGCAGAGTCCGCAGGGGCGAGGAGGTGAGCATCACCGCCATGATCAGGGGGGGAACAAGATCAGGAACTGGCCGGCCGCCACCGCGGCCAGGCTCGCGCCGATGCCCTGAAACGTCATGTATTCCATGAGGAACCACGACGCGGACAGGATGAGTGCGAAGCAAAGCACCGCCTGCCCACCGGTCGGCGCGGGCTGACGGTCCCGCACCAGGTGCCTGAGCCATGTGCCCAGGCTGAATCGCTCGGCCTCGCGGAAGAGCACCTCTTCGCGCTGGAACTGATCGACGGCCCATCGCAGCGCGATCCAGGCATAGACCACGGTGGGAACCATGACGGGCAGAAAGAACTGGGCTCCGGTGCGGTAGTCGCCCATGATCAGGGCCCGGAGCAGCAGGGCGACGCCGGTGATCGGGACCATGCTGTAGAAGAGGTTGAGCTTGATCTCCGGAACCATCGTCAACATGATGAGCGGCAGGCAGACCAGGTAGAGGGGGGTCATGTAATACTGGCCCTCCTTCATGCTCCGCGCCAGGACGGCCAGGGCCACGCAGACGGCGCTGAAGAACGCCGCCAGGGGAACGAGCAGCACGATCATCCAGAACGCCGACTGAAGCGTGGGCGGGGCCATCCCCGCCGAGGCGGCCTGCTGGATGGCTCTCCTCCCGAGATGCGCGCCTTGCCCGGCCATGACGATTCCCGTCAAGCCCATGCTGGCCAGGTTCAGCACGGCCGTCGTGACGCTGGCGAGCATCACGGTGAGGAACTTGCCCATCACGATCTCACCGCGGGTGGCCGGGCTGATCAGAAGGGTCTCCATGGTGCCGCGTTCCTTCTCGCCGGCGCACAGGTCCACCGCCGGGTAAAAGGCACCGGTCAGCGACATCATGACCAGAAGGAACGGGAAGATCTTGCTCCAGACGCTGCCGCCGACCTCCTGCCTGGTCGCCAGGTCCATTCCCGTGACCTGGATCGGCTGCGCGTAGCCCTGGGGCAGCTTGTCCTTCTTGGTCCGCGCGTCCACGATCCCGCGCTTCCAGCGGTCCAGGACCTCCCGCACCCGGTAGTAGGTGACCTGGCTGGGCTCGTCCACGCTCCGGTAGAGGATCGGGATCTCGACGTCGTTCTTCTCGCGGAACTGGCGGGGAAGATCTCGCGGGATCACCATGACGGCCGCGGCCAGGCCGTCGCGGATGGCCTGCTCGCGAGTCTCGGCGCTTCCCCATGGCCCCTGCGCCTCCTCGCGCTGGACCAGCAGCAGACGGGCCTCCTCGGGTGAATCGAAGAGCCGGGGGTGGAAGCCGTTCCCGTCGGCGTTCAGCAGCGGCTGGTCGGTAGGAAGGTACTCGGCGCCCACCACCACGACCACCCGGGGCTTTCTCTCGGTGGCCTCGACCGCCTTGATGATGCCAAAGCCCAGGATCGGGTAGAGCAGGATCGGAAAGACGAAGATCATGAAGAGCGTGCGCCGGTCGCGGATCTGGTCGAGAACCTCGCGGCGAAAGATCACGAGCAAGTTCGACCAGCGCATGGATCGGTCTCGTCCTCGGAGGGGGCGATGGGAGAACGGCAGGAGTTACCGCTCCAGGTCCAGCGCGACCTTCGGCGACCGCGCGAGCGAGCCCGCCTCGTCGGCGCGCTCGACCAGGAGGAAGAATAGCTCTTCCAGGTCGGGCTGGTCAAACCGTTCCAGCAGTTCCTGGGGTGCCCCCTCGGCCTGAAGCCGACCCTGGTGGATGATCGCCACGCGCTGACAGAGCTTCTCCACCTCATGCATCGAGTGAGTGGAGAACAGGATCGTCTTGCCCATGTCCCGGAGCTCGAGGATCTTCTGCAGCACCGCTCGCTGGACCAGGACATCGAGGCCGGAAGTGGGCTCGTCAAAGATCAGGACCGGCGGATCATGGACGATTGTCCGCGCGATCGAGACCTTCTGCTTCATGCCGGTTGACATCTTCGATCCCAGCACATCGCGGAAGTCCTTCATCTTCAGCCAGTCGAAGATGGTCTCCATCCGCTCGCGGAGCCGGTCCGGGGGTATCCCGTAGAGCCGGCCGAAGTACTCGACCAGCTCCCACGCCGTCATCCGGTCGTAGATCCCCGTGCTGGCCGACATGTAGCCGATGCTTGCCCGCACCGCCTGGGGCTCCGCGAGCACGTCATGGCCGGCGACGACGGCACGGCCGCTGGTCGGTCGCAGCACCGTGCTCAGGATGCGCAAGGTTGTCGTCTTCCCGGCGCCATTGGGGCCCAGCAGGCCGAAGATCTCTCCCGGATGGCAGTCAAACGAGACATCGCGCACGGCCGAGACCCAGCCCCGCTGATAGTCCAGAAAGGATTTGCAGAGGCCTTCAACGTGGATCAAGGGGTGCTCGTATCCGTTGAGGTGCGGGAGGGAGAAATTCCAGATTGCAGAAGCCAGATGCCAGGAGCTAGGACCCAGAATCTGGAATCTGGCATCTGGAATCTGCAATCGGTTTCCCGATCGCCCCTGGAGTTCTGCCTGTTGGTTTAGCCGGCCGCCAGTGCCGGCTCGGCTTCGGGAGCATGGTCGATGTATTCATAAAATACGTTGCGCTGCCGCGGAATGTAACCCGCCTCGCGGATCGCTCGCCGGATCTGGTCGAGAGTCAGGTGGTGGACGGTGCCGGCCGACGACACCACGTTCTCCTCGATCATCAGGCTCCCCATGTCGTTGGCGCCGAAGTAGAGTCCGATCTGGCCGATCTTGGCGCCCTGAGTCACCCATGACGACTGGATGTTCCGGACATTGTCGAGGTAGATTCGCGCCACGGCCTGGGTCTTGAGGTATTCGAAGGCCCCCGCCGGCGGGACGCCGGCCATATCGGTGTGGTCGGGCTGAAAAGTCCAGGCGATGAAGGCCGTGAATCCGCCGGTCTCATCCTGCAGGCGCCGCACCCGGTCAAGGTGCTCGATCCGCTCTTCCAGGGTCTCGACGTGGCCGAACATCATGGTCGCGGTCGATCGTCCTCCCAGCTCATGCCAGCAACGATGGACCTCGAGCCAGTTGTCGGTGAGCACCTTGCCGCGGGTGATCTGCTTGCGCACGCGGTCCACGAGGATCTCGGCACCTCCACCGGGAAGGCTGCCCAGACCCGCGTCGCGGAGCCGCTTCAGCACCGTTCGCAGTGGCAGCTTCGAGACCTTGGTGAAATGGTAGATTTCCGGGGCACTGAAGCCGTGGACATTGACCTCGGGAAAGTGAGCCTTGATGTCGTGGAGCAGCTCCTCGTACCACTCGAGCTTGAGGTGGGGATGAAGCCCGCCCTGGAGCAGGATCTGGTCGCCCCCCAGGGCCACGGTCTCGCGGATCTTCTCGAGCAGCACATCGCGATCGAGCACGTAGGCGTCGGTGTCGTCCACCTTGCGGTAGAACGCGCAGAAGTCGCAGACGGCCGTACAGACGTTCGTGTAATTGATGTTGCGGTCAATGTTGTAGGTTCGGTAGGGCTCGGGGTGCAGCCGCTGACAGATCGCTCCGGCCGTGCGGCCGAGTTCGAGCAGCCCGGCGTCTCGGATCAAGGTAACGCCTTCCTCGACGGTCAGGCGGTGGCCTTCAGCGGCGTGCTGCAAGATCGCGGGGACGGTGGAAGACAAGGTTCACTCCTTCCGGGGCCAGCTCCAGCCGGGCGGCCATCTGGGCGAACCGGCTCAGCCCCGCCAGTTCAGCCTCACCGAGCTCGTACGACAGGGTCCGGGTCAAGTAATCGTAGCAGGTCGATACATCGAGTCCTAGCCGGGGACCGTGGAGCCTTGCGAGCTCATCGGCATGGGCCAGCCCCTCGGCGCGGCTGCGGGCCAGGGCGCGGGGCAGCCCGCCGAGATCCACCCCGGCTCTCGCCACCCAGAGCGCGAAGACGAACGGCAGGCCGGTGAGATTCTGCCAGGCCTCCGCCATGTCCACCACCAGGTGAAACGGCTCCGGCGACATCTTCATGGCCCGATCGCCGATCACGAGCACCGCGTCGGCGGTGCTCTCGAGCGCAGACACTCCCAGCGGGAGCAGCTCGATGACCGCCGGCCGGACTCCATGGCAGGCGTCGAGCCAGATCTGGGCGAGCACCTGGCTCGTCCGCGAGCCCTCATCCATCGCCAGTCTCTCGATCCGCTCCGGCGGTACCCTGCTGAAGAGCTTCACACTCCGCACGGGGCCTCTCGCCGCGATCGCAAACCCCGGCAGGATCTCGTAGCCACGCTCCGCGCCCCGGAGATACTCCACCGAAGGAATCAGTGCCAGGTCGAGCGCTCCGGATGCAAGCTGCTCCGCCAGCCGGCTGGGAACCTCCATCGTCAGAATGATGTCCGGCGCAAAGTCACAAAGCCTGTAATACAGAGGTCTTGCATTAAGATAGCTGACCGCGCCCACTCGTGCTGGACTCGACACCATCCCCTCCCTCCGGTGACGGCCGACGGCCATCGCTCAGAACCGCCTAGGGCGATGATTCCGACAATCCTGTCGGACATTCAGAAGCTTTTGAAATTGTAGACAGAAACCCGGAGACCGCAAGTCCGGCCATCGGGCGGAGCGAGGCCGCGGGAAATTCCCCTCGAGCGGTGGCAGGTCAAACTTCGATTGATGACCACAGGATGGCCATTCGTGCCGCGTCCGAAAACTGTGCCATCATCGTGAGGCACTCCCCTTCCCTGGCGCTCAATAGCGGTCCTCGGCAGGAGGGACCGTCGACGCACTTGGGGCTGGAAGAGGGTTGTTCAAGCGGTTGACCAGAGAAAGAAAAGAGGCTCATCCGGCGGAAGCGCACGGCCTGTGACGCGAATGACCGCCGACGACATCTCGCCCCTGACCTGGTAGACTTTTTTCCGAAGGCGTGTCCGACAGGCACGTCCTCTGGCAATGTTCTAGCAGACCGGGACCGAAGCCGAGCTGAACGACATCCGGCTTCTTGATCGGTCCGGAGTTCCTGATGAGTCGAATGAAATCCACTCACGAGGCGCCTGATCGCGTTGGCCAGAGCGGTTCAAGACCGACCTCGCCGGCCAACCTTGTCTTGCCCGCCTTTCCGTCTCGTCCGATGCGGGTATGGTTCCGACCGCCGCAAGGCTGACCCGCAGGTGTTGTGTCTGACCTCGAGTGCCTTGCAAACCCCAGAGCGTTGGGGAGGTCAAGCGAGTCATCGATCTCGTGTTCTTCCAGGCACTCGCCTGGGGCGGGATCGTGACGGCCCGCGATCAATGCACGTACGATTTTCCTACAAGGAGCTGATCACATGATGCTAGCCAATCGGTCCAGTCGCAATCGTAGTCGTAGCCTTCGCCCTGTCGTGGTCTCGCTGGAAGACCGCGCTCTGCTCAACGCCGCGCCATGCCCCATCATCCATCACGACCCGCACGTCTCCGCGCAGGTCCAGGTCGAGGCACCCCAGAAACAACACTCGAAGCCTCACGGCCCGACCATCACACTCATCAACAAGGTCAGCGCCGGCGGCTTTCGATTCACCAACTTCGACGGACCGATGGCGGGCACGAACGCCGCCGCCGGGACCAACCAGAACGGCATCTCGAACTCGGGCAGCTCGGTCGGGTTCACCATCGACAACGACGGGAACTTCCACAACTTCACCGTCAATCCCCTGAAGTCCAATTCCGCCAGCTTCTGAACATCAACGGATCGACGACCGCCATGGCCTTCGGGACCAACTCCGGCGGCACGGTGGTGGGCACCGATGGCAACGGGAACGCGTTCACCCTCAGTCGCGGCAAGGTGAAGACGTTCATCCCCAAGGGCGGTATGTCCGCGACCGCTTTCGGGATCAACGACAAGGGAACGATCGTCGGTCAGTACGTCACCGCGAACGCGACGCCGGGGTTCATCAAGGTTAATGGCAAGTCTTTCATCACGATCAATGCCCCTGTCGGGTCCGAACGTCGTGAACGCCCAGGGGATCAACAACAAGGGGCTGGTGGTCGGGTTCTATGTCGGCACGGACACCCAGGTCCACGGCTTCATGGCGAGCCAGGGCGCCGCGAAACATGGCACCCTCACCGGCACCGCGATCGCCGACCCGACCATCCCGACCGTCGCGGGAGAACCGGGTGCCACGTTCGTCTTCTCCCAGATCCTCGGGATCAACGACAAGGGCATCGCCGTGGGCTACTACGGCGACTCCACGACCAGTCAGCACGGCTTCCTCTACAACACCAACACCGGCCAGTACACGTTCCTGGATGATCCCAGCGAGGCGTTCAACAACGGCGTGGAGGTGACCCAGATCACGGGTATCACCAACTCGGGCGAGATCACCGGGTTCTACTCGGACGCCAACGGCGTCTTCCACGGCTTCGTCGCCACCGCTCCCAGAGGCTGTTGCTGAGGCCCTTGACCGATCGGAAATGAGCTCAGAACCCGCAGGTTCTGAGCTCTTTTCATTGGTGGGCCGTCCATCGAAGATTGTTGGCCCACCAGGCTCCGGTCGAGTCATGGATTCCCTTTGTGACGTCTCAGGAATTCGACAGGACCAGGTGCTTCAGATCGTCGCCGGTGAGGTCGAAGATCTTGCCGAAGCCGGTCACCAGTCGCGCACTCTGAACGGTGATCCGGATCAGCAAGAAATCACCGAGCTGGAAATTCAGGGCGGTGCTGGGGAACTTCCGCAGGTAAGCCGCCTGGGCCTCCGAGTACTCCGCGTGATCGGAGGGCAGGATCTCCGCCTCCCCCTGCAGGGAGAGGCGGGCAATCGTTTGCGGGTTGCGTGACTCCCGGTCAGGTTCGGCGATCATGAGGCCGACTCGCCCGGAATCGAGCAGCCCTTGAGTGTGCTGGGCAAGCCGGCTCACATGGATGTCGATTCCCGAGAGGTCGGGCGGCGCTGAGAACAGAACCAGGGAAACCAGGGGTGCCCCGTGGAAGATCGTCCCGAGCGACGCGATTCGCTGCTCGTGGACCAACCGAGCGAGAGCATGCCTTGACTGGCTGTCCATGCGAAGCCCTCCACTCCAGTGGAACGCAGGATTCCGTTTCTGCCGGAGTCACTGCAGGTTGATCTTCACCGGCGTCTTCTTGCCCGGTCTTCACGTCGAGGACGCTGAGGGTGAACGAGTTGCCCGCGCTCTTGAGGGCTTCATCGAGCAGCTCGGGCGCGAAGATCACCTTGTCGTTGAGGCCGACGATGGCGTCTCCCACCTCGATCCCTGCCTTCTCGGCCGGGCTGCCGGGAACGACCTGGACGACCTTGACGACCGGGAGGAGGTCCGCGGTGCCGGCCTCGGCGATGATGCCAAGGGCCCGGGCCGAGGTGGTTCCGGAGCCGGGAACGGGGGTCGGTGTCGGGGCCGGGGTGCCTGGGGGTGCGGCCGCCACGGCATCAAAGTGAACCGGGACCGCGACTTCCCGGCGGGTGCGGGGATCGAAGACCTTCAGGGTCAGGACCGGACCGCTCTTCTGCACGGCGGCATTGAGCTGTTCGACGCTCTCGGTGGGAACATCGTCGGCCGCGATGATCACGTCGCCGGCTTCGATGCCCGCCTTGCCGGCGGGGCTTCCCTCCTGGACCTCGGTGACGCGAATGGCCGTGGAGCGGAGCCCCAGGCGAACCTGCTCGGTCTTCACCCCCAGAATGCGCGTCGGCACCGGGGCGGGAGCCGGCGCCGGCTGGCGCTGGGCGGCTTCCGCCGCGATCAGCCCGCTGACGTCGACCTTGACGGGTGTTTGCTTGCCGCTACGGATGTCAAGGACGACCAGCGTGGCGACCGGCCCTCCCTTGAGGATGGTCGCGGCAAGCTGATCGAGATCGGTGATGAAGCCGCCGTTGACGCCGATGATCGCGTCGCCGGGCTCGATGCCCGCCTTGGCGGCAGGGCTGTCCGGGACCACGTCCACCGTCTTGAGCACCAGGCGGCCGCTGACGGTAACCTGCTCGGCCCGGAGGCCCAGTTTCTGGAGGATCGATCCGGTGGTGGCGGGAGTGGAGGTCGAGCTCGGCGCCGTTGGTGCCGGGGCTGGGGCCGCTCCGGCGGGCGGCTCCGGATCGTTCGGGCCGCGTCCCGCCGGCTCGACGTTGGAGGGGTCGAGCCAGTCGGGGAACGCCCCTTCCCAGCCTCCTTGAGCCCGGGGGTAGAGGTAGGCCCGAACCTGGCTCCGCTCGGCCGGGATCGAGCTGTGCCCTACGCCGCGGAATCCGTCAACCGGCGTGAAGACGTGGACGTAGATCTGGTCTCCCGGCGCCGGGGCTTGCACCCGCCGCGGGTCGGCCGGGGCGCGGCCATACTCGGACCTGGCGACGTCGATCTGCACCACGTAGTCCACCTGGTTCTGCCTGGGGCTGCGGAACACCTCGCGCACCGCCCCCTCGACGATGATCGATGCGCCTTCCTTGGTCTGGGCTGCCCGCTGTGCCAGGGCCTGTGCCGGAAGAAGGGCGGGTATGACAACGATTCCCGCCCCCAGAGTCATCCTGATGGCAAGGCTGCGAATCACTCGAATCATGTGGGTTTCCTGAAGTGAGACTTGAATTCGATGCGTGCCCCTCCAGGGCGCGCGTTCTCCGTGGATACCTTGAGACTGGAGTCCGACCCGGCCGCCCTGCCGGGCGCCCCCACGCCAAGTCGGGGGGTGGATTTTCTCAACGAATCAGAGTAACCGAAGCCCGGCCAGCGGCAAGAGCCCTCTCGGTATTGCACTTCTTTGACACTGATCTGAATGGACCCCAGTTGCCCGGCGCTTCGGCGACGGCCGGCCCAGCGTTCTTCCGGCTCTGGAGGTTGCTCAGAACTCCATCTTCTGAAACGCCTTGATCCCGATCCTCAGTGGAATGACCGTGCCCAGGGTGCCGACGACCAGGCTGGCGAGGATGGCCACCGACAGCCAGAACCGGAGGCCCCCATGGGACAGGGCAATGCTCGTGGATTCGGGGTGATCCTGGCTGGCGAAGTACAGGTGACAGGGAAGCGCCAGGGCGGTGACGATCGCGAAGATGAAGACCAGGCTCACCAGCAGGTTGAGCGTCCCGCCGAAGCCGGCGGCGATCTTGGAGGGGTCAGTCTCGCGGAGGTTGGGCAATCGCGCTCCCAGGCCGACGCTGATCCCGGAAAGGCCCAGGCACAGCACGGCAATCATCCCCACGTGCAGGCCGATCATCACCGGGCTCATCCTCAGCATCAGGTCACTGAGCACCACGAGGACCTCGGTCGCCACCAGGGAGATCCCCGCCGAGAAGACGAACTTGCCCCAGAGGATCTGCTCGCGCCGCAGGGGCAAGAGCCCGAGGACCCAGAAGTTGCGGCCTTCCAGCGAGAGGAGGGGAAAAATGAACCGGCTGGTAAAGGTTGACAGGATGAGTGCCGTCACCGACAGGTTCAGGAAGCTCACAAGGTTGCGCCAGTAGGGCGATTGAACGCTGTAGCCCAGGCGCGGGATGTTCAGGAAGTAAAACGCGAGCAGCCCGAAGAAGATCAGGAACTGGGACCACTGGGCCGGATCACGGAGGAAGGTGCGCAGATCCTTGAGGATCAAGAGCCGGATCGGCTGGGGAAGGAAGAAGAAGAGCGGGTGGAAGACGGCGTCGAGAAACAGGAGCCCGCGCCGGCGGCGGGACGACCGTCCCCCCTGGACCCGGCTGTAGCCGCGCCGGTACAGGTCGCGGGCGGCCACCGCCGCCGCGAGGTACGCCAGCCCGGCATGCGCCGAGAGGTACATCAGGTTGTAACCCGCCTGGGGCCAGTCTCCCTTGGCGGCGGCGAGCAGTCCCGCCGACATCCAGCGGCTGGGCCAGAGGGGATGCTGGCAGAACGCCAGCCGGTTCAGCATGCTCCCCAGCCAGTCGCCGCTCAGGGCTTCGCCGGGAGTCCGCCACAGGCGGATCCCCAGTAATGTTGCCAGCACGATGATCCCCACGATCGACAGGCCCAGAACGGTCTTCTGCCGCCGCGGAAACACGTTGGCCACCGTGATCGCCATGATGGCTCCCGCGCTGCCGGGAATGAGCACGAAGGAGACCAGATAGGGCAGGAACATCAGGTAAAACGCCCACGGCGCCTTGACCGTCAGACCGTAGGCCACCATGAGCGGACTGCCGAGCAGGAAGAATCCCCAGCTCGAGAAGCCGACCGCCTCGGCGAACTTGTAGGCGAAGATCCTGTCGGTCGAGGCCGGCGTGGTCAACAGGTAGGTCGACTCGCGCGAGTGGAACAGCGTGGTGTAAACAATGATCCCGGTCGAGAAGAAGAGCATGACCAGGAGCGAAAGGAAGAACATGCTGAAGAGATATTCGATGATCGTGTTGGCGAGGTCGACATAGAGACCGATGAACTGGAACCCGCCCAGGAACAGGATGAACAGGCCTCCCCAGAAGACCGCACTGCAGAAGAGGATCATGGAGATCCGCAGCCGCGAACCCTGAATCGCCGTCCGGATCGTGTTCCTGATCTGCCACCACCGCAGCCACCGCAGGGCGCGGGCGGTTCGCTCGGGGGCTCGCTCGCTGGGCCGGATCGGTTCGGAGATCGCCAGGCTCATGAAGGAGTTCCGGAAGATCCAAGAGGGATCGGCCCCTCGCGGGCCGGGATGTCGTTGCCGGTCAGCTTGAGGAAAAGGTCTTCGAGGGACCCGTCGTGCTGGGCCCGCTCGCGAAGCTGCGCCAGCGTGCCCACGGTCAGCATCCGTCCCCGGTCCACGATCCCGATGGTGTCCGCAAGCTCCTCGGCGATCGCCAGGAGGTGAATCGACATCAGCACCGCCGCGCCGGACCGGGCCTGCGAGACGAACAGGTTCTTGACAATCCGGGCACTTCGGGGATCGAGCCCGACCAGGGGCTCGTCGACCACGAGCACCCTGGGGCTATGCACCAGCGCCGAGGCGAACACGACTCGTTGCTTCATTCCCTGCGAGTAGTTCTCGCAGAGCTCATCGATGAAATCGGCCATTTCGAACGTCTCGATGAGCTCGTCGATCCGCGCGGCAGCGCGAATCCGCTCCAGCCCGTACATCTCGACGACGAACCGGAGGAACTCACGGCCGGTGAGCTTGTCGTACAGGTAGGGCTGGTCGGGAACATAGCCGAGCAGTTGCCGGGCTTCCTTCGAGGCCGCCGGATGCCCGCCCACCAGGACCGACCCGGCGGTCGGGGCGAGCAGCCCGCAGATCATCTTGATCGTCGTGGTCTTGCCGGCGCCGTTGGGCCCAAGGAACGCGAACAGCTCCCCGGCCTGGACCGTCAAATCCAGCCGGTCGACGGCACGGTTGTTGCCGAAGACCTTGGTGACGCCCTTGAGCTCGATCATGGTCTCGCCCCCTCCGCGGGGTTCGCCGCAGGCGCCTCGGGAATCCGTTCCAGCACCAGGCGAACGAACGGGAACGGGACTTCCTGGCGGATGATTACCCCGTCGGGCCGGACCCAGGTTCTTGCCGTGAGCGGACCCGTATGCTGAACGACCTCGAAGGCGCTCACCGGCTCGCCGTTCCAGTGAATCAGGGTTCGCCGCTGGACCTCGACCCGCACCTGCTCGACCTGGCCCGTGAACGGATTGACCACCCGGCTGTCCCACCGCTGCCCGAGATGCAGACCCGGCAGCCGATCGAGCGGGCCAAGCGCATCTTGAACCACGCTCCGTGGCTCGTAGGGGAAGCTCATCTTCTGGTTCAGGATCGGCACAAGACCCTTCGAGACCACTTCCATCATCCCTTCCTTGAGCCGGCCGGTGACCGTGAACAGAGTCTCGATCGAATCGCGTGGAGTCACCTTCACATCGAAGGAGCGGAGGTTGCCCGAGGAATCCACCCGGTAGATGCTCCCCATCTCCAGCCGGACGCTTGTCTTCGTCCCGAACGGCGTTCCATGAAGCAATCCCCCGGCATCGAAGCCCACCCGGCTGCTCAGCTCGAACCACCCATTCTCGAGCCGTTTCGAGGTCGTCACCGCCTCGCCGACCGAGCGCCGGACATCGGGCGACCTGGGATCATCCATGACCTGGATGCTCCAGGTCACCGGCCGGGAGTCGTTGCCGGCCGAGGCGATGGCGCGGAGGTCGGGGGGGTATCCGGGTACCCAGGCTCAGCTCGGGCAGGATCTCCCACGTGAGCAGGCAGAAGGCCGCCAGGCACCAGTAGATGAGGATGGCCAGCGAGACCAGACGCGAGGGCATGCTTCAAGTCCCTTCCTGACAGAAAACCCGCATGCAATATGCTATGCCCCGCCGGGCCGGCTCGACAATGGGATGAGCCTCGGCTTTGCTCCTGGTCCGCGGCGGCCGAGCCCGGGCCAGGCATCCTGGCCCTCGCTCACCTCCTCGAAGTCCGGATTGACCGTTTCTTCCGAGCTTCGTATGCTGCGATGTGGTTCGACCACGCCTGCACGTCAGGTCCTCCCAATCGGCATCCCGATTCCTCTCGACCGTCAGCGGGTCGTTTCCCATCACTCTGTCCGTTCCAGACTAGATGGGTTCTTCGATGCTCAAGACGTCGTCCAAACGGCTCCTCCGGGCGGGAACCCTTCTCGGGATCCTCGTTTCCGTCCCGACCGCCATCTGGTTTTCCCTCACCTACGAGCCGTCGTATTACCGGGCGATGGTGAGCCTTCCGCGTGCCCAACGCGAGGTCAGGGCCAAGCACTTCGTCGCCCAGAGTTTGCAGTTGCGCAACGACATCTGCAACGAGCCCACCTGGGAGGCCGTCTTCTCCGATCAGGAGGTGAACGCCTGGCTGGCCGAGGATCTCGTCACGCACTTCGCGGACCAGCTCCCCCCGGAGGTTCACGACCCCCGCGTCCTCTTCGAGATGGACCGAGTGGTTCTGGCCTTTCAGCTCAACAAAGGGGGCGTTCAGTCCGTGATCACCGTGGTCGCCCGTCCCCGGGTTCCCGAGGGAAACACGGTCGAGCTCACGATCGAGAAGATCCGGGCCGGAATCCTGCCGGTTCCTGCCGACAACGTTCTGGACCGGATCATCGATCATGCGCGATATCATGGAGTTGACGTTCAGTGGCAGCGGCGGGATGGCTATCCCGTGGTGGTCATGAGATATACGCCGAACCTGAGCCGGGAGGACGTGCAGCTTGAAGAACTGGAGATCCGGAGCGGGCAGATCCGCCTGGCCGGTCGCTCCGACCGGACCAAGGGAGCCTTTGATCTTCCCCGGCTCCCCTCGCGCAAGGTCCTTCAGTCCACCTTCCCGAGACGAAATTTCCATGTCGAGCCCGCCGAGGAATCGGAGCCGCAGCGGTATAGATCAACCTCACCGACGAGCTGACTGCCGGTAAGCTCCACCCGCACGTGGTCGGGACCCCACTCCCGCCTCCGAAACGTCCCCTCGGCGATCCGCCGCACCCTCCCCCGTTGCCCCGAGACCGGCCCTTCGTAGGTCAGGTAGGCCAGGCGGTGATCGGCTAGCTGACGGGCGGGCAGCTCGATTCCCGCCGTGATGGGCTCGTCGATCGCCCAGGTCTGCAAGCTCTCCCCGGCTTCGAGCATGAGGTCCCAGTGGACTCCGTTCCAGGAATGCTCCAGCACCACAAATCGACCCTCGCTCGGAAGTTCCGGCATGCCCTCGACCTCGACCCGATCCCTCGATCATCGTAAGCTGACGAAAAAGACCAGCGCCATGCGAAGCGCTCTTCCCTAGGAACGTAGCCAAGGAGTGATCCCGCGTGACTCCCAAAGAAGTACTGGCGCAGATCAGGCAGCGTGAAGTCACCACGGTGGACCTGCGGTTCATGGATTTTCCCGGTGTGTGGCAGCACTTCTCGATCCCGGCCGACGCACTGACCGAGGAGACCTTCGAGGAGGGCATCGCCTTCGACGGCTCGAGCGTCGTGGGCTGGCGGGCCATCAACGAGGCCGACTTGCTGGTCGTTCCCCAGCCCGAGACGGCGCTCGTCGACCCGTTCACGGCGCAGCCGACCTTGACGATGATCTGCAACATCCACGATCCGATCACCCACCAGGACTACACGCGAGACCCCCGGAACATCGCGCGGAAGGCTCTCAGCTACATGCGGAGCACCGGGCTGGCCGAGCGATGCCTGCTCGCCCCGGAGCTCGAGTTCTTCATCTTCGACGACGTGCGGTTCGAACAGCGCGAGTACGAGGCCTTCTATCACCTCGACTCCACCGAGGGAGCGTGGAACCGCGGCCGGGCGGAGAAGCCCAACCTCGGGTACAAGGCCGGCTCGGGACTGGGCTATTTCCCCTGCCCGCCCACCGACAGCCTGGTCAACCTCCGGTCCGAGATGGCCCAGCGTATGGCCGAGTGCGGCATCACCACGGCCGCCCACTTCCACGAGGTCGCCACGGGCGGCCAGTGCGAGATCGACCTCAATTCCCAGCACCTCGTCGAGAGTGCCGACCAGGTCATGATGGCGCGTTATATCATCCGCAACGTGGCCCGCAACAGCGGCAAGACGGCCACCTTCATGCCCAAGCCCCTCTTCGGAGACAACGGGTCGGGCATGCACACACACCTGACGCTCTGGAAGGGAGACGAGCCGCTCCTGGCCGGCCACGCCTACGGCGGCATGAGCGACCTCGGGCTGTACGCCATCGGAGGCCTGATCAAGCACGCCTCGGCCCTCTGCGCCTTCGCCAATCCCACCACCAACAGCTACAAGCGGCTCGTCGAGGGTTTCGAGGCTCCGACCAAGGTCTCGTACTCCCGCCGCAATCGCGCAGCGATCATCCGGATCCCCGTCAGCGGCGCCAGCCCGCGAAGCCGCCGGATCGAGTATCGCTGTCCCGACAGCGCGGCCAACCCGTATCTGCTCTTTTCGGCCATGCTCATGGCCGTCCTCGACGGGGTCCAGAACAAGATCCGCCCCGGCGACCCGCTGGACAAGGACATCTACGACCTTCAGCCCGAAGAGCTGGAAAAGGTCCCCACCGTCCCGCGCTCGCTCGAGGCCTCGCTCGACGCCCTCAGGGCCGACCACGACTTTCTCCTCCGCGGCGACGTCTTCACCTCCGACGTCATCGACACCTGGATGTGGTACAAGCAGACCTACGAGATCGACGCCCTCCGCATCCGCCCCCACCCCTACGAGTTCTCGCTCTACTACGACGTGTGAGGGGCGCCGCGGTCCGTCGTATGCAAGCGTTTGTCCTCGCTTGGCTCACAACGGTAGGGCAGGACTTGTCCTGCCGAGCGAGCCAATACCGCCAGGATAAATCCGGCACTACGAGAGTCGACGCCCGGACGCTTGCCACCCAAATGTGAACCGCTCCCGGAAGCGCGATGACCACGAGCGCAGTCACCATGAACTTCAGGGCTGCGGATGCCGGAGGCTCGCCTTCATCAGGCCGGATGGACCGGCTCGGCGGATTCGGCGGCGAGCGGGCGGAGCTGATCGACCGGACTCGTTTCGCTTTCCTCGCTGGCGTCGCTGCGAAGGGCGAACAAGACCAGGATCACGGCTCCGATCACCAGCATGTTGTCGGCGAAGTTGAAGATCGCGCAATCGAAGCCGATCGAGTCGACGTGGAAGTGGACGAAGTCGCGGACGTGGCCGAAGAGGAGGCGGTCGTAACAGTTGCCCAGGGCTCCCGCCATGATCAGTCCCAGGGCGATCGTCAGGGCCAGGCTGATGGCGGCACCACGGACGAAAAGCCAGTAGCAGATCGCGATGCCGGCGAGGATCGACAGACCCGCGAAGATCTGGCTGCTGTAGGGAAGCGTCCGGCCGAAGCCCCAGAGGGCGCCGGGATTGAGACTGGTTTGAAGCTCGAGGATGCCGGGCACGATCGAGACAGTCGGGGCCGGGGGCTCGCCGATCCGGTCGAAGATCATCGCCTTCGTGGTCAGGTCGAACGCCGCGCCTCCCAGGGCGAGCGTCCAGAAGAGCAACCAGCGGCCCAGGCCGACCCGCTGCATCATCCCCCGTTCTCCACCACCCGGGCGCACTGCAATGCAATGTCGTGTGTAGGGGATCGCTTGCAGCCGGGGCTTCGAGATCGGCTCGCCACACTCCACGCATAGTCCGAACTTCCCCTTGTCCATGCGAGCCAGCGCCTCGTTGACCAGCTCGAGCGTCCCCTGCTCGTTCTGGATCAGCTCCAAAGTGAATTCTTGATCATAATTCTCTGTGCCTACGTCCGCCATATGGAGCGGCACGTTCGACAGGTTACCCGAGCCGTTGAGCAGGTTCCGCCGCAGGGCCTCGTCGGTCATCTGATCGAGATCACCGCGGAGCCTGGAGCGAAGCCCCTCGAGCGTCTGACGGAACGACGCAAGCTCTTCATTTTTCAGGAGACTGGCCATGGCAACACCCTTCTAATCCCTCGACGGAACCTTGAGGGTGCCAGGGACAGGGACGAGGAATCCTAGACCCTCTCCCCGGTTCCGTCAATCCGAACCACTTTTCAGTCCGAGGAGACGATTACTGGGCCCCTCGGCTGATGAAACACGGACAAATTCCAGCCTACACCGAGCAACGTCTGGAAGACTACCCCCCTCTTTGCATTTCATCGCGCGAGGCGGCGACAGGTGTTCCGGGTTGGACTTCCATTCCCTCACCCCTCTTCGATCGGGTACGATTCGTGGACCTGAGGCAGGCGGCCGCACGCCGGGATCCGGGCAGCCTTGTTTGCTCCGACCGGTTGTCGGGCGGCCTCAGAAACGCGGACCGTACCACGCCGGGGGCTGACCGCCCCGGCGCTCATGATCGTGCAGGATCGTTCGAGAACTGAACCTCATGGACACAGCCAGACCAAGGACCATCTTCATCACGGGAGCGACTGGCCTGGTGGGGGGCCACGCGGTCGAGGAGGCGCTGCACCGCGGGCACCGCGTCCGGGCGCTCGTCCGCTCCACCAGCAACACCCGATGGCTCGACCAGTGGGGCGTCGAGAAGGTCCTGGGCGACCTGGAGGATTCCGAGGCGCTGCGGCAAGGCGTCGCGGGGGCCGACTGGGTTTTCAACTGCGCAGCCAAGGTGGGAGACTGGGGCACGCTCGAGGAATTCCGCAGGCTCAATGTCGACGCCCTGCGGCTGCTCCTCGACGCGGCCAGCGATGCGCGGGTGGAGCGATTCGTTCACGTCAGCTCGCTCGGTGTGTACGAGGGACGCGATCATCACGGGACCGACGAGACCGTCCCACCCGCCGCCAGCTCGCTTGACGCCTACACTCGCTCCAAGACCGAGGCCGAGGCCCTCGTCCTGAGCTATCACAAGGACCGCGGGCTGCGGGCAGCCGTTGTCCGCCCCGGCTTCATTTACGGGGAACGCGATCGCACCGTCCTTCCCAAGCTCCTGGCGAACCTTCGCCGCGGAACGTTCGCCTACTTCGGCTCGGGCGAACAGGCACTCAACTGCATCTACGTGAAGAACCTGGTGCATGGCATCTTCCTCGCCGCCGAGAACCCCGCGGCCATCGGCGAGGTCTTCAACCTGACGGATGGGGAGAGCGTGAACAAGCTCCGGTTCGTCGGCCGGGTGGCCGAACTGGCCGGCCTTCGGCCACCGACGCGGCATATTCCCCTGGGGCTGGCGAGGTTCCTCGCCACCGTCGTCGAGGGGGTCGCCAGGTTCCGGGGGGCCAAGAACCCCCCGCTCATCAACAAGGCCCGCTACAAGTTCCTAGGGCTGAATCTCGACTTACTCGATCGACAAGGCGCGAAACGTGCTGGGCTACCAGCCCCCCTTCTCCTTCGATGAGGCCATCGAGCGCGCCATGGAGGAGCACCGTCCGAGTACAGGAAACAAACCGGCGGCCGCCTCTTCCGTGGGCTCGCGGAGCTGAGTGCGAGCTGTTCGCCGGTGGGAACGTCGAGACTTGCCGGACTGAGCCCAGTTTCCTCGATCCGGTGCACGAGGAGCTCTGTCCCTCGATCCCGTTCTGGTTCTTTCTTGATCGCGTTCCGGAAGCACTGGGCTGGAATGCCTGGCCCGGTTCGGGGCGGATCACCCAACCGTCACCAGAGAGGAGCGACGAGATGATCAACCTGAAGGGCAAGCGCGCGGCGGTCCTGGTGGAGAAGTTCTACGAGGACCTCGAGCTCTGGTATCCCGTCTTGCGGCTCCGCGAGGCAGGCTGCGATGTCAAGATCGTCGGCCCCAAGGCCGGCGAGACCTACGCGTCCAAGCACGGATACCCCGCGCGGGCCGAGGTTGCAGCCGAGGACGTCAAGGCCTCGGATCTCGATGCCGTGATCATCCCGGGGGGTTATTCTCCCGACCACATGAGGCGCCATCCGGCGATGGTCGACCTGGTGACCCAGGCGGCCCAGATGGGCAAGGTCGTGGCGGCCATCTGCCACGGTCCCTGGATGCTCTGCTCGGCCCGCTGCCTGAGCGGGCGAAAGGTCACCGGCTTCTTCGCCATCCGCGACGACGTGGTGAATGCCGGCGGCATCTGGGAAGACGCCCCTGCGTCCGTGACGGCCACATCGTCACCAGCCGCACGCCCGACGACTTGCCGGCCTTCATGCAGGGCATCTTCGCGGCGATGGTGGAGACGTCGTGACGTCGCGAGGCAGCTTGTGACGAGAAGCCTCTCGCAAGGACGTAGATGAAAGGACCGGTGAAAGGGTCGAAGTCGGAAGCCTGTTCAGCACAGGAACCCCAGGAGCAGACAGCAAGGAGAGCTTGCCTGCTCGAGGGGCTCTTTGCGATTTCTCAGCGTTCTGATCTTCGGTTTCGTGTCTTTGCGAGATATTCCGTGATCAGATGAATTCGTTGATCATGTTCTCGAGCATCTCCTGCCGGCCGCTGACATTCTTGGCGGCGTCTCCCTTGGGGAGGATGTAGGCTTCGAGGTCGCCGAAGCTGCCCTGGCCGGTTTCGACACGGCGGCCAAGCTCGCAGTCCCAGCTCTGGTAGCGGTGCTTGACGAAATCGGCAAGCCGTCCGTCGGTGATGATCGCCTGGGCGGTCTTGAGGCCCCGGGCGAACGCGTCCATGCCGCCGATGTGAGCGTAGAAGAGGTCGATCGGCTCGAAGCTCTCGCGGCGGACCTTGGCGTCGAAATTGACGCCCCCGGTCGTGAACCCGCCCATGCCCAGGATGCAGAGCATGCACTGGGTGGTGAGGTAGATGTTGGTGGGGAACTGGTCGGTATCCCAGCCCAGGAGGTAGTCGCCGGTGTTGGCGTCGATCGAACCCAGGGCCCCTGCCCCGATGGCCACCTCCAGCTCGTGCATCATCTCGTGACCGGCGAGCGTGGCGTGATTGGTCTCGAGGTTCAGCTTGAAGTGCGGCAGCAGGTTGTAGGTTCGCAGGAAGTTGAGGCAGGCGGCGGCGTCGGAGTCGTACTGGTGCTTGGTCGGCTCCTTGGGCTTCGGCTCGATGTAGAACGTGCCCTGGAAGCCGATCTGCTTCTTGTAGTTGACCGCCATGTGCAGGAACTGGCCAAGGTGGTCGAGCTCTCGCTTCATGTCGGTATTGAGCAGCGTCGAATAGCCTTCACGGCCCCCCCAGAACGTGTAGCCTGCACCTCCCAGTTCGTGGGTGACCTCCATGGCCTTCTTGACCTGGGCGGCGGCGAAGGCGAAGACGTCGAAGTTCGGGCTGGTGGCCGCCCCGTGCATGTATCGCGGGTTGCTGAAGAGGTTGGCCGTTCCCCAGAGCAGCTTGACGCCGGTGCGCGACTGCTCGTCCTTGAGAACCTTGACCACCTCGTCGAGGTTGGCGTGGCTCTCCTTGATCGTGCGTCCCTCCGGGGCGATGTCGCGGTCATGGAAGGCGTAGAAGGGGACGCCGAGCTTCTCGAACAGCTCGAAGGCGACCTTGGCCTTCTTCTGGGCGTTCGGCACCGAGTTGCTGCCATCGTCCCACGGGCGAAGGGCCGTGCCGACTCCGAAGGGATCGGAGAGCGCATTGCAGAACGTGTGCCAGTAGACGACCGAGAACCGAAGATGCTCCTTCATCGTCTTGTCGCCGACCACCTCGTCGGGATTGTAGTACTTGAATTCCAGAGGGTTGCGCGACTTCGGGCCCCCGTACTGGATCTTCGGCACATCGGGAAAAAACGCGGTCATCGGCTCGTCTCACCCTCGCGTCAAACAGACAATCTCGCAAGTTCCTCAAACACATTAATCTATAGGCGCCATGGCCTTCGAGCAACCCCCCAGTCCAGCCGCCACGCCAAGTTTCCACGTACGTGTCTGCCATGAATACGTGTCGTGTACATCGGGCTCGGCCGGGTGTCCACTCCGCGCCAGCCGCTTTCCTCCGTCCGTGCCATGGATTTCGACCCGCGAGCGTCCACGCACTCGCGAACGTGAAGTCGGCCCCAGCGACTTGCCCCCGGCGCGAGAAATCGCTAAATTCGAATACTCGGGCGGAATCTTTCCCGCCCATTGCTTCGTTCGGGCGGCTAACTCAGCGGTTAGAGTGCCATCCTCACACGGTGGAAGTCGCTGGTTCGAATCCAGCGCCGCCCATTCAATCTAAGCCCTTGCCGACGCTTGATTTCTGCGTACCTGCCTGCGGTGGGCAGTGCGGCCAACCACGACGCGAAAGCCGGTAATTACCGGATTTCGCTCGATCAAGGAGTGGTCGCACATGCCCCGTTCGAACGCAGTGCCGTCTCTCCGGCGGCACAAACCCAGCAATCGCGCTGTGGTCACCATCGACGGCCAGGACTTCTACTGCGGGCCCTGGAATCCCCAGAGGCGAAGGCCGAATACGACCGGATCATCGGGGAGTGGCTTGCTAATGGACGCTGCCTGCGTCGATCAGGCGAGTCCTGCCCCGATCTGACCATCACGGAGCTGCTCGCCCGCTACTGGCGGTTCGCCCGAGAGCACTACCAGCGCGACGGCAAGCCAACGGCGGAGATCGCGAACATCAGGGATGCCCTCAGGCCCGTGGAGCGACTGTACGGCGACACGGCGGCCGCGGACTTCGGGCCCATCGCCTTCAAGACGGTTCGGGCTGAGCTTATCAAGGCGGACCTGTGCATCAGACCACGATCCGGCACCGTCTCAGCAAGATCCTCCGGGTCATCAAGTGGGGCGGTCGAGAACGAGCTGCTCCCCAAGGATGCCTACCATGGCCTTCAGGCCGTGGCGCCTCTCCGAGCTGGGAGAGACGGACTCCGGGGCCCGAAGAAGATCAAGCCTGTTGCCGATGAACATGTCGAACTGGTCCTGCCTCACCTCTCCGCCGACGGTCCGGGCAATGGTCGAGCTGCAACGGGTCACCGGGATGCGACCGGGGGAAGTGGTCGTCATGACCACGGGGCAGATTGATCGGAGCGGAGAACTGTGGATCTACCGGCCCGATCGCCACAAGACGGTCCATATCGGGAGGGAGCGGGAGATCCCGCTGGGGCCCCGGGCTCAAGGGATCGTCAAGCCATGGCTGAAAGCGGATCCCGATGCCCCCCTCTTCAGTCCGGTCGAATCCGTCGAGGCCCGCAATGCGGAGCGGCGCAAGAACCGCAAGACTCCGAAAGGACCATGGGCCCGCGCCAGGCGACGGAAGAAGAATCCGAAGCAGCCCCCCAGGCTCTGGTATGACAAGAACGCTTACGGCCGGCGGTCCGTCGAGCCTGCCTTAAGGCCGGCATTCCCATCTGGAGTCCCAACCGGCTCCGTCACTCGCTCGCAACCCGCGTCCGGCAGTGCTTTGGCTTGGAGGCTGCCCAGGTCATCCTCGGTCATGCCAAGGCCGATGTCACCCAGGTCTATGCCGAGAGCAACCGGGCCCTGGCCCAAAAGGTTATGCGAGAGATCGGCTGACGGCCAAGAAAGCCGGAAGGGGAGCAAAGCCGATATTTGTGAAAATCTCTCAGAACTAGAGCATTTCACCTCTGGACGGTTTCACAGCAATCGTTTAGCACAGTGTACAAGAGAGCCGTTCCTCGTGTTGAACGAGGGAGCCAAGGGGTTCGGCGGGCAAGGCAAGGCCGGGAGTGCCATCGTCCCTGCTCTCCATGCGACCCTTATTCTCCAGGGCTGGACGCCCGGCGCCCGCGGTAATCTCCCCCACTCGGGAGGGGGCAACCCAAGGCTTGCTTCCACGGACGTGGCCCGATGAGGGCTCGATGCCACCACGGAAGGGGCCCGAGGGGGCCCGACGTCGCCCAGGATGGGCAACCCGGAACGGATGCCCCCCCGCGCCAAATCCCACACAGCGCGGGCCTCCCGGTAGGACGCAGCCGACGATTTCGCGGACGTCAAAGCCGCGTGTCTCGCCGTCCGCACACATGGTACGCGCTCGCACCTTAGGGGGTTCCCGCATATGGAGGGTTCATGGTCATCAAGGTCACCGAGGCTGAGTACGTCTGCGCCAAGAAAATCCGTGTCCGACTCAAGGTCACAGACTCGGTCTTGCTCCGACTCGTCGCCAGCGGCCAGGTCAGGACTCAGGTGGAGCCAGGATGCCGCCCTGTGTTCCATATCGGCGACATCGTCAAGGCTCTTCCAAACCTACCCCGCGAAGGCATTACGGCGCCCGGGCCGAGCAAGGGCAAGGGCAGGAAGAAGAGATGAGGAGAGGGAACCGAACCGGGGGTCGAATGTAGCGACCTGCCCCCCGGTCCGGCTGCAACCGCAAGAAAGGAATCGTCACGGTGCCAGGGACGGCAGAACCGCCACCGCACGCACGCAGAACGACCGATTCTTGAGGGCGATTCCCATGATGCACTCCGATGAGGGATCGGTGCCAGTCGGTTCCGTCGTCTATCTCAGCCTCTCCTAGTGGCTCGCGAAGTAAGTAGTGCAAGAAATTCGGGGCGGCTGGTAAGCTGGGACTGATCTCTCTCCCCAACCTTTGGAGCCGTCCCATGCGTGGCCGAAGACCTCGTCCCCTGGAGATCGCCCCCCACGATGTCCCGATCCTCCAACAGATTGCTCGGAGTCGGTCACTGCCCTGGTATCAAATCCAACGGGCTCAGATCCTCCTGGCCGTCGCCGCGGGGGAGCCGATCCAACAACTGGCCATCCGCACCCAATGCGATCCATCGACCGTCTGGAGGATCTGCCGTCGCTACGAGGACGCGGGCTTGCCCGATCTGCTGGAACCACCCCAACGGGCCGGGCGACCGGCCCGGATTTCCCCCCCTGCAACGCGCCCAGATCGTTCAACTGGCCTGCCTGGAGCCGGTCGCCAAGGGCTTGCACATCACCCACTGGACGAGCCAGGATCTGGCCCGCCAAGCGGTCGAAGATGGGATCGTCCCGGCCATCAGCGATCGGACGGTCCAAGCGATCCTCAATCAAGTGGACCTCCAGCCGCATCGCACTCGGTATTGGCGGACGTCTCGCATCGACGCCCATTTCAAGGAGCGCGCCGAGAAGATCCTCTGGTGCTATGCCAACGCCGAGCGGTTGGCCCGGCGGGGCTTCTGGGTGGTCTGTGCCGATGAGAAACCCAACTTCCAAGTCTTGGAACGACATCCCATCCGGCATTCGATCCCCGGCTCGATCGCGCAGCGCGAGTTCGATTACACGCGGCACGGCACGGTCAACATCTTGGTCTTCCTGATCGTTCACAGCGGACGGATGGAGGCGGCGTGCTTCGACGCGAAAAGCGCCGAGCACTATGTCCGGGAGTTGAGGGCATTCCGACATCGGCATCGTCACCTGCGCGGAGTCTATCTGATCCACGATAACGACCCGACCCATACGGCCGCGAAGACGAGGGACTACCTGGCGGGAAACTCCGGCTGGTGGCGGAGTCGCTTCACCCCGGTCCACGCCTCGTGGCTCGACGAGGCGGAGTTGTTGATCGGCGCCTTCGGTTACCACTACTTGAAACGAGGATCGTGGCACAGTCGGGCCGAATTCATCGATTACGTGGGGCAAGCCTGGCCGGAGTACAATCGGCTGTACGCCCATCCGTTCGAATGGACGTGGTCGAGTCAGAAGATGAGGCAGTGGGTTAAGAAACATGGGCTCTGAATTTCTTGCGTTACTTTCTTCGCGGCCCACTAGGTTGCCCGCCGGTTCCCGCCCAACAGGCGAGACAAGCCCGTTCACCGAGCGACCCTCACGAGGTGGATCTTCGTGGGGACCGCTCTCTCAGACGGCTCGAGTCTCAAGCTTCGAGCGGTCCGTTTCCCCGCCGGCTGGCGGACGACCGACGAATGGGTTGAGGAGTTCCTCGAGGCGATCACGGCGGATCGCACGGGGGACCGCCCGACGCCAGTGCAGCACTTCAAGATCCGCTCACCCTCGGAGCAGCGACGCTCCCATGAGCGAGCGAGGCGCGAGCTGAAGTCATTCGGCTTCTAATCGCCGCCGACGTCCCCCGGAAATGACATCGCCCCGGGGTGGGTTCACATCACCCCGGGGCGACCAAAGACCAATCGGAAACAGCCACCGATGAATCCTACAGCAGCCCTCAGGCACGAGCAAGGTTCCCTGAGCTGCCCGCGCTGTGGCGGAGAGTTGATCGAGGTCGAATGTCCCACGGGCCCGCACCATGCCGAGCTGCGATGCTCGGTCTGTACGAGGCACATCAGGTTCTTGCCTGCCCCTGGACGAGGCAGAGAGCCGAGACATTCCGGGCGCCGTTCGGCGCCCACGTAGGGACACCACTCGCTGAGCTGTCCCGGACCGAGACGGGCCGCGAGTACCTGGCATGGATGGCGAACCACCTACAAGGCAACCTGGGCACCGCGGCCCGGATCGTCCTGGACCAAACCAAGAAAGAACGCTCATGAGATCATCTTACGCGACACGCGCCGGGACAGCATCGGCGCTCGATACAGCTCTGCAACTGCTTGACCAGGGTTTCTGGCCTGTTGCCATCTATCCGCCGGGAATCAAACTCGGCGAACGGATCACCAAAGGGAAGGAACCCATGGGTGGCAAGAAGTGGGGGCTGGAACGGTGGGACGAGAAACGGCTGCGTGATGCTCTTCGGAAACATCCCACGGCCCGTGTGGCGATCTGTTTGGGGCCCGGTCGAGGTTCTGGCGGATCGTGGCTGATCGACCTCGAAGGGGACGGACCGAAGGCCGCTGAATCGCTCGCAATTGTTCTCGGAGGGGAAATCCTTCCCACGCTGAGCTGGTCATCAATCCGTGGCTCGCATCACGTCTTCACGGCCGATGGAGAGCGATTGCTCAAGCTGCTTCCCGCATCCGGCGCCAAGGAAGGGACCGGCATCAAATCCGGAGTCTGGCACCTCGAGGCCCTACCCGATCTCGAAATCCGGGTCGGCGGCTACAAGTGCGACGGATCGGTCAAGCAAGTTGAGAGTGTCGTTCCTCCCAGCCCTGGCACCGATGGCAAGCCCCGGAGGTGGAACGATGCCTAACACCATCGCCAAGCTCCCTGAGGCCGCCTATGCCGCCCTCGA
The DNA here is from genome assembly GCA_963816015.1 of uncultured Planctomycetaceae bacterium. Classification (GTDB taxonomy): domain Bacteria; phylum Planctomycetota; class Planctomycetia; order Isosphaerales; family Isosphaeraceae; genus Aquisphaera. Next base: position 3,358 of record CAWFJM010000013.1, on the reverse strand, counting down.
GGGGATCGCCAAGCGGATCGCCATGGCAACGGCCGATCAAGCTGACCACTCAGCTCACCAGGGGGGGGTTAGCTCGAATGGCAACGGCTCGATCGAGAAGAGAGTGGCCGACTATCTCGGCAAAGTCCAACCCTCGATCTCTGGCCAGAACGGGCACAAGACGCTCATGCGAGCCGCGGCTGTTCCGGTCCGTTTTGGGATCGATGACCCCGATAGCGTGTTCCGCCTTCTCAGGGACCACTATAACGTCCGCTGTGAGCCCCCCTGGTCGGAGAGCGAACTTCGACACAAGGCTGAAGAGGCATGCAAGACGGAGAAGCGGAGGGACCTTGCACCGGGCCGGGGGAAGGCCGCGGCGACGTCACTCAACGGAGACGGACATCACCATGGGAGCAAGGTCAATGAGGGTGTCGGTGATCCGCATCGGTTGGCCCGTATCTTCAAAGACAGACATTGGACCCGGAATGGAGTGAGCACCATGATTTTCTACCGGGGAGAATTTCACCAGTGGACTGACTCTACCTACCATCCCATCGCCGAGTACGAGGTCACCGCACAGCTAACCAGGAACATCAAGGCCGAATTCGATCGGTGCAACTTGGTTGACGTAGAGCGCTGGGAGCGGAACGGCGAGAAGGGAGACAACGGCAAATCCTCTCACGCCCCCGTCGTGCACCAGGTCACCAGGAAGCTGGTTGGCAACGTCGATCAGGCCCTGAACGGGATGATCGTCGTTGGCGGAGACAAGGAACCGCCCATGTGGCTAGTCGATGATCCCCCTTTTCCGGCGGAGGGTGTGACCTCGGAAGCATGTAACATCAGGCCGCAACCGGGAACCCATCCTGGTCGATCCTGGCCCAGAACTGCGACCAACGCTCGGTCGTGTACGTCAGGCATCGCACGCTCAACACCGCCGCCGCACCCGGCTCCTTCCACCTCATCCCCGAACCGCACAGCCGCTGCTTGACCAGAACCTTGCAAGCCGCCTCCGTCACCCCCGAGCCGATCGGAATCTTCGATTCCACCAGCGGGGCGTAGTCCATCCGGCCCGCCTTGCTCTGGTTGGTGAAGTACGTGATTGCCGCCTCGACCTCCGGGTGATCCGGGGCGACCCCCTTCTCGGCCGCCAGCCGCTTCAGGTCCCGGATCAACTGCCGGGCCGCACCCGGCTCGTGCTTCAGCCGGTGGCAACTCGACTCCAGCCACGGCCGCTTCGCCCCCGGCTCTCGGGCGAAGAGGGCATCGGCCGCATCGGACAGGTACTCGGCGGCGTGCCAGAAGTCGATCACCTGGACCGCGGTATGCCGGCCGAGGAACTCCCAGTTCCCCTTCGCCCCGTCGGCTAACCCTACGTAGCGGGCCTGCGGGTACGCCGCCCTGACTCGCCCGATCTCCCGCTCCAGGCGGTCGAGGAACGTCGCCTTGCCGTACTCCGGGGTCGCCGCCAGGTAGATCGTGTGCTGTCGCTCGCCGTCCCGGTCATAGAACCCGATGGTGCCGACCATCGTCTCCCGCCACCCGTCCTCGCACATCAGCAGGCAGGTGCCGTCCATCCCGATGGTGATCGTCCCGATCGGCCCCTCTAACTCGGGCGGGGCGTACTCCCAGTCCTCCTCCTGGGCCATCGCCACGGCGGCCACGGCGTCGGCCACGTTCTGGACGAACGACCGGGCCACCGCACGGCCGTGGTTCTCCCGCAGGTCCTCGATCACTCGGGAGGAGCCGAACTCGGCGTACTTGTGCGAGATGATCTTGGCGAACCGGGGGGTGGAGCTGCCGATGATCCGGGCGTTGCGGTCGAGCGGGCAGTAGGTCTTGCCGCCCCGGGAACTTTGGTAGAGGTGGCGTTCCACGGGGGCGACCCCATAGGGGGGCTGGTACTCCTTGAGGACTCGACCCATCGAGGTGAGCTTGGTGTCGGCGACGACGAGCGGTGTGCCGTCGGTGTCGAATCGTTGCAGGGCCTCTCCGGTGGCGAGGACGCCCGCCCGGTTGAGGTGCTCCTGGATCGTCTCCTCGGACTCCAGCATGGAGGAGCCGTAGGGGATCTCGATCTGGATGGTGAAAGCGGTCTCGGTGCGGGCGACGATGGCGGCGGGCATGGCGACCTCCCTGGAAGGAGGCCCGACTTTATCCGAGCGGCCCGTCATTGTTTACATAATTCCGAGGCCGCACCCTCCTGGAAGTAATGATCCTACCAGAAATTACGCACGGCGATGGCGATTTGTTCACCAATTCCGCCCGGTATCCTTGCTATAGACTCCGTTTTTCGGGAAAAATAAGATCAGATCGATCAGGTCCAAGTTGTAGCCAAACCGACTGCACCCTTCGCAAATCGACCGAAAGCCCAGCTCCAGACGAAGTGGAAGAAACAGAGACTTGGGCAATCTCGTGCGTCGCGTTCGCAGTGATCTCCGCCCACCTTCCCAGGCGAAGAGTTCCGGGCGATCTTCTCTGATCGGCAGTACTGAAAAGCTCAGCGCGGCAACCAGTGCACCGCTTGAGCACCATCATGGTAAGCACTCGTGGATCGTGAGCCTGCGGCCAAATGTTGAGCCAGCCAAGCCAGTAGGAATACACCTGCAGAAGACATGGGCTCGGATAAGCTCCTAAGCATGACAGGAGGGAGCTATATCCTTTCTCCATCCAGCTATGTACTATTCCCTATTGGACGTGGTGTGACACTTGCCCCAAAACACCTGCAACACGGGCATTTCTGGGGATGGTTGTAGCAAGAGAGGCGTTGGACAACCTCCGCAGCTTCAGATCTATGAATTCCATTTGCCCATTTTCCAGACACTTTTTTGGCAATCGGAACCAGTGTCACCCACAGGCGCTTTAGTCGAGGATGATTCCTCTGAATATACAACGTCTTGAATTGCTGAGGCTAACGGTGATCGCTTCGGGTAACTACAAGCCCGGCCTGATGTGCTACAAGAGACAAATTCATCCGATCATTGATCCGCCTCAGACCCAATGGCATTAGAACCTGGCATGCATTGTGCTGAAAGAACGCAAAAGTCTCACCAAAGCAATATCGACGGCCTACATCCAGAACCACGGTAACGGTGACCATGAAGACAGGCGACTTAGATTATCAAAGCGTACTAACGCTTTGATAATCGTGTATCAACGGCAAAAGCTGCCCAAAGTGCATTATTGCGAAAACAAGTAATCTATCGTTGAGGGTATGAAACGTAAGTTTTTTTCATGAAGGCCGCTTGTACTTTTTGAAGTTAACTCCGCATTGATTCCAAAAATCAACGCGTTGTAGCACAATGATTGACCATTTGAAAGGGCCGTGCTAGGCTGTACGCCGCTAGTAACTCTCTGATGATGCATCCACTGTACTATCCGT
>CAWFJM010000012.1:0-81792 GCA_963816015.1 uncultured Planctomycetaceae bacterium | reverse complement strand
CGGCGTCCTCTACGTCGTCCGCGGCGGCGTCTCCTGGCGCATGCTGCCCGGCGACCTCCCCCCTGGGGCACGGTCCATTACTAGTTGCGGACCGACAACTGATCGCTCATCTTTTGCCGACAGCTCATCGCTCAGTTTCTGTTCAGGCGACCCGATGGCTGATCGCTGCGTTCTCTGTCGGTCGTACGTGCTTTCACTGCGCCGTGGTCCTTCTTTCCCTCTTCAGTCCGGCTAGAGTGACCTCCGTGGGCAACCGCCAGCGGCCGCACCACGGAGGTTCCCATGCGCGACGAATTCGCGGCACGTCAACGTGCCATCAAGCTCCGCCTCGGCGGCCGACCTGTTCAATCCATCTGCCAGGCCCTCGGCCGCTCCGAGTTCTGGTTCCACAAGTGGTGGCGCCGCTACCTCGAGTCGGGCGCCGAGGGCCTGTACGACCTGACCCACGCCACCCACCACATCGCCCAACGCATCTCGCCCGAGCTGGAGCGGACTATCCTCTCCATCCGCCGCCGGCTGCAGGCCCACGCCTCGCCAGCTACTCGCTACCGCCTCATCGGGGCCCCGGCCATCTTGGCCGAACTCAAGGCCCTCGACATCCGCCCGCTTCCCCACCCGCGCACATCCAGCGCGTGCTCCAGCGCAACGGCTTGACCGCACCGCGGGTCCGGCTCGCCCCGCTGCTGCCACGTCAGGAGTACCCCGGCCCGCAGGCCCGAGCATCCAACGAACTTCACGAAGTCGATCTGGTCGGGCCGGTCTACCTCAAAGGCAGCGGCCACCGCTACTACATCTGGGTGGGCAAGGATGCCTTCGATGGGGCCGTCTGCCTGCGCCTGGCCGATTCGCGCCGCATGGACGAGGTCCTCGGGTTCCTGGGAGAGTGCTGGAAGGACCTGGGCATGCCCGAGCAGGTCCAGCTCGACAACGCCCGCGAGTTGCCGGCTGGGGGCCCGCAGCGCGCACGCTGTCCCGGGTGATCCGGCTCTGCTGCTTCGGCGTAAGCCCGCTGTTCATCCCGGCCGGGGAGCCGCAGTTCAACGGCAGTGTGGAGAACTTCAACGGCTGGTTCCAAGAGCCGCTCTTCCAGCGGCGGTTCCGGCGGCCGGGCGATCTGCGCCGGGAGTTGGCCGGTTGCAGGAGGCGGTCAACACGCAGCACGTGCACCCGCGGCTCGGGGGCCAGACGGGAGGGGCCGGGGGGTGGGGGAGGATGTGTCGGCGGGGTGCGCGAGGGGTGGAGCGATGAGTTTATGGGCTGACGGTGGAATCAGGGGAATGAGGGAAAGGTTCTCGGAGTTTTTGGGGACGCTGATGGGACGGGGCGTCAGGCGAGGCGGGCATTCGAGCATTTCGGGTTGTCTGGGGGCGGAGGTACGCGTGTGTGTGTGGGTGCGGGGGGGGGTGGGGGTGCGTGGTTGTGGGCAGTATGTGGGGGAGGGGAATGAGATGGTTTTCGGAAGGAAAGTGGGGAAACGGTGATTGGGGGGGGGGAGTGTGGGGGGGTGTGGCGGAGAGTCGGGGGGGGCATGGTGGGTCTGACTGGTCGGCTTGCGGGGAGGGGGGTCGTATCGGATGCAATTAGATGCGCTGGGAACACCGACGCAGCACCGCCGGGGCCTGCGGCTGCGGAAGCTGCCCACGAGCTTCGTGGTGCCGACGGGGCGGCAGAAGCTGGCGGCGGGTCGCGTGACCTTCATCCGGCGAGTGAGCGTGGCCGGGACAGTCACGGCCCTGAGCCGGTCGTTTCGAGTGGGGAAGAAGCATAAGGGTCTGTACCTGCGACTGGTGCTGGACACCGGGCGTGGGTATCTGACGGCCTACCTGAATGGGCGCGTACTGAAGCGCTGGCCCTACAAGTTGTTGAACGACTAACCGACACCAAAGCACGCGGCCGCTGTCGGCTCCCACAGTCCTTCAGCGTAGCGATCTGGTGTCGGAGAAATGCCCTTGCTAACTAAGCGATCAGCTGTCGGTTCGTTAAAAAAAAAAAAAAAAAAAATCCAACTACGAATATGAGCGTGCCGGAACGGCAAACATTTTCATGTTTGCCGAGCCACTGGCGGGCTGGCGCGAAGTGGCCGTCCGCGAGACCAAGACCAAGGTCGACTGGGGCGATCGAGATGGCGGCGCCGGTGGAAGGCCGCTACGCCAGTGCCGAGCGAGTAATCGTTGTGTGCGACAACTTGAACACGCACACCAAGGGTGCCTTGAACGAAGTCTTCGCACCGACCCGGGCGAGTCAGTTGGTCCGCCGCATCGAGTTCTGCTACACGCCCAAGCACGGCAGTTGGCTGAACATCGCTGAGAACGAGCTCAGCTCGTTGACGCGGCAGTGTGTGGCCGGTCGCCGCTTCGGTGATGTTCAGACGCTCCGAGCGGAGACCAGGGCTTGGTCATCCGACATCAACAGCACCCAGTGCGGCGTTGACTGGCAAATGAAGATCGACGACGCCCGCTCCAAGCTGAAGTCGATCTACCCCAAAATTAAGCTGTGACAGAGCACTAGTCTGGGCAAACGCAGGCAGTAGACTGGGTTCTTGTAGTTCTACTGTCTGGACTCACTTGATCCGGCGCAAGACATTTTGTATCAATGCCTTCCAGAGGACATGATCCGATGGAAGGAGTCCCTGCGATGGAGCCTCGATTTGAGCGTCGCAAAGAGCAACTGCTGGCGGCCTGTGAGGTCCCGCCCACATTCTTCCGAGGTGTGATCAGCCGGCTGGAGTCCTTCGCCCAGCCGTTTGTCGCCTCGTTGCCCAGCCCTGAGAGCCGCCGGCACTCCCGCACCTACCTCGCCGGACTACTCTCCGACCTCGATCGCAAGAACGCCGAGGCGATCGCCTACCGCTACGACCTCGACCGCCAGACCATCCAGCGCTTCATCGGCGAGGTGGCCTGGGACCACGACCCCCTCATCGACGAGCTGACCCGTCAGGTCGCCCACGCCATCGGCTGCTGCGACGCCGTGCTCGTGTTCGACCCCTCGGCCTTCCCCAAGAAGGGAACCGCCTCGGTCGGCGTGCAGCGGCAGTGGTGCGGCCGGCTCGGCAAGGTCGAGAACTGCCAGATCGGCGTCTTCCTGGGCTACGTCAGCGATGCCGAGCATGCCCTGGTCGACTTCCGGCTCTACCTGCCCCGGGAGTGGGCCAAGGACAGGAAGCGCCGCCAGAAATGTCGGGTCCCGAAGGAGGTCCGCTACCGCACGCGGCATGAGCTCTCCCTGGAGATGCTGCGGCGGCGTGGCCCGGCGCTGCCGCACAGCTGGGTTGCCGGTGACGACGAGATGGGCCGGCCGGCGTGGTTCCGCAAGCGCCTGGCCGCCGACCACGAGCGCTACCTGCTGGCCGTGCCATCGAACACGAGCATCCGCGACCTCGAGGCGGCGCCGCCACCCTACGGGGGGCATGGCCGTCGACCCAAGGTTCCATTCCGCGGCGTGCGGGCCTGGTGCCAGGCGCTGCCGGCCACGGCGTGGACGAAGCAGACGGTGCGCGACGGCGAGAAAGGCCCGCTGGAGGTCGAGATCGTGGTCCGGCGGGTGGAATCGAAGGTCGACCGCCGGGTCGTCGGTTTCGAGGAGACACTGGTGGTTGTCCGTTACCTGGACGGCGGTGTGCTCAAGCATGACTACCACCTCTCCAATGCCGCGTCTGAGACGCCGCTTGGGGAGTTCGCGCGGGCGGCCAAGGCGGTGCACCGGGTCGAAGAGTGCCTGAAGCGACCCAAGAGCGAGACGGGCCTGGGCGCGTACCAGGTGCGGAACTGGCTCGGCTGGCACCACCACATGGCGTTGTCGTTGATCGCGACGTGGTTCCTGGTGTCGGAGGCCGGTCGGGGGAAAAAAGACGACGCCGGCGTTGACGGTGCCGCAGGTGCGTGCTGGGCTGGCGTTGATCCTGCACCGGGCCAGCCGCTGCGATATGCCGAGCCGGGTGACCCAGGAGCGGACGCTCTGGCTGGAGCGGAACGAGTCGGCACGGTTCTATCACTACAAGGCACGTAATCAACTGGCACCATTGAAGATCAGTCGGAGCGAGCGGCTTAGACAGTAGAAGTAGACACGCACAATCAAAAATCCGTTTCGCGATCTCGTACCAATCTTACGTCTGCTGTCAACTCGCCATAACGCATTCCCAGGGATGGGAATCTATTCCATACGTGTTCAGGGACTAGACAATCAAAGAACTAGACATATTGTCACATAATTTATCTGTATACTTGTTACTTTTGCCCAGGGACTCCACAACATCTTCCTGAGGTGATTCGTCATGTTTCGACGAGTGCTCAATCGGATCGACGCCGAGAATCGAACGTATCCGTTCATGAGGTGGCGTAAGTGAGATTCAGCAGTATGCATAGTCGGTCAGTTTGCCGGCAGCAGGGACGGGACCTTCTGGCCTCGCAAGTGCGCCTTGAAGCACGAGCTGAGATAGTCCAGCACATTGCGCTTCTGCTGGCGGCAGGTGGCCACCACCGTCAGCATCCGCTCCACGAACCGGCTGCCATCGGCACTGTCCGTCCCCCCACTGATCCGCCGCCAGATCACGGCATGTCGCAGTGCGGTTCCGAAGCGTTGTTCGTCGGCTCGATCCCCTCGATGCGCACGAAGGTCCACAGACCCTCCTCCACCTTGAGAATCTCGAAGCACGTCGCTGCTGTCTTGGCGCAGCCGCAACTCTGGCCGCCTTCCAGCGCAGCCTTGACCTCGCGCCGCAACCGCGCCGCAATCGTCTTGAACCGCTGCCGATCAATGGTCCCATCGCGGAAGCGGTGCCACCAGCGAAACATCCGCTTGGACAACCGCAACAAGAGCGGGCCCGGTTGCCTCTCCAGCACCCCCACGGTCGATCATCGCTTGGAAATCCCGATTCAAGTGCGACCAGCAGATCTGCCGCCCTCCGGATCGATCCACTCCAACGAGCTGTGTCGGTCGCTGGTGACAACTTGGTTCGGCTTTTTTCCCATAACCGCTTTGGCCACTGCGGCGGATCGCTTGGCTGCGATGGTGAAGACTGTTGTCAGCGCGGTTACGACCACCCAGAGCTGGGCCTTGCGGCGGTTTTTACGCCACGAGGTGTCGTCGATGCTGGCCGCAGGGGCATCGTGGACGCCCAGCGCCACTTCGTTGTACGGGGCTTCCAGCACCGTGGCCGACGCCGCTCGAGCTTGGAGACCATACCCGTGGCGATGGACAGGCCGAACAGATCACAGACCATCTGCTGGACCTGGCGCTTGCTGAGGCGGTAGCCGCCAGCGATCGTGGACAGCACCGCCTGCAGATAAGGGCCGAAACATCCCCTGGGAACCCCTGCGGGGAGACTCCCACACGTGGTTACGCCGCATTGGGGACAGGCCAGGCGATGAAGCCGGTATTCGTCGACCAGCGGCTCGATCTTGGGCAATTCGGCGACTTGATGGACCGAGGGGGCCGGGTCATCACCGACCAGGGCATGGCCACAGCGGCGGCAATCCGTGGGCCTGCAATCGGTAATCGTTCGCACTTCTCCGGCGGGACCAAGCTGGCTGGACCCTGCGATGTCCCGGTTGCCCGCCCCGTTTCCGACCAGAGGGTGGGGCGGGAGGCTTGCGCTTGAACCCGATGGGATCGGACGAGGGAGGCTTGGAGGAATTGGTGGAATTGAGCTTCAGGCGGGCCTCATGATCGCCGACCCGTTGCTTCAGTTCATCAATCCGTCTCTTGACGGAGGCCAATACGGCCAAGATGGCAATCTGGGCTTCCGGTGGGACGGTGTTCCAGAGCGGTTCAGGGAAGGGAGGTTGAGGGATCATACTAATAATATTATGGGATTACTATTCAAATGGTTCAGTCCGTGAACTGGTACAATCGAACCAAGATCAACTTCGTCGGCCGATCGACCGGGCTCCTTGAGATTCACACAATGCTTGTGCCACAAGTGCCGCGGTGAGTTGTGGGACGTCCCGATGAACCCCTCTCCGTGCCAGAAGGGATCACACGTGAAAATTCAGGTCATTCGGACCTGAGTAAAGCTGTAGGACTGTGACCCGCTACGCCTCTGAGCCCGGCCACCTTCGGCGGCTCTTGAGGGAAGTGACCCGCGAGTCTTGGAAAACGCTATTGGGCGATTCCGTCTCCGGGCTGCCGGGCGGCGGAATAAGCGGGTTCGTCCGGTTGGGCGAGATGCACAACTCGATCCACACGGGGCCCCTGAAGGGGTACGAATAATTTTTTTTTTTTTTAAAAAAAAAAAAAAAAAAAAAAAAAAAAAAAAAAAAAAAAAAAAAAAAAAAAAAAAAAAAAAAAAAAAAAAATAGCCTCAATCTTCAGTTGCGGTCCCCGCGCCAACACGTATGATAAGCTTGATTAACTTTCAAGCGTCCCACCGCGGCCGCTCCAGCCATTAATTTTTTTTCCCCCCCCCCCCCCCCCCCCCCCCCCCCCCCCCCCCCCCCCCCCCCCCCCCCCCCCCCCCCCCCCCCCCCCCCCCCCCCCCCCCCCCCCCCCCCCCCCCCCCCCCCCCCCCCCCCCCCCCCCCCCCCCCCCCCCCCCCCCCCCCCCCCCCCCCCCCCCCCCCCCCCCCCCCCCCCCCCCCCCCCCCCCCCCCCCCCCCCCCCCCAAAAAAAAAAAAAACTTGTTTTGAAGATCGCCGGCCAAAGCTGAGTTGCTCGGGACTCTCAGCGAGAGACTTGGGATGGGCTGCAAACTACGTGGTGTAATGAGGGGCTAGGGGTGACTTGGTGCGGACCGACAACTGATCGCTCATCTTTTGCCGACAGCTGATCGCTCAGTTTCTGTTCAGGCGACCCGATGGCTGATCGCTGCGTTCTCTGTCGGTCGTACGTGCTTTCGCTGCGCCGTGGTCCTTCTTTCCCCCTTCAGTCCGGCTAGAGTGACCTCCGTGGGCAACCGCCAGCGGCCGCACCGCGGAGGTTCCCATGCGCGACGAATTCGCGGCACGTCAACGTGCCATCAAGCTCCGCCTCGGCGGCCGACCTGTTCAATCCATCTGCCAGGCCCTCGGCCGCTCCGAGTTCTGGTTCCACAAGTGGTGGCGCCGCTACCTCGAGTCGGGCGCCGAGGGCCTGTACGACCTGACCCACGCCACCCACCACATCGCCCAACGCATCTCGCCCGAGCTGGAGCGGACTATCCTCTCCATCCGCCGCCGGCTGCAGGCCCACGCCTCGCCAGCTACTCGCTACCGCCTCATCGGGGCCCCGGCCATCTTGGCCGAACTCAAGGCCCTCGACATCCGCCCGCTTCCCCACCCGCCACCATCGAGCGCGTGCTCCAGCCAACGGCTTGACCGCGCCGCGGGTCCGGCTCGCCCCGCTGCTGCCACGTCAGGAGTACCCCGGCCCGCAGGCCCGAGCATCCAACGAACTTCACGAAGTCGATCTGGTCGGGCCGGTCTACCTCAAAGGCAGCGGCCACCGCTACTACATCTGGGTGGGCAAGGATGCCTTCGATGGGGCCGTCTGCCTGCGCCTGGCCGATTGCACCGCATGGACGAGGTCCTCGGGTTCCTGGGAGAGTGCTGGAAGGACCTGGGCATGCCCGAGCAGGTCCAGCTCGACAACGCCCGCGAGTTGGCCGGCTGGGGGCCCGCGGCGCACGCTGTCCCGGGTGATCCGGCTCTGCTTGCGCTTTGGCGTAAGCCCGCTGTTGATCCCGGCCGGGGAGCCGCAGTTCAACGGCAGTGTGGAGAACTTCAACGGCTGGTTCCAAGAGCCGCTCTTCCAGCGGCGGTTCCGGCGGCCGGGCGATCTCGCCGGGAGTTCGCGCGGTTGCAGGAGGCGGTCAACACGCAGCACGTGCACCCGCGGCTCGGGGGCCAGACACCGACGCAGCACCGCCGGGGCCTGCGGCTGCGGAAGCTGCCCACGAGTTTGTGGTGCCGACGGGCGGCAGAAGCTGGCGGCGGGTCGCGTGACCTTCATCCGGCGAGTGAGCGTGGCCGGGACAGTCACGGCCCTGAGCCGGTCGTTTCGAGTGGGGAAGAAGCATAAGGTCTGTACCTGCGACTGGTGCTGGACACCGGGCGTGGGTATCTGACGGCCTACCTGAATGGGGGCGTACTGAAGCGCTGGCCCTACAAGTTGTTGAACGACTAACCGACACCAAAGCACGCGGCCGCTGTCGGCTCCCACAGTCCTTCAGCGTAGCGATCTGGTGTCGGAGAAATGCCCTTGCTAACTAAGCGATCAGCTGTCGGTTCGCAGCAGGGTGACCATATTACGGGGATCATGAAGCCGACTGTGGCCGACACGCTCGAGAATGGACCCTGGTTTGATGAGGTGCTCCTGTTTGACCCGAGGTCTCGCTGGCCCGATTGCGGGATGAATTCGTTATTGGAACGGCTGCGCTCGAATCGCTATGATCTGGCCATCTTGCTGCCGAACTCATTCCGCTCCGCCGCCTTGGCTTGGCTTGCCGGAATACCGCGGCGAGTCGGCTATGCCGCGGGTGGAGAAACCTGTTGTTGACCGACCGGCTCCCACCTCCGCGGCGGAACGGGAGACGGCGGCCGACGCCGGCCGTCACGTATTACCTGGAAATCACCCGGCATCTGAGGTGCCGCGTCGATTCAATACGGACCGAACTTTACACAACGGCGGCCATGAGCATGCAGCCGACCTTGTTGTTCCAGCTCGGCTTGCCGTGGGACAAGTCGGTCGTCTGCCTGAATACCGGAGGAGCATTCGGTCCGTCCAAGAACTGGCCGACAGAGCACTTCGCGGCCTTGGCACGCCATCTCGCTGTCGAGGCGGGGGTGCCGGCGCTGGTGCTGTGCGGGCCGGCCGAGAGGGCCGCAGCCCGGGAGATCGTGGCCGGGCTGACCATCCAGACGTGGCTTGCCTGGCCGATGCGCGTCAGCCGCTGGGAATCGGGCTGACAAAGGCATGCATCCGACGCTCGGCATTGCTTGTGACGACGGACTCGGGGCCACGCCATTTCGCGGCCCCGTTCAACATACCCGTGATCAGCCTGTTCGGCCCGACGCATATTGCCTGGACACCTACGTTTCATCCCCGAGCCCTCCATCTGTACCGCCCCGTCCCCTGCGGTCCGTGCCAGAAGCGTGTATGCCCCCTAGGTCATCACCGGTGCATGCGCAACTGTACCCCCGGGATGTCTATCATGCTGCCCTACGATTCTTGCACCCCAAGCGATCGCCGAAGCAGCCCACTGGAGCGGAACTTCCCATAATGGTCTGACTTCATGAGGGCGAAACCCGTATGTCTTTTGTGGTCCTGCATCTGATTCACCGCATCATCGAACTCGTGGTCTTGATGAGGGACCTGGCGAGGACCCACTTTACCCGCTCGATGACCATGGTCGCCGTGACGTTTTGCATGCAGATGTGGTTGTTGGGGCAGCTCCGCATTTCCCGCAAGTAGCACGGTGCGCAGGGTAAGTCGACACGAACGACGGCATGGGGCCGTCCGTAGGGTCCGATCCAGATCGGGTTGGTCGGCCCGAAAACACTGACAACGGGGCTGCCCACGGCCACCGCCACGTGCATCGAGCCGGAGTCATTGGTCACGCAGATGGCCGCCCGCCGGATGAGGGCGACCAGCCCGGCGACGGTCGTCTGTCCGGAAAGGTCATGGGCGCCGGGGCAAGCCGCGATGATTGCCTGGCTGCGGGGTCGATCCCGGGTCGTCCCCGCAATGACAACCTCGTGGCCGGATTCGATGAGGTGCCGGCCGACCTGTGCAAAGCCGGCGACAGGCCAGTGCTTCGTTTCCCAGATGGTCCCGGGCACCAAGACCGCGAGGGGCTTTCCACCCAGCCCGTGGGACCGCAACAATTCCTCGATCGTCCGCGTCGCCTGGGGCGGCAGGTGGATCGCGAAATCCGGAGGGCGGTCGTCGAGCCCAAGCATCGGCGCGAGCCAAAGATACCGGTCCACCGCATGGATATCGAGGGTGGGGATGGGATCCGGTGGGTATACGCGATCCAGGACCCCTCGCGGGCCCCGGTCCATCCATGTTGGCCGGCCCCCCGGGGGGACGCCCGCTCCCTCCGCCTCGGTCCGACCGCGGGGCCGGTCGAATCCGATGCGGACAGGGGCGCCGCTGGCCAGGGTGAACACCGCCGACCGAAACTGGCCATGCAGGTCGATGACCAGGTCGTATCGGCCCCGCCGGATTGCAGAGAGCAGTCGGAACGGGCCCACGGTCGCGGACCAGTTCTGGCCAAAATGGGAATATGCCTTCCGGGGAAACAAGATCGTGCCTGATAGGTCGGGATGATGACGGACCAAGTCGGCATTCTCCGGCGTGATCAACCAATCGATCCGCGCGTCCGGATATCGGGCACGAAGCTTGACAAGAACCGGCAGGGTGTGGACGACATCCCCTAACGCCGAGGGCTTGATGAGCAGTATCCGCTCGAACTGCCTGGAGGGCATGTGAGACATCATCGTGACTTCGGGGATTGGAGGGGAGTTCGAGCACGATGGCCTTGCCGGACAGTCGGCCCTGGCCCAGCGGGAAACCAAGTACACGACCGTGACTCCGCTAGCTCGCCCGGAGCAAGATCTTCTTGAGGACCGCCGAGACGCGATGGCGCGTTGTCTCATAGGCAAGACCTTCTGGCTGACGACCCAGTTCATCTGAATCGGGGCGCGGCCCGCTAAATGGCTTATGGCCATGCCAGGAATTGTCGCTGCGCCGGAAGCAGATCAGGGTCCCATCTTCTGGAGGCACTTCGACGACGAAGTCATCGAGATCCGTGCCCGAGCGTAGCAACCTGAGGCGGCCACCGGCCCCCTCCCATCTCGGGTTCATGTAGATCAAAACGGTGATGACCTTGCTTGCCGAGTCGGTATGGATTTGACCGTCCTTCTCCGAACAACGGCTCCGCACCGTGAGCATGATCGGCCGGCCACTCAGGTCGATTCCGAATTTGCTCTCGAACGACTCCCGCACGGCCTCCCCTCGCAGCTCATCGATCAGGGCAGCGAACCCCGGACCGTAAGGTAGTCCGCTCAAAGGGAAGCTACCGGGCAGGTCCACCCGGGGGAAGCCGGCGTTGATCGTAGCCCGTGCCTCGGCCTTCACGAAGCCCGGCACCACGAGAAAATCGAAGGGGTCCCGACAGAGTTTCGTGGCATTAAACGTTGCGAGATCAAGCATCGACATGCTTTTCTCATCCTTTCCCTCTTTTTGTCCCTCCGCACTGTCCCCGTCCACAAGGGGTAGCCGGTACGGGCGACTTTCTTCGCACTCGAAAGTCCGTGTAATACATCGGTCAAATTGGGCAGTACAGAGAATGATTCTGGACCAGACCGGTTTCTATTTGGGTGCCACCCCGGGTTAGCAGGGAGAGCAGAGACAGTTTCTTTTGAGTTCGGGCTGAGGAGGGTGCCATGACGAGTCTCCGTTGCGAGTTGCACTCGGCCCCGGCTTTTCGCCTCTCCTTGGAAAATTCGCAAGATCTAACGTGTGGCCGTCCGAAGAGAAAAGGAGACATGCCAAGTCGTGCGCATGATGGCGAGGTTACGATCGCTGTCGTTCGTCCTCCGAACCACGATCGTCTGTTCCTGCCCTTGGCTCGACAGGTGCATGCTGGGACCACGGTATCAGAAGACCAGTGATTCTCGGGAAAACGGGGCTGCCCATGATGCATTCGTTGAATACAGTTGAAAGTATCAATGATCTTTTCTCAGTTGTCGTCGGAATTATCCGCATCGTCTCCGCGAAGGCCAGGCCGATGGAGATCACGCCCCAATCCCTCCTGCTCGAAGAACTCGCTCTCGATTCATTGGACCTCGTCCGCGTGATCATGCTGATCGAGGACCGCTATCACGCCGCGGTCGACCTGGACGAGATCCCCAAGATGAAGCGAGTCGACGACCTGACCAGAATCCTGAGCCGGGAATTGCGATCGGCGGCCTGATCTCCCTCACCGAGACTTCGGTCGCGGTAGGGAACGCCCTTGCGGGCGTCCCCCCGCGCGGATCCGTGCGTGGCCTTTCGGGCATGGACTTCTCGTCATATCATGAACTCGCTATGGGACGGCTCCCTGAGTCGAGTCAGCGCTCCGCTCTGGTCCCCGACGCTGCGACCGTTGTCGTTTCGTGTCCACGGTTCTGGGTTTTGATGCACCCGCCATGTTTCCCTCCAACGGTGTCATGATATGACGTCCCCTTCTCTCCACGGGATCCCTGGGGATGGTTCCCCCGCTTCAACGATACTATGGGAGCTCCGACTCCCCGCCGCCCGTCTCAGCTCGTTTCGAATGCTTCACGAGCCGATACCATCGTGTCGCCCGTGTTTCGCTCCCCTCGGCCGGGGGGCAGTCCCGCCGGGGGCCAGGGAGTTGTCGGTTCCGGTCTCCCCATCCGGATTGACGATGGAAACGTCGGGGTCTCTCAGGTTCCTGGAGAACCCTGGCGGTCATTGTCCTTGCTCTCGACCCCGGCTGGATCAGGCAGGCTGAGTGGACCATGAGTAAGTTGCCTGACACGGCCCCCGCCTGTGTGTCAGGACGAAGGCTCCACAGCGTCTTGTAATTTCGGGGCTCAATCGCACGACTTTTGACCTCGCTGTCTACGCTTCGTGGGGGTAGTCTCCCACCCCTGCACGCAAGACTCGCTTCTGGCTTCTGGCCCAGCTTTGCCGGGCGGGATTGTACCCGCAGGGTTCCAATGAAAGGTTTCCGAGTTCGAGTCTCGTCCTCCTTTCCCAGGCTTTCCTGACGCAAGGACGCCATACTCAACTCGGGAGTTCCGGGGACACCACGCTCAAATTACCGCTACGGGAACTTCAATGGTGTCCCCGAACTCCAACGGGTTAAAGATACGTATGGTGTCCCCGGAACTTCCCGTGTCCGCGATGGAACCATCGATCGGGGACGGTTCGAGTCGATTGCGGCGCGGTCGCGGCGCGAGGCGAAAGCGGCGCTGGAAGGCGGCCTGAGTGCGGCTCGCCAAGACGGCAGCGACGTGCTTTGAGATCCTCAAAGTGGAAGAGGCGCTGTGGACCTTCGTGGGCGTCGAAGGGGTCGAGCCGACGAACAACGGGCCGGAACGGGCGTTGCACATGCCGCGATCTGGCGGAGGATCAGTGGCGGGACCGACAGTGCCGATGGCAGCGGGTTTGTAGAGCGGATGCTGACAGTTGTCGCCACCTGCCGCCAGCAGAGCGACGTTCTGGACTATCTCAGCTCGTGCTTCGAGGCGAACCTGGGAGGCCAGAAGGTCCCGTCCCTGCTGCCGGCAAAGTGACCAGCTATCGAGATCGCTGATACCACCCCTACGCCAGCTCATGAACGGATACCTTTTCCAGATCGACGATTGACGTTGACCGTTTCGCGACAAATTCCTAGAGTCTCGGCCGCATCGTTCCCGAACTTGAGGAAAAACCAGCACACGGAACCATGGATTGGGGAGACACCACGTGAGGATCGCCAAGGAATGCGGTCGGAAGGCCCTCGGGTACCTGCTCGGATTCGCGGTCGCCAGCATCTTCGCGACGGGCCTGGTGCAGGCCCAGACGCCCAAACGCTCGTTGTTCGGCGGGTCACGGACCGCGGCGCCGAAGACCGAGGAAAATCCGCAAGATGAGACGCGCCAACCGGTCCGGCTCGACCAGCTCAACGTCCCCGGGGTCCAGCTCACGGCCATCCCGGTCAATCCCAGCGACCCGATCGCGATCGTCAACAACCAGGTCATCAGCCGCCAGCAGCTTGCCGACGAGTGCGTGGCCCGCAAGGGGAAGGAGATCCTCGAGACCCTGATCAACCGCACGCTCATCGAGCAGGCCCTCAAGAGCCGGAAGCAGGAGATCACGGCGGCCGAGATCGATCAGGAGATCGACAACGTCGCGCACCGGTTCGGCATCAGCCGCGAGGCCTGGCTGAGGACGCTGGACAAGGAGCGCGGGATCAGCCCCGTGCAGTATGCCCGCGACATCATCTGGCCCGCGCTGGCGCTGCGCAAGCTCTGCACCGGGCGAGTCACCGTCACCCCCAAGGACCTGTCGGACGCGTTTGAATCGCAGTACGGCGACAAGCTCCGCTGCCGGATGATCATGGTCGACAAGCTGGCCAAGGCGCAGGACGTCTGGGAGCGGCTCAAGAAGAACCCCGGCGGCTTCGAGAAGATCGCCCAGGACGAGTCGATGGACGCAGGCAGCCGTTCGCTGGGCGGCCAGCTCGCCGAGCCGATCACCCGGCACGCCTATCCGCAGACCGTCTCCGACGCCGCCTTCCGTCAGCTCGTCGACGGCGACCCGAACGACAAGGACCCGACCCACAAGCCCAAGAACGGCGACTTCACCGGGCCCATCCAGGCGGCCGAATCGGTCTGGGTCATCCTGCGCCGCGACGCGGTGATCCCGGCCGTCGAGGGCGTGTCGCTGAAGAACGAGCGGATCAAGAAGCAGACCTACGAGATGATCTACGAGGTCAAGCTCAAGGAGACGATGGGAGTCGTCTTCCAGGAGCTGGTGAAGGCGGCCGGCATCGAGAACAAGCTGGTCGGCAGTGTGAAGATGGCCAACGAGGAGCAGGATCCCGATTTCAACACCGCGGACAAGAGCAGCACGAAGCTGATGGGGAATCGCGGCGCCGGCGGGGGCACCACGGACGACAAGGTCGTCCGCACCGGTGCCAGCGAGGAGGCCGCGACCCCTCGAGTCAAGCTGCCGACGCCGTCCGCCGTTCCGGCCGATGCGGTCCAGCAGTTCGAGAAGCTCAATCGTCCGCTGAAGCGGAGCCAGGGCGATGCCGGGAGCGCCCCGGCCGCCGGCACCCGGCGGCACCCGCAGCCGCAGCCCTGAGACGATCACTGACCGATCGAGCGCGGGGCGTGCATCGGTCTCGCCCCGCGAGATTCGCACGTGGGGCAGGGCTCATTCCGCCGGTCGATCTGGCCGGACGGACAGGTCCCCTGCCCCGCGACGTCCGTTCGCCACGTCTTTTCGTTCCTCTCTGGAGGCGGTTCGACCTCATGGCAACGACCGCTCCCCGTCGACCCATGAGCGTGCCGGCAAGCCTCGCTCGCTGGCTCGTGCTCGGGGCGTGCCTCCGGTGCTGGTGCCGGTGCTGACCGCCGCCCGGGCTGCGGCACGGTCAAGACCACCGGCACGGCCCGGACGGGAACCGAGCAGTTGCTTCTGACCAACGCCTGGGATTCGGCCCTGGCCAAGGTGGACTTCCGGCCCCTCACCGGCGTTCCCGTCTACCTCGACGCGACCAATGTCTCGGCCGTCGATCAGGGCTGGGTGGTCTCCAGTCTCCGCCAGGCTCTGCTCACGCAGGGAGTCTTGCTCCGCACCAAGCCCGAGCAGGCCCAGTGGATCGTCGAGGCCCGCGTCGGGGCCTACGGCACCGACGCTTACAACGTGCTGGTGGGCATTCCCCAGACCACCGTCCCGCAGACCCTCACCGGGATTCCCTCCGGAACGATTCCCGAGATGTCGCTCCTGAAGAAGAGCCACCAGGAAGGGGTCGCGAAGCTGGCCCTCTTCGCCTACGACCGGGCCAGCGGCCAGCTTGTCTGGTCGTCGGGAACCTCCCTGGCCACCTCCAGCGCCAAGGACCTTTACGTGGGCGGAGTGGGCCCGATCCAGGGGGGCACGATCCGGGGCGGGACCAAGTTCATCGGCACCAAGATCCCCCTCCCCTCCGACGCCCTGGGCCCGGGCGCCTCCACCGCCGAGAAGGACAAGGACCGCCCGGCCATTCCCTTCACCGCGGCCCCCATCCGCCCGTCCGCCCCGGCCAGCGACTACGAGTCGTTCGCGCCGTGAGAACCCTCATGGGCAGTTCCGGCGGCCGCACGCCACGCGACCGGGATGATCGAAGAGCCAAGCCAGCATGACCTCCGGCAACCCTACCGGCGGGGCTGCTTCTTTATCTCCCGGAAACCGAAACGGTCCCGACCGCACCGCGGCGGCGCTGGACAACGGGCCAGCCATCATCGATAGTGAATGCCTGAGAACGACGAGCCGAGGAGCCGGAAGGCCGGGCAATTCCGGCCGCTTGCCGTTTTGCCGCGATGGGAGCGTTCTTTCATGGCCGCGTCTGCCTCGATCGACCTGCGCGACTACATCCGCAACATTCCCGACTTTCCCAAGCCGGGGGTCATGTTCAAGGACATCACCCCGCTTCTTGCCAATCCGGCTGCCTTCCGCTCGGCCATCGAGCAGCTCGGCCGGCACTTCGAGGGGCGAGGCATCGACGTCATCGCGGCGGCCGAGGCCCGAGGCTTCATCTTCGGCGCCCCCCTGGCCATGCAGATGGGAGCGGGATTCGTGCCCATTCGCAAACCGGGCAAGCTCCCCTACGCGACGATCGCCCAGGAGTATCAGCTCGAGTACGGCAAAGACCGGCTCGAGGTCCACACCGACGCTCTGACCCACGGGCACCGCGTTCTCCTGCTCGACGATGTGCTGGCCACCGGCGGCACCATGCGCGCCTGCTGCGACCTGGTTCAGTCCACCGGAGCCGAGCTCGTCGCCTGCGCCTTCCTGATCGAGCTCTCCTTCCTGGAGGGCCGCGCCAAGCTCGAGCCGTGCGAGGTCTTCAGTTTGATCACTTATTGAACGGTTTCTTGCAACGCAGTAAGGAAGACGCGTCGTCGACGCAAGGAGGCGAGGAGAGGTGGCAGATGAACAACGCCTGGATCGCCGACCGGATGAAGCACATCGACGCCTCGGGCATTCGCAAGGCCTTCGAGATGGCCAAGGCGATGAAGGACCCGATCAACCTGTCGATCGGCCTGCCCGACTTCGACGTGGCCGAGCCGGTGAAGGCCGCGGCCATCGAGGCGATCCGCTCGGGCAAGAACCAGTACACCGTCACCCAGGGCATCCCCGAGCTGCGGAACCGGATCCAGGCCGCCGTGGACGCCGAGTTCCATCACGCCGACCGCCAGGTCATGATCACCTCGGGCACGGCCGGAGCCTTGCTCCTGGCGATCTGTGCGGTGGTCAATCCCGGCGATGAGGTGATCATCTTCGATCCCTACTTCGTGATGTACCGGCACCAGGCGACCCTGGCCGGGGGGACGTCGGTCCTGATCGACACCTACCCCGACTTCCGGATCAGGCCCGAGGTGGTCGCCGCCGCCATCACGCCGCGGACCAAGTGCGTGGTGGTCAACTCGCCGGTGAACCCGACCGGCGTCGTCGCCACCGAGGAGGAGATGCGGGCGATTGCCGGGCTCTGCCGACGAGCGGAACGTGCTCCTGATCAGCGACGAGGTCTACCGGGCGTTCTGCTACGATGCGCCGTTCGCCTCACCGGCGAAGTGGAACGAGGACGTCCTGGTGGTGGACGGCTTCAGCAAGGCCCACGGCATGACCGGCTGGCGGATGGGCTACGCGCACGGGCCGTCGCGGATCATCCAGGAGATGGCCAAGCTCCAGCAGTTCAGCTTTGTCTGCGCCCCCAGCCCCCTGCAGTACGCCGGGGTGGCGGCCCTTGACGAGGACCTCTCAGGGCACATCGACGCCTATCGTCGCAAGCGCGACATGGTCGTCGCCGCACTGAGCGAGTCATTCGAGCTCCCCTTCCCCGAAGGCGCCTTTTACGCGTTCCCGCGCGCACCCTGGGGCACGGCCACCGAGTTCGTCGCCGAGGCCATTCGCCACAACCTGCTGATCATTCCCGGCAACGTCTTCAGCCGCCGCGACACCCACTTCCGCATCTCCTACGCCGTCGACGACACCGTCCTGAAACGCGGCCTCGACGTTCTCCGCAAGCTGGCCCGCACCCCGGGCCCGACCGGCATCTCGCACTAAAGAACGGTTCGCAATCACTCGCAGCCCGGCCATCGGTCGCCCTGGCCGCGGCTGATGCCGACCCGTCACGATCGAGGCATCGGCCTGGCTGCGGCGAGGAGCTTCTTCCAGAGAAATGAACCGAACCATCGGCGGTCGCAACGTTCACGCCGCCGGGGTGACGGCTCGAGGCGGAGACCACCACCTGGCTCTCGTAATCGGTCGTGCCGCCGAGCAGGCAGCTCGGCCAGTTTGGTGGGAAGACGTGATTGTACCGCGTGTAAAAGAGCGCCCCGTCACCCCACCGCTGCCCGGAAAGCTCGTGGGGCACGGCGTACCGGGAGCTGAGGCCCGGGGCTGCGTTCCGGCAGGTGTTGGGGTCCGTGCCTTTCATGTAGTAGTCAGCCTTCCGATCGGGAAAGGAACTGGTTCCCAGGCACCGTTCGCTGAAGAGCGCCGTGTTCGATGTTCCGTCGGTGATCCTCCGCGACCCGAACGGCGCTCTGGAACCAGAAGATACCGTTGTTCCGCCCGCTGCCGTCGGGCGAATCGGCAGCAAGATTGTAGGGGAGCGTTCCCGCACTGCCCCGGTAGTTCACGTGCCCAAGGTCATACGGGTCGGAACTCCGGTCCGAGTCGGATGGGCACAGAAACACCGCGATCTTCGTAGCCAGCGCCGTCTGGTTGGGCGGCCCGAAGACCGGGTCGGCCATCCAGGCCACGCCGCTGAAATTGAGCGCGTTGAACACGTTCACCTGATCGAGCGCGATCAGGAGCTGGAGTGCGTCGACCACCGCGGTACCCGCCCTTCACCGGGCGGAGCACCCCCTCCAACGCCGAACGGAAAGACTCCGTGCACCGACTCATAGCTGGCCGCCGCCAGCGCCAGTTGCTTCAGGTTGTTCTTGCATTGCCCTCGCCGCGCCGCCTCTCGCGACGTCGCCACCGCCGGCATGAGCAGGCTGAACAGAACGCCGATGATCAAGATCACGACCATCAGCTCGATCAGGGTGAAGCCACGGTTCCGGCACATGACCTACCTCCCGCAGAAGCCTCCGCAAACAGAACGATTCACCAAGTCTTACAGTTGTCATTGGCTGCGATCAAGGCCCTGGTTGCGAACCTGTCACCACTTGTCGATCGGCCCCGCGGGCACCGGGATGTGGGCCTCGAAGTGGCCGGGGAGAGGGCTGGAAGGTCCGTGCGCCCGGATGATGGGGATGATCTCGTCGAAGACCGCGACGCTGGAAAGGTTGATCAGCCGGAGATAGAGCGGCTTGGGCATGCGGGTGAAGTGGTAATACCACTTGAGGATCTTGCGGAACTGGAGGCAGGCGTAGAACTCGCCGCGGCGGTCGACCAGGCCGTGGAAATGGCGGGTCATCAGGTCGAGCCGCTCGTCGAAGCTGGGGTCGGGACCGGGCTCGCCGGTCCGTGCCCAGTGGTCGAGCTGGCGGAAGAAGAAGGGATTGGCGAGCGCACCGCGGCCGATCGAGATCGCCGCGCAGCCGGTCTCCTCGAACATCGAGGCGGCGTCGGCGATGGTGCGGACGTCGCCGTTGGCGACGACCGGAATGTGCTCGACAGCCTCGACCACGGCGCGGATGCCCAGGCGGTTCACCGTCCCCGAGAACCCCTGCTGGCGTGTTCTGCCGTGGATGATGACCCCGGCGGCGCCGACCTGCTCGAACTCGCGCGCCAGCGCGGGCGCTGTCAACGATTCGTCGTCCCAGCCGAGCCGCATCTTGACGGTCACGGGGATCGACACGGCCCGCACCATGGCGGCCACCAGCTCGACCGCGCGGTCCACCTGGCAGAGCAACGCGGAACCGCCCCCGCTCCGGACGACTTTCCTGACCGGGCAACCCATGTTGATGTCGATCACGGTCGCCCCTTGCGCCTCGACCCACCGCGCGGCCTGCTCCATCTCGGGGATCACGTGCCCGTAAAGCTGGATCGCCAGCGGCCGGTCGTCGTCGCAGGTCTCGGCGAGTTCGAGAGCCCTGCGCCGGCTGCTCGATGAGCGACCGGGCGTTCACGAGGTCGGTCGTGGCCAGGCCAAGTCCGCCACAGCTCCGCACGGCCCGGCGGAAGGCCAGGCTCGTGTAACCCGCCATCGGAGCAAGGAAGAACCGCGAGGGCATGGCGGCGCCGCCCAGGTGGAGCGGCTCCAGGACAATCGGTGGGACCGGCGGGTACAATGGATCTTGGCGAATCAAGAAGACGCTCTCTCTCCAGGACCACGGGCGGGGCGGCGATGTCATTATATGCCCGGCTGGCTTCCGGCTCGACGCCAGTTCGCCACGATGCCGACGATGAGCCATCCTCCGGGATCGATGCGGAGGCCTGGGTGCTGACGACCGAGCCGGGTCAGAAGCTTCTGGCCGAGGTGTCCCGGGTCCCGTTGCCCGGGCCGGCCGACATCGCGCGGTGGCGAAAGCAAGCGTCTGCCTCCGCCGTAGCCGCGGCGCTGCGGCTGGTCGCCTGTCGGGCCAGGGCAAAGGCGAAGTTCTCCCGAGCCGATCGGATGTGGCTTGATCCGGTGGGTCTTCAGCAGGCCACCAGTGAGGCGGTGGCGCGTCACAAGGCCACACGTTTCGGGGGGCAGGTCGTTGCCGATCTGTGCGCGGGGATCGGCGGCGACGCCCTAGCCTGGATTCCCATACAGAAAAAAAAACAACGATCCGCGAGAGGGCTAGAACCCCGACGGTTCCTGATAGCGCCGCTCGAGGTCGGCCAGGAGTATCGGGCGGTTCTTCTTCGAGCGTGCCTTCCTCATGATCTTGCGACGATCCAGTGCCTGCCTCTGGCACTGTGGTTCGCGCGCCGTGCGATAGGGCAGCAAGTCGTCCACCGTGAACGGCTCCGGATGGAAGGCGTGTGCATCCAGTGCGTGCACTAAAGTTGGCCCCTCCAGAACAATACGGGTCCCCGCGTGGCGGTGGCCGTGAATCCGCCGCTCATGACTCTTGGGCAAGCGAAACCATCGTTCCAAATCCAGGTTGTCCTTGATCTCTTCAAACAGTCCTTCGCCCACGAACAGGCCGGCGAGAAAACTGATCATCACCTGGGCCATTTGCTTATGAATCGGGCCCCCGGTTTGCTGGAATCGATCGATCAGTTCCTCGAACTTCGCCTGCCGGTCCGCACATGTTCCCTTGCCGGGATCGAGCGTTTCGGCAACTTCCGTGACTTCCGCGATGAATTCACGGATCGACTCCTGTTCGTCGCGCACTTCGTTTCGGCCGCGGTCGATGCAGTCGGCGAGTCGGCCCAGTTGCCGCTCGGCGAATCCCCTTTTTTCGCGTCCAGGTTTCGCTGGAGCGACACGCGAACCTCATCCAGCGCATCGGCCATCCGCAAGCCGGGAGGGTGGAGCGGTCCTCCCTGATCGTCGTTGAGAATGCCACGCACCGCCGTGCAGTATTCGAGCACCACGGCGCTGGCGG
Organism: uncultured Planctomycetaceae bacterium; assembly: GCA_963816015.1. Classification (GTDB taxonomy): domain Bacteria; phylum Planctomycetota; class Planctomycetia; order Isosphaerales; family Isosphaeraceae; genus Aquisphaera. The sequence continues at coordinate 60,623 of CAWFJM010000012.1, read as the reverse complement.
CATCGACTCGGGGCCCGGGCGGGTTCAGCGGCGGCGCGGTCGCAGCAGGATCATCCTCCACGATGCGTTCCGACGCCTGGACGCCCTGCTGTTTGAGTACCGCCTGTTCGATCTTCCGAAGGCCACGCACCTTCTTCCGCATCTGAACCTTGGCGTGGCTGTCAGCCTCCAGAACAGGCTTGGCCACGTCGCGGAGGAAGTGATTGTCGCAGTAGCGGTGCGGCACGTCGGGGAATTCCGCCGCGATGCCCGTCACGAAGGCGTCCTGCCGGTCCGACAACCACAGCGCCACCGGCTTACCCAGGGACTTGGCCCACGCCCTGGCCTGCGCGATCAGGCGGCGCACCTCGTCCGCCGTGGCGGAGATCAAAGGCTCAGCGAACCAGACCCGCTTGCCGGTCAGTTCGCGCACCACGTACAGCGTCTCGTGCCCCTTCTCGGGCTGTAGGCCGTCGATCGAGAGGATGATCTCATCGACGGCTTCATAGTGCCGCCGCAACGACTCGGGGTCCTGCTGGCGCACGGCGAGCATGACCTGGTAGGATCCGATGTACCGGGCGATCGAGTCGGCCGAGAGCTTGATGCCGTAATCATCCCAGAGATCGGATTGGATCTGGGAAATCGACCAATGACGTGAGCATCGACGATGACCGATCCAACAGAGGACATCCCACCCGACCGCCCACTTGGGCGGCGCGATCGTGATCTCGAGTTCGGGGCTCTTGGTCTTGGCGTGGCCGGGGCAGGCGGGATCGGGGCAGTGGTTGAGTTTGCAGACGAGCTGCACCGGACCCTCGAGGGTGTGAACCCGACGGTACCGGTGGTCGCAGATATACATCAGCCGTCCACAGACCGGACAATGGCGGTCGAGGACATCGAGTTCCCACAGAGCAAAATCCGTATCCTTGGGCCAAGCGTAGGACATCCTGCCGACCTCCGTGCCACGGGTGAACGCCATCGTTGACGCCAACAAGGCAAGACTTTACACCGCGAAACCCGTATCTTCTAGCCCTCTCGCGGATCGTTGTTTTTTTTCTGTATGGGGATCCAGGCTAGGGGCGGTCGTAGCGCTCTGAATAAGACCCGTGAAGGTCACGTTGGTGATCGAGCTCCGCTGAGTGAGAAAGAAGTCGTCGGCCGACTCGATTTCGATGTTGCCGTTTCCCGAGGGACGAGTGGCCATGGCCATCAAGCCATCAGGGTCGCCCGTGGAGATCAGAAGGTCGCCGCACCTCGCTGACGTTTCTAGGAGGTTGAACACGAACAAGGCTGCTGCCGGCAGGAGTCTTGGACGCATCGCTTGGATCCTCGCACTTGAAACCTGGTGCGCCCGTTGAGAAGCACACGCGGTTGGTCGCAAAATGCGAGAGGCATCATAACGGAGCGGTGATCCATTGCAACGGTGTTATATGGATGAACAAAATTGTGCATTGCAAGATGATTGGAAGCATGGCGTTCGCTGTGCGTGATCGCTTTCGAGCCGTGAGCGACTGTGATGGCGGCTGTTCCTCGAGCTGTCGGTCTGCCGGTCCGTTGCTTTCGCTTTGCCTACTGGGGCGCACGATGTCGCGCGGTCCCGCGGCGGTTTAGGGGCGGCTCCGGAGCTCACTCGGAGCCCCGATCGTCGTCCCCCGCCGGCAAGCTTCCATCCTTCCCGCTCGCACGTCCGCCTCATGTGATCAATGTAAAGGCTTTCAGGATCGACGAGAAGGCGGAACTCCCGTCCCGGGAGCGGGCTCTCCGTCAAGGCAGACTGGGAGTCTTGTCTCGCTGACCGGGCAAGTTCTTGAACCGGATGATCGAGGAATCTCGCCTTGTGGCACAAGGGTTGCGGTTTCAGATTCCCGTTTCACTGGCGTTCAACCGGCTGGCGAGGCTCCCGGAGGTGCCCAGTCTGGGACCTGTCAGGGCCCAAGGGCCAGTCAGGAATGATCGGAGATCGGTTCATTCCTGGTTACGCGCGATCAATCGGTTTGATTGCGCGGCGACGCCGGAGAGAATCTGCAAGTTAAGCCGAACCGGGCCGGCTCGCGGTGAACTTGTGCTGAGGAGACGACAGCCATGGCAATCAACGTTCAGGGGCTTCAGGGCCACTGGAATCAGCTGAAGGGTAAGGTTAAGGAGCAGTGGGGTCAACTCACCGAAGACGACCTGAAGTGGTCCGGCGGCAACATCGACCAGCTCGTCAGCCGGATCCAGCAGCAGACCGGCGAGAGTCGGGATGCCATCGAGAAGTACCTGGAACACCTCACCGCCCAGGGGAGCTCCGCGGTTTCGGGCGCGGTTGAGTCTGTCGGCTCGTATGCCCAGGACATCTCGCACCGGCTGCGGGATCACTACGGCGACATCTCGGAGCACGCCCACGAGGGCTACGTCACCGCTCGAGACTGCGTCAGCCGCAACCCCATGCAATGGCTGGCGATCGCCTTCGGTGTCGGCGTTCTGACCGGCGTGTTCATGGGGGGCGGCCTGACCAGCAGCTCCTCGCGTCGGCGGTACTTCTGACCGGTTCGCGCCGCGGCTTTGTGCGCGTCGCACCGGACGCTTTCCATTCCTCTCCCTGGAAACCGGGCCGGCCGAACCTCTGAGAGATCAGAGAACTCAGAGATCGCCCTTCGCGAGCGCGGGGCGTTCACCGAGGTTCGGCCGGCCACCTTGAGTACCTTTCTCGAGACAAATCGACTGAACGTTTCTGTCGGTCACGCGTGCTGTCCCGGCGCTGGTAGCGGTTCCGCGCACCAGAGCTCCGGCCAGCTTACTTCCTGTCGATGAAGCTACCCTGGGAGGATTCACCATCATGTTGCGTCTGGCCATCGTGTTCGCGATCATCGCACTGATCGCCGGAGGTCTCGGCTTTTACGGCCTCAGCGACGTTTCTGCGAGCTTCGCCAAGTTCTTCGCGCTCATCTTCGCCGTCCTGTTCGTGGTTGCCTTGATCGCGGGAGCACGCATCTTCGGCGGGCCATCCACGGTCTAGCGGGACAACGGCTCGGAACTAGAGGAACCATGAAAGGTCCGCTGCATGGACCGGCTCATCCCACGTGCCGGTTCGAGCAGCGGGCCTTTTTTCAATGACCCTCGGCGACGCGTGATCCGCGGAAGATGCCCCATCCCTGATGCCCTCTCACTCGCGTAGAATCAGGTGAGCTTCCTCAACGAGATTCCAGGGGAGCATCGCTCCGCCCAGGGTGGGGCAGCGAGGTCGTCATGAATGAACGGAGAGGGCTCGTGGGTGCGGATGTCATCAGGGCTAGCGCGCCACTCTGGGTATTCCTGGCAATTTATGCCGCTTGCGCCCTGGTGTGATTTTGTGTATACAAGTCTCTGTGTCTCAACTGACCTCGCGATGACCACACAGAGAACCAACCATGGCGGACACCAAACGGATCACCCTGGATGAGGTCGTCCCGCATTTCGCGGAACTGGAGGACCCTCGCTCCACCGTCAATCTGCAGCACCCGTTGGTCAGCGTGGTCGTCATTGCCATGTTGGCGGTGTTGGCAGGCGCCGGCGGGCCCACGGCGATCGCTCGGTGGGCGGCCTTGAAGGAGCAGTTCCTCCTCGACGCGCTGGACCTGCCCAACGGCATCCCCCGTAAAGACGTCTTCCGGCGTGTCTTGATGGCCCTGCACCGGGCGCCTTCCAGGCGTGCTTCGCGACCTGGCTGACGTCGTTGCGTGCGGCCGCGGCCGCAACGACTGGCGTGGAGCAACCCATCCTGGCGGTGGATGGCAAAACGCTGCGGCGGAGCCACGATCGCAAGAACGGCCTGGGCACGTTGCATTCGGTCAGCATCTGGGCCAGCGAGTTCGGGCTCTCGCTGGGGCAGGTGGCGTGCGCCGAGAAATCGAACGAAATCACGGCGATTCCCGAGCTTCTGAGGCTGGTGGACATCAAGGGAGCGATCATCACCATCGACGCCATGGGGACTCAGAAGGCGATTGCCGCGGAGATCATCGACGGCAAGGGCGACTACGTACTGGCGCTGAAGGGGAACCAGGAGACCCTGCACCAGGCGGTCATCGATTACATCGACAAGCAACTCGACGGCGACCGGAAGCAGGCTTGCGAACATGTGACTGTGGAAAAGGGCCACGGGCGGGAGGAGACGCGGACGTATCTCCAGCTTCCAGCCCCCAAGAGCCTGCCCGGGTTCACGCTGTGGAAGGGACTGAAGACGGTCGCGATCGTAACGCTGCGGTGCGTCCGCGACGGCAAGGAGACCATCGAGGTCCGTTACTACATCAGCAGCCTGCCCATGAACGTGAGACGACTCGCCCGAGCAGTCCGAAGCCACTGGGGGATCGAGAACGGCTGCCATTGGGTGCTCGACGTGACGTACCGCGAGGACGAGTCGCGGATCCGACAAGAGGCGTTGCGGGAGAACTTCGCTTGGCTGAATCGCTTCACCTTGTCACTCTTGAAACAGCATTCCGACCGCACGAGCTTGGCCATGAAACGTCGCAGTTGCGGCTGGGATGACAACTACCTGCTGCAAGTCGTTGCTAGAGCTACAGTTTAGTGTGCGCTGACCCTGCGGATGTCATGGGGACTCTGTTCCCCGAGCCGGTACGGGCTCAATCCCCCCACGGAGTTTGATCGCCTGCTCGATGCGCTTCCGGTGGTTGACGAGATTGATCCAGCATCGCAACCGCCGGTGCACCAGTTTTGCAGCCGGTCGCTTTGTCTTCATTTATGGCCCTTTTCCCACCGGTCGAGCTCGCACCAGAGGCCGTGGGAGCGGAACAGGGGCTCGGGGAGCGATCCGGCCAGGTCGAGTGCGGCATCGCGGTCAAGATCGTCGCGGCGGGTGGCCAGGCCGCGGAAGATGCGCAGTCCGCGCTGGCGGGCGACGATCTCGCGGCGCGATCGGCCTTCGGGGGCGTCCGGCCAGGGGCCTTCCCTGGTCCTGAAGATCGAAGAAGTGGGGGATGACACGGGTCATGTAGCTCCAGTAATCGGGATTGTCGGTCTGGATGACGAAAAGACCTGAGGTCGACAGCGCCCGGTGGACATCGGCCAGGAAGCGGGGCGTGATGACCCGGCGGTGGGCCTGCCGACGGTCGTGATAAGGCTGGGGGTGGTAGAGGTGAATCTCGGCGACCGAGGCTTCGCCGACGTACGAGGCGACGAAGGTCTGGGAGTCCTTGACGGCAAACCGGACGTTGTGCAGCCCACGCTGGTTGCCGCGGCGAGTGGCGTAGCGGATCACCACGGGAAGCATGTCGATCGCGAAATGATTCCAGTCGGGCCGAGCGAGTGCGCTCTGGAGCGTGAACCGCCCGTTGCCGCAGCCGAGATCGAGAACGACGGGTGCGTCGCGTCCGAAGATCGCCGACCAGTCGAGCGGCCCCGGTTCGGGTAAACGCTTCAGGCCCGTCCTGGCCCACTCGGCCTCGGGCAGGATGGCGCCGGGAATCGGAACGCCGAACTCGTACTCGATTTCACCAGCGCTCATAATGCGTTCCGTTCTCGAACAGGAGGAGCAGTCCGAATCAATGATGTTTCCATGCCCACAGGATCACGGTTATTCTATTGGAAAACAATGGGCCCCGGAGCAATCGGGTGTTCGGCCGGCCCGCCGCGGGAGCATGATCAGAGCCGGGAGGCGCCCTTTCCATGACCCGATCGTCAACGATGTCGGACTTGATGGCCGTGATCGCTGCCCGCAGGGCAAATCCCCAGGCGGAGACGTCTCACGTTGCCCGCCTGATGAACGGAGGCGTGCCCGAAATCGGCGCCAAGATCATCGAGGAGGCCGCGGAGGTCGTCGAGGCGGGAGGAGAGCCGGGCGATGCCGGCCGCCAGCACCTGGTCAAGGAAGTGGCCGACCTCGTGTTTCACAGCCTGGTGCTGCTGGGCTACCGCGACCTTCACTGGGACGACGTCGAGGCCGAACTCGGCCGCCGGTTCGGGGTCAGCGGGATTGCGGAGAAGGCCGCGAGGAAGCCGCCCGGCTCGTAGCGGGAAGCCGCCTGTGGCTGGTGACGGCCGGTTGGATCGAATTGTCGGTGTCAAGGCCGCAGGAACGGCAAACGGAGGAACGCATGCCGATCGAGTGCGAGAGAGAGCAATCCCGGGGGCTGCGGGCTCCCCGCGGATCGGAAGGGGCTGCGGCCCTGGTTGCTGGGAACCTTTGCGGCCGCCGTGCTGGTTCACCTTGCGCTGGCCTCTGCGACCGTCAGCGCGGGGTTCCAGCAAGAGGCCAACCTCCCGCACTGGATCTGGCATCCCTCGGGAAACGACACGCATTCGTTCCCCGCCGAGACACGCTATTTCCGCAAGAGCTTTCGCGTCAAGGAAGAGTCGCGACTGGCCGTGGACGTCACGGCCGACAACGCGTTTGTGCTCTACCTGGACGGAAAGCTGGTGACCGAAGGCAACGACTGGGCAACCGTGCAGCGCGTCGAGGCGAAGCTTGGCATCGGCTCACACGTGTTGGCCATGCGGGCGTCGAACGAGGCGCCCGGTCCGGCGGGCTTGCTCCTTTGCGGCGGCGTGCTGCCGCTGGGGCAGGGGGTACCCATCCAGACCGACTCCACCTGGAGGAGCTGGGACCGGGTCCCTGCGGGGAATGGCTGGACGAAGGTCGATTTTGACGACCGGGGCTGGGCGAGGGCCGTGGACCTGGGACCGCTCGGCTCCGCGCCGTGGGGACGGCTTGCCTCCGGCGTCCAGAGCCCGTCGGAGCGTTTCCGCGTTCCCGAGGGGTTCACGATCGAGACCGTCGCGCAGCCCATCGTCACCGGGTCGGTGGTCGCCTTCACGTTTGATCCGGACGGACGCCCCTGCGTCTCGATCGAGGGGGGCCCGATCGCCCGGCTGTTCGACGACGACGGAGACGGCCGTTTCGATCGCCGTCAGCCGATCACGCCGGAGATGAGCAACTGCCAGGGGCTGTCGTTCATCCGGGGCCACCTCTACGCCGTCGGCCACGGACCCAGGGGGCCGGGGCTGTACCGGCTTGACGACGGGGACAGTGACGGCGTCTTCGAGAAGGCGGAGCTGATCCGCGATACTGAAGGGGGCATGGGCGAGCACGGACCGCACGCGGTGGGGCTGGGCCCCGACGGCCGGCTTTACTACGACAACGGCAACCACGCCCACCTGAAGCCGCCGATCGACCCGGCCAGCCCGGTGAATGTTGCCTACGAGGGCGAGCTCCTTACTCACTACAACGACTCGCGCGGTCATGCGGCCGGCATCATGGCTCCCGGGGGCGAGATCTACCGCAGCGACGACGAGGGGAAGACCTGGAAGCGTGATCGCCTCACGGATTGTCGGCACCAAGGGCCGAGTCATTGCGTTCGAACCAGCTCCCTCGAGCTTCGAACTGCTGCGCCGCAATGCCAATCTGAACCATTGCGGCAATACCATTCTGGAACCCAAGGCTCTTTCTGACAAGGGCGGCGAGTTTCCACTGTATCTCGGTGCCACCAACAAGGGACACAACAGCATTCTCAAGACTTCGGAGACCCGACAGGGTGTGGTCGTTGAGGCGGTCGCGCTTGATGAATACCTGGGCAACGACGAGGAAGAGATTGCGCTGATCAAGACTTCTATGAGTCTGCCGACGTCAAACCCTGGCTTCTTTTTTTTCTTCGCGGTTGATCTCCTTTGCTATTTACGGACCTTCCCCGTTGCGAGTCCGTCGCTGGGTTCCCCAGCTCGCCGTCCTCGGTGAGGCGGGGAACCCAGCGATCCTCGCTCCTGCTTAGCCCCGTCGTTAGCCTCTTACCATCGTCCCTCCTGGCCTGGCGGGTCTCTCGTGTGCGTTCAGGCTGGCGGCTTCAACGTGAGTCCGATCTCCTCGGGTCGGAACTAACTTCTATACGTGTTGATCAATAGATGTGATCAAACACAAGGTAATCATTACGTCTGCCGACGCTCGATGCCAGGACCGGCGAGCGAGCCCTTCTGACACTCGGCTCCCTGACGGGATGCCCGTTCTTTAATGCGGTCGCTCCCTCCAGCCCTGTTTGCCCACGATCCTCCCCACAGACCTCTGACTTGTTCTCCTCTCTCAAGGCTCTCTTGACCTGCTCCCGCTTCCAGTCACGATGCTCTCCTCGCACGGCTCGCGCCCGTGAGCTTCGCCTTCTTGTCCCAGCCGATCACCGCTGCTCCGGCCGGGGGCTCGCCAGTCCCAAGGCTCTCTTGACCTGCTCCCGCTCCCAGTCACGATGCCCTCCTCGCACGGCTCGCGCCCGTGAACTTCGCCTTCTTGTCCCAGCCGATCACCGCCGCTCCGGCCGGGGGCTCGCCAGTCTCAAGGTACTTCCATAACGCGATCAACAGCTTCCGCGCCAACGCCACGATCCCAATCTTCCGAACGCGGGAGTTCCCGTTGCCGAACCGTCTCTGGTACCACTGGCTCAACTCGCTCTCGGGCTGGTACTGCAGCCAGCCCCAGGCCAGTTGCACCATCATCCACCGGACGCGGCGATTTCCCGCCTTGCTGATGCCTTGCTCGCGCCGGCTCTCACCGCTGTCGTACGGCGTGGGGGTCAATCCCGCCAGGCTCCCCAGCGCGCGGCGGTTCTGGAATCGTCGCCACGAGAAGAGTTCTCCTACCAGGAGACACGCACCGTTCTCACCGATCCCTTTGAGGTTCAACAGCCGGCGCACTTGCTCGACCTCGGGAGACTGCTCATTGCGAATCTGTCGGATCCGCTCTTGCTCCAACTCGTGGATCTGGCGCCCGACCAATTGCCAGCGCTCGAACTCCCCGAGCAGGCGCTGAGACAAGGCCGTCGGCACAGCTGAGCCATCCCACTGCCGAAGTTTCTTCAGGCGCTGGGGGAAATCGGCATCGACGGACGCCTGGAGGCCCAACCCGGCGAGCAGGCCCTTGATGGCGTTGACGTGCGCGGTTCGCTCGGCCTTCAGCACGATCAACTCCCGGTGCAACTGACGGTGATCCTCGTCCGCAACGGAGGGCGTGCGGACCACGCCCCAGACCTTGCGCTCGCCGTTGCACCACCGAATGAGCATCTCTACGAGTTTAACGGCATCGAGGCGGTCGGACTTGGCCCGGCGCTTGCGGCGGTTGACTTCGATGCTCGAGGAATCAACGACGAGGTTCTCGAACCGCTGGGCCAGGAGGAAACGATGAAGCCAGAAGCCGTCGCGCCCGGCCTCGTAGCAGGAGACGACCGCGGCGTTCTCGGGCAGGCCGAATCGCTTCTTGGCAGCCTTGATCTCGGCCAGCAGGCCGTCGGTGTTCCGAGCCACGATCGTCCTGAGCCGGGGCTTCTGACCCAGGCCGATGGTGAACGCCAGCTTCCAGGTTTTGCTACCCAGCTCCAAGGAGAAATAGAGGACCGGTGTCGTCGGGATGGTAGAATTCTGCTCGTGAGTCGCCGTCATGGGAAAGCTCCTGAAAGAAGGTTACGAAACAACAGGAGCTTAACCTCGGCGACTCACATCCTGAATTCACCTCTGCCGTCGCTCATATTATCTGACACCGAAGGAGCGGAGGGACTTGTCCTGGCCGGGAAGGAGCAGACTCTTCGCAATCATCCCAGAATTGTCATCATCATGGAGTTCTATCCGACCTTGATTCGGCAGGCTGGCTTCGATCCCGCGGGCCTACTTGGTCGGTTCCATCACGCAGGCTACGAAATCCAGGCCATTGACGAGGTCACGGGGCAGCCGGTACCGGTCCGAGAATCGCAGATGACCACGCTGGCGACCATCCTTGAGAAGAATCAAAAGTATGTGAATTTGATCGTAGGACGTCCGAAGTGAATTGGGTCGGGGTCGTGCTGAAGCGGTGGAAGAATCGGCCAGGCATCCTGTTCGAATGTTTTTTTGCAAGGCAGGCGCTTTGGGAGGCCACCGTGGCGTCCTGAGCTCCCCAGATTTTGTGCGTGGCCATTTCTCTGCTTCGTCAGCTGTGTTCCTGTTTCTCCGTACGCCGCCTAGGAGCCGGACGCGGCACACGTTAACGACGACCGGCCAGCCGCCATCATCGCCCCGGCCAAGCCAAACCGAAGGTGCATTGAAGGTTGAGCAGTGGAATGCCGAAACGGAGATTGACCGGGCGGGAATTGACTCTATAGTAAATTTCCTATATCCTTGGGAGCATGGGCCTTTGGAGGAAGAAGAACTAGCAGACCTTGAAACGTCGGTCATGCGGCCCGGTCGTATGGTTGGGAAACTCGAGGAGAAATATTCAGGCATTCCCACCTGACGCACGGAGGATCATCGGCGGCGAACTCCAGCTTATGCAGTATGGCGGGATGCCGAAGGACGCCAAGCCGTTCAAGGGGACCGGCAGCGGCGTCTTCGAGATCACCCTTCGGCATGACGGCGAAGCTTACCGCACGGTGGTGGCCGTCCAGCTCGGCAGGAATATCTATGTACTGCACGCCTTCCAGAAGAAATCGAAGAAAGGCATCGCCACGCCGAAGCAGGATGTGGATTTGATCAAGCAGCGATACAAAGAGGCGAAGGAGCTGGCGGAAGATGAGCAAGAACAATCAGGCAAGCATCGAGTTCGAGGAAAGCTCGGGCAATGTCTTCGCGGACCTGGGCCTTGAGGATGCCGACGAGCTGTTCACGCGGTCACGCTTGGGCTTTCATGTCTACAAGATTTTGACCGACCGCAAGCTCAAGCAACGTGAGATCGCAGCGTTGCTCGGCATCAAGCAGCCGGAAGTCTCCCACCTGATGAACGGGCATTTCAGCCGCTTCACCACCGACAAGCTGCTCGATTTCCTCAAACGCCTTGACCGGAATGTGACCATCCGCATCAGCCCGCACCGGCCGGGCGAACCGTATCAGGAGATTTGCGTTGGCCTTGCAAAGGGCAATTACTGGATCATGGTCCGCGTGGACGACGTTCTCAACGTCACCGGCCATCGGCTCTCGACCATGGAGATCGAAAGCGCCCTGGTGAGCCACCGGTCCGTGGCCGAGGCCGCCGTCGTGGGCAAGCCCGATGAGCTGAAGGGTCAGGCCATCGCCGCTTTCGTCACGCTCGAATCCGGGTTCAGCCCCAGCGAAGCCCTGCGCAAGGAGCTTCGCGAGCATGTGGTCAAGGAGATCGGAGCACTCGCCCGTCCCGACGACATCCACTTCACCGACGCCTTGCCCAAAACCCGCAGCGGCAAGATCATGCGCAGGGTGCTCCGCGCCATCGCGGCGGGGGTCGAGAGCGGCGGCGACACCTCGACTCTCGAAGACCTGGGCGTCCTGGTCCGGCTCCGCCGGTTCGAACAGCAGAAAGCCTCCGAGGAGGAATAGGCCGTATCTGCCCTGCCGGTGCCCGGTTCGTTTAGCAGGGTCAGACCGGGTTTCAAGTTAACTTGAAACCCGGTCTGAGTTAGCCATACCGCACCTCCCAATCCCAGCTCAATTCAGCTTCACCATTTTACCTCGTGCGGCGGTTCGAGTCGCTGGTGAAGAAACCCTCGTTCTCTTGACTCTGCCTCTGCCTGGATCGCCGGCTCGCCTTGTCGCCGGCTGGTCCTCGGCCATAGGATGTTCAGGCAGGCTACCGGATCCGAGGACCAGGATTCCTTGTCGAGGTCTCATGGCAAAACGCGTTGTGCTGGCGATGAGTGGAGGGGTGGACAGCTCGGTCGCCGCTTACCTGCTCAAGGCCGAGGGGTACGAGGTGATCGGTCTGTTCATGAGGACCGGTTCCTACGCCGAGGATGCCGAGCGGCGGGCGAAGACGTGCTGCAGCGTCACCGATGCGCTGGACGCCCAGCGCGTGGCCGACCAGCTCGATCTGCCGTTCTATGCGCTGGACTTCGAGGGGGAGTTCGGCCGGATCAAGGATTACTTCGCGGATGAGTACGTGGCGGGCCGAACGCCCAATCCGTGCGTGATGTGCAACATCTGGCTCAAGTTCGGCAAGCTCTGGGCCTATGGCAAGCAGGTCGGAGCCGACCACGTGGCGACGGGACATTACGCCCGCATCGCTCGGGCCGAGGACGGAACGCTTCGCGTGGCGCGCGCCCGTGACCGCTCCAAGGACCAGTCTTACGTCCTCTTCGGGCTGCGGCCGGAGATCCTGCCCCACGTCCTCTTCCCGGTCGGCGACCGGCCCAAGGCGGAGATCCGCGCGATCGCGCGCGAGCAGGGCCTGGCGGTTCATGACAAGCCCGAGAGCCAGGAAATCTGCTTCGTGCCGGACGACGATTACCTGGAGTTCGTGCGTCATCGGCGGCCCGAGCGTGACACGGCTGGCCCCATGGTGGACGAGGACGGCACCGTTCTGGGAACTCATGAGGGCATCGAGGGCTTCACGATCGGCCAGCGCAGGGGCCTGGGCATCGCGGTCGGATCGCCGCGCTACGTGGTCCAGATCGAGCCCCAGACCCGGACGGTCCGGGTCGGCCGGCGAGAGTCGCTGGAACGGATCGGCCTGGAGGCCAACCGGTTCAACTGGCAGGGACCCGAACCCCCAGGCCCGGTTCCCTGCCTGGCCCAGATCCGGGCGCAGCACGCGGCCGTGCCGGCAACCGTCGAGCCCCTCGCCGGCCATCGGGCCCGCATCGTCTTCCAGTCTCCGCAGACGGCTGTCGCCCCGGGACAGGCGGTCACGGTTTACCAGGAAGACCTGGTGCTTGGGGGAGGATGGATAGACAGGGCGATTGAGAGCGAGTCTTTACCCGGATGAGCACCCGGAAAGGCTCGAAAAGCCCCGATCCCGAGTTCATGCGAGCTCGGGCCATCGGCCGGCAGTGAAATTTCGAACAGCGCTGTTTGCTTGCAGCAAAACGGACTCCGGGCTATTGTTGAGTTAAGCGTCTCGCGGGACCAGAGCATCGCCGCTGTCGATCCTCTCCTCCGATGGTTCCCTTTTGCCGTGTTTCGACCTGGCTCGAGGCGGTTTCCCTGGCATTTTGCGAAGAGCAAGACCTTGGTTTCTCGTGAGTAAAGGGCACTGTCTCGCATGGAGAGTATCAGCCTGATTGTTCCGTTCGGCTCCGCGGGCTCACTGGCGGACGATGACCTTGTTTCTTACCGTCGCGTGCTGGACGAGCAGGACGGTGACTCGCCGGTCGAGGTCATCCTCGCGGGAGAACTTGACGGCCGGCAATTCTTGCGTCAGGCGGTTTCTCCTCTCATAGTTCCGACCTCCGGGAAGGGGCCTGTCGGGGCGCTTTGCGCCGGGATCGAGGCCGCGTCGGGCGATTTGCTCGTGGTCCTCGATCCACGCCGATCGTACCCTCCCGAGGCGCTCGTCCAGGTCGTTGAGGCCGTGAGGGCATCGGAGGCCGACCTTGCCATTGCGGTTCCGCAACCTCAGAGAGGCCGGTCCCTGGGAACCTCGCTCGCGAGGAAGTGCCTGGGGCTGGCCGGCCAGTTGAGCCTGGGGACGTCGGATGCGCTGTCCGGGTTGATGGCCATCCGGCGGTCGCATCTGAGCACGTTTCCGACGGTGCACCGGCCGCGAGGCTCACGGCTGGTCCTGGACCTGCTGGCGTGGCCCTGCAAGACGCACGTGGACGTGCCCGTGCCGACCCGTCCCGACGATCGGCCGACCCTGGGCTTGCCACGGCTTGACGATGTCCGCCAGTTGAAGCGACTGCTGGACCACAGGTTCGGAACGTTCTCGCGCCTCGTGCAGTTCTGCATGGTGGGCGCCTCGGGCATGATCGTGGACCTGACGATCTACGCGCTTCTTCAGTGGCTTTTTGGCCGCCTCTGGCCGGTGCCTGCCAGCCAATCGCCGCCCCAGTTTTCCTGGTCACTGGCGATCGCCGGCGCGCTGGCGATCCTCACCGCCCTGACCTGGAACTTCACGCTCAACCGCCGGCTCACGTTCAACGATGCGCGGGCCGGGTCGATTTCCCGGCAGTTCTTCACCTACGCCCTGGGCAATGCGCTGGGCATTGCCGTCAGCCTGTCCTTGAGGCTTTATCTGCCCCTGCACTTCGGCTTCTTCAACCGCCACAGGCTGGCCGCGGCCGTGGTCGGAATCATCGTCGCGACCGGCATCAGCTTCTCGATGTCGCGCTGGGTCGTTTTCATCCGGGGGCCCGAGGGACAGGCGGCGACCGAGCACGCTGCCCTGCCCGTGGCCTGACGACTCTCAGGACGTTGTGGTCGTTCCCCCGGCCGCGACCGTCGTGTCCCCGCTCGCTTCCTGGCCGGAGCGCCGAGCACGGTTCGAGACCCAGGCGGGAAGTACGGCCGAGACCGCGATGAGAGCAATCGCCGGAACGATAGGCGCACGCATCCGCAGGTCGGTCCAGTAGAGGGCGTGAACTGCCGTGAGACCGGCGACCAAGAGCGGAGCCGCAACCCGTGGCCAGCGCCAGAGGCCGAGCTGGACTGACCCCAAGGCCAGGCCGATCCAGAGAGGGACGGTCCATGCGGCGGTCACCCACCGAACGCCCCGAGAGTAAACGGACACTGCCGGAGCCACGCTCCAGAACCGCTTCAGGCGATCGAAGCACGCCCGGAAGAACGTGACCGGCTGATCGAGGGCTGTTCTCACAACCCTGTTTCGGAGGTAGCGATCGGCCTGCGGCTCGGTCATCCCGGCCGTCGCGCGGTTCACCGAATCCCACCAGAGCCACTGGTCTCGTCCGTACCAGACCTGGCCCGGCGAACCATCCAGGACGTCGCGGTAGTAGGCCTCGTTGTTGCCCAGGGCCAGGGTGTAACCGCCATGGGTCGTGGTCCAGACGGGCTCGCCCAGCACGAGGGCGTTGCGCACCGCCCAGGGAGACATAACGGCGGTCATCGAGAGGCCCAAGGCCAGGCAGCGAACGAACCGCTCGCGCCGCGTTCCCGGACCTGCAAACAGAGCCCCGACGACGATGAGCACGCCGCCGGGCAGCAGGCTGGGGCGGCAGAGAGCCGCCAGACCGAGGCAGCCTCCGCCCACGACGGCCCCGCGCCATCGCGGATGCGTGAGCTCGAACAAAGCCAGGGCGACGAGGAAGGCGCCCAGGGTCTCGGTCATCACGAATCGGCTTTGCCAGAGGAGCACGGGGTCGCAGGCCACGATGACCGCGGCGGCCAGGACGCGCGGCGGGCTCAGCCCCCACCTCCGCGCTGTCCCGGCAGTCAGGGCCACCGTCGCTGCACCCAGGGCCAGGTGGAGCAGGGCGATCCCCAGCAGCGGCCGCTCGTCGCCGAATTTCACGAGAGGAGCCAGGATCATGGGATAGAGGGGAGGCCGGTAAGCGGTGGGCCGGCCGTTCCAGGAGAGTCCCTCGGCCCTTGCCAGTGAGCTGGCCAGGGGAAGGTAGTTGTCGGGATCCTCGAACGATCCGCTTCCCGCGAGCATGGCTGCGGCCCGCAAGGCAATCGCCAGGAGCACGGCGACGAGGACCGGGAGGGAAGGCCAGCCGCGAGCAGATTCGCCTGAGCTCATGGAGGGTGGTGGGCTCTCTGGATCGGGCGCCGTAGTCGGGGTTGCGTGACCGAACCCGGGAGGAATCTCCCGGGTCAGACCCTATAATAGTTTCGATCACGCGTTTGCCGCCATCATCCTCGGGGAATCGCTCGCGTCCGACTTCAGGTCGGCACTACTCCCGAGTGCAGCCCAGGTGATTGTCGCATGCCCAGCTCGAGCCGCCCGCTGATCCTGTTGATTCACAAGATGCACGAGTCCGGCATGCGGATGCTCCGCGAGGCTGGCGAGCTCCGGCTGGCCAGCGATAGCCGGCCGGCGACCCTCCAGTCCGAGGTGATGGGAGCCGAGGCCCTGGTGATCCGGACGGGGGGCGTGATCGATGCTCCGCTGATGGACCGGGGAAGGAATCTGAAGGTGATCGGCCGCCATGGCGTGGGGTACGACCAGATCGATATCGAGGCGGCCACCGAGCGAGGGATCCAGGTGGTCTACACGCCCGGGGCGAACACGCAGAGTGTCAGCGAGCACGTCTTTGCGTTCTTGATCGGTCTCTCCAAGCATTTCCCTCGCATGACCTCGGAGCTGGCGCGGGGAAACTACCTGGCCCGAACGATCCTGACCGGGCGGGAGATCGCGGGCAAGACCCTCGGCATCATCGGCTTCGGCCGGATTGGCCGGCGGGTTGGAGAGATCGCCCATCTGGGGTTCGGGATGAAGGTTCTCTACCACGACATCGTTCCCGCACCCGATGAGGTCGAGCTCCGCGCAGGAGCGCGACGGGTGAGCTTTCGCGAGATCCTCGAGTCTTCCGACTACATCACGCCTTCACGTTCCGCTTGATGCCAGCACGCGAGGCATGATCGATCGGCCAGCACTTGCGCATGTGCACCCCAGCGCCATCCTGATCAACACCAGCCGCGGACCGGTCGTGGACGAGGCGGCGGTCGCCGAGGCCCTGGACGCCGGCCGACTCTGGGGTTACGGGGCCGACGTCTTCGCGGAAGAGCCCCCTCCTTCCGGCCACCCGCTGATCGGACGCCTCGACGTCATGCTCACGCCCCACAGCGCTGCACAGACCGAGGAAGGCCTGCGAAACATGGCCACGATGGTTGCCCAGGACGTGGTGTCGGTCCTTCAGGGGACCCCCCCGCAATTCCCCGTCAACGACCCGTTCCAGGTCGAGCACATCCGGCAGGAGCTTGGGCTGCCCCGTCTCTATCGGGGAAGCCGCTAGAGCTCCGCGCTGGCTCGGGACTGACCGCGCCACGCGGCAAGCCCGATCCTCGAGCTCGTGGTCACGGCCGAGCGGGGAGCTGGGCGACGCTCATTCCTCCGCGGGCTTTCTCCAGCGACCTGGTCAGGAAGTCGAGAAAGACCGGGGGCTCGTTGTATCCACCCATGGACGACACGAGCTTGCCATCGGGCGTGAGCACCACGTAGAACGGGTTCGTCGCTTCCTGGGCCAGGTCGAGCTGGCGCTCCTGGTTCTTCTCGGCCAGCTCCTTGCGCTGGGCCGCCGTGATCGACGCGATCGGCACGAAATCGGTGTAGAGCTGGACCGTGACGAATTCCCTGAGCTCCTTGACGATCTCGGGCCGGGGCAGCACCCGCTGCTCCATCAGCCGGCAGTTGGCGCAGTTCACTCCCGTGAAATCGATCAGGATCGGCTTCTTCTGGGCGGCTGCAAGCTCCCGGGCCTGGTCGAGGCTCATGCCCCAGACGACCCCGTGGACCTTCTTCTCCTCGCGCTCGGCCTGTGAGGGATCGGTCGAGCTGGCCTTGACCTCGGCCGGCCCCGCAGAACCGGTCTCACCGGCGGCGCCTGCGACCTGGACGGCCGCGTTGAACTCGGACGCGTCCGGTGGCAGGATGCCGACGATCAGCCGGTCCCACACCAGGCTCTGCGGGGGGCGGCCGAAAAGGGCAGGCGTCATGTACAGAGCCAGGCCCAGGAAGATCGAGCCGAACACCATGCGGCCGGGCCCAACCTTGACGTCGTCATGGTCGTGGTCGGTCCGGAAGAAACCCAGCAGATAGAACCCGCAAACGGCCGACAGCGCGATCCAGGCCGTCAGGACCACGTGAGGCATCGAACCAGGCGTTCTCGGGCGTGACATAGCCGAGCTCGGCGGTGTTGAGAAACTTGAGCGCCGCGCCGATCTCGACGAGGCCGCCGACCACCTTGACCGCGTTCATCCAGTCGCCGCTGCGGGGCATCTTTGACAGCAGTCCCGGGCTCAGGGCCAGCAGGAAGAACGGGAACGCCAGCACTGTGGCGAAGGTGGCGAGTCCGAGAATCGGGAAAAGGAAGTTCCCCCCCGCCGCCATCACGAGCAGGCCGCCGACCACCGGGAACGTGCAGGTGAACGAGGTGATGGTCAGCGTCAGGGCCATGAAGATGACGCCGATCAGGCCGCCGCGACTCTCGCCCTGGGCCGAGGCGTTGAGCAGGAAGCTGGGCAGGCGGATCTCGAAGAGCCCGAGCAAGCTCAGGCCGAAGGCGAGGAAGAGGGCCGCGACGACCAGGTTCAGCCACGGGTTGTTGGCCAGGTTCTGGAGGAACGAGGCGGAGAAGAAGAACGAGAAGAGGACGCCGACCGCCGTGAAGATGGCGATGATCGCCAGGCAGTAGGTGACGGCCAGCCCGGTGGTTTTCCCCTTGCCCTTGCCGCCTTGCCCCTGCTTGACGAAGAAGTTGACCGTGATCGGAATCATCGGCCAGACGCAGGGCATCACCAGCGCGAAGAGCCCGCCCAGGGCCGAGGCGAACAGGAAGGGGATCAATCCCTCCTGAGCGCGCCTGGCGATCTCGCTCACCGGTGCGCCGGGGGCGGCCTCAGTCGCGGTCTCGGTGGTCTTGACGGGCTCCTTGACCGGCTGGATCGGCGCCGGGCGTCAAGGCTCCAGCGGGAGGAGTCTCCGGCGCGGCCGGCGCCTGGGACTTCACGGGAGTCGCGGCAGTACTCGTTCCCGTCGTCGGCGCGGCGCAGGCGCCGCGGCGGCCGACGCGGTAGCCGGAACGATGTTCAGCGTGACATCGGGCAGGGTCCACTGTCCCGGTGGAAAGCACGAGCGGTCGTTGCAGATCTGATATCCCGCCTGACAACGGAGCGTCCGCTTGCCGGCCGTCGCATCGGCGGGGACGCTCAGGGGAATGCTCCAGGTCACCTCGTTCTCGAAGAACTCGATGATCTGGTTGTTGAAGGCAGGCTCGGGCCGGGCTTCCGGCTCGTGATCCGGCTTCCACGAACCGGCGATCTTCAGTCCCGCCGTGTCGAAGAAATCGAAGGTCGTCGGTATCGGGCCCTCACGATTTTCGTCCTGCTTCGCGACCGCGTAGATATGCAGGCCCGGCTCCAGCCTGGCTGTGACCTTGTAGCTCACCGTGTCTCCAGGGCGAGCCTCGAGCGGAAGGACCGAGGGGGACAAAGTGACGCCCTTGGGACGGATCCTGGCCGAGCTATCCTTCTTCGCCGGTGCCGGGGCGACCTCTGGCTTCTTGACCTCGTGCGTCACAGTCTCGGCCCCGCCCTTCTCGGCGGGCAGGACGGTTAACGTGGCCTCCGGGAGTGTCCACCTCCCGGGGAAGCTGCAGCTCTGCGCGTTGCAGATCTGGTAGCTGGCCTGCAAGCGAATGGACTTCTTGCCCGGCGAGGCGGTGGCGGGGAACCTTGAGCGGAATGCTCCAGTGGACCTCGTCTTCAAAGTACTCGAAGACCTGGTTCTCGAAGGCGGGCTCCGCCTTCGACTCCGGCTTCCGCGAGGCCTTCCAGTCGCCGGCGACCTCGAGGCCTGCGGTGTCGAAGAGGTCGAAGAGGGTCTTGCGCGGACCATCTCCGTCCTGGGTCTTGGCCTGGGTGTAAATGTGCCACCCCGGGTTGAGCTTGGCTGAGACCTTCAGCGTCACGGTGTCGCCGGGCCGGGCCTCCGCCGGCTCGACCGAGAGCGAGAGCGTTGCATCCTTCGGCCTGGCCCGGGTCGGGCTGTCCTTCTGGGCCGGGCGGGGAGGAGCATCGTCGGCCGCTGCGGGCGGAGCCGAACTGGAAAGAATCCCCAGAACCGAAAGCAGAGCAGCCGCAAGACCAAGCCTGAAATGGTTGCGGAGATGAACAGATCGCATGGGCAAGATCCTGTGAGATTCGGCCCCCGGCCATCCGACCGACGAGACGACCAACTCTGTGCTCATCCTATGTCCTTCAGCCCCTCCAAACAAGCCGGGCAATGCCTAGGGGGCCACGGGGACGCGAGTCGTCCCACCAGAAAGGCGGAACCCAGCCGAGGAGGATGCGCGGTTCGCTTTGCCCTGAGCCAGCGACGAGCCCCCTCACCCTACGAGTCGGGCTCAGGGTCGGGTGCATGTTTTCCCGTCGGAGTCGCGTTGATTTCCGTTCTTCGGCGGCTCGAATTCTTCCGTCCTCGGATTGACCCCCGAACGATTCTGCCCTACTATTCTCCGCGATCCGGGTGGTTCCCTCCCTGCGCTCACTTCCCTCTCTGGCTGACCACCCCGGTTTGAACCGGACGCGCGTGTGCAATCGTTTCTCTCCTTCCGCAGGACTCGACCCGATGCGCAAGGTGCTCCTAGGCCTGCTCGTCTTCGCGAGCGCGGGACTGGCCGGCTGGATGATCGTCCTCGATCGCCAGAATCGCTTGCTCTGGGATCACTGGGATGTGGTCAAGCCCGGGATTCTCTACCGCAGCGGTCAGCTCACGGAGGGCCAGTTGACCGAGGCCGTCAGGCTCAAGGGCATCCGGACCGTGGTGAGCTTCCAGCTCCCGGGCAAGGAGATGAACGCCGAGCGTCAGCTGGCTCGAAGGCTGGGAATCGGCTTCGTGAACCTGCCGATGCCCGGGGACGGCTTTGGCGAGGAGGCTCAGTTCCGCAAGGTCCTGGAGCTGGTTGACGACCCCGAGCGGCGGCCCGTGCTGGTTCACTGCGCCCGGGGCACCTGCCGGACGGGATCGGCCGTGGCGCTCTATCGGTTCGAGCGCGACGGCTGGACGATCCAGGACGTGGCGGCGGAGCTGCGGCGGCAGAGCTATCGGGATGGATTCATTCCGGGTTACATCTACGCGATGGTCCGGATGAAGCCGTCGCATGATCCTGCACAATCCGGTCACCATCGACGAACCCAACGGGACCGTGACGGAAATCGGGTCCGGATCGGGACCCGGCGAGGAGGCGGCACATGTCCCTTGAGCTGAGCCCGGCCGCACCGGCCGCGAAGAACCGGTTGAGGCGAGCGGACGGGGCCGGGGCGGCCCTCGCGGTTCCTGGACTTGATCCGAAGACGTGGGCGATGCCGGCCCTGGCCGTGATGGCTGCGGGATTCGTGCTCCTGGGCGCAGGGAATCTCGACGTCGGACCGGCCGACGCGCGGGTGGGCCTGGCGGCGAACGAGCCGTTCAGTGCCCTGGGCCTGGTCTTCGGATCGTGGGCCCCGGACCTCTGGCCGGGGCGCGTGGGGGCGAGTTTCCTCGCGAGCCGGTTTGAAGCGGGTGGACGAGCTACGTCGGCCTCGGTTCTGTGGCCGGCCGCGCTGGCTGCCGTGGCGATCGGCTGGCTCCTGGCACGGCGGATGATGAACACCCTGGGGATCCGCGCCGGGCTCTGTTTCGGCCTTTGCTGGCTCGGGTGCGTGGGGGTGATCGATCACTCGGCGGGAACCGGCCTCGAGTTTCTGGGCGGGCTGGCGATCGTTGCCGCGCTCGATCGCCTGCTGTCGCGGGGCTCCGACTGGATTGCGGGGATCTGGGCTGCCGCTGCGTTCCTGATGGGAGGATGGCCGCCCGTTGTCCTGATCTTGCTGGCGGTGATCGTGATCGGGCGACAGGAGGCGCGGTTCTCGCCGCGGCTCCTGATCCCGCCCGCCCTTGCGGGGCTTGCCTGGTCGATCTGGGCCCTGTCCACGGCCTCGACCGAGGCCTGGGCCGCGGCGCTCGCCTTGCCGCTGACGGAGCGTCCTTCCTGGGGGCTTGGCCTGGAGGTGCTCGGTGCCGGTCTGCCGTTCGGCCCGCTGGCCGTTCTGGCCATCAGCCGGCCCCTGCGGGAAACCTGGAGCGGCCCGGGCCGGCGGATGATGGCCGGCTGGGTTCAGGCCTCCCTGGCCTGTGCGGTGGCCGGGACCATCGTGCCTGGCCTTTCCCAGGCAGCGCGCGTGCCCGCGCTGGCCGGTTTGCTGATGGCGGCCGCACTGGGTCTTGACGCCGCGTGGAGCCGATCCCTCACGCAGAAGGCCCGGCGCGCCTGCCTCGGAATCACCTTCGGTCTGCTTCTCGTGTGGCTGATATGTGTCCTGTACGGCGGCTATGTCTGGCTGCTGGTCTTCCCCTATTACCGGCCCGTGGGGATCGCCGTGGTGCTTCTGAGCCTTCCGGCTTTCGTGCTCGGCTGGCTGTCGGTGGAAACCGAAAACACCCGTCGCGCGATGGTCGCCCTGGTCATCCTGACCGTCTGCGTGAAGCTTGTGCACTGGGGATACTATGTTCCCGAGTGGAACTACCGTCACGGCCAGGGACCGTGGGGGCGGGCGATCGGGCAGTGGCTCCTTCCCAACTGGACGCTCCATACGTTTCACGTGTGGCCGGAGGACCTGGCGCTGGCGACCGGCCGCCCGGTCCGCCAGCTCCACACGCCCCAGCACCTGGCCTACCCGGTCACGACCGAGGCACGCCATGTCCTCCTCCAGGAGTCGGAGTTCAACAACTGGCCGGCCAACGCTCCGCACCTGATCAAGGTGGCCACGTTCCAGGACCATCAAGGCGAAGTTCGAGTGCTTGCACGCACAGAAGGCACGCTGGTGACGCCTACGGGTAGAATCTTCTCGCGGGATGAGGAACAATGACGAAAACCAGATATGGAGCCAGGGATGCATCCGGAATATTGATTTCCGTCCAGTTCTCGTCACCTTGCCTCGTATCCTGAGTATGAACGGGGGAGAATTACGATCGACGGGAGATCCGGGGCATTCAGCGCCGAGCCTGTTCTTCTCACGAGACCGAGATCGAGTCGAAGACTCCGTAGGGAATGCCGTTGCGTTTGACGCAGGCATGGACCGGGCTGATTCTTCGCTTGTTCGACAGCACCACTGGAGCGTGTCCCGATGCTTGCCAGGTTGAAGGAGATGTTCACGGCCGGGCCCTCAACCGCTGGTGGTGTGCATCGCACGCGAGTGAACCTCCAGCGCAGGTTCGCCATCGTGGCCGACACCTCGAGCCAGGGGAGCATGTCGCGGGTTTACAGGGCCGTCGATCAGGAGACTGGCCGCACGGTCTGCCTGAAGGTGCAGAACCGCGAAAAGAACGCCGCGGCGGCCGCCCGTGCCTCGCGCGAAGAGCCGCGCCCGGCCGAAGGGGCCATCGCCATCTCGGTGACTCATCCCCACGTGGTGAAAACCCTCGAATATGGCGATACGACGGGCGGCGAGCACTACCTGGTCATGGAGTTCATCGACGGTCACAGCTTCCAGTATCTCCGAGAATCGAAGCTGGGGCGTACCGTTCAGAAGGTCGAATGGCTGGCCCAGGCTGCCGAGGGGCTCGCCGCCGTGCACGCGGCCGGCTTCATTCACCACGACATCAACCCGCGCAACTACCTCCTCGATCGCGAGCACCAGGTCAAGCTGATCGACTTTGGTCTGGCGGTTCCCAACACCCCGGCGTTTCGAGGACCGGGGAACCGGACGGGGACCCTGCAGTACATGGCCCCCGAGCTGATCCGCCGCGAGCCGATCGATGAACGGATCGATATCTTCAGCTTTGGCGTGCTCGCCTTCGAGCTGCTGACGGATCGACTCCCCTATGCGGCTTCCAGCTCCAGCACGACGATGCTCCAGCGGCTCAACACCGAGCCCCTGGATGCCGCCAAGGTCAAGCCCAAGCTCTCCGATGAGCTGTGCGAGATCCTGCGCAGGCTGACCGCACGCAAGCGCGACGACAGGTGGCCGGCGATGGCCAACCTGGCCGAGACCCTGCGATCGATCCCGGCCAAGCGGCCGAAGCCCGCCGGTTGACGAACGGTGCGACCAGGCCAGGCCGAGTTCAGCTCGCTCAGCGATCCTGCCTGATCGCCCTGATGACCCGGGGGTGCTTCTGGAGGTCGCGGATCGTCGGGACCAGCCGATACTCCGCGTGAGCCTCGATCAGGGACCGCACCGGCTCCTCCTGCGCCGTGCCGATCTCGAGGATCAGATGCCCGCCGGGCTTCAGAAGCGGCATGGCCTGGTCGATGAGCCGGGAGACCACGCGGAGGCCGTCGGGACCGCCGTCGAGAGCCAGCGTGGGGCTCGTAATCGCGCACTCCGGCCTCCAGGGTCGCGATCTCCTCGGTGGGGATATAGGGAGGGTTCGAGACGATGAAGTCGAACGGCGGTTCGCCGGCAACCGGCTCGAGCAGGTTCCCGAGCCGGAAATCGATCCGGTCGGACACCCCGTGCCGATCGGCGTTCGCGCGGGCCACTGCCAGGGCCTCGGGAGAGATGTCGATGGCGATGAACGTGGCCGAGGGATGCTGGTGGGTGCAGGCGATGGCCAGGCAGCCCGATCCCGTGCCGACATCCACGGCCCGCGGCTGATCGATGGTCCTGGTCAGATCGAGGAACTCGACGACCACGAACTCCGACTCGGGCCGGGGGATGAGGACGGCCGGCCGAGACCTGCAGGGGCAGCGAGTAGAACTCCTTGCGGCCGACCAGGTAGGCCACGGGCGACCCCTCGGCGCGGCGGCGGACGAGGTCGCGAAAGACGGCTCGGGCTTGCTCGCCGACCTCCTCCTCGTAATGGGTGTAAAGCTGAACCCGCTGCCAGTCCAGCACGTGGGCCAGCATGACCTCGGCGTCGAGCCGGGGGCTCTCCGATCCTCGCCGTCGGAGGAAGTCGGTGGTCCAGGTGAGGAGCCGGCAGATCGTCCAGGGCTCGTCAGGGATTTTCTCGTCGCTGGGCACAATTTCCTCGAAAACTTGCACAGGGTCGGGAAGTCGGCGTCGCCGGTTTGCCTGTGGGGTCGGTCCGTCGGCCCAGATCAAATCGGGTCCGGTCAAGTCAGATCACCGAGTTGTTCGCGGCGATCCTGATCGATCAGGGCGCGGGTCAAGGCCAGTCAGGTCGCCCTGGATCACCTGGTCCAGGTTGTAGAGGGTCAGGCCGATCCGGTGATCGGTGACCCGGTTCTGCGGGAAGTTGTAGGTCCGGATCCGCTGCGAGCGGTCTCCCGATCCGATGAGCGTGCGGCGGGCGTGATCGCGCTGGGATCGGGCCTTCTCCTGGATCTGGTCGAAGAGCCGGCTGCGGAGGATTCGCATCGCCTTGGTCTTGTTCTTGTGCTGGCTCCGCTCGTCGCGGCAGTTGACCACGAGTCCCGACGGCAGGTGGGTGATCCGGACGCCGCTCTCGGTCTTGTTCTGGTGCTGGCCGCCGGGCCCGCCCGAGCGCATCACGTCGATCTGGAGGTCTTCCGGGCGAATCTCGATCTC
The DNA here is from genome assembly GCA_963816015.1 of uncultured Planctomycetaceae bacterium. Classification (GTDB taxonomy): domain Bacteria; phylum Planctomycetota; class Planctomycetia; order Isosphaerales; family Isosphaeraceae; genus Aquisphaera. The sequence goes on along the minus strand of CAWFJM010000012.1, from coordinate 35,825 downwards.
CACGTCCTCGGGCTCGGGGAGGACGGCGACGGTGGCGGCCGAAGTGTGGATCCTGCCCTGGGCCTCGGTCTGGGGCACGCGCTGAACCCGGTGGCCGCCGCTCTCGAACTGGAGGTTGCGGAACGCACCCTCGCCGGCCACGCTGAACGAGACCTCGCGGAAGCCTCCCAGCTCGGTCGGCTCCATGTCCAGGACCTCGAACTTCCAGCCCATGCGCTCCGGCGAACCGGCGGTACATCTCGTACAGGTCGCGCGCGAACAGGGCCGCTTCATCGCCCCCGGTTCCCGCCCGGATCTCCATGATGAGTGCCGCGTGGTCGGCTCCTGACTGGCGATCGTAGAGCATGTCGCGCAGGGCCTCGCCTTCCACCTCCTGCCGCTGCCGAAGCGATCTCGAGCTCACCGACGGCGTACGACTTCATCTCGGGGTCGGACTCCGAGGCGCAGAGCGACTTCGGCCTCGGCGATCTGGCGGCCCAGCTCGAGATAGCGGCCGTAGGGGATCGCCACCTTCGCCAGCGTGCCGCGCTCCTTGGCCAGTGTGGTGACCCGGGCGGCGTCCGAAGTGATCTCGGGATCGAGCAAGGACCGCTCGATCTCGAGGAATCGCTGGTAGTCCGACTGGAGCTTCTCGAACACGGGGCTGATGGTCCCTGGGTGAGCGCGCGTGAACTGAGATCGAAGGATCGCGGGGCAAGGCCATCCCGGCCCGTCAATGTCCGTGGGGATCAACGAGCAACGGCCCGGCGGGCAACGCGCAAATCAGGCGCCACCCCGCGGGCCGTCGTCACCAACAATCGCAATCGCTAGGCCTTCTGAACCTCGGCCTTGTCCTTCTTGCCCTTGCCGTAGGTGCCCTGGAACTTCTTGTTGAACTTGTCGACCCGGCCTGCCGCATCAACGAACTTCACCGAGCCCGTGAAGAAGGGATGGCACTTCGAGCAGACCTCGACCATGATCTTGGGCTTGGTGCTGCGGGTCTTGAAGCGTGTTGCCACAGCCGCAGGTCACCACGCAGTCCACGTACTTGGGATGAATGCCGTCTTTCATTGCAGTCCATGTATGCTGGAGAGAACGGAGCGAACCCTCACTCCGAGATACGCTCTTCGCCCGCGGGTTCGTGTCCCATTAATCATGCTATCAAAGTCAAGCGTGGATTCCCAAGGTCATTTCCCGGCCGGTCCGGGGGAGGAGCCGCCCAGCAAGGCGATCACTTCCTTCTCGACCTGTTCGTACGTGAACTGATGATTTGGGTCATCCATGGTGAACCGTTTCACTTCCTTGCCGCTGGGGTCGAAGATGAAGACGGCCGGGATGGTGTTGATGTCCAGCTTGTCGAAGCCGTCGCCGTAATTCTCGTCGAGCAGCACGTGGGTGAACGCGGCCTTCTTCTCCTGGAGGAACTTCTCGGCCGCGGCGACGGCCTTGGCGTCGGTGGGATCGTCGAGCGAAAGGGAGATCACCGCCAGGCCCTTTTCCCCGTATTTCCGATGCATCTCCATGAGATGCGGGAAGTTCTCCTTGCAGGGCCCGCAGGTGGTGGCCCAGGCATCGACGAGCGTGTACCTGGCATTCTTGATCGAGGCCAGACGCTCCTTGAACTGGGGCCACTTGAGGGACTCGAGCTTGATGGAGGCAGGCGAAGCCTGGTCATCGGCGGCGAAACCTGTCGGGAGGCTTCCGGCCAGCAGGCCGACAGCCGGCACACACAGCCAGACCCAGCGAAACGGCACCCTCATGAAACCTCTCCTCTTCCCCTGGTGTTCCGGTCCGATCCTTGCGATTCGTTTCCCGGTCGCGAGTTGAGCGAGCAGAGCCGCCGGAATGGCCCGGCGGCTCTGCTGCTCTACGTAATACCGGCCGATCCCCGCGGGCCAGGCCGCGAAAGATCACGATCCCGTTTCCGTCTCAGTTGCTGCTCTTGTACTTCACGCCGCATCCCTGGGGGCGGGTTTCCTCGACCGTCGGGGTCTTGCCCGCGAGCAGAGCATCGACGGCGTCACGCAGGTAGTGCTTGGTGACCTTGGCTTCGTTCATGACGTTGTCGTCCATCGAGCCGATGTAGCGGATCTTCCGCTCCTTGTCGAGGACGAAGAAATGCGGGGTGTTCGTCGCGCCGTAGGCCCGGCCGATCGCCTGGCTCTCGTCGTAGCCGTAGGCGTAATTGATCTTCTTTTCCTTCATGTGCTCCTTGATGCCCGGCAGGCGATCCTGATCGATGTCGTTGACGCTGACGGCCACCAGCTTGACCGGCTTGTCCTTGTAGTCGTTGGCGAAGTCGATGATCCGGTCGTCAGCAGCCTGCACGGCGGGGCAATGATTGCCCAGGAAAACCAGGACGATGACGTCTTCCTTGAGATCGGACAGCGACAGGCTGGTCTGCTCGCCATTGGGGGCGTAGGCAGGGATTCCGGAGAAGGCGGGCGCCTTGTCGCCAACCTTCACGACCTTGTTGAAATGGTCCGCGAAGGCGGGGATGGCGAGTGCAACAACCGCCATGCTGAGAAGAACCTTCCGCATCGATGCTCACTCCATTCGGGTTGGGATTCCGCACAGGCGAACCGGTCACGACCCGGTTCGCTCAGAACGGCTCGTCCGGACAGTCAAAGCCTTCCGGCCGACGATGACCAGAGGCTCACCGGACGCACACCAAGGACAGCCGAACCCGGCTGCCATCAGGGTAAAGCGATAAAACCGGGTCGGTGGGACACGCGAACTCGCGGTCCCGGTCGATTCGTGAAGCTCGTCAGAACCGGTCACCAACGGTCAATGATTCAGGGTCGATTATAGGACGGAGTTCTCGCGAGTCAACTCTCCGGGCGGACGACGGGCAGGCCCAAACCTGGAATTGCCGGCGACTTTGAAATGTCGTGTTTGGTGTGATGGGTGTGTGAGCTAGGAGCGATGGGCGACCCACTGGACGCTGTTGGCGATCGCCTGGCGAATCGACGGATGGAAGAGCACCGGATAGCCCTCGGGACCGGTGCGGAGGTAGGCGACGCGTCCCTTGCCGATCGTCCAGGTCAGCCCGCTGCGGAGCGTTTCTCCCTTCTCCCAGGTGGACACGAAGACCACCGTCTCCGGGTTGGGAACCGCGAACGGCTCGGAGAACATGTCGGTCTTGGGGATCGTGAACGGGCCGATCCCCCGGGCGATGGGGTGGTCGGGAGCCCGGACGCTGACGAACTCGGGCCGGCCGTCTTCCCGCCAGCTTCCCGGCTCGCACGGCATGCTCATCATCTGCCGGAACGGCTTGCTGCCGCATGACGCGTAGAGTGCGATGAAGCCGAGCTTGCCCTCACGCAGGCGATTCACCACGGCGGCTGCGCGATCGTCCGGGACGTCGTCGTGGCGGAGGTGTCCCCACCACATCAGCACCTGGGAGGCGTCGAGTGCCTTGTCGGAAAGTCCCGCCTGCGGGTCGGTCAGCCGCGCCCGAGTGACCACCAGGCCGGGCAGGCGTCCGAGCTGATCAGCCAGGGCGCCGTCGATATCGTCGGGATAGACCGACCGGGGGGCCGTACCCTCGCACCAGACATGGACCCGGAGAGGCGCATTGGCTCCAGGCCCTTGACCTGCCCCGCATCGTCCCGGCGCGAAGGATCCCCAGCGAAGGCAACGCCACGGCCGCGGATCGCACGAAGAAGCGACGATCAACACGCATGGCTCAACTCCCAGAGCTTGATGACGACGTCGCTCGATGAGCGTCAGCGCCGGCGTGCGAGGTAGGTGGTGGGGGCAGGCTCGTCAAGAGGTTCGCGGGCGTGGTTCGCGATCTCTTGATACTTCATTGTGCTCCACGGAGCGACCACCCGCAAGAAGCAACAAGACCAACCCGGCGCAAAGCTCGGGGCGGGTGTTTCCAACCCGCCCCGAGTGAATCGAATGGCATTCGGGAGCTCATGCGAGTCCCCCGAGGGGAAGGGTCTCAGCGTTTGGGCTCTTCGGACTTTCGGATAGATTCACGAAGGGACCGGGCACGGGCCTCGAGTTCCTGGGCCTTGGCGTCATTGCCGGTCTTCCGCAAAACAGCCGCGTAATCCTCGAGGGCCACCGCCCTGTCGACGACCTCGCCACCGGTTCGTTCGTAGATGCCGACAGCACGCTGGCAGCACTCCTCTGCCTCTTCCTTGTGGTCCTCGCTCAGGCAGACTCGTCCCAGCTTCGAGGTGCATCGCGCGACGTCGGGATGGTCCTGCCCAAGGTCGGCCTGGTAGATCGCCAAGGCCTTTCTGAGGAACTGCTCAGCGTCGACGTACTTTCCCTGACCGTAGGACAGCCAACCCAGTTCCTCGAGAGTTGTCGCCACGTCCGGGTGCTCCGCGCCCAGGGCTTTCTCTCGAATCTCCAGGGCACGCTTCAGCAGTGGTTCGGCCTCCGCGTACTTTTCCTGGTCGACATACAGGGCGCCAAGGTTATAAAGGGTAGGAGCGAGGTCGATCGCCTTTCCGTCCGCCAGCTTCTCGCGGATTGCGACCGCCCGCTTGTACAAGGATTCGGCTTCCTTGGTATCGCCGAGGAGGTGATCGACGGCCGCCAGGTTGTCGAGCGCCGCGGCCACGTTCGGGTGCTCGGGTCCGTAGGCTTTCTCGGCGGCCGCGAGGCATCGGGCGTAGATCGGCTGGGCATCGGAAGATCGGCCCTCCGCGTCGTAGATGCAGGCGAGAGTGTTGAGGCTCTGGACTACATCGGGATGTTCGGCTCCGAGCGCCTTCTCGCGGATCTCGAGGGCCGACTTGGCGAGGAGTTCGGCCTTGTCGCTCTTGCCCTCGGAGCATAACACCCAGGCAAGGTGGTCGAGCGTCGTGGCAAGCCTCGGATCATTGTTGCCGAGCACCCGCGCCTGCTTCTCAGCCTCCGTGAGACGACGTTCGGCTTCGTCGAGCTGGCCCGCCTTGTAGGCGTTCCAGCCGGCGTCGTGCTCGGCCTTCCAGTCGTCACCCCTCGAGGCTGGTGCTAAGAGGGCACAGCAGCCAACCAAGGCCGCTGTGAACCCGATTCTAACCGCAACCTTCATATCAATTTCCTTTCCCAGCAGATCAGCCGGATGGTCCTTCCCAGAATTGCGTCGTCCCTCCCGGATGGGAATCATCACATCGGGCGCATCCATGGCCTGTGAAGCGGCGACCTGCGGCCGGTCGACCAGTTGCGAGCACCCGGTCCGACCGAAGACCTGCCGGAAACCGCCGCACGGGGCGCCGCGGCGGCTGCGGCTTGAGGCGCTGGTGCCGTGTAATAGCCGAAACCCTGGTATCCGGAACCGTAAAAGAACGTGGGCGAGGCCACCCCGGCCTGGGCCTGTAAGCCCGCAAGCTCGAATGGCTCGGTAAATGAGGCCCCGGTGCCACCTGCCTGGGTCACCGTTGTTGCCTCAAGATCCCCTGCGACCGCTCGGGTCAACAGTATCAGTCCCGCGACCACCGCGAGCAGGGCAAGTCGCTCCGTCGGCATGGACTTCAACGATCGACGCATTGCCTCGATGTCTCCCTCGGGATCGGTGTGTCGAGACAGCCAAGCGGGGCCGCGATCCCGACTCGCCCCGCCCGGCAGGGTGTACGCCGTCCGATCGCCGCCCGGCGCTCCCGAGAGGCGGAAGGCGGGGCTCGGATGCTGAGAATCGGTTCGGCGACCTATCCCTCGCCCTCCCGGATCGGGGGTAGGCCCTGACGTGTGGCGGCATTGATGATCGTTGCTTCCGATCGAGATCGCAAGGGGCCAGTGAGGGGAATTGTGAAATGCTGAAGGCTCTTCCCGTCTTTCGGGGGGTTGAATGGCCTGGTTTCACCATAACCCCTGGTGTGGCAGGCAGTTGTGGCGGGGAACCGGCGCCTCTAGCCTCCTCGGATAAGTGTTTGCCGAGAAAGAACTTACAGCGATATCCTGCTTGTAACCCCCTGAAACGCAGGAAAAGCGAACATGTAATGTCAAGCCCAGTGCAAGACAGTGAGTCTGGATGGACGTATGAACAAACATTGATGTTTATGCACTGTACCTTGGCAATTTCTTTGAATGACGATTCTTAACCCACGGTTTTCCAAAGTCAATTGTGTAGAACCAGACCTGCGAAAATTTTAGGAAGCGGCAACCGGAATCCCGACATCGACGCGGAGCGATGCGTTTCGTTGCTTACAGCTCATGTCAGGAGGTGCTTCGCAGATGTGGCTCGATTGCTTACCAAGGCGATTGCCCCTGTTCGGAACTCCGGTGTACTTGGCCGGAAAAAGATCCCCCGGTGGTTCGGGCAAGCGCCCCGGGGGAATCTCTTCTGGAATCGATCCTGCGATGGACCAAGGCGGCCAGGGGCGGCCTGTTCGATTACGGTCTCCGGATGGCAACCGGACACTCAGACGAACACATCGACAACGCCGGTGCGCAGTTTGTAAATGGCGCCGACCACTTTCAGCTCCCCCGTCTTGACCAGGCCTGAGAGGATGGGATCCAGGCCCTTGAGCCGCTCAACGCCCAGGGCGACGTTGGCCTCGATGGCGTTGTCGAGCTTGTCGCCGGGTTTGCCTCTCACCGAGGCGGCGGCCGGCCTGATGACCTCGACGAGGTCACGGATGGCCCCGGGCAGGACGTCATTGGCGTCGATGTGAGCGACGGCGGCCTTGACCGCACCACAGGCCTCGTGGCCCAGAACCACGATGAGCCTGGCGCCCAGCTCCGCGACGGCGAACTCGATGCTCCCTTTGATGAAGGGGCCCGCACCGCTGATAACGTTCCCCGCCACGCGAACCACGAACAGGTCCCCGACCCCCTGATCGAACACCAGCTCGGGCGACACCCGCGAATCCGCGCACCCGACAATGATGGCGAGGGGGGCCTGCCCCTCCGCCAGCGGCGCAAAGTCCGCCGGCCTTCGCCCAGGGTTGACGAGCTGCCCATTGACGAACCGTTTGTTACCTTCGAGCAGCCGGGCGAGCACGGTGTCCGGGTTGCGTGCCGGGGCAGGCTGGCCGGAGGCCGATCCGATCATCGGGAAGGCGAGCCCGGTCGCGCCGACCGCTAGCCTGGAGCGCCGCATGAACTCACGGCGGGACGGGTGGTTGGCCTTCGAGTCGTCTGCGGCCCCCTCGTTGCCCGGCTCGGGGGATTCCGGAGTCCTGGCCTGTGTGAGGCTGAGCCGGGTATCTTCTGATTGTGATCTCATGATGCTTCCACTCCTTGTTCTTCCGCGGGTGGCGAGTTGTCTCGAGAAGTCTGGCCATGCCTCGTCCGGCCGGCCAGGCGCGAGCCGCCCTGGAATTGTCTCTCAGCCAGCGACCGGAGTTCGTGCAAGTCGAATTACTCTACAGATGCCGACAGCCCCGGAGAATAGGCTGCTTTCCACGAGGCCGATCGCCTGAGTCCGATCTTCACCCCACGATGCTCCTCTCGGATAGCCCAGGCGGCTGTCCGCCCCCCCTCCACTGGCCCTTACCTGGATCGAGATTGCACAAGGAGTCTATGTCCAACGTGACGACTCGCGGTACCATGGTCTGTCTATCGGCTACGTTGCCGTGCCGATCTGCTGGCACAACCTGCCCAGGACCGTAACGGCTGCCGTGTATTCCAGACACCTTCCGGACCGAACCGATCGAGGAGAATCGACCGATGAGATGGTCTTACTGTTCCGGCAGAGTTGCCTTCATGGGAGTGGCCGCTTTTCTCCTCCCGCCGGCGATCGCGGCGGGGCAGAATGACGTCGGGAATCAAAAGGAGAGACCGACGCTGAAGAGCCTCCGGCCGGCGACGTCCCAAGACACCGTCCAGTCGATCAATGATGCCTACAATGAGGAGCTGCTTCAGGTTGAACGTCGGCGACTGGAGCGGTTGGCACATCTGGCCGCTCGGCAGGATCCTGCAGCGGCAGCGGCGACGTACGAGCAGATCTTCCGACTGACGCTCGCCGACAACTTGTTTCGCGACGCCGGACCGATCGCCGAAACCGTGGTGAAGAATGGCAGTCCCTCGCCGACGACCACCGCGCTTGCCCACCTTGTGAAGATCATCGCCGAGGCTGATCGCGGGGCTTATGAGCAGTCCCTGGAGAGCTTACGGCAGGCGGTCGCGGAGACAGACAAGGCCGCTGGAGCCGAACTTTCCAAGGCAGCCATCTTGACGAGCGAAAAGGTGGCCATTTGTGACGCCTACTATCAGCGACTCGTTCATGGGGACCAGTTGGAGATCGCCAGGAAGGCGTTTCAACTCTTGCGGGAGCACGTCCGCAATCCGGCCCTCGTGGAGTTCGTGTCCACCCGCCTGAAACGACTGGACCTGGTGGGCAAGCCCGCGCCGGCAATTCAGGGAACGGACATCGATGGCAAACCGTTTAACCTTGGCGATGCTAAGGGGAAGGTCGTCCTGGTCGTTTTCTGGGGGAGTTGGTGCCTGCCCAGTGCCGCCGAGATCGAAGGGTTTCAACAGGTGGCCGAGTCCTACCGTGCGCGGGGTTTCCAGGTCGTGGGAATTAACCTCGACTCCTTGCAGGACGGCGGCCAGAAGCTGGAGACGGTGATGCCGAATATCCGCCATTTCCTGCTCGATCACAACGTGCGTTGGCCGACTCTGATCAATGGCTTGGGCGAGAAGGATTACGCCAAGGAATATGGTGTGACTGAAATCCCGGCGAACGTTCTGATTGCCAGGGACGGCACGGTCGCCCATATCGACCTGGTGGACAAGAACCTGGAACCAGTGATCGCTCGAGTGGTCGGCCCATAAGAAGGCCATGTTCGGTCGGAATCTGGGAGTCTGGCCCAGTCAAGAACCGTCTTCGATTTCAAGGCGTGGGAGGAGGCCCGGCCGCGACTTCCGGGGGTGAGGCGGCCTGGGCCAGGGACTCGTAGAGCGAGAGCATGAATTGGTGGAAAGCGTCGGCGATGGGCGTCGTCGCCACAATCCGAATCTCCTGCAAGGCCGGGCGTCCGTAGTCCAGCAGTTTCTGTCGTGCATCCGTGACGGTCGTGATCGAAGCCGCCGGGTGCCGCTTGGTCTCCTCAAGCACGGCCAGACTGGCTTGGTCGGAGAGGTCTCGCTTCCCTCTCAAGTCGCCGGCGACGGGCGAGTCACCCGGCCAAAGGACCCGGAGTGAAGCGTCGAAGAAGCTCACCAGTGGTAAGACAGACTTGGAAGCCGCTGTGGCCGAGGATGGCCCTGGCTGGGCCCTGGCCGTGTTGCCAAGCGAGCGAGGTGCCTCCGCCCGGTTAACGACGGGTTGGCGCCGCCGGACATCGTAGGAAGGGACGAATCCGTTATCCCGAAGGCGGTTGTGGAAGGAGTTTGGATTGTTCGCGTACGGACGGAAGGATGACGGTGCCTGTTGACCCCTGGCGGCTTGGACGAGAGAGTGCTGGTTCAAGAAATCCGTGGGAGACGGGACGTAGTTGAAACCGCCCATGAATCCCCCATACCCGAATTGAGCCCGGGCGGGGGTTGATGTTGAACTCAGCAGGATGATTCCCACAAGGAAAGTCAGTACACCAGGCGGACGCGTATGGTTCCTTGTCATTGGCTGTTCCTCGAGCCCGTCGGGAGCCACTGCGAAGTTGTACAGACCACGAATTCACGTTCTCATGTTGCCGCTCATGTTCCAGGATCAAGGGCAATATCCGCGTAAACTATCATAAACGGCTTCGCCCTTCCACGACAACCACCGGGCATCGACCAATGGGAAGACACGTCACCTTTTGGCCGTTGGATGCCTGCGAATGCCGCGTTCGACTCGGGTAGAAGCCTCGTTGAACGGTTCATCCCGCCTCCAGCCGTGGATGAAGAACTCACCACCGGCGACCAGGAATCACCTCTCGTCTTCTTGCCGTGAGGCTGCCGCGGGCTTATGTTGAATCCAGGCCAAATGAACGCGACGAGACACGTTTCACCATCAAATGTTCGGAGAAATCTCATGAACCGGCGATCTCGGTTGGCGATCGCACTGGTGTGCTTGCTCTGGGCGGTTCCAGGCACCTTGGCCCGGGCTCAGTGGGGCTACCCCGGGGGATTCGGCGGCTTGGGCTGGGAAGGGTGGGGAGTCGGGACAGCCGAGGGGGATCTGGCCCGAGGTTTGGGGATCTTTGCGGCCGGCGCCGGGGCTTATAACAAGCAGACGGCCGTCGCCAATTCGATCAACACCGACACGGTCATGCGATGGAATCAATTCGTGTATGAATCGCAGATGAGCGCCAACCGTCGACGTCAGCAAAGGACGGTCCAGGAAAGAGACAGAAACAGCAAGCTCACCGACACGATTCAGAAGCGGCTGCGCGACAACCCTGAACCCCGCGACATCTTCCAGGGTAGTGCTCTGAATGCCGCCCTGGATGAGATCAATGACCCCAGGGTGTACGCCAAGGCTCTTCAGGGGGCGAAGGTCAAGGTCGGCGGCGAGAAGATCCGGATCATCCCCTTCCAGTACGCCGCCGCCGCGATCACCGTCAGCATCGACCAGCTTCTCAACGGCTCTCCGCCGCCGGCCCTCCTCACTCGTGATTTCGAGGCCGAACGGGAAGAGTTCAAGGTGCTGGACCAGCAGATCAGGCAGCAGATCGCGGACGACATGAACCCCGACCCCGAGACCGTCAAGAAACTCCTCGGAACGATTTATGCGGCCGAGCAGAAGGTCGCCAAGATCTATCCGCGCAACACTCGCGAACGCAACCAGGCCGACAGGTATCTCAAGGCCCTTCACGGTCTCGTTGCCATGCTCAACACACCTGCGATCGACCTGATCCTCGCCGGGGTCGAGAAACGACCAGACGCAACCTTGGGCGAGCTCCTCACTTCATGACCGCCTTCAACCTTCGCTTCGGCGTTGCTTCCACACCCCAGCAAAGGGAGGTCTATAACTTTCTGTATCCCAAACTCGTGCAACTGCGTGACGAGGTCGCCCCAGCCCTGGCGACCTCGGCGGCTCCCAAGGCCAGCGGCTCCGAGGCGGAGGATTTCTTCTCCGGGATGAGTTACGACGATCTCCAGAGAAAGGCACCCAAACCGTGAGCGGCCGGAGACCGGCCTCATTAATCGTTTTTCGGGCTGGTGCCTCTTTACCGCTGGTTGAACTTCACGTCCTGGATCACGTCGTCCGGAGAATGTTCGACGAAGTGCCAGGAGCATTCGTTGGCCACTACCTGCATGAACTTGGTCTTGAACGCGGCGCGGCCCACGCCCGAGTCCATCGGCACCGGGCCCCGGATCGGGAACGTGCTCTCCTGGTAATCATCGTAGATCGAGTGCGATTCCTTGGGCTGGTCCTTGATCGGTTTCCCCTTGCTGTTCTTGGGGAACTCCATCTCGGGACGCGATGATGTGGACCTTGGCGCTGCCCTGGAGCACGTTCAGGTCGCCCGGTGCCTGGATCTGGAACTGCTCCATCTCCAGGAAGATGACGACGTCGGCTTCGAAGTCGCGTGCGGCGTCGGCGGGGTCAGTCCACCTGGGGTGTCCCTCCACCCAGGTTGCGACCTTGTCCGGCTCGACCACGGTGATCTTCTTCGCCTTCTTCTTGATGTTGGCGACGAACTCGCGATTGAGGTCGCGCTCCAGTGTGGGAAACTCGGCCTGGCTCCCCGAGGTGGCGTGCGTGAGAACCACGACTTTCTTGCCCTGGAGCGATGGCCCGGGCGCGGGAATCGTGGGCTCGAACGGCTGGAGAAAATAGAAAATTGGACGAGGGTCGCAACCCACCAGCGCGACCAGTCCTCCGACCAGCAGAACCGACGCGGTGATGTGCCGCATCTTGCCCAGAGTTCGAGGGGTCATCCTTCACCCCCTTCCTTCCTTGGTTCGGGTGCCGGTTTACCTGGGCGCCGGGGCCGGTGGAAGGCCGGCCAGGCCCAGATGGACGGAAGCACCGATGATTCGAATAGCACCAGAGAGCCAGACTGACGACGACGATCGCCACCAGGAGTCCCATCAAGGGCCGGTCCACCGACCGAAAGCCCAGGGGTTTCTTGAGCCAGCAGCAGCACAGCAACCAGGTCGAGACAGGAACGATCAGCAGGGCGATCAGGCACCCGGCGGGATTGGCCCCCCACGACTGGGCAAGACAGCCCCGCGTGAACCAGGCCAGCGCGGTCGTCATTCCGCAGGTCGGACAGAGACGCCCCGTCAGGACGGCAAACGCGCAGGGACCCAGGCCAAGCTGCGTGTGAGTTCCATACCCGCGAGGGTCGGGTTCCAACCACCGCGCCACGCCCAGAAGCCCCACCAAACCGGCCGCCAGCAAAACCAGGAACCACCGCACCGGGCCCTCGAGCTGCTGTCGATCGGAAGGGTGTGCGTCCATCGAAGGCCGATCGTTCTGCGTTCTACCGGCGAAGACCTGATTGACCGGTCGCGAAGAGCCTGGAGATGCAACGTCAAGTTACTGCGCGATCCACTTCCTGGCAACCCCAAGTGGCGGCTTCCCGATGAGATGATGAGATGACCGAGCCATGGGCTGGAATTCCGGCGGGGCCGCTCAGAGCCGCTCCACCCATGCCTCGGCCTCGAGCATGGCCGCCTGCATCCGCCGCTCGACCTCGGCGCGGCACGCCTCGATGGTCTCGCGGTCTGCATCGGGAGGCACGGTGACGGGCGCAGGGGCAACGCAGGCCGCCTTGCAGAAGGGCCTGGGCACGCAGAACCTATCCCAGCTCTCGGCCCGCCAGGGATTCTTGAACGCCATCCCCGCTCCGACGATCGGCAATCCTGTCCGGCTGGCAAGGTAGGCCAGGCCCTGGTGTACGTGCCGCCTGGGCCCGTGCGGGCCGTCGGGTGTGACGCACAGGTTGCCCTTGTCGATCTTCTCGGTCATCTCGCGAAGGGCGCGCGCTCCGCCCCGGGTGGTCGATCCGCGAACGACGCCGAAGCCGAGCCGCTGGATCACCTGGGTGATCAGCTCGCCGTCGCGATGATCGCTGATCAGGATGTGCATCTCCGGCCAGGCCCAGTAGTGGGCCGGGAAGAGCATCACCTCGTGAAAGAACGCGTAGATGTACCGTTGCCCGACCCGCCGCGCTACCTCGGGATTGACCGCCGGGACCTCGTACCGGAAGTGGTAGTCGATGCTGTTGCCCAGGTGCCGGACCAGCCAGGCGCCCGAGCAGCCGATCGCCCGCACCACGAGCGGATGCTGGATCTTCATGCCGACCTCGAGGTTCCTTCCCTGGAATCGAAGGGGCCAAGGACCACGAGGCCAGAGCGTATGAGAAACGACCGTTTTGGGCCAGACCAAGTGCTGGCCGACGTGATGGCCAGAGTCCCCGATCAGCCCGGTGAACACCTCAGGTGTGTTCGCCACGCCGGGCCAGCGGCGGCTGCGAAGATGAGTATAACGACGCCGGTCACCAGGGTGCGGTACTCTTCGGGGAAGCCGCTCATGGTGATCTGCGTGCGCAAGGCTTGGAGCAGCAGGCAGCCGGCCGCGGCGCCCGGGACGCTGCCTCGTCTCCCCTGGAGCGAGACCCCGACGACGACGCAGGCGGCGATCGAGTCAAGCTCGTACCCCTTGGCCGTGTCGGGTTTGGCCACGCGCAGCCAGGACAGGAAGAGGATCGTGGCCCCGCCCGCGGCGAGGCCGCTCAGGACGAACGTCACGATGCGGAGCCGAACAGTCCTGATCCCGGCAAGGCGCGCGGCTTCCGCATTGCCCCCCAGCGCGTAAATGTGCTGGCCGAAGACGGTCTGGCGAAGGACCAGCCAGGACAACACCGTCAGGGCCAGGAAGAACACGCCGCGATAGGGCACGAACGTCGAGCCCAGCCTGAAGCCGGAGTCGATCGCCTGGAAGATCCGGAGATTGGAGAGCGGCTGGCCCCGCAGGACGATGAATGCCGCCCCCCGGAAGATCAGCAAGGTGCTCAGCGTGGTGACGAACGGATTGGTCCGCACCGCCGAGACCATCACGCCGTTGATCGATCCCAGGAGGGCGCCGATCGCCAGGGCGGCCGCCGCGGCCACGACCGGAGAAACCCCGCGCTGGGCCAGGTGCCCCGTGGCCGCCGCCGACAGCGCCAGGATCGCCCCTTGCGGCAGGTCAAAGCCCCCCCGATCAGCACGAAGGCCTGGCCCAGGGCCAGCACCCCGACGATGCTCGCCTGCGTCAGGATGCTCGTCAGAGTGTAGAGGATGGCCAGCCCCGCGCGCGAAGGTCCGCGGAGCACCTGGAACAGCCGGTCGGTCTCGGCGCGTGAGAGGGCCGCGGTCGGCTCGTCGAGGATGAGGATCCGCACCCGCCTGCTCAGTGCCTTGGCGATCTCGACCTGCTGCCTCTGCCCGATGGTCAGGCCGGCGACAAGATCCTGCGGATCGAGATCGAAGCCCAGATCCTCGAGCAGACTTCGAGCCCGGCGGTCGAGGCCCCGCCGATCGATCCACGGACCCAGCCGCGGCTCATGACCGAGCGCCAGGTTCTCGGCAATCGTGAACGGCTCGACCAGGTTCAGCTCCTGGTAGATGATGCCGATCCCCTCTTCCAGTGCGGCTGACGGATCGCGGAACCGGACCTCCTTGCCGTCGATCTCGATCCGGCCGGCGTCGGGGCGAAAGACGCCGCCGAGGATCTGGATGAGCGTGCTCTTGCCGGCGCCATTCTCTCCGCAGAGCGCGTGGATCTCGCCCTCCTGCAGGGTCAGATCCACCTGGTTCAAGGCCCAGGCGGCGGCGAACCGCTTCGACACGCCGCGCACGGTCACGAGGGAGGATCGAGAGGTCTCATAGGGCATCGAGAGGCGGGCCATCAGGGCCGTTCCTGAAGCAACGGCAGGGCAGGGCGGAGAAACGGAGGAGAGGCCGAGGCTCGGAGACAGCTCGGCCCGTGAGCTCAGACCGTGCGTGGCCGGCGAGGCGTCTTGGTGTGTGGGATCTCGGTTTTCGGGGCGACCGGGGGAGCGATGGTCGGACTCTTCTCGGCGGCCAATTGGGGAGCCTTGGGCTTGACTGGGTCGGGTTTACGCCGCGTCCTGGCACCCCGGGTCTCGAACAGCCGGGGGACGACGTCGTCGAGACTGTCCACGAGCCCGAAGGTGAGGTCGGCCTTGACCTCGGCAGGAAGCTCGACCAGGTCTTTCTCGTTGTGCCGGGGGATCAGGACGGTCTGGATGCCGGCGCGGCGCGCGGCCAGGATCTTGTCCCGGACCCCGCCCACGGGGAGCACCCGCCCGGTGAGGGTGACCTCGCCGGTCATGGCCAGGGCGGTCTTGATCGGCAGATCGCGGAACAGGCTGATCAGGGCGGCGGCGATCGCGACTCCGGCCGAAGGACCGTCCTTGGGCACGGCGCCGGCGGGAACGTGGATATGCACGTCGGTCTTGTTGAACCGGGAGGCGTCGAGGGCCAGCAGCCTGGCGTGGCTCTTGAGGTAGCTCATGGCCGCCTGGGCGCTCTCGCGCATCGACTCGCCGAGCAGCCCTGTGAGGGTGAGCTGGCCCTTGCCGGGCATGCCGGTGGCCTCGATGAAGAGGATCTCGCCCCCGATCGGAGTCCAGGCCAGTCCGGTGGCGACGCCCGGAATTCCCGTACGGTCGACCAGCTCGCGAAAGAACCGCGACGGGCCCAGCAGGTCGGCGAGCTGACCGGGCCCCACGGTCACCACGCCGCGCTTGCCCTCGGCCCGCCGGCGTGCAACCTTGCGGCAGATGGCCGCGATCTCCCGCTCCAGGTTGCGCAGGCCAGCCTCGCGGGTGTAGTCCGCGATGATCTTCTTGAGCGCCAGCTCGGTGATCTCCATGTCGTCGGATCCCAGCCCGTGGGCGTCGAGCTGCTTGGGGATGATGTACCGCTGGGCGATCAGCGTCTTCTCCTCCTCGCTGTAGCCGGGGAGCTGGAGCACTTCCATCCGGTCCAGCAAAGGCGAGGGGATCGTCTCGAGCATGTTGGCGGTGGCGATGAACATGACCTTCGACAGGTCGAAGTCGACGTCGAGGTAATGGTCGCGGAAGCTCGAGTTCTGTTCCGGGTCCAGGACCTCGAGCAAGGCCGCCGAGGGGTCGCCCCGAAAATCGGCGCCGAGCTTGTCGACCTCGTCGAGCATGAAGACCGGGTTGTTGGTTTCGGCCTTGCGGATCCCCTGGATGATCCGCCCCGGCATGGCGGCCACGTAGGTGCGGCGGTGGCCGCGGATCTCGGCCTCGTCATGAACGCCGCCCAGGCTCACCCGCACGAATTCACGGCCCAGGGCCCGGGCGATGCTCTTTCCCAGCGAGGTCTTGCCGGTCCCCGGAGGACCGGCGAAGCAGAGGATCGGGCCTTTCATCTCCTTCTTCAGCTTCCGCACCGCCAGGTATTCGAGGATCCGCTCCTTGATCTTCTCGAGGTCGTAATGGTCGTGATCGAGCACCTTGCGGGCCCGGCGAAGATCCAGGCGATCGCGGCTCGACTTGGACCAGGGAAGGATGGCCAGCCAGTCCAGATAAGTACGGACGATCGAATACTCGGCCGAGCTGGGATGCATTCCGGCTAGCCGCTCGAGCTCCCGCTCGGCCTCATGGAGGACTTCCTGGGGGGGGCCCGCCGACTTGAGCCTCTCCCACAGCTCGGCAATCTCGGGATTCTCGGGCTCGCCTTCCCCTAGCTCTTCCTGGATGGCCTTGATCTGCTGCCGCAGGAAGTGGTCGCGCTGAGCCTTGGAGAGCTCCGAGCCAACCTGTTCCTGGATCTTGGTGGAGAGCTCGAGCACCGCGAGCTGACGCGAAAGGTACTGCCCCAGCCGCTCCAGCCGGACACGAACGTTGACCTCGCCCAGGAGAATCTGCCGCTCTTCGATCGAGAACGGCAGGCTCGAAGCCAGCAGATCGGCCAGCCGCCCCGGCTCGCGGGTGTTCATGGCCGCAACCTGAAGCTCCTCGGGAATCTGCTGGCTCTGATCCACCATCCGCTGGAAGAGGCGGTTGACGTGGTGGACCAGGGCGTCCACTTCCACGCCTTCCTCGAGCTCTTCTTCCAGGGGCTCGACCTCGCCGATCAGGTAGGGCTCGGTCTGGACCACCTTCACCAGGCGCGCCCGGGTCTGACCCTGGCAGACGATCCGGGTCGATCCGTCCGGGAACTTGAGCATCTTCAGGACCGTCCCGACGCAGATCGTCGGATACAGGTCGGTCATTCCCGGCTCGTCCACCTCCGGATGCAACTGGCTCGCCAGGCCCAACAGCCGCTCGCCGATCAACACGTCATCGACCAGGCGAATTCCGCTCGGCCGGTTGATGACCAGCGGCACAACCGTCTGCGGAAACACGACGTCGGAGCGTAAAGGAAGAAGAGGTAACCGGTTGGGATGATCGGAACCGGAATTCCTCGGCTCCTTGACCGCCAGCGCGTGACCGGAACCCTTCGCCGGGCGACGCCGACCGCCGTGCCGGCTGGCTGGTCGCGACCCTTCCTTGGCTCTCCCGGCGGATGGTGCTTTCTTGCGTGGGTGCATGGATGAATTTCTGTGGTCCCTGGCCGGGCGCTCCCGGATCCTCATGATGGCACTCGTTTTCCCGTAAATTCCCTCGAATTGTTGATGATTCTCGGGCCAAAAGGAAGAGGGAACCCCCCGGCGTCGAAGATTCCGACGCAAGCGCCTGTCGCTCAATAACATAGGGTATAGAAACAACAAGTCAACGAACGACCCCTCATTTCCTTGTTTGGCAGGCCCGCTGAGGTCCGGCTGCCCGGTGCCGCACCACGGAAAGGGCGGGGCCAGGACGGTGTCGAGGTCTCATGGGAGGCGGCTTTCATCGCCGCCACCAATCGTCTTCCTGGTAGACGCCGAACGACTGAGCCTGATGGAGCGATTGAAGAACCTGGAAGTTGATCAAGGCGAGGACGCCAAAAAAGATCGGCAGGTAAAAATCTTCCGGATTTGCCCAGAAAGCCAGGATAGCCAGAATTCCAGCGGTGAGCAGGGAAACGATATGGCCTCGCCGGACTCCTTGCTTGCGGTCCACCTGGGAGAGCAGAACCTGAGTGGCCTGGCCGCCGTCGAGGGGATAGATGGGCAGCAGGTTGACCAGGCCCCACCACAAGTTGATCCACACCAGGTTCCAGTAGATCACTCGGAGGGGGTAGGAGCCTATCTTGCCTGCCAATCCCACGAGGTTCTCCGGGTTCCGGCTCAATCCGATCTGGGTCAGGATTACCTCCAAGTGCTCGCTGCCCGTGATGCCGAGAATCAGAGAGGTTGTGCCAAGTACGATGGCCAGCAGAATGAAACCCGCGCCCGGGCCCGCGAGCAGGACGGCGAGACGCTGACCGGGAGTTCGCTCGCCGTGGGAAAAACAGAGGCCTCCCAGGCCGTAAAGCAGGATCGACGGCGATCCATCGAATCGTCTGGCCATCAGAGCATGTCCATACTCGTGTACCAGGATGGACACGAGGACGCACACCGACCCAGATCAGCACGAAGGGCAGGTTGTTGTCCCTCCAGCCCATCCCAGCGGTCACCAGCCAGAAGATCGGATGGATCCGAACCGGGACGTCCAGGAAGCGAAATTGCAGGTCATAAGGCGTTGTGGACGTACCCAGCATGGATGGTCTCGAAGGGGCGTGGGCAGGGCGTCAGTGGAAGCTCTCCACAACCACGTTAGAGGTCAAAGCGGAATTCGACAAGTGGCTGCAACCGGGGAGCGTCGCGAACGGGTCACACTGTCAAGCGCGTCGGCATCCTGTTAAATTCTCGGATGTTCGATGAATGGACGAGATCTCGGTGCTTGTCCTGCCGGAGATATCCGGTTGCCGGGGCACTGGGGACCATCCCAAACAGGTTTGCACTCCGCGTCACCGCCATGAAATTCACCAAGATGCACGGCCTGGGCAACGATTACGTGTATGTCGAGACCTTCAACCAGTCTCCTCCATCCAATCCCGCCCGCCTCGCGGTGACGATCAGCGACCGGCATCTCGGCGTCGGATCCGATGGGCTGATCCTCATCATGCCCTCGGAGCGGGCCGATGCGCGGATGAGGATGTTCAATGCCGACGGATCGGAAGGGGAGATGTGCGGCAACGGTGTTCGATGCGTGGCCAAGTACCTCTACGATCATGGCCTGGCCCGGAAAAACAGGGTCACCGTCGAGACCAGCCGGGGGGTTCTTTCCCTGGCTCTCGAGATCGCTGACGGAAAGGTCGGCCGCGTGCGAGTGGACATGGGCACGCCGATCTTGAAGTCGGCCGAGATCCCCACCCTCCTGGCCGGCGACCCGCCTGTCGATGCCCCGATCCACGTGGAAGACCGGACCCTGGCCGCGACCGCGGTCTCGATGGGAAACCCCCACGCGATCATCTATGTGGACGACCTCCTGGGCTTTCCTCTCGAGCTGCTTGGCCCCGCCCTGGAGCATCATGGCGCCTTTCCTCGCCGCGTGAACGTGCACATCGTCGAGGTCGTCGATCGAGGCGAGGTCCGCATGCGGACGTGGGAGCGGGGCTCGGGCGTGACCCTGGCTTGCGGCACCGGAGCCTGTGCGGTCTGCGTTGCCGGCGTCCTGACGGGACGGACCGAGCAGCGAATCCTCGCCCATCTTCCGGGGGGCGACCTCGATCTGGAATGGCCCGATCGCCAGGGCCCGGTCTTCATGACCGGCCCCGCGACGGAGGTCTTCCACGGGGAATGGCCTGCGGAATAGTGGTCAGTGCGACATTCGTCAGAGAAAAGCATGAGTCTCTTCCCTCTCAACTGGCCTCTGTACTACTGTTCTAGACTTACCCTGTGTTGCGCACAGCTCCGCCAGCTGGAACCAGCCGATGATGTCCTGGGTGGTCACCTTTTCGATCGCCTCTCCCAGGGCCTCGTAGACGGCATCCTTGTTCCGCGCCGCGACCCGGCGGAGGTACGCCTTGACCTTCGACCAGAGTCTCTCGATCGGCGTGTAGTCCGGGCTGTAGGGCGGCAGGGGCAGGAGCCTGGCACCCGCCCGCCTGACGGCCGCCGCCGCGGCATAGGCCTGATGGGGGGACAGGTTGTCCCATACGACCACGTCGCCGGCGTGCAGCTCCGGCACCAGCACCTGCTCGACATACGACTCGAACGCCGCGGTGTCGGTCGACCCCGGGAACACCAGGGGGGCACGTACCCCGTCCAGACCCAACGCGGCGATCACGGTCAGCGATTCCCACGAGCCGGGGGCCGAGCCGACGGCCCGCTCGCCGCGCGGGGCCCAGCCGTAGGCCTGGGTCATCGCCGTGGTCACCCCCGACTCGTCCACGAAAACCAGCCGTTTCGGCTCGACCCGCTTCACCTTCCTCCGGAACGACCGCCGCTTCTCCTGGACGTCGGGCCGGTCGCGCTCGTCGGCGTGCTGGGTCTTCTTCTTGCAGGTCAATCTCTGTCGCCGCAGGGCGCGCCAGATCGTCGTCAGGCTGCAGTTGAAGCCGCCCCGCTGCTTCAGTTGGTCCAGGGTGTCGTCGTTGTGCTCCCGGACCAGATCTTCCAGGCGCCGCAGGTCGTCCGGGCTCAGCACGGGGGTCGGGCCGCCCCCGTGCGGCTCAGGGGCCAACGTATCCTTCTGACGCCGCCGCTGCAGCAGCCGGGAGACGAACGAGACGCTGACGCGGAAGAGGCGGGCGATCTCACGCTGCGGGCCCTCGTCCTCATCCACGGCCGCCGCGACCCGCTCCCGCAGGTCTATCGAATAGGGACGCATGGCAGGTATCTCCTGATCCGTGGCCGTCTCCTTCCTTGATCGTGTCCTTCTATTTGAATTGTTTCTGTCCGCAACCCGAATGCAAACCGCTCTACTGACTCCAGCATAGTTAACCAGACAGTCTCCGCAGTCGGACCGGAATTCTTGCATGGCTGATGAACGCCGCCAACAAATCGGGCCGTCCATGCAGCCGGTCGAATTCCTCGATCATCGCTCGGCGCAGTTCCCTGGTATCCTCCGGGGCGAAATTTGCGAGCCGGGCGTGCTCGGTGTGTTGCCACACGTTCTCATCGGGATTGGTCTCCGGCGCGGAGCTGGGCAGCTTCTCGGTGACGATCTCGGGATGCTCCGCCAGGTAGGCTTTCACCGCCCTGGAACGGTCGTGGATCTGTGCTCGGTCCCAGAGGATGGTCATCGGGCCGCGGATGTGATCGCGCAACTTGCGCAGGAAAGCCACCGTGTCCTCGCCATGGGCATTGGCCCCCTCCGGCAGCAGGCGGAAGTACAGGCCCAGCCGTCTTCGCCTTGGGCTGATGGTCACGGCGCTGATGGCCGAGATGCGGTCGTGCCGGTCCCAGGTCTTCAAGATCGGAGTCTTGCCCCGTGGGGCCAACGTGCGGCGGACTGTGGGGGTTAGCATGAACCCGCTCTCGTCGAGGAAAACCCAGTGGGCCCCACAGCGCCTGGCCCGTCGGACGCTGTTGGGCAGTTCCTTACGCCTTCAGGCGGCGATGGCCTCTTCATCGCGTTCCTTGGCGAGATACCTGTGCGCACGAGACTAGCAACATTGATAGTGACTCGGCTCTACGCGGCCGGGCCGGTTGCCAACCTCATGGCTGGCGATTGCACGGAGCATGACCTCTACAAGCAGACGTCGCGTTTCCGGCGGGGCCCAGTTCAACACCTCGCGAATGCCGCCATCGTCTGCAGCGTTCCCGCGAAGCTGATCTGCCTTGGTGCCTTCCCATGGGCCTGGGCCGCCGCCGCCATGACCCCACGTATTAAGTTATAAGCGAGCTAGTGCATCCAGATCTCCTTCTTCACCATCCCAGGCGTTTCGCACCGCAGCACATCCATCTGCATGATACATTTGATCGCGCGTAGATCTAATTCGATGTTCCATCTTTCAAAGTAAAGCCTTTCCAGTTCCTCCCTCGTGTACTCCTCCGCGTCTAGCATAGTGTTCACCAACACTAACTCGTTGATCCGGAAGCCGGGCTTCTGAACCTTGAACCGAAGCTCGCGAACCTTCATCCCCTCGGGAACCTGAGCGTAGGCCTCCTCGTCCATCCATTCCGGACGTCCGGGCTTGGTCCAGGTCACGATGTGATCTTCGATGCCCAGCGATCGACCCTTGCGGAAGTCTAACTTGCGTCGCTGGTGCATCCGGAAGAGGCCATCCACCCTACGCTCCACCAGCGAATTGATGCCGAAATACGAGGCAAAACAGCGGTCTCCCAGCAGCACCTCGCCACCTTTGAGGCTATCCAGGAGGTCGCGTAAGAGAGCTGTCTCGCCGGTCTCTTTCCCCTTGTAAGTACCGATGGCCAGATCGCGCAACACCCCGGTGGCCAGGCTAATGATCGCGACCACTCGGGCGATGGGGAAACCGACGCCGGAGGCCTGAGTCCTGGCCTGTTGTAAAGCCTGCTGGTTCTCCGGCGTGTCTGGCATCGAGATCGTGTAGCCGTCGACCATCAAGGTCTCCCGACGCTTCCAGAGCCAGTCCTCCGGCACTCGCTCTTCGAGTTCTTGTGCCGTTCAGTTAACCAATCCGCTGATGACACCGATGGGCCGGTTGAAACTGATCCACGTTCGAGCGCGTGATCAGGCGAAGGGGAGTGATGAGCTCGGGATCAAGGGGCTGGCCCCGCAGATGGCTGGCCATGGTCTCGACGGCTTTCTTTCCTTGCTCCAGCGGGTCCTGGAGAATCGTGGCCTTGAGGTTGCCGCTCCGGATCGCCTCGAACGTGGCGTGGCTGCCGTCGAAGCCGAAGACCAGCGTCTCCTTCCAGCCCTCGGCCTGGACGACCTCCGCGGCGGGGATGGCCATCTCATCCGACTGGGCAACCACGGCGCCGATTTCTTCGGGCGAGAACCGCCGGACCAGATCGGTCATCACGCCTTTCGCCTTGTCCTCCTGAAACCCGGCGAACCGGCGGAAAGCCGAGAAGTGGCCACGCACAAAATCCGGGGGGTCTGAGGGATCAATGCTGGTCCCCCAGAGCTCCTGCCTTGCCAAGAACTCGCTAGCAAGATGCCTGGGCGACTCTTTTACCCAGATCTCGGAAGTGGGGGCCGTGGAGGGCGCTGCTCGATGGGCTCGGTTCTCTACGGGAAAACGCAATACCTTCGATCTCAACCAGCAATTCCGGGCGACACACATCGGCCGTCACGTAAATCGTCGGCACTTCGCCTAGCCTCTTGGTACAGACCGCCTGAATCCTTGGGTAGTCTTCTTTCCGCTTGACGTAGACCCGCGCCCTCCCTAGACCTTCCAGCGAGCTTCCGAACCCAGGTAGACCGTGGCGATCGAGGTTCTCCTCGGAGATCAGGGCCTCGATATTATCCAGGGACTCGTGGGTTTGGGCGACCACGTCGCCGATGTGTCGAGTTTCCGAGTTGGTGATGCTGGCTGTGCCGGAGATAAAGATGGTGTTGTCCGGGCCGTAAGACAGTGCCATGGCCCGAGAGAACTTGGGGCTCTGCAGGCTGTACGATCTGGCGTAGTCGTACGCCGATGTCTGACGAGGGTTCTCGAGCGGCGTGGCGATGATATCGTCGCGATCGGTCGCAAGGGCGATCGCACTGGCTATAAGCTCACGGCCCTCGGTTCCGATGCCAGTGCTCGCCGGAAAGATCGGACCGCGTCGTGTCTCCCGCTGGTAGCCAGCCAGGAAGGGTACATCCTTGTAGAGATCGGCCCGGGCGCGGTTCAGCTCTTTGTAGCGCTGGGTGGGTCCTTCAGCGGCGACGATTCCACCGAGGTAGAGCCATGTGCGAATGACTTGATCGAAGCGAATCCCTACTCCGTGAAGGAGCGAACAGATTTGGTGCAGTGTGTTCGCCGTACTTTCGTACGCGCCGGCGGTCGAGGTTCTGGGAACGACCGGAGTACAGTGGGTGGCGTATTTTGTGCAAGTGATACACGCCTTTGGTGTGGTCCAGGTTCTGGGAACGACCGGAGCACACCAGGCCCAGGTCATGCCATCGTGCCGGAGAACGACAAGCTGCTCGCTCACACGTTCAATCTCGACTTCACTCCTTCCACGCCCGACGCCGTGGGCCTCGATCGACAGCAGCTTTCCATCACACGGAGGCTCGGGGATGTAGCTCGTGGCAGGCAAATCGGCGCCGTAGAAATCGCGCATGATCTGGCGGCACTCGTCGAGCTGGCTGGCTTCAGCCAGGAAAACCGTCTGCCGGATGATCGATCGGCGGGTGCCCTCTGCCCTGAGCACGCCATCGAGACTGTGCAGGGCATCCTCGGCCTGTTCGCGCAGAGTGCAGCCACAGCGAGGGGTCGCTGTGGCGAAGACATGACGGATGTCGTTCAGCTCGACGGTCGCAAAACCAATCCCTTGGTGGGATGCCTTGGACATGGCGTGCGCGGCCATTCCGAATTCCTCCATATGAGTACGACGGCCAGTGGCAGGAAACCCGACGGCAGGAGCCAGTCGCTCCTCGGCTGGGGCTAAGAAGTCGCGCCGGTTCACCCGTGCCGCGACTCCTTCACCAGCACCACCACGGATGTGGTGCGCAGGTGGAGACCCAACCTATGAAATGCCTTCGATAGGAGGGGGCCGTCGTAGCCTACCGGAAACCACCCCCCATGAGCGGTTTCAGGTCGTCTCACATGTGCAGGAATCGAGAAATCCTCCCCCTCGCGGTCAAACCGTTTAGGGAGTTCGCGACCCTTGCACGAAACACGAACCAAGTTTCGATAAACCATTCACGATGGTAAGAGAGGCAAACAGATCGTTCACTCGTCTCTCGATGATCAACCGTCCACGCAGTGCGCGGTTTCCCGATTGGGACCGTGGCCTCCGTGACCACCACCGGTGGGTGTCATCGGGCGCTCGGTTTCTTCAAAGACTCGGCCAGACCAGGTATTGAGCTTGAGTCGAAAGGGGAAGGGGATCTGGTCGAATCCATGGGACTTTACCAATAACGACCTCCGATGGCAACGGAAGCTTGCACATGGTCCAGGGCCTGGAGAACGAACGGCTGTCACTGGATTCTGGGGTTTGTGTGCTAATATCCGGACACACAACATTGCAAGTTCAGCCTCTCTATTGCTCGTCTGCCTCTACCTCCAACGATCGATGGTTCGGGGGGCCGATTTGCTCTAGGAGAAAACGGACGACCCGGATAGATTACCCACTCGCCCAATGGCGACCTGATTATGTCTGGAAGGTACACGAAGGAGATCGGTCTGAGCGCGGTCACCGGGAAGCAACGTGGGGAGAAGGTTTCATCTCCAGCCGCCCCGGCACTCTGCTCGCCGGAGGATTGCTCAGGCTCGAGAACAGCGAGGACAAGTGATGGAGTACTTGAATCGCGACTGTATCGAGCGAGTCTCTCACGAATCATTTCAGAGTCAGCAGCCCTATCCATGGGTCGACATTCCAGGAATCTTGACCCATGAGGGTCATGAGCTCCTCCGCCGGACCCTGCCTGAGGTCTCATTGTTCGATCGCAAGGTCGGTGTGAAGCGTGCCTTCGGGCAGGGTTATCATGACCGGTACATCTTGCATTACCACCCAAGTCTGGATCTCGCGGAGCCGTGGAGGGACTTCGTCGCGGAGCTTCACGGCAAGACGTACGAGTCTCTGATCCGCCGCATGTTCGGTCTTCGCCGAGGTGCGAGCTTTGTCCTCACTCTGGAGTGGTATTATGCCTGGCAAGGTTGTGGCGTCTCGCCGCACTGCGACGCCCGTCGCAAGCTGGGTACCCACATCTTCTATTTCAATACGGAAGCGGATTGGGATTCGAGCTGGGGAGGCCGCATCCTGATCATGGACGACGGAGGACGTCTCAAGACTCATTCGGCCCCGGAATTCGATGATCTCGGAATCGCTGCGTCCCTGGACCCCCGGGGAAATGGAAGCCTGCTTTTCCGGCGGACGGCGCATTCCTGGCACGGCGTTCGGCCCCTGGAATCTCCGCCCGGCCACTTTCGAAAGCTCTTCATCGTCACGATCAACGTGCCGACGATTCAAGTGCTCTGGCGGCGTGTGCGCGGCAAGGATCCCGACGGTTATCCGCTCATGAATCAAGAGGCGCCGCATTCCATTCCGGCTTGAGCAGTCCCTCCGTCGATCCCGACTTTTCTCTCGCCGGTGATCACCAATCGGACCTGGTTCATCTGCGCTCGGATTGCCTTATCATGAAATAGGGCTCATCCGGTTGAAGCCTACATGAGGTTGGTGATTGGCGGACATGTTGGCCTCTTCTGGAGTTGTGAACAAAGGCTCCAGGGAGAAGACCAACATGTCCACCAGCCTTCTGCACCATGCCTACGGGCTTGCGGGCTACCGACACGTGCGCACTGCCTATACCGAGGGTTGTCCACTTCACCATCCGACTTGCCCACACACGGCCCCTCTGCACGGTCTGCGGGTCGCGGCATGTCCACCCTCGTAGATGCGTTGAGCGGAAATTCCGTAGCCTACTCATCGGTCTTCGGGCCGTGTTCATCTGCTACGCAATTCCTCGAGTCGCCTGCGACGACTGCGGCGTGATTCACCAGGTCAAGCTGGACTTCGCCGACCGTTTGGCAAGATCGACACGGCCGACCGGTCGGTTCGATCGACCGGTTCGGCGAGCTCATGCAGCTCCGAGCGTGAACGGCTGGCCCGGAAGTCTTCAACGCGCATTGGGGGAGGGGGTCGCTGCCGAGGGCCATTGATAGACCCAGGTGTAGGTGGTGTACTCCGTCTCGGGTGGGTCACCGACCGTCTCGCCGTGTTTCGATCCATCTTCCGTCTCGCCGCAGCGGCAGGTCAACCGGAGTCCCGAGTTGAAGAAAACGGGGTCCTGATCGTGGAACCGGTATGCGGAGAACGTGCGGTTCTTGACATCCAGATGAGTCAACCCGGCAAGGTTGTTTGCATAGCGCCCCCGGTTGAAGTAGTAGGTCCCGAGGAAGTAGTCCTCCAGGCCTGAGGAAAGTAGTACCGGCTCGGTGGACCCGTCAACATAGGCTCGCATGCAGGCTTCCAGGAAGCTGAGACTCTTCCAGGCTCCTGTCTCCCGCAGACCTCTTCCTGCGATCGTCACCTGATACAGGGCTCCGGCACCCTTGATATCCTACGGCACGGCGGCCTCGTGTTCTAAGCCCTTGATGCTCGGCGTCAGGCCGTTTCTCGGAGCGACGAAGCATTCGAAAAATCGCTGGAAGCCACTTTATTTCGCTCCTCTCTGAGAGTGAGGTATTATTATCGCAGACGGTTTCTCCGAACGACCCCGCGTGGGGAAGACGCCGAGGTACGCATCATTGCTCAAGCGGCGAGAGACCCAACGGTCATGCGCGACCGGGGGCGGGGGGTGAGCATGAGTAGCCACGCTTGGGCTTTGTCCGCGCCTGAGGTCAGGGCGAGCCGAGAGGGTCGTCAGATGCTGTCGTGAGGCTTGCCCCGCAGCCAGCCAAACCTTCGGTGACCAGACAATCAATTGAGCCGGCTTCTTGCAGGAATCCCGACGATTCCGCCGCACCCTCGTCCTTGGGTGGACCGGGCCCTCTTGGGACATGCCGATTCTCGCATTGAATAGGCCGTCTTGAAGCCACACCACCGTTGCACCATCCAGGGGATTCTTCGATGAGCTCGAGAACAACGCGCGGATCTCGCCGTCGCCGCTCCACGACACTGCGTTGCTTGAGGCCGAGGATGGATGATCTCGAATCGCGCGCGCTGCTCAGCACAACGCCGATGGTGGCCCACCCGATGTTCGAGGTGAGGCCCTTTGCCGGCGGCGGGGGGCCGCCCTCCGGAGCGTACACGCCTGCGCAAATCCAGCAAGCATATGGATTTAATAGTATTGCTTTCAATGGCGTCGCGGGCACGGGCAGCGGCGAGACGATCGCCATCGTCGATGCCTACCACGACCCGAACATCCAGACCGATCTGAACACGTTCGATGCCCAGTTCGGGCTGCCCGACACGACGGTCACGCAGGTCAACCAGACCGGCGGGACGAGTTATCCGGCCAGCGATCCGACGGGCGGTTGGGAGCTCGAGGAGTCGCTCGACGTGGAGTGGGCGCACGCCATGGCGCCCGGGGCGAGCATCATGCTGGTCGAGGCCAGCTCCAATAGCTTTAGCGACCTGCTCGCCGCCGTCAATTACGCGTCGTCCAATGCGAATGTCGTGTCGATGAGCTGGGGCTTCGGCGAGTTCTCGAACGAGGCGGGGTATGACTCCTATTTTGCTCAGGCCGGCGTGGCGTTCGTGGCGTCCTCGGGCGACTCCGGCGCGCCCGCGTCGTGGCCGGCGGCTTCGCCGAACGTTCTGTCCGTTGGCGGGACGGCCCTCACCCTCGGCGCGGGCGATGTCTGGTCGAGCGAGGTCGGCTGGAGCGGCAGCGGTGGGGGCCCCAGCGCCTCCGAGTCGCAACCGTCATACCAGAACGGTGTGGTGACGCAGACGTCGTCGTCGCGAGCTACCCCGGACGTCGCCTATGACGCATCGCCGTCAACCGGCTTCGCCGTCTATGACTCCGTCCCATACGAGGGGACGAGCTACGGCTGGCTCCAGGTTGGCGGCACCAGCGCCGGGGCACCGCAGTGGTCGGCGCTGCTGGCGATCGCCGACCAGGGCCGCGCCCTGAGCGGCCAACCGGCGCTCGACAGCACGAGTCCGCAGGAAGTGATGAACATCCTGTACCAAAACCAGGCCGACTTCCACGACATCACCAGCGGCACGAGCACCGGCAGCCCGGGCAGCCCGAACTATTCGGCCGGGCCCGGCTACGACTATGTCACCGGCCTGGGCTCTCCAATGGCCAATCTGGTGGTCGGCTCGCTTGACGGCACGTCCGTCGCACCGGCTGCCCCGACCAACCTGGTAGCCAGTGCGGCCTCCTCGACCCAAATTAATCTCACCTGGACCGGCTCGAACGGTGCCACCGGTTACCTGATCCAGCAAAGCCTCAACGGCAGCACCGGCTGGACTCAGGTCGGGAGCACCTCGGGCGGCACCACCTTCCAGCAGACGGGCCTGTCCGCCGGGACGACCTACTACTACCGTGTCCTCGCGACACTTGGAAACGTTGACTCGGCCTACAGCAACGTGGCCAGCGCGACGACGAGCGGCACCGCGGCGACGGCCGATAGCATCTGGAGCAACTCCTACGTCCCGTCGGAGAACGCCAATAGTCGCGGGTCGTACGAGGTGGGTGTGAAGTTCACCGCCAGCGTGGCCGGCGAGGTGACAGGGGTCCGGTTCTACAAGCCGACGTTGATGGGTGGGTACATCCACGTCGGCCATCTTTGGTCCTCGACCGGGAAACTGCTGGCCACGGCCACGTTCACGAATGAGTCGGCCTCCGGTTGGCAGCAGGTCAGCTTTTCAAGCCCGGTGGCGGTCCAGGCCAACACGGTCTACGTCGTCTCGTTCTCCACGGGCGGGGGCTATTTCGGCATCACCACCAATTTCTTCACGCACGGCGGGGTCACCAATGGGCCGCTGCAGGCCCTGTCCAACAGCGTCTCCGGAGGTGACGGGGTCTATAATCGCGCCGGCGCTTTCCCCAATGTGAACGGCAACGGGATGAACTTCTGGGCCGATGTCGCTTTCACCCCGTCATCCTCCAATAGCAATACCGCGAGGGCCTCTTCCCCGGCCTCGCAGTCGATCGCGGTGGGTGGGTTCGGCATCAGCGCCTTGACCACCGGTCAATCCAGTCGCTTGCTCACTTCGGCACCGGCGGCCACGCCGGCGGGGCCGGCGGCTACGTCGCCGGATCGCGCGGGACAACGCCCACTGTCCTGGGCTCATTGCCGTATCGCCGTCCTATCCCGCAGGCCGCGACGCTCGCCTCTTTGCTCAAGAAGTGGTCCTTGGCATCGGGCTCAGTCTAAAAGTCTGAGAGAGAATGTTCGAGGAGCCCCCGTTCGCAGTCTTTGGCGGGGTCTAGCTGCTTGGCGGGGTCAGACCGAGTTTCAAGTTAACTTGAAACTCGGTCTGACCCGAATGGCGGACCCCGTCAGATCCTCGGCATCGCCGGCCGAGACGCCCTGGTGACACAACCAGGCCTTGATCAACGGCGAATAGAGGTCAACCAGCCGTCGCCACGCGACGGAGTCTGACCGGTCGCTGAGCCGCTCTAGCAACGTGGCGGACGTCTCGGCCATGGACCCCCGTGCCACTTTGACGATCGGCGGGGATAGGTTTGCCCGCGGTCTCGCCCTCCCGGAATGGATTCCCATCAACCACCCGGGAGATCGCGAGAACGAGAACTCCATCGGCTCCTGTCTCGAGGTCTACCCATACTAACACGACGCGCTCGCGAGCATGTGTTTTTCCAACCGGCAGTCATCCGGGCCGATCCCACGCTCACTACGGTTTTCGAGAGAGTCCGGATCCGTTTCCTTACGTCATTACCATTAGAACATACGTCGGGGCAATCCGACGGGCCATACCGGGATCGATACCCGTGCGATTCCTGTTTCTGACGGCTCTCGCCGTAGCGGGCCAACTCGAGCCCGCCATTCGAGGAAGCGGCCGCTTGAACGACATGGCACGATCGCCACGCTCGCTCACAGATGGGCTGGACCTCACCCGATGCAGACCGGAAGCCCCGCAGTTCGTGCGGAACACCCACTCAGGACTTGGACACACGGCGTAAGGTCGCGTGCTGGTCTGGTCCGTTCAACGGGCATCTCTGGTACCCGCAAGTGTTTTCAAGACAAGCCGTCGCCTCGTTCCATATATACCGCCAACCCGGCCCGATCCATACTGAGCGAAACCAGGAATTGGGGAGCGGGAACCGAGTTGAAATGTGCTGAGACGCTGACCGAATCGTCGTGATCGTCGCACGACATCAATTCAGTGCCGGTCATGTGCCCCTTTTTCGGTTTGCATAAAGAGGATAGGAAACACCACCCAGGCGCGTTAGCATCGCATCATGGGAATAGGTTCACGTCCGGGAACGGTCTCCCTGAACCTCGACATTGGCTGCCCCGGTCGGAGGAAGGCCGCATCGTAGTGGGCCGGTTGGCCCGGCCTGCAGGGTCGGCCGCACCCGCGTAGCAGCAAAACACTTACATTGACCAAGGAACTCTCGTGCCGATACCCGACTTTCAGTCTCTGATGCTCCCGCTCCTGGAGCTGGTCTCGGACGGGAAAGACCATCTGATGAAGGATGTGACTCGGGGAGTCGCCGACCGGTTTGAACTGACGGAAGACGAACGCCGCGAGCTTCTCCCCAGCGGCCAGCAGACGATCATCAGCAATCGCGTTGCCTGGGCGAAAGCGCACATGAAGATGGCCGGGCTGCTCGAAAACCCCGTGCGAGGCTACATTCGGCTCTCGCCGCTGGGTCGAGAGCTTCTTCAGGAGAAACTATCGCGGGTCGACCTCCGTATTCTGCGCCGGTACCCGTCTTACCTGGAGTTCGTCAATAAGACGAAGCCGACGGACACTTCCGAGGGTGAGAACCATGGCGACGAGTCCAAGACACCGAAGGAAGTGATCGCCGCTGCCTACAAGACTCTCCGCGCAGCGCTTGCCAAGGAACTCCTCGAGAAGGTTCGGGCATCGACTCCTCAGTTCTTCGAGGAACTCGTGGTCCGCCTTCTCGTGGCCATGGGCTACGGCGGTTCTTTGACCGACGCGGGCCAGCGGATCGGGCGGTCGGGTGACGGAGGCGTTGATGGGATCATCAAGGAAGACCGCCTGGGGCTCGACGTCGTCTGCATTCAAGCCAAACGATGGGAGAGCACGGTTGGCCGTCCGGTCGTCCAGTCATTCGTGGGATCGATGGAGATCTATCGCGCCCGCAAGGGCGTCTTGCTCACGACCGCGACCTTCTCCGCGGATGCCCTCGACTACGTCAATCGCATCGAGTCCAAGAAAGTCGTCCTCATCGACGGCGCGACCCTCTCCGACCTCATGATCGACTACAACATCGGCGTCTCGGTCGCCGAGACCTACCTGGTCAAGAGGGTCGATCTGGATTTCTTCAACGAGGAGGGGGAGTAAGGTGAGGTGGGATGGAAACGTGATGCGGTTCAAAGGGGGCTGAGCCCGTGAGCCGCGCGTCGACCAATGATCGCGGACCAGAGGAACGCGTTCTGCGGAACGTACGCCTCGTGTCGCGGCTGACGGATGTCCCGAGTTCACGGTCGGCACATTTTGCCGATTTTCCGGCCCACCCCGATTCATCGTGTAAGATAAAGTGGTGGTTTGTTCCTGTAGACGATCCTTGGCAATTCGGATGACGGAAATCAGGCTCGGGGAGGGAAACCCGAGCAAAGGTGGTCGGGGTGCCTCCGCAAGAAGGGGCCTGGACAGTGCGAGGTTTGAGAAGCCGCCGACGGCCGAATTCGAAAGCAACGAACGAAGCCAATCTGAATAGCCAGTCTAACCTGTTGTGATGATGAGAGTAACGTCCGATGGGATCGATCGTCGCGGCGACGAACGAAGCCAATTGGTGCGGGTGGATCGGTCGGAGGCGGACAGACATACCACAAGGAGGACAGGAGGTTCAGGAGGAACCAACGGGAAAGAGACCGAGCCTTCATCGTGATGGGTTCACGCCTCGAGATGCTCGCCATGCATGTCATGGGTTCCTTCCGCTGTCTTTCCCTCCTGTACCCCTGTCCTCCTTGTGGATCCCCTTCTTCGAATGGGCCGAACGAAGCCAAAAACTCAGGGCTAACCTCTTGGGATGAAGAGGTAACGTCCGATGGCTTTGGTCGTCGCGGCGACGAACGAAGCCAATTCGGCGGTCGGCGGCCGTTTCAACTCAGGGCTTCTTGATCCGCACCATCCTTGCGATGAACCGGGCCTCGCAGTCGTGCAGGTGGGGCCAGAGCTGGAGGGTGCCGGGGGTGGTGGTTTCCTCGAGGGGGTGGGGGAAGGGATCGAGGCGGAACTCGGGGTGGGCGGCGAGGAAGGCGGTGACCACGTCGAGGGTCTCGCAGACGGTGACGGTGGAGACGGAGTAGACGAGCGTCCCGCCGGGACGGACGGCGGTGCAGGCCGTGTCGAGGAGCTGGGCCTGGCGGCTGGCGAGCTCGGCGAGGTCTTGCTTCTTGACGGTCCAGCGGACGTCGGGGTGGCGGCGCCAGGTTCCGACGTCGGAGCAGGGAGCGTCGACGAGCACGCCGTCGAACGAGCCCGGTTTGCCCGGAGCGTGGCGGCCATCCCAGAGCTTGGAGGCGATGTTGCGGCAGGGGAACCGGCGGAGCCGGATCGCCGTCTCGCGGCGCCGCTTCTCTTGCTCGAAGGTGGTGACCACGGTCCCCTTGCCGTGCATCAGGGTTCCCAGGTGAAGCGCGTGCAGACCCAGGCCGCCGCTGACATCCCACCAGCGCTCGCCCGGGTCGGGATCGCAGACCTTTCCCAGCGCCTGGGATGAGAGGTCCTCGATGATGAGCTCGCCCTCGCGGAGAGCCCGGATGGCCCTCAGGTCGGTGTCGGGCTCGAGCTTCGCCGCGGTGGTGAGCCGGCGATGGATCCACGGCTTGAGCCCGGCGTCGCGGAGCTCGTTCCAGATGGCCTTCTCCGAGCCCCCGCGAACGCCGATCCAGAGGGGCCAGCGGGTTTGCAGGGCATGGAGGAATGCCAGGCGGCGGGCCTTGGCCGTCGTGTCGCCGGGCGGAACGGGGAGCTGGTCGCGCAGCCAGCCGGGGAAGAGGATCCAGGGATCCGCGTTGACCGCGTGGCGGCCCACCCACCGCTTGAACCCCTCCGCGCGGGCCGTCCAGCTCGGCGCGTCGCCGACGGCGAACAACAGGTCGAGCGAACGCCCGACCTTGTGGGCCCAGAACCGGCAGATCCCGTCGACCTCCCGGGAATCGAGCAGCCAGGCGAGCGCAAGCTGATCCTCCACCTCAACCAGGCGGAGGGGTTCGATCCAGCCCCACCACCGCAGCAGGGCCGCCAGCGACCTCAGCACCAGGCGGCGGTCGGTCCAGGTGGCCTCCCGATGGGGTTCCATCGCCTCGGCCAGCGCGGGCTCCAGCCGCTTGCCGGTGGAGAGCACGTCGCGGAGCACGGCCGGGGCCACGGAGGCGGCCAGGCGGGCTGCGTTCGATTGCGACTTCACACGGGGCGCCTTCGGGCGTGGAGCCTCGGCCGGGCGAGCGGCGGCACCGGCGCCTGAGCCTGGAGACGCCTCGCCGGCCCGTGACTTCAGGCCGCGGGGGGGGCCGCCGCCGGGCCGGTGGCGGAAGGATCGGCGGTCGCTCGAGTCGGCCGGGCGCGGACCACGCGGGGGCCTGGCCTCGGAAGAAGAGGGGGGGCGGCTACGTTTGCGGGCCATCCGGGGCGAGCCTCGACTTCAGGTGATGAGGGAAACCGGTGGGCGTGCGGTTCGTGCCGCTCAGCGAGGTCTGCGCCTGGCCGTCTTGCGGTTCGGCCGGTATCCGGGTCCGCGGCCTCGCTCCGTTCCCGCCGGCTGGGACTTTGCGGTCCCGGGCTTCTCGATCGTGTGGACGTACTTGCCTTCGGCCAGATCTCGCGCGGCCCTGGCCATGCGCGACTGGAGAGCCGCCTTGGGAGGCTGGGCCGGTATCAAGGCGTCGCAGCCCCCGCCGATCAGGTCTTGCCGGCCCGCGGCGAGCAGTGCCTTGCGGACCTCGAAGTAGTTCTCCGGCTTGAAGAACTGGAGCAGCGCCCGCTGGAGCTTGCGGTCCCTCAGGTGGCGTGCCACGAAGACTTCCTGGCCGGTGAACGGGTCGAGCCCGGTGTAGAACATGCAGGTGGCGATGTCGAACGGAGCGGGAATGAAATCCTGGACCTGGTCCGGGCGATAGCCGTTCCGCTTCAGGAAGACGGCCAGGTCGATCATCGCGTTCAGGTCGCTGCCGGGGTGCGAGGCGATGTAATAGGGGACCAGGAACTGCTTCTTCCCCGCCTTCTCGCTGGCCTTCTGAAAGGCCTCGGCAAAGCCCTGGTAATCGTTGGCGTCGGGCTTCTTCATCAGCCGCAGCACGTTCGTGTCGGTATGCTCGGGGGCAACCTTGAGATGCCCGCCGACGTGGTGCTTGGCCAGCTCCTCCATGTACTCGGGCGACTTCTGGGCCAGGTCCATGCGAATGCCGGAGGCCACGAAGACCTTGTCGATCCCGGGCACCTGGCGGCTCTCGCGCATCAGCTCGACCAGCGGCCCGTGGTCGGTGCCCAGCAGCTTGCAGATCGTGGGATGAACGCACGACAGCCGCTTGCACTTGGCCTCGACCTCGGGACGCGTGCACCGCATCTGGTACATGTTGGCGGTGGGCCCGCCGATGTCCGAGACCACGCCCGAGAACTTCGGGTCCTGGCCCATCGTGCGGAGCTCGGCCAGGACCGATTCCTGCGACCGGGACTGGATGATCCGCCCCTGGTGGGCCGTGATCGAGCAGAACGTGCAGCCGCCGAAGCAGCCGCGCATGATCGTCACCGAGTCCTTGACGACCTCGTAGGCCGGAATCCGCTGTCCCTTGTACATCGGGTGGGGCTTGCGGGTGTAGGGGAGCCCGTAAACCCGGTCCATGTCGTCCTGGCTGATCGGCAAGGCCGGCGGATTGCACACGACGGCCTGGCGGTCGTGGAACTGGACCAGGGTCTTGGCGTTGAGCGGGTTGGTTTCCTGGTGAATGATCTTCGTGGCCTGGGCGAACTTCCGCTTGTCGGCCTTCACGTCCTCGAAGCTGGGAAGGACGAGAGCCTCGGCCGGAGGCGTCTCGCTGGCCCCAGCGCGAACGCGACCCCGCGCATGTTCCGCAGGTCCTTGACCGTCTCACCCGCGGCCAGCCGGCGGGCGATCTCGACGATCTGGTGCTCGCCCATGCCGAAGACCACGAGGTCGGCCTTGGCGTCGAGCACGATCGACCGGCGGACGGTGTCGCTCCAGTAGTCGTAGTGGGCCAGCCGCCGCAACGAGGCCTCGACGCCGCCGGCGATGACGGGAACGCCGGGAAACGCCTCGCGGGCGCGCTGGCAGTAGGGAATCGTCGCCCGGTCGGGACGCAGGCCGATCTTTCCGCCGGGGCTATAGGCGTCGTCGTTGCGAACCTTCTTGCTGGCCGTGTAG
>CAWFJM010000011.1:0-27895 GCA_963816015.1 uncultured Planctomycetaceae bacterium | reverse complement strand
TCGGGATCTCCCTCGCCTTGAAATAGGACTGGATCCTGTCGCGGAGGAACAGGCCGATGTCCTGGTGAAGGAGGTTCCCCGAAGCGTCGCGCCGGCTCTCATCCCGCTCGAGAAGGTGCTGGCCGGCCCCCTCGGCAACCACGATGAGCGCATGGCCCTTGCCCAGGATCCGCCGCTCGAGCACGGCAAGGAACCCGTTCTCCCCGTCCAGGTGGAAGGGGACCTCGGGGATCAGCACGAAGTTGGCGTCCTGGCTGGCCAGTGCGGCGCCGGCGGCGATGAAGCCCGCGTTCCGGCCCATCAACTTCACCAGCCCGATGCCGTTGGGCGCGCCCCGGGCCTCGACGTGGGCGCCTCGCAGCACCTCCTCGGCCTTCTCCAGTGCGGTGTTGTAGCCGAACGAGGTGAAGACGAACTCGATGTCGTTATCGATCGTCTTGGGAATGCCCACGATCGCCTTGCTCAGCCCCCGCCGCGCGACTTCCTGAGCGATCGCCGAGGTGCCCCGCTGGGTTCCGTCGCCTCCCACGCAGAAGAGGATGTCGATCTCTCTCACGTTCCAGGGTATCCACCATCACGGCCGGTTCCTGGTGCCCGCGCGAGCTGCCCAGCACCGTGCCGCCCAGGTAGTGGATGTGCTCCAGGTAGCCTGGATTGAGCTCGACGAGCTTGTGCCCCGCCGCGGGGTTGAGTCCCTGGTAGCCGTTGCGGACGCCCAGGACCCGGGGCACATGATAGTTGTAGGTCAGCTCCGAGTAGACCGAGCGGATGACATTGTTCAGGCCCGGCGAGAGCCCGCCGCAGGTGGCCACGGCGGCGGTCGTCTTCGCCGGGTCAAAGAAGATGAGCCGGCGCGGACCGGCCTCCTCGAACGACACGTCGTCCATGCAATCGACGCCGGGGCCGCACTTGTGCTGATACCGGATGTGTGAGGTCTCGGGGACGAACCCAACGCCCTGAAGCCTCGCCAGGGGCGACTCCAGGGTGCAGGGTCCCAGCGACTGGACCTTGAGTTCGTGCGGTTTGATCATGTTTCGAGTTCCGTAGCCTTCGTCGGCTGGCGGTAAAGTCTGAGCGACCGGCAACGACCCTGAACGTCCCCGAGTATAGCGAAGAGGGGGCCCGGACTGGCAGGCAGCAATGGGGCAAGACGATCTCTCAGAACCTCAGTGCCGGAAATGCCGGCGGCCGGTGAGGACCATGGCGATGCCGTGCTCGTTGCAGGCGGCGACGGTCTCGTCGTCGCGCTTCGATCCGCCGGGCTGGATGATCGCGGTGATGCCCGCGGCCGCGGCCGCATCGGGACCGTCGCGGAAGGGGAAGAAGGCGTCGGAGGCGAGCACCGCCCCGCGGCCCCGATCGCCGGCTTTGTCGACGGCGATCCGCACCGAGTCCAGCCGGCTCATCTGCCCGGCTCCCACCCCCAGAAGCTGCCCGTCGCGGGCCACGACGATCGCGTTGGACTTGACCATGGCGCACACCCGCCAGGCGAACGCCAGGTCGGCCCGCTCGCTCTCGCGTGGGTTCGCGCTGGGTGGCCACCTGCCATGAGCCTGGGTCGATCTCGACCTGGTCCCAGTCCTGGGCGAGCAGCCCTCCCTCGATCCGCCTCAGGTCCAGGCCCGAGGGAACCGGGTCGGACGGGCCGATCGGCGCTTTGAGGTCGATCAGCCGGACGCTGTTCTTCCAGCTTGGCCGGGTGGTCAGGAACCGGAGCGCGTCAGGCTGGAAGCCCGGCGCCACGATCGCCTCGAGGAACCGGCCGGGCTTGCCCATCCGCTCGGCCGTGGCCAGGTCCACCGGTCGGTTGAGCCCGACGATGCCTCCGAAGGCGCTGACCGGGTCGCCCTCGTAGGCTCGATCGAACGCGGTGGCCAGGTCGCTGGCGATCGCCGCGCCGCAGGGGTTGTTGTGCTTGAGGATGCAGGCGGCC
The DNA here is from genome assembly GCA_963816015.1 of uncultured Planctomycetaceae bacterium. Taxonomy (GTDB): domain Bacteria; phylum Planctomycetota; class Planctomycetia; order Isosphaerales; family Isosphaeraceae; genus Aquisphaera. The sequence goes on along the minus strand of CAWFJM010000011.1, from coordinate 25,962 downwards.
GGCTCGGCGAACATCCGGATCAGCCGCAGGGCGCTGTCGAGGTCCAGGAGGTTGTTGTAGGAAAGTTCCTTGCCGTGAAGCACCTCGGCGGTCGCGAGATTGGGACCCCGGGCGTGCGGATCGACGTAGAAGGCCGCCTGCTGGTGCGGGTTCTCTCCATAGCGGAGCGTCTGCCGAAGCGGAAAGGCGAGGTTCGAGCGACAGCGGGGAACTTCGCCGCCGGGCTCTCGCCGGCGCTTCGCGACCCTGGCGAAGTAGTCGGTGATCGCCCGGTCGTAGGTGCCCGTCCGCGCGAACGCGGCCTGGGCCAGCCGGCGGCGGGTCTGGAGCGTCGTGCCTCCCGGGGCCTGAAGCTCGTCGAGGAACGCGGCATACTGATCGGGATCGGTCAGGACGGCGACGTGCTCGTGATTCTTGGCCGCGGCCCTGATCAGCGAGGGACCGCCGATGTCGATGTTCTCGACGGCGTCCTCGAACGTCGCCGCCGGGTTGGCCACCGTCGCCTCGAACGGGTAGAGGTTCACGACCACGAGGTCGATCGGGTCGATCGCCTGGCCGGCCAGGACCTGCAAGTCCTCGGGCACGTTCGCGTCGGGCCAGGATCCCGGCGTGGATCCGGGGATGCAGGGTCTTGACGCGTCCGCCCAGGATCTCGGGCTGACCGGTGTAGTCGGCCACTTCCGTGACCTTCAGCCCCTGGCGGCCAGGGCGGTCCGGGTGCCTCCGCTGGCCAGCAGGCTCACGCCCCGGTCGGCCAGGGCTCGGGCCAGCTCGATCAGGCCGCGCTTGTCGGAAACGCTCAGCAGGGCACGGCGAACGGGGACGACGTCGTCGTGGGGGGTGGGGTCTGGCATGGTGGCTTCGTTCCGGTGCGGTTGTCGGGTGATTTCCCGGTGTGCGCCTCGTCCGGGGGAAAGAGAAGCCCCCGGAGACCTCGCCGCGGATGCGGGCGAAGTGCCGGGGCGCTTTGGGACTCTCATTATGACGAGATCGGCGAGGAAACACGAGCATCATCCGGAACCGCCTGCCGCTCGCATCACTTACTTGGGGGGCTCGGCGTCCTTCGGCTCCTCGGCCGGTTTCTCCTTCTCGTCCGGCGGCGGTGCCGGCGGCCTTGGCGTCCTTGGTCTTGGCCTTGTCTGAGTCGGCCCCTTCGGCTCGGGGCCGGGCTCGGCCGGCGTCTCCGCCTCGGGTACGGGCGGGGGCGTCTTCCTGATGCCCTCGGGCGGAATGTAGCCGAAGGGCAGGGCCTTGGGATCACGCAGCAGCCGCGGCTGGGTGGCGCCGATCTCCCGCACGCACACCACCATGCCCGAATCGGTGGCGAAGTACATCCGGTCATCGAAGCGGTTGAGCATGGACAGGCCGAACTCGCGAAGATTCACGCCGGCCCGCTGATTCGTGGCCAGCCCGTTGGCCACCACCTGGCCGTTGCCGCGGTCGATGATGATGAGGTCGTTGCCCCAGGAACGGAGGTAAATCTTGTTGCCGCCCACGGCAACCAGGCGGCCGCCCGGAGTCAGGGTATTCCAGCGAACGTTGCCGGTGGCCGGATCCAGGAGCGTCAGATAACCGCCCTCGTTGATCGAGAAGATATCCTCGCCGGCGACCAGCGGAGCCTGGTCAATCGGGGCCCCCGACGGGAAGACCCAGAGGTTCTCCGAGGTGAGGAGGTCGACCGCGTACAGGTTGTTGTCGGCCGAGGGAATGAGCAAAGTCCGGGTTCCGTAGCTTCCCAGGCCATCGCCGATCGGGCCACCGGTCCGGATCCGGTAAAGTGGGGTCCGCTCGTTGTTCATGACCACGTAAACGCGACCGTCGCTGGAGCCGAAAGCAACCATGTGCTCCGCGGAGAGCGGAAGCGTGTAGACCGGACCGCCGGTCTGCCAGCCGAATTCTTCCACCGGCTTGTCGCGGATCTTCACCTCTCCCTTGGGGCCTTTGGACCTCAGGCTGTAACCGAGCACCTTGCCGTCAATCGTGCCGACCATGACCCGGTCTTCGTCGGCCACCGTCCCGCAGGTCGGGATCGTTCCCAGGTGCGTCGTCCAGATGGTGCGGCCGGTTTTCCGGTCCAGGGCGTTCAGCACATCGGCGCTTGTGCCAAAGACCATGTAGGAGTTCGAGGAAACGGGACGGGCATTCGGAGTGCTCCCCCCAGAGACGCTGACCATAATAGCTTGCCGGTCTCGGCGTCGTAGGTGTGCAAGGAGCCGCCGTTCGTCTGGGCGAAGAAAGATCGGCGCTGCGGCTGATGCGGCGAAGGCGCTCGGTCTCGTTGAGCGGTACGACAGCCGTCCACTGGCGATCCAGCCCGAGCCGCGCAAGCGAGGTTCGAGACGGGATGAGATCCCTGGCAAAGGGAATCTGGGCTCGGACCCCTGGTCCGGCCAAGGTCACGAGCACAAGGGCCCAGACCGGAGCGAGTCGGCGGATCATGGCCTGTTCCTTTCGGGTACCCAGAAGTTGCCGCCGGGAAAAGTCAACACTTATCCCTAGCCGACGTCCGGGGCTGCGTCAAGCTGGGGAAGTGAGAGACTTTGTCGATACAACTCGATTTCCAGGGTCTACCGATTATGAGAGTATTTCGGCATCTCCCGTGGTCTCATCCCAGGTAGAAGAGAAGAAACGGCCAAGCACAGAATTTCAACGACTCAGAACACGGGCTGGGATCATAGTGATCATTTGATCACTATTGCCACGCAAGGCTCCGAAATACAGTCAGTTGCGAGTGTGAAGATCGGTAATTCTAGCCTCGTCTTCGGTCGTTGAAAACAAAGATTGCCAGCTCACCCTTAAGAGATCCTAACAAAATTGGCGTTGGCATAACAGTCTAGGACAAATTATCGCGCAAGCAAGTCTGAGAGACGCCTGATGGATAGCCGGGGTTCGATCCTTGCGGACGCGCAGTCTTCCGAAACCGTGCAGCCACGACAACGTCCGCTCCACGTACCAGCGATATTTCCCCAATCCGCTGCCGTGCGACGTCTTCCGCCGGGCGATCCGGGGCCGAATGCCGCGCCGCGCAAGAGGCGGCGATGCGGGTCTGAATCGTAGCCTCGGTCGCCGAAGAGGGCCCGCGGCCGTCGGCGCGGCCGACCCGGCTTGCCACGCACCGGCGGGATCGCATCGACCAGTTCCACCATCGGCACCACGTCGGGGACGTTCGCCGCTGTCGTCGTTGCGGTGAGGGGAACCCCGTGGGCGTCGGTAATCACGTGGTGTTTGCTCCCTTTCTTTCGCCGATCCACTGGGCTGGGCCCAGTCGCGCCGCCTCCGCCCCAGGCCCGCACCAAGCTGCTGTCGATGATCGCTCGGCTCCAGTCGATCTGGCCAGCCCCCTCCAGCTCGGCCAGCAGAGCCTCGTGGAGCTTGGCCCAGACGCCAGCCACCGCCCAGTCGCGCAGGCGGCGCCAGCACGTCATACCAGAGCCGCAACCCATTTCGACCGGAAGATCCTCCCAGTTGATTCCGGTCTTGAGGACGAACAAGATGCCGGTCAGAGCCGTCCGGTCCTCGATGGGTGGGCGGCCGGGACGATCGGGCCGCTTCGGCTTGGGCCGGGGCGGGAGCAGGGGATGAATGCGCTCCCAGAGGGCGTCGGTGACGAGGGGCTTGGCCATAATGTGGCTCCGAACCAAGATCCGTTCGGATCACAAACATCGCAGGTTCCATGCCACACCAACCAATTTTGTTAGGGCCTCTTAACCTTCCGTGCTGCGTCGAGCTGGGCCATGTGCTCGTCGCGGGCCGCGTTCCGGGCCGCCTGGATCTCCTGGTCCAGCGAGGAGATCCGCGGGTCGCCCTGATAATCCCTGGCGAAGGAGTCCAGCAGTGATCTGGCCTCGTCCCAGTTCCCCGAGCGGACCGACTTCCGGATCTGGGCCAGCGCCTGCTCGCTGAGCAGGTCGACGGCAACCCCGCTGGGACCGGGAGAAGGAGCAGGCGGAGCACCAGGCACCGCGATTGCGGCAGCCCCCGCCGTCTCGACCCCAGGCTGGCTCTCCCACTCGACGGCCCTCTCGCGCGGGGACAGCCACCGGCCCAGCAGGCGGAGCAGGGCCCCGAGTGCCACGCCGGCCAGACCGTGGGCACCCACCTGGTAGAGTGCCCCCATCAGGGTCGCGGCCCACGCGCTGAAACCCAGTCTCGGCTGATCGACCAGCGCCAGCAGCATGCGCGCCCCGCTGATCACCCCCAGAGCCGCAAGCCCCCAGGTGATCCGATGGGCGGAACGATCGAGGGTCGCCAGGCTCCATGCCGACTCGGCCGGAACGTCATTCGCGGGTGACACGGAAGGCTCGTCGCCAGGGGCGCCGAGGAGACGAATTCAGCCGATCCTGCGGTCGCGTGGCCCCCTCGATACGCGCGACCTTGCAACCCTATTATTCCTGAAGAGTCGAGCCAGGACCATTCCGTGCAATCGGGTAAATCCTGAGGGAGTCTCGAGGCACGATCGCGAGCGGGTGGTACCCGTCCTGAGCCGTCACGGTTCTGCCAGTCCAACCCGTGGGCAAAAAGAAAAGACCGACCCGGCGAACCGGGCTGGCTCACCGCGACGGTCCTCTCGATGGTCTTACGGCTCGGAGAACCACCTGTCGAGGGCAGGGGTCAGGAGCCGAGCTGCTTGGCGATGCGATTGGTGGGCATCGAAGCCTCGAGACCCGACTCGTCGAGGTGGTACTGCATGCTATAGGCATCCTCGCCGCTATCCGGGAAATGCTCGCGGAGAACCTCGACCGCCCGGAAGCCGACGACGCGGAAGAAGAACTGGGCGGAGAGATTGGTCTCGCGCACCTGCAGCGCGATCCGATTCCGGCGCTGGGAGGAGAGCTTGCCCGCCAGCTTGCTCACCATCTGGCGGCCGATGCCGTGGCGGCGCAGCTCGGGGTGGGTAGCGAAGTCGAGCACCTGGATCTTGTTGCGGTGAAGCTCGTAAATCATGAATCCGACGATTCGCTCGCCCAGCTCCGCGACCATGCCGATGCAGTTTCGCTGGCGGAGCACACGGAGGAATTCCTCCTCGCACCAGGGAAACTCGAAACTCGCGTGCTCGATGGCCAGAACCTCGGGCATGTCGCGCCGGATCATCCAGCGAATATGCACCCGGGTCTGGGCCTGCGAGGTTGGAACCGTGCTCATCGAGCCTCCTTCCATGGATCGATCCGGAACGCCCGGAGCCGCTCCCGCCCTGGAGCGAGCTGGTCGAGCGACCTGGGAACGCCGACAGCGACATCGGCACCTGGCAGACGTGTGGGAAGGGAGACGCCCTGAAGGAGAGACATCGAGAGGGAGCTAGCGATCGACCCCACCGCGAACGAGCGAAGCGAGGCGGATTCTAGCGAAGGGTCAGTCGCCTGCCAAGGTCGCTTCTCCGTCATCTCCCTGATCGACGCCACGAGGCCGATACACCAGGTCAAGCGGCGGTGGTGCGCCGCGAGCCCTCTCTACGCCTTGTCTCCCTCTCGTTCTATCGGCATTCGCCGCGCGAATCGTGAGGATTGTGAGGGTTGGATCAACTGATCCCGACGCGCGGACTGGAAGGGCCCGGGCTCCACGTCCATCGAGCCGGCCCCGGAACACTCTCAGCCGTCATGAAAGGAGGGGATAACGCCTGCGCGTGACTGCCGCGAGCGAGCAAAGACGCCCGTCGTCGATCAGAATCGCCCGAAGGAGTACAGGCGGTTAGCGCTGTCGAAGTCGGCGTCGCCGAGGCCAACGTTGAGTTTCAGGTCGATATAGGAGTATTCTTCCACGAGTTCCGGCGATCCCCCTTCTTCCCTGGGCCAGTCGTAACCCTCGAAGCGGATCGGAAGGTTCAGCTCGGAATCGATGAACAGGCGGACCTTGTAGAACAGGAACTGGTCGCACCGGCGCGGGTGAATCGATTCGACCATGAGGCAGCGGCGGGGACCGATCGTCATGTTTTCATCGAAAACCAGGATCGACTCATCGGGGCTGAGCTCGGCCGTCCAACGGCGGGAGACGATGTCGATCAGGGCGCCGATGCCGGCGTCCGTGATCGGGTGCCGGTTCTCGGCCATGGCCCGCGCCGAGGTGGGCTCCAGCTCGAGGGTGCCGGCCAAGAACTTGGTGAACCCGACGTCATGTGCAAGAACCTTACCTTCGTTCCGGCCCTCGACGTAGATGGCTTCCCGGCCCTTGTACGGTTCCTCGAACTTGAAGTAGATGCTCTTGGGCTGGGTACGGGCCTTCATCTCCATGACGTGCAACGGCGTCAACCGGCCCCGGATTCGCTCGCGCTTGTAGAACTTGCACGTGTAGTCGGCAACGGTTTCAAACTCCGCCTGGCATTCCTTGATCGTGCGGAGGGCGCGGGCGACCGGCTCATCGGCCACGGTGTCCGCCCTGGTGGGCTCCGACGCGAGGGCCTTGGACCGGGCTCGATCCGAGCGGTCCGGATTGAGCATGGCATGGCTCCGAGTGTCTGTCGTGCTCAAGGCCACGCGCTGGGACTGGGCTGTAACCGAGCTGGCGGTGGAGGCGTTCACGGCCGCGGCCTGGTCCTTGATGGCAGTCGCGGTCACCCCATTGGCGGCGGCCGGCGCATCCGGCTTCGCAACTTTCTCGCTCCGCGCCGGCTTCGCCTCCGGCTGTCTGGATGGCGGTTCGGCCAGGACCAATGTTGCGCTCAGCGCACCGGTCAACAGCAAACCGACAGCTCGGACCACGCCCTGCGGTCCCTGTGAAAAACGTCCCTTCCGAGCTCTCCCCCATCCGTCTGTCGGCATGACCGCGGGACTCCCGACCGGCGAGGCCGGTCGATCTGAGAGAAAAGAGGACCGGAATCGAAGCGCAGAGGTTTCCGGGCTCGCACCGGAAGTCCGGTCGAGACGTCGGCGAAGACCTTCACAACCATACAAGTCCCGAGGTCGTTGCCCTGCGCAACCCCGGACACCACCTCACCTGCAACCCGAGCACCGATTGTTCATTATTCTACCACGCAACTACCAAGCCAAGCCGAGTCTCGCGTTTTTTTCCCTTCCCGGCTATGCTCGGTTCATGATCGACGGAACTTGACGGAATCCCCGAGAAATCCCGGTAAACGCGACCGGGCATCGATTCGCAGCCGTGACTTCCGGGCTCGGGTCGTGGACAAGCACGCACAGCCGCGCGCTCATCCGCCTGGTCGTGCCGGTCTCGCCTCAGGAAAGGACAGCCGGTGTCAGCACCGAAGCCCACGATCGAGGTCATCGAATCCGCGCCCTTCGGCCAGAACGCGTTCGTTGCCTGGCTGGAGGGACGAACCGACGCCATCGTCATCGATCCTGGATTCGACACCCGTTCCATTCTCCAGTTGCTCGAGGCGCGGGGGCGTCGGCTCGCGGCGATCCTCGACACCCATGGCCATGTCGATCACATCGCGGGCAACGCCGCGATCAAGGAGGCCTTTCCGGACGCGCCCCTGATCATCGGCCGCAACGAGACCGCCGCGCTCAGCGACGCCGACATCAACCTGAGCGGGCCGTTCGGGATCCCGATCACCAGTCCTCCTCCGGACCGGCTGGTTGATGACGGTGAGACGCTCGAGGTTGGCGGCTTCTCCTTCGAGGTTCGCGAGATTCCCGGGCACAGCCCCGGCTCGGTGGTCTTCGTGTGCACCACCTACGATCCTCCGTTCGTGTTCGGCGGCGACGTCCTGTTCGCCGGATCGATCGGTCGAACGGACCTGGGCGGCAACTACAACCAGCTCATGTCGGGGATCTTCGCGAAACTCCTCAACCTGCCCGACTCCACGATGGTCTACCCGGGCCACGGACCGGCCACGACCATCGGGCAGGAAAAGCGAACCAATCCCTTCATTCTCGACTTCGCCCGGTCGAGGCCACGCTCCTGACGGTAGAACCAGGGCCTCCATGAACGTCTGGGCGATTGCCGATCTGCACCTCTCGTTCGCCCGCCCCGAGCGGCGCGAGCGGTATGCGGCGAGATGGCGCGACCATGCGGCCAGGATCGAAGAGAACTGGAGAAGCGCGGTCCAGCCCCGGGACCTCGTACTCTTGCCCGGGGACCTGTCAATGGCCCGCAACCATCGCGACCTCCAGCCCGATCTTGCCTGGCTGGATCGACTGCCCGGCACCAAGGTGCTCTCGGCGGGAAACCACGACGACTGGTGGAACGGAACCGACCGGGTCCGGCCGCTCCTTCGCCGGTCGCTCCTGGCCGTGGGAGGAGACGCTCTGGAGATCGGCGGGATGATCGTCTGTGGGACCAGGGGCGCTCCCCCGGCGACCGAGGACCTGCCACCCGAGCAGCAGGCCGTTGTCGATCACGAGCTTGGCGAGCTCGACCGGGCCCTCGAGCAGGCCGGCCGGCTCCGGACCGACCGGCGGCAGCCGGTTTACGTGCTCTGGCACTACCCGCCGTTCGACTCGTATGGCCGCCCTGGTCCCTGGGTGTCCCGGTTCGAGCAGGCCGGGGTCTCGGTTTGTGTCTACGGCCATCTGCACACCGAGGGTCAGTGGTCGCGAGCCGTCCAGGGGAGATTCGGTGATGTCCGCTACTATTGCGTGGCCGCCGACGCGGTGGGATTTCGTCCCCTCCGGGTCGACTCATGGTAGGATGAATCGTGGCCATCCACGAGGCGGATGTGCAAGCATGTCCCGATCCCCTGGAAAACTCCCATGGCTGTGCGGACCCACTTCAAACAAGAACTCGTCGGTGTTTTCGGATTTCCGGTCGCCGAGAACCCCACCCAGGCGATGATCGAGCCCGCGTTTGCGGAGATGGGCCTGGACTGGCGATACCTGACGGTCGAGGTGAAGCCGGAAGATCTGGAAGCGGCCGTACGCGGAGCCCGCGCGATGAACTGGCGGGGCTTCAACTGCACCATTCCCCACAAGGTCGCCGTGATCCCCCACCTCGACCGGCTGAACCCCGCCGCGGAGCTCATCGGGGCTGTCAATTGCGTGATCAACCATGACGGCGAGCTCATCGGAGACAACACTGACGGCAAGGGGTTCCTCCAGTCTCTTGCCAACGTGCACGGAATCAAGGGACTGCACGCCGTCGTCCTGGGAGCTGGAGGCGCTGCCAGGGCGATCGCTGTCGAGCTGGCGCTGGCCCACGCCGCCTCGATCACGATCGTCAACCGCTCCATCCCCCGCGGCCAGGCGCTGTCGCAACTGATCCTCGACCGTACTAACGCCGCATCCTCGTTCGTTCCATGGGAAGGCGAGTATCAGATTCCTGAAAGGACCGACCTGGTCGTCAACGCGACTTCGGTGGGGCTATACCCCAACACGCAGGCCCGCCTTGACCTCGACATCCAGAGCCTTCGGCCAGGCCTCATCGTCTGCGACGTCATCCCCAACCCCCCACGGACTTGCCTCTTACGAGACGCAGCCGAACGGGGATGCACAGTCCTGGACGGTCTTGGCATGCTCGTGAACCAGGGCGTCATCGGCATCCGCCTCTGGTCGCGCTGTGAGCCAAGCCCCCAGATCATGCGCCAGGCCCTCGCGGAGATCTTTTCGGATCCAGAAACCCGGTAATTGCTCTTGAGGTGCTATCTCGACTTCCCATTTTTACAAATGCCACCCTGGAAAGAGTGGCGAGGTTGACAACCACATACCCGGTAAGGAATGTTAACATCAGGAGAAAATAGCCTTAAGACCTTACGGGATAAGCCAATAGAACCAAGACAGCTAGCTCTTTATACGCGTCGGCACACGATGTGCTCATTATGGGTTGGTGACTGGTTTAGATGGTGTGCTTTGTCGAAGTTCCATCTTGTCTTCAATGACAACCGGGAGATTCCCATGCTGGTTCTGAGCAGGAAGCTAGGTGAGAAGATCGTTATCGGTGACAATATCGTCATCACGGTGGTCAAGATTGACCGCAACCAGATTCGCATCGGTATCGAAGCTCCCCACGACGTGCCAGTGTACCGCGAAGAGATCGCTCCGCAACGGACGGGCAAGGTTGCGTTCGAGGAAGTCACGGCCTGATCAACCGGCCGGAACGTTCCACCGGCGATCTGCCGGGTCATCCACTTGATCGGGCCAGACCGATTGCAGTGCGGCCATGGTTCGGGAGGCGGCGGCCAGTGGATCCAGTCCCCGCAACGATTCGCATGCCCCGAGCGGCTCGGCGGTGACAGGTCCGTCGTAGCCCCGCCGGGCGAGTTGATCGAGGAGACCGCGGCAATTCGCAAGGCCGGTTTCACCCGGCAAGGCACGCTGCTGGTCCAGCAACCGGGCCCGGTCCGGACTGACTGGATCAGCGACGTGAACCCATACCACGCGATCGTCCCCCCACGCGAATCCCGCCTCGGGGTCCTCGCCCGCCGCAAACAGGTGGAATGCGTCGACCAGCACTCCAACATTCGGGTGCCGGTCGCGGATTTCCCCCATCAAGTCGGCCAGGTGAGCATAGCGGTGCACGAAGGGCGAGTGCAAACCGCTACGTGAGGTGACCGGTCCGATGATCTCCAGACCGAGTCGGCTGCCGTGGTCGGCCAGAATCGTGGCGATCTCGCCCAGGCGATCGACGTGCAATGTCACGGTCCCTGCGACGCTGTCGCCGGGTTTCTCGTCCGTGAGGAGCATGGGATCGATCTCGGGGAGGACCCACGTTCCTGTCCGGCTCAGGCCCAGGACTGCGGCGGTGCGCGCATACCGCGGTAGCTGGCGAAGGTCTTCGCGGAAACGCGCGGTATTTCCACGCCAGTCTACCGGCAACGGCCATGCTCCGCCGCGGAGCCCCAGGTCGTCCATCCGGCTGCGCAGCTCCAAGGGATCCTCGTTCGACTCAGCCAGGTCGCGGACCAGCAGGTCGACGCCGGTAAACCCTGCCCGGGCCGCCACCTTGATGGACTCGTTCGCCGAGAGGCTCAATCCGACGGCACGGGCGTTCCACGATGCATACATCAACATTTCGACTTCCCAGGTGAGTCTGTTTGTTAGAGTAGTAGAGCCGGTTCCGGCCACCGGCGGTAGATCGAGGCGCCCGTGGCGACTCTCAGCCAGATCTTTGGTGCTGCGGGCGGGCCCTCCGAGGCTTGGGGCAAGCAGGATCAAGCCAAGGAATGGAGACAGAGGCTCGGCCTCTCGCCCGACGTGATCCCCGGCAACGTATCCACTCTGTGAAGGCTGGCCCTGACGGCGGCGAAGGAACAACCGGTTCCAGGGATCTTGGGGGCTGGATGAAGGCTGCGGGGCAAGGCACCGACGATCGGTGTGAACCTCGCTGCCCCCCCTTGGCGCAGACCGAGGAAAGGAACAGAATCAAGCACTCGCCCCGTGCGGAACCGCGGAAACTCATGCGAAGGAACACGAAGAGGGGCGGGACCTTCGATCGTTCTGCGGCAGCGACGACGCGAGGCAAACCGAGCGATGCTGGCAACCTGGATCGAGACGGCGGCGAAGGGTCGGGGAGGGGGGCCGATCCGGGCCGGCATGTGGTCGGCGGCCGTGATCGGCACCCATCCGGTCGAGGAGAACCAGAGGGTCTGGCTCGAGATCCTCGCCGACGATCTTGACCTGGGCCGCATTCCCGCCTTCTGGATTGAGAACAAGTCGGGAAACAGCTACTGGCACGCCCCCATACCGCCCCAGGCCGTCGGCGTGCGGCTGCATTATCGCTCGGTGGCCGAACACGAGCGATACGAGACCGCCTATGGGGGCTACCAGGATTCGATCGTCCGGCCGAACCTCCCCGACCGCACCGAATCGCCCGACCTGCTGGGAACCACTGCCGAGGGCGTGGTCGGCAACCGGTTGATGACGGTCCGCATCGACGGTCGCGGATCGACCTACGATATCTACTTTCCGACCGTGGGCCTCCATTCCAACGTCCGGCCCCGGGAGGGAGACCTGCCCCAGAGCCGGTCTCATTTTCGGGCCATCGTCGGGTGGCCTGGCCATCGGCCGCAGGCTCGACTGGTTCACCGAGCGGGCCGCCTGGGAATCGTTCCAGAACTACTCCGGCCTCACCAACCTGCTGACCACCGACCTGACCTGGCGGCATGGCCCGATCCGTGTGCAGATCACCGATTTCGTGGCGATGGGCGACGGCCTGCCGAGAAACGCAGGCCACGAGATCTCACCCGGCCAGTACATCAAGAGATTTCGCATCTGCAACGATGGGACCGAGCTTCGCCAGGCCATGATCGCCGTCTACGTCCAGGCGGAAATCAACGGCGGTGTGGGGGACTGTGGACTGAGCTGGCACGACCAGGATCGGGCCCTGCTGGCGATCAACCGGGGACACGGCCATGCCAACCGCAAGCTGGCCCGCGACTCGACCATCGAATTTGCCCTGGCTCTTGACCCCAGGGGCGATGTCGATTGCGAGCCGACCGGGCCTAACGAGGCGATTCTCTACCGGTGGATCGAGCTGCCCGCGGGAATGCCGGTTTCCGTGGACCTGCTGATCAGTGGAGCCTTCACGGGATGGAGCGGCGACCGGGGCACCTTCGAGCACTGGCTACGGCCGGCGCTGACCTGGTTTCGCTCGCCCGAGACCGATCTGAACCGGGTGGAGCAAGATACAGCGCTGCAGTGGAGACGGTTTGTCGAGACGGTGCCCGACCTGCATTTCCCGAGCGCCTCCTACGCGCTTAGCCTGCGGCGATCGGCCCTGGCAGCGGCCCTGCACGCCGACTCCGAGCACGGGGCGGTGGCCTCGGGGCTGGACCGTGGTCTGAGTGCTTATTGCTGGCCTCGCGATGCGCTCTGGGTGGGAAGCGCCATGGAGCGCCTGGGCCACGCGGAGATCGGCAAGGGGGTCCTCCAGTGGCTGAACACCGTTCGGGTCAGCCACCTTCCGTTCCTCTACTGGTTCCAGAAGTACTCCATCGACGGCGTTCCCGAATGGGAGACACCGGCGATTGACCAGACGGCGATGATCCCCTGGAGCCTGGAACGCTACTATCGAAGGACCGGCGACCTCGACTTCGTCTCGAGCGTCTGGCCGATGGTCGAGCAGGCGGCCCAGGTGTGCCATGGAGATTCGGGAGGGCACCCCGGCCTCTACATGGACGAGTCGCTCAACCTGATCAGCTCCGCCGGCATGGGTGACCAGATCTTTGGCTGCTTCCTCTACTCCAACGCGTGCGTGGTCGTGGGGTTGCGGGCAGCCGCGCGGCTGGCGGCCCTGGTGGGTCGCGGGGAGACCTCCCGTCGCTGGCAAGCGCTCGCCGACCGGATCTGGACCGTGGGCATCCTGCGCGAGCCAGCTGCGGGCCGTGGAGATTCCCCCGGGCTGATCGATCCGGAATCGGGACGGTTCCTGAGCGGGCGGAGAATCTCCACCCTGCGCGACCTCTGGACGCACCACCCGGACTTCCTTCTCGATCGGTCCGACAAGCTGGAGGTCAGCGCCTTTGGCCTGGCGGTCCCATTCGGCCTGCTTCCGGCCGCGGACGACCGGCTGGTGAAGAACTATCAGGCGATCATCCGGGCCAACACCAAAGTGAGCGGTGATCCCGACGTGCTGGCCCGCTTAACCTACGAGCCCAACCTCGCCAACCGCTCCCCGATGACCAACGTGCAACAAGAAGTGTCCAGCCTGGCGACCTTCTGGATGGTCCGATACCTGATCCAGCTGGGTCGCGAGACCGGACAAGCTCGGCACTGGAACCGAGCGATCGCGATGATCGAGGCCATTCTCGGCCGGATGTCACACCTGGGCCTGGTCCTCCGGCCAACGGGGCGTGGTCCCGAATCGGCCCGCGTTGTGGCCAACCCGGGGGGAAACGCCTGGAGATTGCACGCCATGCTGATCAACACGATGCTCGACCTGGGAGGACTCGAATATGACGCCATCGACCGGCGGCTGACCCTTCAGCCGGTCCTTCCCGGCACCTGGCCCCAGACTGGCATCTCCCGTTCCTTCCCCTGCGGCCAGGTCACCTACCGGCTCGAGCGGCCCATCGGCGGAAACGTTCACCGTCTCCGGGTCGAGGCCGAGCTCGACATCCCGGTCATGCTTCATGTCCGGGCAACCTGCCCGGGCGTGACCGAGCTGGGCCCCTGGCACGCCAGCCCCGCGACCAACGAACCCGCGTTCGATGCTGCGACCGGCCGCCTCTCGTGGAACGTTCGCCTTCCCTTCGGAGGGTCGGAGTGGAGTTGGACCTGGGGGTGAGCGCGGGTCCAGAACTGGCCCGCCATCTCGATAAGGCGGGACCGGGAGCAGGCGGGCGCGGATCACCAAGGCCGCTCAGGTGCCCAGCGGCGGAGGCAGCTCGAGAAACTCCTGGTAGGCTTGGCCGATGGCCTCGCCCGGGGACTTGGTCGAGACCCAGAGCCCGCGCAGCCTTCCGCGCACGATCACCCCTTTGTCGAGATCGTGGCCGAAGAGCGCGTACCGCACAGCGAGCTCGGAACCGGGAACGTGCAGGTCACGATTCGGACTCTGAATGATCCGTCGCGAGACGTCGTGGGGGTGTACCATTTCGACGTAGCGGCCGGATCGATCCGGCCATGGCCGGGCCAGCGACAACGGGGCGAAGGCGCTGTCGTCGGCGCCTGGCACAGGAAGTGTGGCCAGGAGCCGAAGCTCGCCCGGGGTCTCGCGGCCGTCGTAGCTCAGCGATGCCGACCGGGCATCCCGCGGAGTGACCCAGCTCGCGAGTGGACATGCCCCGATCGCGTCGTTTTCATGGTCGAACAGGCGGGTTGCGACGAAGACCTCGACCGACTTGAGCTCGCCGACCGACGAGGTCGACACCTGGACATCCAGGTCGATGCCCTCCCGGTTGGCGACAGGAGTCCAGCTTGCCCGGAGCTGGAGCCCCGCCCAGCCCGGGGGAGCATACGTCGCCTGGACGCTGGAGCGAGACAGCTCAACCCCGACGAGGGACCCGGAGCAGAACCCGTGGAAATCACGGCGGCCCGGGGCGGCCGCGCCCTCGAGTGACAGGTAGCACGCCGCCGGATCTTCCGCCCTGCGAAGACCCGGGCGATCCTGGTTCAGCGAGAGGTTCCAGCAATGGCCTCCCCACCACATCGAATAGGTCGAGCCCGATCCTTGCCAGGTGTGCTGGGTCACTCTGAGCGCTCTCTTCAGGGCTTGAACCTGGAGAAACAGAAAAAAACCCCGCCGACCCGTATCGCTACGGATCGACGGGGCCGGAACAGAGAAGAGGCCATATGATCGAAGCTGATGCTTCGGCCAGTCGGAGAGGGGTCTAGCCGGTACCATCACGACTGACAGCATTTACGATATCCATGGGAATGCCGTTGTCAAGAGCCTACTATAAAGTTTTTCAATTTTTTGTCTTCGGTTCTCTTAAGGCTTTTTCAGCGGGCAATCTGGGACAGACGGAACCGATGCGGCCCGGGCACGGTGACTTGCGGGAACTGATAATAGCGGGCTGCTCCGTCCGAGGGATCGATGGTGAATCCCGTTTCTTCACGGACGTGGAGCCGCGTTCCATCAGCCCCCGATTCGAGGGAATCGAGCGTCCAGGACCGGCAGGAGCCGTCGCCGTGCTGAACGGTCAACGTTCGCCCCGCGAGCGCGGGATCGTCGGGGAGGCGGTCGGTGGTGACGAACCAGCCCAGGCCGCGGTCGGTTCTTCGACGCACGCTGCCAGTGAGCGTACCGGCGAGGCTCGGCTGCGCGACGAGCTTGCCTGCGCCTTCGGCGAATGTTCCCCCCGCCAGGACCAGGCCGCTGTCCCGAACTCGTACGGCCAGGCCATCGAACGAGACGTAGCGGCCGCTGGGCAGTGCAACTCGACGTGTCGTTCCCGGCTCGAGGTTGACCAGGACATATTCCGGCCCGTCGATCGTTTCCACGAACACGACGACCACGTCCTGCGGCGAGGAGACGCGGCCGACCCGACGGAGGGGCGGGAACAGCGGCCCGACGGGCTCGAGCAGGCTCACGTATGTGGTCCTGAGCGGTTCCCCCTGTCGAGACTGTCGCCGCAAGATCAGGCTTGCGCGCCGGGGCTCACCGGCTGCGCCTCGGCTCGCCTTGCCCGCCTGGCACGGATCGGGGCTCAGGGCTGTGAAGACCGTCATCGGCGTATCACCCAGGACGTGAAGCCGCAGGCCCGGCGCGGGCCCGGTTCGGGGTGGCTCCGTCCGGCCCGAGACGGTTGCCAACTCGGTCTCGGCACCCGCCGGCACGAGCGCGGCCAGCGCGGGCCGGGTCCAGCTCGCCTGCGCTTCGAGCTGGAATTCGCCATAAGCCTGGACGAACCAGCGTCCCTGGTCAGGCCGGGCCGAGGGAAGGAAGGTGATCGACGAGGGGAGCAGGCTCGCCGGCGGCTGCGTGGTCGGGCCGGCCAGGGCCCAGCGGTCGCTCCGTCCCGGGGCCGCGTGGTAGATCTGGTCGTGCTGCAGGCCCCCCGCCACCTGGAAGACCGAGAGTGCGTAGCGGGACCCTGCACTGGAAGTGCCGATCACAGTATGGCGGTATCGTGTGGTGGATTGAGGGTACGCCCGCGGATCCTCCACCGTCACAACCTGAAAATCCGGGTCGGCGGCAAAGAAAAGGAAATCGCTCCCTGCCGCCGGCGATCGGGCCGCGACGGGCGTCTCCCGCTGGTTCAGGCCGTCCACGACGACCGTGTTGTGGCTGGCGGTGGCGAGCTCCCATCCCGTTGCGGTCTCGCCCCGCTCGTCCAGATCGTCGAGGACCGGCATGTCCGGCCAAGGAGAGGCGTAGCGCGAGCCGCTGGAAGTGGGGGCCACTGTAGCTGTCCAGTCCGCGGACCTCCAGGTCCAGGGCGCCCGGCCCGTCACCCAGAGCGAGCCGGGCCAGTCCCGCTCCCCCGAGCAGAACCGGCCGGCGGCCGGCCGCCGGCGCAGTCAAGCTGGGCCATGAGGCCTGCTGGACTTCATTGTCCGGGGCTCGTGAGCCGATGGCGGCGCTGGCCTTGCGAGCCAGGTCAAGCATGGGCGTCGCCGCTGCCGGGGCACCCGCCTTCATCTCGCTCGACGATCCCGTGGGCGGAGCGGGAGAGCCGATGGCAACCGGCACGGCGAGCGGCGTCCGGCTCGGCCGCGAGCAGGCCGCCCACCCAGCCATCGAGGAGGCCCACCACCCGCCGGTGGGCCCGGATCTCCGCCTGCCGCCAGAACCCGTCGTGGTAGAAGCCCCGCCGCGCGAAGCCGTCCAGCCTGGCCATGGCCTCGGCCATCAGGGCGCGATCGCCGAGCAGCCGGCCCACGGCCAGCATCCCGCGGTAGACGTGAACCGCATCCTCCGAGAACTCCTCGGGCTGCGCCTTCGCAAACTCGGCCGCAGCGAGGAAGAAGTCACGCTTCACCGTCCGCTCGGGTGACGGATCGTCCAGCAGCTTGCCGGCCTCGGCCCACGCCGGATCCCCCCGGAGCAGCGCGTAGGCCATCACCAGGTTCATCGGGACCTCCAGGCAGCCACTCCACTCCCACTTGCCCGTCTGGTAGCCCCGGCGGTACGGCGGTTGGAGCCGCGCCGGCTCCACGTACTTGGGACGGCCTGGCTGGTCGAAATGGATCGCATAAGCTGGATAGACCTGCGCGAACCTGAGCATGATCACGCAGGCCAGCACCGCCATCCGGCGATCTCGAACTGCGGCGGGGCGGGCATGAGAATCGGCCGCGGCATAAAGAGCGGCCCTGGCCAGGTACTTGCGGGCCTCGTAATCGCGCTTGGCTTGCAAGTAAAGCCGCTCGTCGGGATAGCGTGCCTTGATTTCCTCGACGGCGTGATAGGGATAGTGATGCACGACCCCGGGAAGCACTTCGACCGTCTCTTCGGGAACCTCCTTGTTCACTTTAGCCGGATAGGTGTCGTTCGGTACGGTGACTCCGCACCGCCGGCATTTCAGGATCTTGGGCTGCTCAACCGACCAGGTCAGCGGGTCGTCACGCTCTTCCGCGCCGCAGGCGGGACAGCGGCAGAAGCGGAGTCCAGCCTGGACCGGCACCAGGTCGGCCAGTTCCCTGGGGCTGAGCCTCAGCAGCGCCAGGGCGCCGGACGTGCTCCAGAACCGTGCGCGCCAGCCTGCCGGCAGCTCGATCCGCTCGAGGGGGTCGACGGCTCGCCGCTCGGCGGGTGCGACCTGCGATACCGCGGCGGGGGCCAACGCCAGCCAGACGCCGAACATGATGGCGGCGGCCCAGCCCCTGCGCAGCCTGAGTGGTCGGGCATTCGGCTCGCCTGGCCTGGCCTGCGCGAATTCCGGCTTGGAAGCCGCCGGGCACTTACCTGAGTGATGGGCTCCGTCCCATGGCATGGCGTGCAAGTCCCTTGCGCGAGATCCGTTCGTGGCCCGGTTTGCTGATCGCACTCGATTGCGCTCGTCCTCCAACGAGCGTATGCATCAATGCCTCTGCTCACTCCCCGCGGCGGCCTCGGGCGCCCGGGACAGGTCGGTGTCGCGGCGACCGGGTTCGAGGATGAACAGGGAGACCTCTCCGACCGATTCACCATCGGCCAGCCTGAGACCGTCACGATGCTTGCGAGCCCGCTCGAGCTGCGAATGGCGGTGGGCCTCGCAGGCCAGCCCATAGTTCTTCAGCTCACGGCGCGTCCCGTCGGTCCAGACCGCGCCGACCTTGAAGGCGGCCGACTGGTCGCAGTTGGGCTCCGAGCACTTGGGACGATAATGGAAGTGCTTCTCTTCGGCCATGGCTTGGCTCCTGACCCGTCACCGAAAGGAAAAGGCCTTGGCGGCCTGCCGCGCAGGCGGGCGTTTTCATGTCGCGGAAAACGGTTCTCGCACGATCCGGTTGTGTGATCCTAACGCCCATCCGGGTCTGACGCAACGGCGGGATGTCAGCCTCGAGGAGAAGGCCGCTCGCCTGCGGGAGCGGTTCATCGCCAGGCCGCGACTGCGGAGTGTGCCGCGGCAGCCTCCCGATCCCTGCGGCGGTCCCGTCCACCCAGCGTAAGGTAGGCCAGGATCAGCAGGGCGCTCAGCACTGCGACATTCGCCTTGGCCCAGTACGGCAAGGCCGAGGCAGAGATGAAGCCCTCGATGAAAGCGGCCAGCACGAACAGGACCACGGAAGCGTTCAGTGCGGGGAGAGCGTTCAGTGCCTCGCGTCTGAGGGACCCCACCCGGGTCTGCCCCTGGGTGTCGATGAGCCCCCAGCCCATCCTCAGGCCCGCCGCCCCCGCGAAGACCAGGGCTGTGAGCTCGAAGCTCGAATGCGCGGTCACGAAGGTAAAGAAGTTGGCGGCGTAAGGGCTCACCGCCATGTGGCCGAAGACCGCGCCCAGGCCGATGCCGTTGCTCAGCAGTTGCCAGAGGCTGCCCACGCCGAAGAGGATACCCCAGACAAAGCAGCGCAAACCGATGGACGCATTGTGCTGGATGTAGAAGCCGGCCATGAGCGTATCGTCCCGGGACGCGCCGTCCTCGCGGGTGCCTTCGATCGGGCTGGAATACATGTGCTCCATCTGTTCCAGGCCCTGCTCGCCGACGACCCGTCGCGCGAACTCCGGCCGTGCCGCGGCCAGCATTCCGGCGATGAGAAACGAGACCACGAATACGGTGGCTGCCAGACGGAGGGCCGGGTCAGCACGGAGCCTTCGAGGCGCGGCCTCGAAGAGGACTCTTCCCCAGTCGCGAAAGCGGAACGCGCGCGCCTGGTAGAGAACATTGTGGGCCCGGCCCACCAGGCTGTGAAGATAGGCCACGGTGTCGCGGGGAAGGTCGTGAGACTCGGCCAGCATCAGGTCGGTACAAACGCCGCGATAAAGCTGTCCCAGCCGCAGGACCTCGTCCGGGACGGGGCGGCCAAGCTGCCGCCGCGACATTCGATCGACGAGCTGGTCGAGCTCGTGCCACGAGGCCTCGCGCTGGGTCAGACGATCGGCCACACGCATTGCGGAATCACCTCGAGTACATCAATCCGGCTGATGAGAGCCGTGCTCATTCTCCCAGGAAAACCCGGTGATACACGGCGCACAAGACGGCGTCGGCGGGCTCGCTTGCGGGCAGGCCGAACCTGGTCCGGAGTGGTCGGGCCAGCGGCTCGGCCATTTCTTCCCGCAGGGCGTGGCCGAACCGGTGCCGTCGCCGGACGTAGTCCGAGAGGGCGCGTGCCAGGTTCGACCCGGCCGCGATCCGCACGGGCAGCCGGTCAAGGAGCGTCAGCACGCGGGGGTCCTGGATGCGGACCAGCCCCAGGCGGGGACGGCGCTCCTCCACGATCACCATCGTGCCGGCCGCCAGGTCTCCCAGCCGCTGGAACTTCCTCGTCATCAGCATGCTCGATAACCCGAGCAGGAAGCAGAACGGGACCAGCCCGTCGACCACCCGGACGAGATTGCGAAGCACTGCCTGCGCTGCGGTGATCGGCACACCGCGATCCGAAACCACACGCAAGGCCAGGGCCCGCTTGCCAGGCGTCTGGCCGCTGAAAACTCCCTCGAAGAAGGCTCCGTAGCCCCATGAGATCAGGAAGTAGCCCACCAGCGCAGGCCCCGCCCCGGACACTGACCCGAACGACAGCACCAGCGAGAATGTCACGACCGCGGCAACCAGCATCGCCATCAGGCACACGTCGACCAGATAGGCGGTGAATCGCCGGAACGGTCCGCCCAGCGGATAGTCGAAGGCGATCCGCTCCGGGGTCTCGAGGCGCACCATCACGTCGAGCGGCGGTTCGGCACCCTCGCTGGGTCTGAGCTGAGGCGGCATTCGCCGGGCGGCTCCGATCGTGCCCGCCGTGAGCCTGAGTCTCCCAGGCCACGGCTCTCTCGGTCGCTTCGCAACGTCAGGGCATCGTAACGCGTGACGGCCCCAGGCCGCAACCATCGGCCTCAGCCGTCCCGTGGTTACTCCAGGGAAGCCGAATGCAGGATCCGTCTGCCGACCTCGTGACCGCCTCTTGTGCTAGCGCATAATCAATATGAGCACTCTTTGATGATATGATCCATAGGAGAGCAGGCAGGCGAGGATCGCATCGTGGAGAGGGAGGGGGCGTTGAGTGGGGATCGGCGGGTCGTGGGACCGAGTGAATTCTCAGTGTTCCTCCGTCTCGTTGGGGTCGCTCTCGGTGCCGTCGAAGATGGTCGAGATCGGGGTGTTCCGCCTGAGCTTGGCAATGAACTCCTGGCGGGCCCTTGTCATCTTGTCGATCATGATCTTGCGGCGGATCTGGTCCTGAATCTCCTCGAAGGAGGCGGGTCCGGCTTCTCGGCGGCTCTCCACTCTGACGATGTGCAAGCTGGTGGGCCCCTCGAGAATCGGGCTGACCTTGTTCAGCGGCAGGCTCGCGAGCG
Organism: uncultured Planctomycetaceae bacterium; assembly: GCA_963816015.1. Lineage (GTDB taxonomy): Bacteria > Planctomycetota > Planctomycetia > Isosphaerales > Isosphaeraceae > Aquisphaera. The sequence goes on along the minus strand of CAWFJM010000011.1, from coordinate 4,761 downwards.
CCTGGTTGACCGCCTCGACGGCATAACTGCCGGGCGAGGTCTGCATCAGGCCTCCCTGGGCGCGAACGCGACTCGGGCCTTCGCTGTCATTGCGGGCAAGCTTGGCGAAGTCTTCACCCTTGCCGAGCCGGGCCAGGAGGGCCTCGGCCTTGCGGCGGGCGTCGGCGGGGTTGGGATAGTGGCTCTTCTCCACGACGAGCTCACGCCAGGTGATCTCGGCCGACCGGTCAAATTCCTTGTCGTGGAGGTGCTCGCTATAGTACTTGAGCATCTCGGGCAGCTCGACCTTGCGGCGGTCCGCCAGCTTCTGGTCGAGGTAAACCTGGGCCAGGAACTCCTGGCGGTAGCTCTGGTGGAGCGCCTCGAGCGACCGGCCGGAGTCGATGAGCTTCTGCTTGAGCTGGAGCTCGTTGTCGGCCATGTACCGCCGCATCATGGGGGGAAGCTCTTCCTCGCGCCAGTACTTGTCGGCGGCCTCGTAGAGCCGGTCGAGCTGCTTGGGATTCTTGAGGGTCCGCTTGGCGTCCTGAGCGATCAGGGTCCGCTCGATCAGCCCGGCGAGCACGCTCTTGGCCACCATGTTGAGCTCGGGGCGAGTGAGGTCGCGCCCGGGTGGGTGCCGCTTGAGCTGCTCCTTGACGTTGAGGACCAGGTCGTGAAGCGTGATGACCTCGTCGCCGACCCTGGCGGCCGAGCGTCCCGCCTCTTTCCAGTTCCGATCGACGGCCAGCTCCGTCGCGCTGGCGAACTGAATTGTAGGATGCTGTGCGCACGCTTGAATCGGACCGTGGCGCCTGCTCCAGCGCCACGGTCCGGGTCGAGCTCGCGCCGGGGGCAGCAACAGCGCTTGCGGAGGGTGGGCCCTGCGGGTCATTTCCCGTCGATGGGGCCGGGTCCGAGGGCGCTGGTGCCGGCGTTGCCGCCGGCGCCGTCAGCGACCCCTGAACGGGCTGGGGATCGACGGGCAGTTGGGGAGCGGTCTCCAGCGAGAATTCGCCCGAGGCCGGGGCCGGACCACCCGTGGCCTCACGTTTCTGCGCGCCCTTTCCCGGCGAGGCTGCTGGAGCATCGAGCGCCGGCATCAGCTCGGGATTGGGCCCGAGGAGCGGGTCCCCGGCTCCTGTCCCCGCCGCGGGAGCCTGGCGGGGTCTCAGGTCTGAAGACGCCGCGGGCGGAGCCGGCGCGGTCTCGACGGACGGTGTGGCCGGAGCTCCTCCCGCACCTGGCTCTTCGACGGGTGGCAAGGCCTCCCGGAGCCGGCGCAGTGCCTGAGGGGAGGGCCTGGGAGGGGCCCGACGGGCTCGTGTCGGGTTCGGCCGCTGCCGCCTGTTCCGGAATCACCGATTGGACCGGCGGAACCGGTGCGACCAACGGGGCGGGAGCGTGATCCGCTCGAGAGTCTGGAGCAGGCGCAGGAATCCCGGCACCGTAGGCCGGTTCCACCGCCAGTCCCGGCGGAGGACTCGAAGCCGACGGGCGGACCTCGGGAGCTGCTGACGATGCTTGGGCCTGAGTACCGGCGCCTGGCGCGGCCTGCCGGCCTGCCGGCGCGGCGGCCTGCGGTCCGCGGCCGGGAGGAATGAACTCTCCCGACCAGTTCGGGCTGGTGGGGTCCGGCAGAGCGGCCCGCTGGATCGCGGGATCACCCATTCCCCGGTTGATCGTGTCGCTCAGCGTGGGGACCGGCTCCACGCCGACGGGCTTGGCCTTTGCCGGCAGCACAGAGCGCGACTGGGCGCATCCCGCCATCGCCAGGCCGAGCATTCCAACCGCGATTCTCCGTCTCATGATTGAAATCATCTCCATCCTTGGAGAGATCACTCCGCACAGGCCTCGCGGCCCCTGCGGCGCGAAACTGGCAATAACCGGCCATCCCGGCCGGATCGTGAGTGCCCGATCACCGAAAAAGGCCCCGGAATTCCGTCCCTTCAAGACATGAACAGGCGGCCCGGTACTTCGATCCGACTGGACGCCGTTCGATCCTGCGCAAACCAAGACGTGTGCGGTATACCGCGCCCAGAGCATACCTCAATCGGTTCCTGCCGCAAGAGCGATTCACGGCTTTCAAACGACCGGGCTCTCGCGGAGGCGCGGCGGGATCATTGACTCGTGAACTCCCTGCGATCCCGCCGAATTGGGTTCCTTCGTCACCGGCGATCGTCTCTTCGAGAATACTTAACATATTGCTTGGAAGACTCTTGCGCCGTTTGAATTTTGGCTTCGTTCGGGAGTTTATCATCCCCTCGCGCCTCCGCGAGATCCTTCTGATCACCATCACCGAATTGCCAAGGAGCCGTGGGATTGCGGGGAACGCAGATCCCCACCAACAGTGTGCGGCACGATGTCAACTCCGGTCGGGCTCCGGTTCAAGAATCCCGGCGTTTTAATCCGCACGATCGACCAGGTTCGCCCAACCCATAATCACCACCCGGGTCGAAAGCGAAAGACCCGTTTCGTCGGCGCGAACCGAGAGCGAGTTGTGATCGGACGAACAAGAAGGAGGTAGCAGTATGGCACGCCCGACGACCGCCCCAAGCTCACCGAAATGCACCGAGTCCGGCACCTCAAGTCGAACCGCCTCGACCCCGTCGCCCGGGTCCGCATCCCCACGATCCAGCGCCTCTACTCGATGCTCCGGGGCGACCGCGATTTCGACACGACCCGGGAGCAAGGCTGGAGTTCGACACTGGCGCCGGGCTGATCAATGAACCCTTCCCCGTGGTTTACCACAGAACAACTAACAACTGCGGACATGAAAGAGTCGCTGCTTGACGTTGCGTCTCCCGTTGGCAAGCGCAGCGCTTCCGGAAACCCCTCGACTGCTCCCTACTAGCCGCGATTCGCCCCCGTTCACTATCATCCCGCGCCTCCGGTTCCCACCCTGGACGAGACCCAAACCCCCACCCACCGCTATCCCGCTTGCCCTGCGTCTCTTTATCGCTTAGGCGATCGCCGGTCTTAATGCGTTCGGGCTAAACCCCACTAGGCCTAGACTTTCAACCTCTCTACCACCCGTACTTCGTTTAAAAGTTCCGCGTTGTCGTCGCGTCGACATCACCTCCGGAGCACGCTGTACTTCGATCGTCGCAAGAGTTGCTGCATGCTGGATCGTAGCAACGCTCTGCCGCGCCCCCGCCCGCCCGCCCACGCCCGCTGTGCCTGGGCCGACGTTGTTTGATTCGGTTTGGGTGCAATCGGTTTGCCTACAGTCGTGTCCGGTGGGCCTAAGGGTCTGAGCCCGGCAACAAGCGGCACGTGTCTTATGCCCTACGTTTGCCATCGCGGGGCCAGGCCGGATCCAGGTCAATCGTCTCAGCCACCGATCTCGTTGAGATATGCGATCCAATCGACCATCTCCGACCAGTAGGAGGGGAGAGTGTCGTATGGGTTCGGCAGGCTGGCGTCCGTGACGTAGACGTACCCGGCGTTGTGTGCAATGGCCTTGAGGATCGTCATGCCCGCGGCCAGATCCGTCGGGACACCGTAAACGATGTTCGCGATCTGGGACGAATCGACATTCTCGAACCAGAGGGGCAGGGCAACTCCGCGTACGGCCCTCGCGTGGGATAGAGCTTAAAGCTGGCGCCGTTGGGGTCGCTGTTGGTCAGCGGACCCTCGAAGATATTGAGCGTGTCGGCCGCGGCGAGGTAGGACTGGACCCAGGGAAACGGAGTCCCCGGGTTGCCCACGACATGCAGGCTCCCCCTTGATCCAGCCGTCAGCGCTTTGATCGCGTTATAGAGCGCGACGTAGTCGAGACTCCCGTCCTGGTTCCCCATTTCGTCGAGGAAGATCCCATCAACGTTATACCATGTCGACGTACGACGAGACGTCGGCCATGACGGCGTCCGATCAGTACGCGAGCCGTATCCCGTGGCGACGTAACCGATCACCTTTCCTCCCGCGGTTTGGAGTTCCCCGACCGCGACTTGATAGTCGGGGTTCACGCGGCTCCCCGGGCCGCTGCCGGGATTCATGATCGCCTCGATCGGGATCTTGGCCGCGGCGGCATTCAGTTCATCCCATGGCGACCCGGACCACCAGGTAGGATAGAAGTATGCGGGCACCAGCACCGACACCTTGTCGGCACGGACCGGGCTCGCAACGCCGACCAAGGAAACCGCCAAGAGCAGGGCACGAACCAACGAGCGAGAAACGCAAGATCGAAACATCGGCATCGTCTCCTTTCGAGGGATTGACTTACAGCGTCAAAGCAACGTCGCGTTGTAAGAGCTTGCTCTCGACTTCCGGGCTTGCCCGACGTTTGCACCTCGCAAGATGGGATTCTTGCGAAGCCGGCCAAGGAGGCGCGGGTCTCGCCGCACAAGCGAGCCACCGCCTTGGCTCAGTTAGCTCGGGTCGTACCCGCCCACGTCCAAGAGTCGGATGATTTTGGCCTCGCACCGGCAGGGAGTTCAATCCCAGTGGCAATAAGAAATCATTTGCCCGCATGATCTGGCCAGCTCAGCAAGCAGAAAAGGAGCCAGGGGGGTGGCTTTGCGGGGTCGAGACCGGGGGGGATGGCTTTGCGGGGTCAGACACTATGTAGGGGCGTAGTTCAAAACGTGAGCCGCACCGAGTTCCGGGGACACACCGAGTTCCGGGGACACCATACTCAATTACGGAGGGATGGAGGGCTTCGCGGTCAGCTCCCGAGAAGTGGCCACGCACAAAATCCAGGGGATTTGAGCGATCTATGGCAGGCTCGCAAAGCTCCAGCATTGGCGATTCCGGGGACAGGCGGTTCCTCCGGGGACACCA
>CAWFJM010000010.1:0-39564 GCA_963816015.1 uncultured Planctomycetaceae bacterium | reverse complement strand
GCCTCGCCCTCTTGTCGTGCTTCAGCCCGCCGAGTAAGATTTCTGTAGAAATTGTTACTCCAGTTCAGGCGGAACGTACCGTGAATCTCACACCGGCCGCGCAGAAGTTCGTGCTTCACTGGGGCGAGATGGGCCAGGCCTGGGGAATCAACCGGACCATGGCCCAGGTTCACGCGTTGCTCTTCGTCTCGCCGACCCCGCTCGATGCCGAGGAGATCAGCAAGCTTCTGGACGTCAGCCGGTCCAACGTCTCGACCAGTCTGCGCGAGCTGATCACCTGGGGAGTCGTCCGCCGGGTTCACATCATCGGCGACCGGCGCGACCGGTTCGAGGCGCTGAAGGACGTGATGGAGACGTTCCGGGTGATCATGGCCGAGCGGAAGCGGCGCGAGATGGACCCCACCATCGCGCTGCTGGAGAACTGCGTCCGCGAGGCCAAGGCGGGCGACGACTCGGAGCAATACACGCGCGAGCAGCTCGAGAAGATGCTCGAGTTCACCCGCATGGTGACGACCTGGTACGGTCATATCGACAATCTTTCAACTCCTGCTCTCCTTCGCCTCTTCCGGGGGGGAGCGATGCTGGCCAAGCTCTTCACCCGCGGCAAGCCGCGCACTCCCGTGGTCGAGAGCGAGACGGCCGAGGCGAGTGCTCCCTCGAGCTGAGCGGGCCTGTCCGATCGGTTACCGTGAGAGACGAGCACCGGCTTTTCGCTCTTCAGTCAGCCTGGTGCCGGGCCGCTTCCTCAGAGCGTAGGGGCGTCGGGCCCGGGAGCAGCGGGTTTCGTGGCGTCCCTGGACTGGGAGGTCCCGGCTCCGGGAGTCCCGTCCGGACCTGCCGGCACGGGAGGCGATGGAGCCGGAGCCGAAGCGGTTGGCCGGCTCGCTTTCGGTTTTGCCTTGGCCGCCTCGCTCCGTTCCGCGCGCTTCCGCTCCAGGGCCTCGGTGTAGGTGGTGAACGCCTCGTCGTCGAGATAGCGATCGATCAGCGCCTGGAGCTCGTTGAACCGGGCCTGGATGTTCTTGGAGAGCACTGCCGTCTTCGTCTGGGCCTGCTGCTTGGCGGCCTCGTCCTTGAGCTTCGCGAGCCGGTCCGCGTAGACGTCCCTTCGCGCGAGCGACGCATACTCCTTGAGCCCTTGCTCGAGGCCCGCGAGGTCCTCGCCCTGGAGGCGGGCCTCCATCCGCTTCTCGAGCCGGGCCCGCTGGGCAACCAGGTCGATCACCTCGTCGCGGAGGGCGTCAAGCTGCACCTGGTAGCTCACGGTCAGGGGCTTGGGATCGATGGGGACAGGCCGCTCGACGGAACTCTCGCCCGGCATGACGGGGAACTCGACCATCGGCTCCGCGTTGGCGGCCACGAGCCGGAGGATGACCAGGCCGCGGGCGAATCCCGGCTTGAGCACGATCCTGCCGGCGCGGTCGGTCATGCCCAGCTCGTGGGGCAGGCCGTCGGGAACCGACCGGGCGATGAGCGTGTAGCCGGCGGCGGGCGACTTGTCGGGACGCATGAGAACCGGTACCGGATCGGGCTCGTGCCCGGCTTGATCCCGATCGCCGCCAGCGTGTTCGGTCGAGAGACGCGCTGGGTCAGCGGATCGCGCAAGGCGGTGACGATCGCGCAGCGGGCCACCGGGCCCTGCACCTCCTCCACCTGAAGGTAGGTGAAGAGGATCCTCCGGATCACGATCGAGTTGTCGACCTTGGAAACGAGGCGGAGCGGAAGGAAGACCGATCCCTTGGCGACCACGTTGCCCAGCGCGCTGGCCGGAGTGATCGACGCGCCTCGGACCATGAGCAAGGCCCTCCCTCCCTCCTGGCCGGTGATCAGGGCGGTCGGATTGAAGAGCTCCAGGGCGAACTGGAGCAGGGCCCGGGGCGCATCGGCCAGCACGAACGCCTTGTGCTCCTGGAGCGGTCCCAGCCATCGGGTGGCCGTGTCGTACTCGCGGCCGGTGAAGACCAGCCCCGCGCTGGACCCGCCGTCCGAGATCCGGACCAGCCAGATCTTGTCGAAGGACGGGTCGAACGTCGCGAACGACGACGCCTCGAGCGCCTCGAGGTTGCCGCTGGCCAGTGGGCTGGGCGGGCTGGCGATCGTGACGATCCAGGGAGGGCCCACGAACCGATGCACGAGCGCCAGCCATTGCTTGAGCAAGGCCGAGCGGCGGGCCTCGTCGATCCGGGCGGAGGGATCGAGGGCGAGATGCAAGCGCGATCCGGTAGGGCTGGCGGTCGATCGCTTCCGGCACGGCTGCCGCTGGTGTCTTGGCGGTTCCGGGCGTTGCGGCCGGAGCGGGCGGGGCCGGTTGCGGTTTTCCGCCCGGGGCCCTGCCGCACCGGCGGATCTTCCGCCTGGGCCGCAGGCCCAGTCGGCAGGCCGAGGAGCGAGGATCGCGAAGAGTGAAATCATGAGCATGCCGCTGAGATGCGATCCTGCCCGTGGCAGCCCGACTGGCTCATGGCTCATGGCTTCGTCCAGGGATCCTTGGCGATCCACGGTCTGATCTCCCACGATTCGACTCCCTGGTAAAGCCGGTCAGCGGTTTCGCCGGGCCCCTTCAGCCGGGTTCGCCAGGCGTAGTGATCGACGACCTGCCACAGGGGCAGCACCGGCAGTTCGTCGCGCGCCTCCCGGTCGATCTGGATGGCCAGGCCTCGGCGGTGGACACCTCGGCGGCGCGGTCGAGCTGGAGCAACAGCTGCAGGATCCGAGGGCTGGCGGCCGAGGCCAGGCCATCGGTCTCGGGCGGGGCATCATAGCCAGGGCAGAGCAGGGGGCCCGCATCGAGAACGGGCTCGTCGCAGCGAAGGGCCCGGTAGGCCAGGTCGAAGCGGCGTCCCGCGCGGAGCTCGGACTCGAGCTGGGATTCGGGCCGCTCGATCGGTTCGATCCGGATGCCGGCGAACTGGAACGCGTCGACGATCTTCGGAACCACGGCCTGCGCCTCGGGGATGGCCGGATACTCGAACTTCAGCTCGATGGGCGATCCCCCCAGCTCCTTGCGCGCCGCGGCGACCAGCATCATGGCGAGGCTGGGATTGTACTCCAGCGGCTTGACGGCCGGGGCATCGGCATAGCTCCCCCTGGGAAACGGGCCATCGGCCACGGCGTTGCCCTGGTCCGGAGGCCGGCGGAGCACCGTCTCCTCGAGAATCGTCTTGCGGTCGATGGCGTAGGAGAGGCCCCGGCGGAGCGATCGGTTCTTGAGCACCGGGTTTCGCCCGTCCAGCGCGATGAGGTGGACCAGGGGCTGGGTGTAGCGGCCGACCTTGATCTCGGGATTGGCCGCGAGGGCCGCGACCTGATCGGCCGGCACGTGGGCCGCGAGGCTGACCTCGCCCTGCGTCAAGGCCCCGACCAGGGCTCTGGCATGGCTGTACCGGACCTCCCGGATTCGCCTGACCTGGGCCGACGGCGCCGCCGGACCGCCGCCGGTGTCCGTGCTCAGTTGCAGCTCGACCGCGCGATCGGTCGAGGAGACGCAGCGAAACGGCCCGTCGGTCACCAGCAGCCGCTGCTGCTCCAGCGTGGCCACGCGGCCGTCGATCCCGGCATGAGCCGGACCGACCGGCCATTCGAACCAGGAGCCCAGCTTGATCAGGGGCCGATTGAGCCGGACCTCGACGCGAGTCTCGTCGGACGACTCGACCCGGTCCACCAGGTCGGCCCACCGCGCCTGGAACTTGAGCGAGTTCGGATCGCTCCGGTCGATGAGCGCCCGGGCCACATCCACGGCCGTGACCTGCCGCGACCCGTCGGACCAGGCGATCCCCGGGCCGAGGCGAAAGATCAGCCTCCGGCCCAGGTCGGTGGTCTCGAGGGCCGCCGCGAGCTGGCCGGGGACCTTGCCCTGCTTCGCCTCGTCGCTGTCGGCCGCGAGGATGGGCCGGAAGAGCAGGCGGGTCAGGCGTGCATCCGCCGGTGAGCGCACCCAGGGACCGAGCGGATGGGGTACGTCGCTGACGGCCACATCGAGCGTGGGCAGGTCCTCGAACGCCTTGCGATAGAGCGCCTCGGCCCCCTCGAGTGCCGGCCAGATGCGCAGGGCTTCGATCAGGGCGTCGAGGCGCTGAGAATCGCCGGCGGACTGGGAATCCTGGATCCGCTTGCTGGCGCGGGCGATGAACCGGTCGCGCATGTCGCGAACGACCGGGTGCTCGGGAGCCATCTCCTCCAGCTCGTGAAGGTACCGCCGCCCCTTGGCGTACTGGCCCAGGTCCAGGGCCCGGGAGATCCAGCCCCGGTAGGCCGAGGCAAGCTGATCCAGCAGCCCCGGGAAATCTCGCTTCCGCCCCAGCAGCTCGCGAAGCAGCCTCAGCCCGCGCTCGTGGTCGCCCTCCAGCAGCGCCGCACTTCCCTCGGCGAAGAGCAGGCGGTTGACGTGGTCGTCCAGCCTGGGCCAGTCCGGGTTCCGGGTCTTGACCCGCAAGAAGCACTCGAAGGCCCTGGCGAAATCCCGGGCCAGGGTCAATCGGTCCCCCTCGGCCAGGAGGATGTCCTCGAAGTATTCGATGGTCTTGATGCTGGATCGCTTCACGGTGAAGTCGCGGACCTCGGCTTCCTGGAGCAAGTGAATCTTCACGGTGCGAACGGACTCCTCCTCCTGCTCCTCCTCGGCCTTCTCCTGCTTCGGGCGTCCTGAACTTCGAGGGCTCGCCGGGCAGGCCGATGTTCCCCTCCAGGGGAATCTCCACCTTGCTTCCCTTGGGACGAGCCTTTTCTTGCTTCCTGGTCTTGGCGGGATCGAGTGCCGGCAAGGGGCGCGGGCTCACGGGATCGACGATCAGGACCGTCCCGTCGATCAGCGTGATCCGATCGAAGGGAAGCGACCGGAGCAGGTCGGTCGTCGCCGGGCCGGCGGCGGGCGCCGCCTCCTGTCCCCACCCGGAGAACGAGAGGATCGAGAGCAGCCCGACGAGACACAGGCTGGAGCCGATGGCAGCCAGGAAGCGGCCGGACGGGCGAAGATTCATGGCCGAGTGTCCCTCCGGTTCAAGGCTTGCGGGGCTGGCCGGGGTGGAGCTGGAGAAGTTGAACGGTTCCCCGAGCCACGGGAGCGATCGTCTGCGAGCCGACCACGCGTAATCCTCCCGCCGGCAGGAAGCCCAGATCGAGTCGCTCGCGGGGGGCTCCATCAGCCAGGGACCGGCCGTAGAGGCGTCCCTGTCGGTCGAGCAGCCAGATCGTGTTGTCCTGGATCACGGGCGTGCCCGGCCGCCGGCGCGTCGAGCTTGATCGCCCAGAGTCGCTGCCCTTCCCGGCCGAAGGCCATCACTCCTCCTGCTCCGTCGCTCACGAAGCAGCGCTCGCCGAGGGCCACGGGAGGTCCGACGAGCGGGCCTTCGAGTGGCCAGGCGCCGACGGGGCTGAGGTCACTGCGCCGAGAGGGCACGCACTCGCTGGTCGGCGGTGGCCACGATCACGGCGCCGCCGGTCGAGGCCGGATCGGCGACGATCCCCTTGTCGAGGACCGTTTCCGCCTCGACAACCAGCCGGGGAACCGGCCCCGGCTTGAGGGCCAGTCGGCGAACGCGCCCGGCATCGTCGGCCAGGATCACGCTCCCCGCATCGAGCCGGACGGGCGCCAGCCACCGGCCGCGCCGGTCGCGGTCGAACACCGGGACCAGGGGCTCGGCCTTCGACTGGGCCGTGAGTGGGTCGATCAGGTAGGCGCGTCCATCCGTGCCGGGGATCAGCAGGTTGCGGCCCCAGGGCAGGGGCATGGCCGCCAGGGTCGCGGGAAGCTCCAGCCGCTGCCACGCCCCCGGCCTGGTCTGGTCACGAACCCAGACGGCGTTCAAGCCGCCCGGGGCCGCGATGACCGCGGTCTGGCGACCATCCCCCTCGAGCGTGAGCACCTGTCCCGGCGGGATCCGGAGTTCGCCGGGGCGGGGCAGGGGAAGTGTCACGAAGCCGCCGGACCGGAGCCGCTCGAGAGAGAGGACAGCCTCCTGGCCTGTCTGGCCGACCGTCGTCATCGCGCCGGCACCAGGTGCGGGCTCGAGTGGCGTGGGCCAGCCGGCGCCGAGGACCGTTTGCCACGCGACCGACCCCGAAGCGGGTTCCAGTCCGAAGAGCGAGATCCCCCCGGTTTCCGGGTTCTGGAAGGTCAGCACGACTCGCCGCTCCGTGGACTGGAGCGGGACGACCGCAGGCCCCGGCTGGCTCAGGCTCGACCTCGGCGTGATCTGGCCTCGTTCCGGGTCCAGCTCGTACCGTCCCGAACGACCGGCGCCCAGCCAGAGCTCGCGTTCCGAGAGGGCCAGGCCGAAGGCGGGACCCGACGCGGCGGCGTCGGGATCCAGCCGGGCGAGCGAGTGCAAGGGGGTCTTGCTCGCATAGTCGCCCAGGGCGTAGGCTTCGATTCCTCCCTTGTCGCCGGTCGCCCAGATGAGCGAGCCCGCCGACGCCGGGGTTCCCCAGGTCCAGCCGGGAACGTCCACTTGCTGGAGAGGCCGAACCTTGCCTCCCTCGTCCTCGAGCACCAGCACCCGCCACCGGCTGTCCGAGGGACGGTCGTTCTCGACGACGATGAGGAACCTGCCGATCCGGACCGGGGGGCAGGGGATCGACCCCTCCTCGTGGCCGAGGTACTCCACACCCAGACAGGACAGGGGGTCGCGTGCCAGGATGAAGAGGCAGTCCCGCTGGCCGATGACGTAAAGGAACCGGCCCTGCTCATCACTGGCGGGTGCGCGTGCGAGGGGAAGACCGAGGTTGATGGTGGCCTGGCGCTCGCCCGACTTCAGCGCGATGACAACCAGCTTGCCGGAGGGAAGCACCTGGAAGAGCTGCTCCCCCTGCACGAGCGGGGGGCCCTCGACAGGCTCTCCCAGCCCTGCTCGCCAGACGAGCCGTCCGCTCCGCGCATCGAGCCGGAGCAGCTCCGCGTGGCGAGCGTCGACCACCAGAACGGTCGGATCGCCGGGAATCGCCTGGGGCACGAACGGCGAGGCCAGGCCGACGGATCGCTGCCAGACCGGAGCGCCCGTCGCCGACGTCGAGCGCATAGGCGAATCCATCGGCAAGGCCATAGACCAGCGATTCCGGGGCGGGAGGGCCCGCGGGGACCTCGGCCGTGGACCGCAGGACCAGGCTGGTGGCCGGTCCCAGCGGGTCGGGATGATCGGTCGTCACGGCGGCCTTGCGCGCGGAATCGACCTTGACCGCGCGACGGATCAGGTCGTTCGCCTGGGTCATCCGCCGGATCAGCTCCCGGTCCTGGGCCAGGTCGGCATATTGCTCGATCAGAGCGTCGCGGGCGGTGTAGACCCCCGACGCTGAGCCGTTCGCGAGCGACAGGTCCATCGCCGCGATCGCCTCGGCGCGAGTTCGGGCCTTGCGGACCGCGGCGCGCGCCTCATCCAGCAAGCCGGGCAAGCGCGACCTCTTGAGCAAGGTGGGTGCTGGTTCGCCGGCGATCCGCGCGTGGAGCGACACCGCCGATTCCGCTTCCTGGAGCGATTTCTCGTCGGCCGAGCGGCGAGCCCGGTCCGCGAGCCCCTCGCCGATCCGGATCACCAGTTCCGCGAGCTCCATTCGCTCGTCGCGGAACTCGGGCTCCGATCCCAGCTTCGCGAACATCTCGTCGGCGGCTTGCAGGGCGGTGGACCAGGTTCCCCCCGAGATCGTGATGTACTGCCGCACGTTCGCCAGTTCCCGGAGGATCCGCGCCTTGCCGGCACGGGCATCCTTGGGGTGAGCGTCAAGAAAGCTGTCGAAGTCGCGAATCGCGGTGCGATAGTCGCCGTCTTCCATGACCTCGACCGCCCGGTTGTACCGTTGAGTGGCCAGGGTCTTCTCGATGATCGCCCGGAGGCCGACGCCCATCAGAACCAGGAGGGCGAGCGACACGACGAGGCCCACCACCAGCGGAGAGGAGACGATCCGCTCGTGCCCGGGTGCCGAGGCGCGCTCTTCGCGAAGCTCCTGCCACCAGTGCTGCAACCGGCCGAGCAACGACGGTGCGGCGGCCTTGCCGGACCGCGTCTGACGGGCCGACCGGCCCCGTGTCCTGCCGGACTCCGGCTCCGTCAGCTCGGGTTCATCGGTTTCCGACCCCGCCTCACCAGCGGCCTCGAGGCCGAGCACCTCCAGCCAGTCGTCACGTTCGAGCGGCGAGATGCGGCGCGAGGTTCGGGGGCTCGGAGGGCGGACCGCGGCGGCTTCCCTGGCGCTCTCCCCATGGGGGCCGTGGGGAACCGGCCCTTCCAGGACCTTGGTTCGCTCCTCGTCGGGGTGCCGAGGCTTCCGGGGGGCGGGCCGCGCCTCGTCTTCATCCAGCCGCATCACGAACAGCCGGCAGGGACCAACGGTCATCTCGTCGCCTTGATGAAGGCTGGAGGAGGCCATCTTGTGGCCGTTGACCACCACGAACTCCGCGTCGGGCGAGGCCTCCACCCGGTACCGGCCTTTCTTCCAGCGAATCCGCCCGTGCACGGGAGAGATCCCCTCTCCGGAAAGGGGAATGTCGCAGGCTGCACTCGTGCCGAACAGGAGGGGATGATCGCGCGCCAGCTCGACGAACTGTACGCGTCCCTGATCGTCGTGAACTTCCAGGGTGGCCATGCGAGAGTGTTCGGCTCCGGGTCTGAAGTGTGGTCTCTGGTGTCACGCGATCATGCGAGTCTCGTGGGTGGCCCCGACGGATCAGCGGAGCGTTTCCTGGGCGATGACCTGGAAGCCGAAGCCATTGTCTCTGGGCACCACGCTGAACCGGGTGACCCGGATCTCGCCGGGCTGCCGGCCGCGGTAGCGGACCTCGAGCTGGGCGAGCTGTTCCTCCACGCCCTTGGGGTAGAACTGAAGGACGACCCCCTCGCCGACCTCGATGCCGGCCTTTCGGAGCAGGGCGAGGTCCGAGGCCTTGCGACCTCGCCCCTGCCACAGAAAGTAGAGCCGACCGTCGCTCCGCCCCGATCCGTATCGCTTCGTGGGCTCGGCGCTGGAGAGATTCGAGAGGTAAACGAGCTGGTCGGGGCCCGCGACGACGGCAAGCTCCACACCCAGGGCATCGAGCTGCCGTGCATATTCCTCGGGGGTCTGCTCGGTATTGTAAACGATGCTCCATCGCTGCTCGCGGGCCACGCCGCCGTCGCCGGGCCCAAAGCCCAGGCCAGGTCCCCCGGTGCCCAGCTTGGAGGCCCGCTTGCCGCTGGCGACCGGCCCGCCGCTGGGCATCACCGGGCCAAGGTCCACCTCCGCCAGCCCCGATCCGGCCTCCGCCACCGCGTCGAGCATCGCACCGGGGGCCACCTGCACTGCCGGTTCCTCGAAGTCCCCCGCCTCTTCCTCATTGTTGGAGGCAAAGGCTGCCGGGTCGGCCCCGGGAACGTCGATCTTCTCGGTAGAGCCCGGTGTTCCCTCGGGACTGCCGCCGCCTCCTCCCGAAACCTCGACAATCTGGAGCGGAGCCGTCACCCGGGAGGCATAGGCCTGGTTCGTCAGATACACCAGGCCCAGCAGCCCCACGACCATCAGGGCCCCCAGAACCACGGCGATCAAGAACGAGGTGACCCGGTCATAGATCGACTCGCCCAGCACCCGGGAGGCAAACCTCTCGGGTTTTGACTCGACGTCAGAGGAGGACACGAAGCTCGATACGCGTCGACTCATGGCGAAGGTCTCCGGGCTGGCCTGGAGTCGGCAGGAGCCGGCACGGCGGCCGCGGCTGGCCGACGGGCGGGCTTGCGGATGTCGTCATCCTCATCGGCGCTGGCCTCCAGCGGGCGAATCGCGTCGTACCAGGCACGCCAGTTCCTGGCGGCTTCCTGCCGCTGCTCGGGTGTTGACGAGTCGGGGGGGCCAAGGCCGTCGATCTTCCGGCTCAGGAGCTGAAGTCCCAGGCGAGAGGCGGTCACGACCTGCTCGTCGGGATCCAGCAGGGCATTGATGAGATCGGGGGACGACGTCCAGATCTCCGGTGCGGGCCAGCGCCCAGGCGGCCACCTGGCGCACTCCGGGGTCGCGATCGGTCAGCATCTTGCGAAACCGGTCCTTGAAGGGGCGAAGCACGTCGGGCCCCTCGCTCTGATAGCGTTCGATCAGGCCCGAGACCGCCGTGTCCGCGTTCTGGGCCCGGGGATCCTCGAGCACCGCGAGCATCCCTTCCACGGCCCCGTTCATGGGACGGCTCATGATCCTGCCGCCGGCGACGGTCATCGACGTCAGGTCCTTGGGCAGGTAGCGTCCTCCCAGGAGCGTACCGGCGCCCAGCTTCTTGATCACGACCCGCTTGATCGACTTGGCCGTCGACTTGGTGAGATAGAGGATCGCCCAGACCGTGTTCATGTCGTCGGCTCTGAGGTGGGGCCGACCACGATCCGTCCGGCCGCTGGGTCGAGCGGATGTAGCTCCGGCCCTTCTCCAGCAGGTCCACCTTGCCGATGGTCTGCCGGTCCGCCAGCGCGGCCACCCGCTCGAGGCCGTACAGGCCATAGTAGATCGACTGTCCGATCAGGCTCGGGTTGGTCGTGGTGTAGTTTGCGGCCAGCCACGCCATTCCCTTCCGGACAGCCTGGTCGATCTGAGCGGAGGACGTTGTGATCTTGTAGCCCTGAAAGGAGTTCTGGGGCGTCAGGGACGTCAAGAGCGGGTTGCTGGCTTGCCTGGATTGCCGGAATCGCTCGAGCTGGCGCTTGCAAAGCAGCAAGCTGCCGACGCCCGCGGCCGTCATCGACAGGTTGTCGAGATACGATGCCTCATCGCGGTGGTAGTTCCAGCTTCCACTCGAGGCTTGCACCGAGAGATACCAGCTCGCGGCCCTGTCCCACACGGAAGGCGGGACCTCGAATCCGGCGTTCTCGCATTCCCAGAGCCCGAGCAGGGCGTACTGTGAGATCGAGGTGTCGCCGTGGGGCCGGCGGGTGTAGTCCCACGAGCCGTTCGCGTTCTGGCGGCCGATCAGGTAGGTGGCGACCAGGTTGATCTCGCCTCGATGCTCCTCGCTGTCCAGGTTGGACAGGGCCATCGCCACCACGGCCGCCTCGTAGACATCGTGCCCGCCCATCCTCTGGGGCGAATAGCCGCTGCTGGTGAACCGCTTCTGGATGGTGGCGATGCACGATGCAAGCACTGGGTCGGTCTTCGGGGTATCGGCCTTGATGAGCGCCAGGGCGATCATGGCCGTCTCGCCAACCTGGTTGTTGGCCACCCGGCCGCGCAGGTACTGAATACCCGAAAGGACCGCCGGTTCCTGCTGTCCCTGGGCCTGCGGAACCAGCGGAGCGGCGGCTCCCAGCAAACCAGCAAGGAAAGGACTGCGGAGGAGCTGGGTCGAGACATGGCCCATCGCGGTTCGAGAGGAAACGTCGCCCGCTCGCGGGTCGACCGGTCTGATCTTCATTCTACCGCCATCGACGCCGATTTTCGAACCGCGACCCGGAAGTACCAGCCACTCTTCGCCTGGGACGCTCTCGAGGATTCCCCTTCGCTCCAATCCCTGCGAGTCCTGCTGGAATCGATCCCTGACCACGCGTTGCTCGAGTCGCTCCCAGTGTCGCGCGGAAAGGGACGCGACGATTATCCCGTGGAGGTCCTCTGGGGCACGCTCGTCCTGGCGATCGCCTTGCGGCATGTCTCGATCGACGCTTGCCTCGAGGAACTCCGTCGCAATCCGGCGTTGCGATTGCTGCTGGGCATCGAAGAGGAGGATCGAGTCCCCGGCCCCGACAACATGTCGCGCTTCCTGGCGACCCTCGGCGAAGAGCCCCACCTGAAGCATCTCCGTCGGATCTTCGATACCCAGGTCAGCCGGCTGGGTGCGGTGATCGGTGACTTCGGCAAGAACACCGCGGGCGATTCGACCGGCCTGGCTGGTCGCGCGGCGACCAGCGAGAAACTGCGTGCCGCCGAGATCGAACAGCGGCTTCCGCAACCTAGCGGTGGACGCAAGGAGTACAAGGACGACGACGGAAACATCACCAAGGTTGTCGAATGGTTTGGCTATAAGTTACATTTATTGGTTGATGTAAATCACGAGGTTGCGCTCGCCTATCATATCACCGACACCAAGGCCGGCGACAACGAGCGAATTCCCGATCTGGTAAGTCAAGCGCAGAACAATCTGCCGCCGGATCGTATGAAAACCCTGGCCTACGACAAGGCGGCCGACGACGGCGCCGTGCACGAGTTCCTCCAGGAGAAAGGCATCGCGCCGCTCATTCAGAATCGCAACTTCAAGCTCGAGGAACCCGAGAAAGTGCTCGGGGGTTCGACGCCTCTGAACATCGTGTATGACCAGGCGGGCACGGTCTACTGCTACGATCGCGTCAGCCCCGATCCGGTGCGGCACTCCATGGCGTACATCGGCCATGAACCCCAGCGCGGCACGTTGAAGTATCGTTGCCCGGCGCGGCATGGTGGCTGGAGTTGCCCGAGCGACTGCGCGCTGCAACGGCGAGCGGAAGTACGGCCTGACCGTCCGCGTGAAACAAGAGATCGATCTGCGTCGCTTCCCGAGCATCCCGCGCGACCAAACGGTTCAAACGCATGTACAAGGGCCGGACCGCCGTTGAGCGCGTCAACGCACGGTTCAAGGTGTTTGTCCCGGGGCCGACGGCGAACCTGCGTTCCGCGGCTCGGGCCGCAGCTCACTCCAGGGCACGGACGCGGATGTTCCGGAACGCAACCGGTCCGTGGTCGGCCTGCAGCATCAGCGGGCCCCGGCGAACTTCCGGGAGCCTCCAGGCATGTCCCGTGGGGGCCTGGAGTTCCAGGTTCTCCTGGACGATCTTGCCGTTGAGCACGACCTTCACCAGCCGGGCATTGGCGACCTTCCTTCCCGACTCATCGAACCGAGGGGCCTTGAAGACGAGATCGAGAGACTGCCACTCCCCCGCCGGCTTCGCCGCGTCGATCCACGGCGGCGTGGCCATCGTCGAGATGATGATACCGCGGGAGCAGTTCGGCGCGGGGATAGATGCCCCCGCAGTCGCTTCCGGTCAGGTGTTTGGCACCGTGGCTGTCAACGATCTGGACCTCGTACAAGCCCTGCAGCTTCACCCCCGAATTTGATTGCCTCGGGATCAGGAACTCGATGTGGGCCTCGAGATCGCCAAAGTCTTGCTTGGTCAGCAGGTTCCGGGTCCGTCCCGCCGGACCGTTGATGAGAACGCCCCGGCCACTCACGGCCGACAGGCGGGACGCATCGGCGGGATCAAGCCGGGCGTCGCCGGCGACGAACCAGTTGCCCGTGGGCTTCCGCCATGCCTCCAGCTCATGTTCGCCGATCAGCGTGACCCAGCCCGGCTCCTCCGCAGTTGCCAGGGTCGGGCCCTCGAGCATCGCGAGACCGAGAAGCATGCAGGCGAAACGATTTCGAGGAACGCACGCGCTCATGACTTGAACCCCCGGGACCTGAGGACCATTCATGGCGGCGACCCGTCCCGTCCTTCCGTCGCATCACGACACCACCTTCATCTGCGCGGGGTCCCAGCTCATGAGCCGCCCGAGTCGCAGGCTGTCGTTGCACAGGAGAGCCGGTGCCGCGGCCCGAAATCCGAACGTTGCGTTCTCGTAGACCGGCTTCTTCTCGCGGATCGCGGTGAAGAAATTGACAAAGTGGTCAAGCCGCTCGTCGTAGCCTGCCGGGACCGTGAACTTCTCGGGCCAGGTCCGGCCGCTCGCCGGCTTCGAAGAGGGGGGATCGAGCTGCAGTTTCTCGGCCAGCTCCGCCTGCATCGACTTCGCGAACGTGGTGACCGAGTTGTACCCCTTGAGCACGTCGTTGCGACTCGGCTGGACAATCCCGGTCCGGTTGAGGGTGAGCTGCGTGAAGCTGACGCTGATCACGCCGTCGCTGCCCACGAATCGGAAGAAGGTGTCGCCTCCGCCGCCATCCTCGAAGTTGCACTGAAGGGCCAGGGTGAAGCCGGGATGGCTGTCCGTTTCGGGGTAATCCATCAGGCCCATGATCAGGTCGTAGACATCCCGGCCGTCCTTCCAGTACCGCTGGCCCCCCATGCCCGCGATCCGGGTCGGGCCCAGCGAGCCAACCGCGTGATGGATCCCCGTGAGCAGGTGGACGAATAGGTCGCCCGCGACGGCGGTTCCGTAGTCGGAGTAGTTCCGCCATCGGAAGAAACGGACGGCGTCGAAAGGGCGTCTGGGAGCCGTGCCCAGGAACCGGTCCCAGTCGATCGTCTCGGGTGAGGCGTCGCGCGGCAGCGTGTATTGCCAGGCGCCGATCGGCGAGTTGCGGTTGTAGCGAGCCTCGACCGAGTTGATCGCACCGATGGCGCCGGCCTTGATCAGCTCGCGGACCTTCTCGTAGAGCAGGGAGCTCGCGTACTGGCTGCCGACCTGGAAGACCGCTCCGGTCTCCTTCTCCGCGGCGATGACCCCCGCGCCCTCATCGACCAGCCGGACCATCGGCTTCTCGCAATACACGGCCTTGCCGGCCTTCATCGCGTCGATCGCGATCCGGGAATGCCAGTGGTCGGGGACGCAAACGAGAACCGCATCCACGTCGGGGCGGGCCAGGATCTCACGGTAATCGACGTGCACCTCGATCCGATCGCCAAAAACTTCCCGGGCGTGAACGCGCCGACCCTCGTAGAGGTCCGAGATGGCGACCAGCTCGACCCCCGGAACCTTCAGAGCCGTCTTGGTGTCGATGAAGCCGATGATGCCCATCCCGATCGTGGCAATCCGGACCCGATCGTTGGGACCGAAAGGTCCCGGACTCCAGGAGCCCCTCGGTCCTCCTGATCTCGAACACGTTCTCTCCCCGGGCGGTCGTGATCAGCGCGGGAAGGGCGGAGCCGAGGGCCGCCGACTTCAGGAACGACCGCCGTGTGCCCTGGGCGCGATCCTCGTCCTGGTCCTGAGTGTTCTGGTGATTCAGCATGAGCGTCTCTCCCGAACTCGAGTCGCCGGATCCGGTGCTCACGGGTCGCTTTCTTCACTCACCCAGGATACGTGGCGAGTGCGATCGCAGAAAGCGGGTTGCCCGGAGAAACGTGATGCGATCACCGGGGTGAGGGCCGCGAATTGGCGCTCGCGGCTCGACCGATAGGGGCAGGAAACCAACTCACCGCGTCGCGCTCTGGGAAGAGCTGCTGGCCCCTCGGTCAGTCCCTGAGGTATGATTCCCTCACCCGCAGGTTGGACGGCCTGGATCCCGAGCTTGACAGGTGCGTTTTGCTCGCACAGGACGCAGCCAGGGCATATTTCGAAGCAGTTCGGGTCCGTGACGCGTAAACCGCTTGGAAAGAAGAAGGACAAGCATGAAAGAGCGAATCGCTGTCAGCCCGAAGATCCATTTCGGCAAGCCTTGTGTTGCGGGCACGCGGATTCCTGTGCAGAGCGTGCTCGAGCTCGTCCGTGAAGGGCATTCCTTCTCTCAGATCATCCAGGATTACTACCCGGACCTGCAACCAGAGGATATTCGCGCGTGCATCCAGTATGCCATTGACGTGGTGGCTTTCGAAGACATCCGCCTGGCACCCACGCCATGAGATTCTTGACCGACCAGGACGTTTATGCCATCACGATCCGCTGACCAGCATTGTGAATTGGGGGAGCGGAGTCTCAAGAGACGCCCCTGGACGATTCTCTGGGTTCGGTGGTCGCTGACAGCTTTTCCTTACTCGTTGTCTCCGCCCCGTAGCTGGTTCCCCGCCAGGTCACCCGGCCGCTCAGGCACATCCGGAGCGACCGCAGCAGGATGTAGTCGATCAGGAGGTTCGCCAGAGGGAACCACGCAACGTATCTCGAGCCCGGCACCGACGTGTGGTAGACCAGCCGGAAGACCGGGTACATCAGGGCGTGATGCACGAGGCTCAGTGCCAGCAGCCATCGGGGGAACGGTCCCGAAGCGCCGGCAGCCAGCATGACGATCGCGGCCAGCAGCGCCACGTGTCCACTCTGGCAGAAGATCAGGGGATCGAGCAGCCGGCCGGCCAGTCGCCAGGCCTTGCGGTCCAGGGCGTCGTAGAGGATCCGGCTCCAGCCTCGAATGAGCTGGCCGAGCGAGGCGTACATCCGGCAGGTCACCAGGTTTCGCACCAGTACCGTCCGGATTGGCAGTCCCAGCGCCTTGATCCTGGACGGCCAGGGCGATGTCCTCGACGAATCGATCGCGGACCGCCGCATGGCCTCCGGCTGCCTCGTAAGCCGAGCGCTCGACCAGGATCGACTGGCCGTTGGCGAAGGCCAGCTTCGAATCGGTCATCGTTCACCCGGTGGAGGGGGAACGACTGCATGAGGACGATTCCCCCCAGGGGCTGCACGAGCTGCTCCCAGAAGGTCTCGCACCGTAGCTCGGGCAGCAGGCTGACCAGGGCCGCGCGGTGGATCCGGGCATACTCCAGCATGACCCCGAGGAACTCCGGGGCATGGTTGGTGTCGGCGTCCAGGAACCAGAGCCATCGGCCATGTGCCTGTTGCACGGCCTGGTGCAGGACGTGGGTCTTTCCTGTCCAGCCGGCGGGCAGATGGTCGTTGGTCAAGACGCGCAATCGCGGATCCCGACCCGCGTACTCGCTCGCGATCGCTCCGGTCCGGTCGGTGCTGCGGTCGTCGATGACGATGATCTCGAGCCGGGGATATCGCTGGCGGCACACCGAGGCCAGGCAATCGGCCAGAACGGCTTCCTCGTCCTTGGCCGGAATGACCGCGGAAACAAGCGGTGGATCGGCCTGAGCCAGGGACGGGGAATCGGGCGTGAGGAACTGGACCTTGCCCAGGATGTGCTTGAGGACGAGGTAGCGGATGGGCCAGATGGCGACGATCAAACCGTAGAGCCAGAGGAGCGTGACCTCGGTCGTGCTCATCAGGCAGGCTCTCCGGGCGGGGGCATGGGCAGGTCGAATCCCTCGAGCTCACGACCCCGCGGATAAGCCAGCACCCCCAGCAGCAAGGCTGTGACCCAGAAGGGGATGATCGTCTCCAGCCGGGGAGAGAGCAGCCAGCCGTGGGCCAGGCCCAGCGGCGCAGCCAGCGCGCCGACGACCGCGGGGAGGACGTGGCCCCAGAAGAACCGCGGGCCACGGAGCCGGGGATCGCGGAGCCGGGTCCGGCGGCCGAGCGACCTGCGCATCAGGGTGCTGGCCACGAAGATCAGGATCAAGCTCCCAAGCATCATCTCGTTCAGCCGCGGAGGGATTGCCGGCAAGGCCCCCGCCGGTCGACCTCGGAGGATCACACCGGAGAGGGCGACGACCACGCCGACGCCCAGGAGCACGTTGAGCACGCTCGACCGCGTGCGCCGCAGACAGTCGATCGAGGCGGGGTCGAGGCTTTCCTCGGCGGTTTCAGTCAGATCGCGCATGGTCGATTCGACCTCGAGAGGAGTGGAGGCGGCGATACAGTCCCACGATCAACTCGACCTGCCCGATCGGCTGCCCCGTCTGGCGGGCAATCTCGGCGGGCGGCATTCCCCCGGCCGCGAGGGTCCAGACCTCGGCGTGGCGCTGGACCAGTTCCGTCTCGGCCTGCAAATCCGGCTCATGTCCCTGGGCCGCCAGGTCGGGAATCGCAATCAGGGTCGGGCCGCCCCGTGGTTCGCTGTGGTCGAAGAGGCCTTGCCACGGGGGCGCGGCGCCGCCGGTCCGTGCCGATCCCGGAGGTCTGGGCCCGAGAAGCCCGTCGCGTCCCGACGAGGTCGGCACTGCGGCGTTGTTCGAATCGATCGATCCGCGACTCGATGAGCCTCAACCGTGAACCCAGCTCGTCGAGCCGCTGCTCGGAGCGGCCTCGCAGGATCTCCAGCTTCCGGAGACACCATCATGGCGAACACCCCCATCGCGGCCATGCAGAACAGCAGCAGAAGGGCCATGATCAAGAGCGGTAGCGACGGCCAGGGCGTGAGCATCGCACGGATCCTTCCTGGATGATCGGGCGCCTGGTCCCTGGCGATCGGAAACCTCGTTCCCGTTGTCAGGAGACCCAGGCCCACTCGATACGACCGGCTCAGTGACTGTGGGACTGCGGGGACGGCGAAGCTGCCGGCGCAGGATTGTCTTGCCTGGTAGGCCGCGTGAGCGGCATCGTAAACCTCGCGGAGTGCCACCCCGCTGCTCGAGGCAATCCTGGCGCAGTCGTCGTATTCGGGGCTGAAGGTCGGGGGCCGGTTCTCGAGCCAGCCGAGCTTGCCCCGGATGGAGCCGAACCGGGTCTCGACCTCGATGGCCTGCCGCTTCAGCTTGTGCCGGCTGACCGGATAGCGGCGGATGCCGAGCGTGGCCGTCTCGCGGAAGAGAATCTCCTCCATGGCCGGGATCCTCGCCTCATCGCAGAGCACGCTCACCATCACGGCCGGCCGGTTCTTCTTCATCTGGATGGGCGTGACGAAGGCGTCGAGCGCGCCGCCTTCCATCAGCGTGATCATCGTGTAGCCGACCACCTCGCCGGGCAGGTCGTCGAGGTTGGTCTCGAGCACCCAGACCCGGTCGCTCGCCGGCGGGAGGTCGGCGGTGCCCAGGAAGAGCCGCAGGACATTGGCCTGCTCCGGCAGGTCGCGGGTGCCTGCACCCAGGCCGATGGTCTCGATGGTCAGGGCGGGAAGCGGGCCGAATCGCTCCACGACGGTGGTCAAGATCGCTGCGCCGGTGGGGGTGGTCAGCTCCATCTCGACCAGCGATTCGGCGAGCGGAACCCCCTTGAGAATCTCCGCCGTCGCCGGGGCGGGAAGGGCCATCCTCCCGTGAGCGGCCTTGATCCAGCCCTTGCCGGGCGGGACGGGACTGGCCTCGAATCGATCCACCCCCAGGAGGTCCAGGCCCACCGCCGACCCCACGATGTCGATGATCGAGTCGACGGCGCCCACCTCGTGAAAGTGGATCTTGGAGAGGTCCACGCCGTGAACCTTCGCCTCGGCCTCGCCCAGCCGCAGAAAGATCCGCTTGGCCAGGTCTTTCTGCCTGCCGCTCAGGCTGCTCGTGTCGATGATCGCTTCGATGTGGTGCCAGTGGCGATGGGCGTGCTCGTGCGGGGCAGTGACCTTCGCGTGGGTCGCCCGGAAGCCTCCTTTTCGCACGGTCTCGAACGAGACACTCCCGGGAAGCCCGAGGCTTGACACCGCCTCCTGAATCGGCCGGGGGTCGACTCCGGCGTCCACCAGCGCGCCGAGCGTCATGTCCCCCGAGATCCCGCTGAAGCAGTCGAAATATCCGACGCGCACTCCCTTACCCCTTACCCCAGAAGTCAAAATGGCGAATCTCCGGCCATTCTAACCGACCCCGACCTCGGGGCAAGGCCGGAATGAGGCGGTCAGGGCTGGGGGACTCGCCCCTGATTGCGGATGCTGATCACCATCAGTGGCTCGATCGGGGTGAAGCCGCCGGAACGACGTTGCGTGGTCCGATCCTCCGGAGGGAGGAAAGTGTGATGGGATGATCTCCTCTGTTACGACCGGGGATGCGCGCTCCTCAAGGTCATGCCCCCATGTCCCAAGGAGATAACTCCCTGGCGCGGGCGGTTCGCCATGTCGATTTCGAGCGGAGTCCGAGAAAATTGGGATAGACCCGCGTGGCCGTCGTCTTGATAGAGGAAGTGCTGACCAGCGCAGCGGGACGAGGGACGAATGGATCCGGACTTGCTCGGTAACCTCCTCGACCAGCACGCAGCCGCGCTGGAGCTCTACGCCCGGCAGTGGTGCGACACGCCGGAAGATGTGGTGTAGGAGGCGTTTCTGAAGCTGGCGGGTAACTTCTCAATAAGTCCGGGCGGAGGGCCCAGCAGGGTGGCCGTCTCCTCGAGAAGGAGTTTCCTCAGCTCAAGACCGTGGACTCGGCACCCTGGAGCATCGACCAGGCCCGGGCGTTCTCGGACGATTTCCATACGAAAATGGCGGCTGGGTGGCTGGGTCGGAGGCGTACTTGCCGACGGCCCGGTGTGGGGGCCTTGGCACTCTCGGGGTGTTGTTTCGCTACCCAAGCCTCCGCCCCAGCCACCCGACGCCTTCTACGACCCTGTAGGAGACGGTCGACCCCGCCAGCCGGGCGCACACCCGGAGGGCGCGGAGTCCCTCGGCCACCGACCCTCTCGTCATCCCTGGCCGCTCAGGTATTCCTCGTGCTCCAGACCCCGCAGATACGCGAGCACCTCGTCGAGCGTATCGACGCCCACTCCGGCAACACGGCCGGCGTCGTCCAGCTCCCGCAGCAGCTTCAGATCGTCAAGGTACTCCGAGGCCTCGAGCTCGCGCCGGGCCCGCGCTGTCAGGGCACGCTCACGGGCCGGCAGCAGGTCCATGTGGTGCTCGATGAGCCAGAGCGTCCGCTCGGTCACGGCGCCGCGAAGCGCGTCCACTCCGGCGGCACAGTGGTCCTGGGGATCGATGGCCTTGCCCACGTCGTGCAGCAAGGCGGCCAGCAGGAACTCCTCGTCATACGGCCGCGCCTCGCGAGCGAGATGGAACACCTGGAGGCTGTGGTAGAGGGCATCGCCCTCCGGGTGGTACCTGGGGTTCTGCTTGATGGCTTCCAGGGGCACCAGCCGCAGCCGGTAGAGGGCAAACCTGTCCAGGTGATCGCCCAGCTTGGCTACCGCCTCACCCTCCTCGGGTTCGGGCATCGGCGGTTCCACCGGTTCCTCGCCCTGAGCCTGGCGCGATCTCCAGAGGGTCACGAGTTGGTCGCGGACCTCGCTGTCCGACGGCAGGTCTCCCGGCCGCACCCGGTGTCCGAGCACGGCCGCGGCCTTGCGCTTGGCCGTGTAGAAATCGTTCTCGCCGGCCCGGTCCAGCCATTCCAGCGATGTCAGGGTCTCTCGTGGTCCAGCCGCGTCGAGCAGTCGCCGGGCTGCCTCGAGCGCGATCTGGAGCCGGAGCCGCTCCGTCGCGGTGGGAACGCGGTACTTCTTGCGGAACTTGTCGTGCATGAAATCTCCATCCCCCGAATCATTCTACGGGCAAGATCTGCCTCCGGGAATGCGATTTCGGGGCGCTGAGCGATCGCGGAGTCCGGCTCAGGCAGGCCGGACGCTCGAGCCGGCGTCGCACACCCTGTCGGTGACCGTCAGCAAGACCCCGCAGCGGGCGAACGCGGTGAGGATCCGACTCTCGGCCTGGGGGTCGATCGCGCGGATCGCGTCGACAACGAGGGCGACGCGACCGTGTCGCTGAACCAGTCCCTCGACCGCGGCGGACACGCAGTAATCGGTGGCCACGCCGTAGACCACGAAGACCGGACGGACGGCCGCGTACAGCGCGATCAGCTCATCGGCGCGGGGATGACTGAAAAGATCGTACTGATGCTTCAGCAGGGTCAGGTGGGGCGGGATCGTTCCGGGCACGCGAACCTTGTCGTCGAAGATCTGGCTTCCGTGCCAGGCCGTCGCCTCGATCCGCCCCTGCCCGGGCGTGCCGATCATGCAGTGCGGAGGGAACGTCCTCAGCTCCGGGTCGTCGGGCGTGTGAGCGCAGGCCGTGGCCAGGACCGGGATCTCATGGTCCCGAGCGAACCGGGTAAGCCGCGCGAGACGGGGGATGATCTCGGTCGAGCCCGGCACGAACAGGGCCCCCGTGGGCTCGAGAAAATCGCGCTGGGTGTCAATGTCGACGAAGACCATGGGACCATCGAGCATGGGAGAGCCTCGTGCAGAGAATCGCGGAGGACACGAGTTCGGGACCGATCGGGCCGTTGCTCCTGCCGTTTCTTGTGATCCCATTGTGCGGACGGGACAGGCCCCAGCCAAGACCTGAAGGCCGTTTTGTGGGCTGGCCCCGTGAAGCCGATGGAGCTGGATTCCGGTCTATTCAAGTGTTGAGCAAAGACGGCTCCGCGGAGTAACGCCGGACCCAGCACGCACGCGTTCGAGGTTCAAACCATCGCGGCTTGGATCTGGAGCCGCAATATTCTGATGCCCGGACGGAAGACCTGATGGCAAGAATGGCCTGGCCGCGTGCGGCGTGATCCTGCCACGATGATGGGCAACCTGATCCGGCTGAGATCGGAATTCGCCAGCAAAAGGAGCTTCGCCTATGATGAGGATTCGAGAACACGCACCACGTGGGACCCGCAGCCTGGGGTTGTTCGCCCTCGCTGTGGCGTCCGCCCTGGGGGCCCCCATGTCCAGTCGAGCCGAGTTGCCGCCGCTGATCCCGCGCGACGTCCTGTTCGGGAACCCCGAGAAGATCAGTCCCCACATTTCCCCCGACGGAGCCCGCCTTGCGTGGATCGCTCCCGACAAGAAGAACGTCCTCCAGGTCTGGGTCAAGACCATTGGCAAGGACGACGACAAGGTCGTGACGGCAGACCCGAAGCGGGGGGTTCGCCAGTTCTTCTGGGCCGAGAACAGCAAGATGCTGATCTACCTGCAGGACAGCGACGGCGACGAGAATTTCCACCTCTTCGGGGTCGACCTGGCCTCGGGAAACATTCGCGACCTGACGCCGTTTCAAGGGGTAAGGGCGCAGCCGGCGGCCGTTGACCCGAACTTCCCGGACACGATCCTGGTCACGCTGAACCTGCGCAATCGAGCCCTGTTCGACGTCTACCGGCTCGACCTCAACACGGGCGCCCTGGTACTGGATACCACCAATCCCGGCGACGTCATGGGCTGGGTGGCCGACCCCCAGTTGCAGGTACGGGCGGCCCAGGCGGCGACACCCGCGGGCGGGGCTGTGATCCGCGTCCGTGACGATTCCTCGTCCGACTTTCGTCCCTGGATCGAGGCTGGCCCGGAGGATGGCCTGACCCTCCAGGCGCTCGACTTCTCGGCCGACGGCAAGTCGATCCACCTGATCTCGGCCCTGGGGCGAGACACTGCGGCCGTGGTGAAGAAGGACCTGGCCGGGGGCGGTGAGACCGAGCTGGCCGCGTCGCCCGAGACCGACGCCGACAGCGTGCTGATCCACCCGAAGACCCATGTCGTGCAAGCGGTCCGGTTCTCGCCCGGGCGGTCGACCTGGAAAGTTCTCGATCCCACCATCCAGGCCGATTTTGACGGGATCTCGAAGCTGCACGACGGCGACTTCTCGGTGGTCAACCGTGACAACGCCGACAAGACCTGGCTCGTCGCGTTCACCTCGGATCGGGGGCCGATCGCCTACTACGCCTGGGATCGTGGCGCCGGGAAGGGAACCTTCCTGTTCGTTCACCAGCCCAAGCTCGAAGGGCTCAAGCTCGCCGAGATGAAGCCGGTCTCGATCAAGTCGCGAGACGGATTGACACTTCACTCCTACCTGACCTTGCCCGTCGGCGTCGAGCCGCGCGGCTTGCCGATGGTCCTGATGGTTCACGGCGGGCCCTGGGGCCGGGATAGCTGGGGCTACAATCCATCGGCCCAGTGGTTTGCCAACCGCGGTTACGCCTGCCTGATGGTGAACTTCCGCTCCTCCACGGGCTATGGCAAGGCGTTCCTGAACGCCGGCAACAGGCAGTGGGGCAAGACCATGCACGACGACCTGATCGACGCCTGCAACTGGGCCGTCGCGCAGGGGTACGCCGATCCCAAGAAGATCGCGATCTTCGGCGGCTCCTACGGCGGCTATGCCGCCCTAGCCGGGCTGACCTTCACGCCCGAGTTCTTCGCCTGCGCCGTGGACATCGTCGGACCTTCGAACCTCAAGACGCTGATCAGCACGATTCCCCCCTACTGGAAGCCGATGCGATCGCTGTTCGACCTGCGCGTGGGCAACGTGGACGACGCCAAGGACGCCGAGCTGATCAAGGCGGCATCACCCCTGTTCAAGGCCGACAAGATCCAGCGCCCGCTTGCTGATCGGCCAGGGAGCCAACGATCCCCGGGTCAAGCAGGCCGAGTCCGAGCAGATCGTGGCCGCCATCGAGAAGAACGGGGGACGCGTGACCTACGTGCTCTATCCGGACGAGGGCCACGGCTTCGCCCGGCCCGAGAACCGGATCGACTTCAACGCCCGCGCCGAGGCCTTCCTGGCCGAGAACCTGGGCGGCCGCTGCGAGCCCATGAGCGGCGATAAGATCGCCGGCTCGACGGCAGTCGTGCGGGAAGTCGGCAAGAAGTGAAGGGGTGGGATCTCCGCCTTGTGGAAGCCAGTGAAGGCCCCCGATCAGCCCGGGGACCTTTTCTGGCGCCGAGTCGATTAGACGCAAGATCGAGCCCAGCGATAGATACTGGAGAGTCATCATCGAGAACGAGATCAGTCCCTGCACCCGTCTGCGGGACCCGCTGCCCCCCGCACGCACCCGCTAAGTGGGGCTCTCCTGCTGAGACCGGCAAAGGCGGCCGTCAAACCGGACATCTCCACGTTATAATAAATAGGCCCCGACGAGTGCGAGGAGTACTATGTTCGCCCGTATATGAGGAGACGGTTCTCATTGGGGACCTCGAGATTCCAGGGCTGCTGGGTCATTCGTCGGGGTGGCCCTCTCACAATCGACGAGGCAAGGAACCTCGTCAGGTCAAGGGGCGTTAAGATTCCGAAGTACCTCTCCTGGTACGTGGCCGAACACGAGGGGATGGCCTTGGAGGACTGTGGGCTAGCCAACGCGGATTTCCCGAACGGGTGGGACGGCCTCACTGTTCAAGGCAGGGTCCCGGTATGGATCAGAGAGGAGGCATTGCAGAGTGAAGATCACAGTCTTTATTTCTACTGTATCGCTTAGGCGATCGCTTATGGGTTCAACTTGCTGGAATACATAGACTTGTAACATCTACGACATTCACTCGTTCACTGTCATTGTCCAAAACGGGTCGAAATCGACGCAAGTCGAATCACCTCAAGGAGTAGCACTCATAAGAGTTACTGCATCTGGATACAGTAGAATTATGTACTCTCGCACGAAATCTTTGAGATCAAGCAATTAAGGCGTGTGATCTCTGACAACGGCGGAAGCATATCGCTCCGGAGGCTCTGCCACTTGATTGACCCGGCGCACAACGGCGCGATTCATAATGACGCAGTCAGGCACAGCGATTCGCTTGTCGAAGAACTTCGGCGGGTGTGTGGGGTTGGTCCATGACTATCGCGAGAATGACGGAGCTGTACCGCAAGGGGGCCTATTCCCCGATCAACTACTACCTTGGCCTGCTCGAGCTCATCAAAGAAGGTGCTGACCTTGACCTGACTATGGGCGAGGTCCCCGAACGGCTGCTAAGGAAGATGATTGATATGGCAAGAAGGCACAGGGACTCTGGGAATGAGGCAGATTCGCAGGATCTTGCGATCGCAAAGCAGATCACTGAGTGGGATGAGAGGTGCTTGAGAGCGGTGGGTCCGCGCCGAGGAGCCGCGCCGTTTGACCCGCAGTCGATAGTCCGCCTAAGGTCCTCGCATGGTCTTTCCCTGCAAAGTTTCGCACTCGCGCTTGACGTCTCAACGGAAATGGTCACGGCCTGGGAGCAGGGGGTGAAGAAGCCTTCGAGGTCCGTCCAGAGGAAGCTTGAGGCTCTTCGGGTAGACTTGGAGAAACCGCGTATTGGCCGTCGAGTTGCCTCTGCGAAAAAAAAGTCCAAGCCAATCGAGAATCCCACCAAGCCTGCCGGCGTCAGGCGACAGGCAGATGGTGAGGACGCAACCCCGAAACGGCCTCTCGAAGAAGGCGGCAACAGGCAAGGCGCCTCGAGGCCTGCTGCCGAAAAACGTCGAGAAGCCGGTACGGGGCGAAGTGCGCCCCCAAAGACGAAGAACGACAGTAGCGGTGGGGAGAGGCAGTCCAGGGCAGCGAGAGAGAGGAGAGCGGAAGCCCGGCCGGAGGGGAAACCTGGGGGTACTTGATCCAGTCCGCTAACATTTAAACTTCGGGCTTGTGCCGCGCCCTAGTGCCGCATCCACGCTAAATCTTGGGGTTGGCGACCCCCGCGAGTTCAGGGACACTCCCAGGCACAAGGAGGTGTCCCATGAACAAGAAGTATATCGTCCGGCTGTCGGATGATGAACGTGGTGTCTGCCAGGATATCGTCAAGCGGCTCAAGGGGACGTCGGAGAAGGTGAATCGGGCCCAAATCCTGCTCAAGGCGGATGCGGATGGGCCGAGTTGGCCGGATGCAAAGATCGCGGAGGCGTATGGTTGCTCAGTGCGGACCGTGGAGAATCTTCGTGAGCGATTGGTCACAACAGGCTTTGACGCCGCGTTGGAACGCAAGAAACGT
Source organism: uncultured Planctomycetaceae bacterium (assembly GCA_963816015.1). GTDB lineage: Bacteria > Planctomycetota > Planctomycetia > Isosphaerales > Isosphaeraceae > Aquisphaera. Next base: position 13,545 of record CAWFJM010000010.1, on the reverse strand, counting down.
GCGACGACGCCGACGCCGCGCAAGCTGGATGGCGTGGGCGAAGCGAAGCTGATCGCGATGCGGTTGGGGAAGCCGCCGGCGGGGTATGGCCGGTGGTCGTTGCAGTTGTTGGCCGATGAGCTGGCGGTCTTGGAAGTGGTCCCTTCGATCTGCGCGGAGACGGTCCGCAAGACGCTAAAAAAAATGGCATGACCAAGCGCAAGATCGAGTATTGGGTGATTCCGCCCGACCAGGATGCCGAGTTCGTGGCCGACATGGAAAACGTGCTCGAAACCTATGCGGAAGCGTATGATCCGCAGCAACCGGTGCTCTGCATGGACGAGCAACCGGTGCAATTGCTGAAGGAGACGAAAGTGCCGATCGCCGCGACGAAAAAGCATGCGAAACGTGTCGATTACGAATACGAACGCAACGGCACGGCGAGCATTTTCATGTTCGCGGAACCGCTGTCGGGCTTTCGACAGGCAACCGCCCGAGAGCGTCGGACCAAGGTCGACTGGGCGATCGAAGTGGCCCAATTGTTGGACACACGTTACGCCACTTGCGCAAGGTGACGCTCGTGTGCGACAACCTCAACACCCACACGAAGGGGGCGTTCTACACGGCGTTCCCGCCCAAGCAAGCGCGGGCGTATATCAAGCGGATCAACTATTGCCACACGCCCAAACACGGCAGTTGGCTGAACATCGCCGAATGCGAGTTGAGTTGCCTGACGAGCCAATGCCTGAGCGGCCGCCGCATCGGAGAACTGCCACTACTGCAATCGGAGATCGGGATCTGGGCCGACAAGACCAATGCCAAACAACGCGGCGTGGACTGGCAATTTAAAATCGACGACGCCCGAACAAAACTGAAGCGGCTGTACCCGAAGATTAAGAGTGGATGAGGCACTAGTCGAAGTTGATCGCGAGCCAGGGCGGCCGACCCTTGGCTATCGCATTGATCGCGGAATTTCTGGAGATGGCGGCTGATGCGGGTACTGATCACCGGCGGCGCGGGTTTCATCGGGTCGCATCTGTCCGAGACTTATCTCGGGCGGGGCGACGAGGTGTTCGTCCTCGATGATCTCTCGACCGGGAGCATCGACAATATCCGGCATCTCCGCGGTCATGCCCGGTTCCATTACACGATCGAGAGCGTCCATCATGCCGCGACCGTGGCCGAGCTGGTCGACCAGTGCGATGTGGTCTTCCATCTCGCGGCGGCGGTGGGAGTGAGGTTGATCGTCGAGAGCCCGGTGCGGACCATCGAGACCAACGTCCATGGCACCGAGGTCGTGCTCGCCCAGGCGAACAAGAAGAAGAAGAAGGTGCTGATCGCCTCGACCTCGGAGGTGTACGGGTTGAGCACCGACGTCCCTTTCCGTGAGGACGGTTGCCTGGTGCTCGGGCCCACCACCAAGGGGCGGTGGAGTTACGCTTGCTCGAAGGCGATCGATGAGTTCCTCGCGCTGGCCTACTGGAGGGAACGCAAGCTGCCCACGATCATCGTCCGCCTGTTCAACACGGTCGGCCCGCGCCAGACCGGGCAATACGGCATGGTCGTCCCCACGTTCGTCAAGCAGGCGCTCACGGGCAGGCCGATCACGATCCACGGCGACGGCCGCCAGTCGCGCTGCTTCACCGACGTCAGCGACGTGGTCGCCGCGCTGGCCTGCCTGATGGATCATCCCGGCGCCGTCGGCGAGGTCTTCAATGTCGGCTCGAGCGAGGAGATCTCGATCCAGGCACTGGCCGAGCGGGTCAAGGAGCTGACCGGCTCATCCTCCGAGATTGTCCGGGTGCCCTACGAGCAGGCCTACGGCGAGGGCTTCGAGGACATGCCCCGGCGGGTTCCCGACATCAGCAAGATCGAGGCGCTTATCGGTTACCACCCGCGGAAGACGCTCGATGCGATCCTGGCCGGCGTTGTCGATTACTTTCGGGACGCGCCGTCGGCCCCGGCGCGGCGTGAGGGTCTCCCCTTGTGAGCCGCCTGCCGAACGAGCGAGCGAGCCGGGACAGTGACGTGGTGATACCCGAGATCCAGGGGGTTTCACAACCTGGGTTGAACCGTCACAATAAGGATCGTCGGCGGCACCAGGCCGCGGAAGAACGGTCGCGGCTTGCGTCGCGGGTCCGGGGATCTTAAAACGTGTCGAACGCCGAGCGGGAGCCGATGGTCCCCGGGGGCATCGGCCCGGAAAGGGACGACCGAAAGAGGGCTTCCGCGGCGCGGAGTTCGACACCACAGAGTCGGGAGAGCGACGGATGAGCGATCAGAATCTGGCCGCGCAAGTGCGCGCGGCGATCGATGCGGGTGAGGGGATCCTGCGTCTGGCACCGACCTGGGTGCCCCGCTCGTTCTTGATGCCGGGAGGCCGCCTCAAGCTGTCACGCGACGATCTCTACGCGCTGGGGACTCATCGAGGCGGCATCGATGAACGGTGGTTCGCCTCGACGACCCCGGCGGCCAATGAGGGCGCACCCCCGGACGAGGGTCTGAGTTACATCGTTCACGGCGGCGAGAAATTCACCCTCCGGGACGCCATCGCTCTCAACGGTGCCGAGATGATCGGCTCCAGGCTCTGGGACACCTACAAGAAGTGGCCCGTCTACAGCAAGTTCTTTGACAACCTGGGCCCGATCCCGCACCACATGCACCAGAACCAGGAGCAGGCCGCCAAGCTCGGCCGGGAAGGGAAACCCGAGAGCTACTACTTCCCTCCCCAGCTCAACTGGACGGGCAACAACTTCCCGTACACCTTCTTCGGGCTCGAGCCGGGAACGAGGAAGGAAGAGCTTCGCCGTTGCCTCGAACGGTGGAACGAGGGCGACAACGGCATCCTTGACCTGTCCAAGGCCTACCGGCTCAAGCCGGGCACCGGGTGGCTGGTCCCTCCCGACGTGCTCCATGCCCCGGGGTCGCTGGTCACTTTTGAGCCCCAGTGGGGCTCGGACGTCTTCGGGATGTACCAATCGATGGTGGAAGGGCGTCGCGTTCCCTGGGAACTCCTGGTCAAGGATGTGCCCGAGCAATATCACCACGATCTGGATTACCTGGTCGATCAGCTCGACTGGGAGAAGAACGTGGACCCCGAGTTCAAGGCTCATAACTACCTCGAGCCGATCGTCCGATCGGGGAGCGAGGCCGAGGGGGCCGTGGACCGGTGGATCGTTTACGGCACGGTCGATGGCAAGCAGCTCTTCAGCGCCTGTGAACTGACGGTCCTGCCCGGCCGTTCGATCACCCTCAGGGATCCCGGCGCCTACGGACTGATCGTCGTGCAGGGGAGCGGCACCATCGGTGCGCTCGACCTGGACAGTCCCAACTTCATCCGCTTCGGCGAGGTCACCAAGGACGAGGTCTTCGTCACCGCCAAGCGGGCTGCCGTGGGCGTGAGCTTCAAGAACACTGGCAGCGAGCCGTTCGTCAGCCTGCGATACTTCGGTCCCGACACCCACGCCAGTCTCCCCGCGGTGGGTGCTCACCGGAAGGTGCCAACTTCATGAGACCTTCGGGTCGATTTCGTGATGTGAACGCGGCACTCCCCGTGGCCGGCGATGCCGGAATCATTCCGCGGGAAGTGGCCTGCACCCCGAGGAGCACGCATGATGACCTGGTCCCTGCTCGCGTTTGCCCTGGTGCTCGTCCTCGGCGGACTGTTCTCGGTGCTGGTAATCTTCAGCCTCTCCCGGTCGGCCACGGGGGGCGACCTCGACTGGCAGATTGCCCGGCTGGATCGGAAGGTGGACCTGATCCTCACCCACCTGGGAATCGGTCACGACGACCACGTTCCGAAGAGGGTCATCACGCTGACACGCGAGGGCCGGATCCCAGAGGCCGTTGAAGAGTACGTCCGGATCACGGGATCGAGGGCGTCGGTGGCCAGGCGGGAGATCGCCTACCTGGCGGAACGACTGCAGGAGAAGAAGAACCAGGATATCCCGGAAGCTTGATCTCAGCACGGCACCCCAGCGAGGACTTCACGAGCCATGTACGATGCGCCCTGGGAGGATTCCGAAGAACTCGTCGATCGTCTGGGTGAGGGGCTTGTCGGCCGGATCAAGTCCGAGCTCCACCCCATGGAGTATCTGCTCTGGGCGGACCGTCCCGCGCATCCCCCGGCGATCCGGATCCCGTTCGTGCCTGCGCTGTTCGTTTCGGTTGTGGCGGGACTGAGCGGCTTCTCGCTGGCCGCCATGTTCGGGCTCGTCAGCCAGGCCTGGATGGACGGGCGGACCCTGATCCTGGCGTTTGGACTGGCTCCTCTGGTCCTGGGCGGGATGATCGTCGCTCACCTCGTCAGCCTGGGGATCCACCGGTGGCTCAAGAGCCGCAGGCTCGCACGGCTGGTTTACGCGGTCACCGACCACCGGGCCATCGTCGCCCGAGTCGAAGCCTCGTCGGGAGAGATGGAGGCGTTCTCGCTCCGGCCGGGTGAAGTGGTCGACACCCGGCGATTCGAGAATCCGGACGGCTCGGGTGATCTCTTCTTCATGGGTCAAGGCCGCGACCAGTGGCTGCCCCTGGGATTTCTCGAGGTTCCTCGCGTCGGCCTGGTCGAGCGGCTGGCCCGCGAGACGCTGATCGACGCCGAAGGAGACTGGTGGAAGTTCGGAGCCGCCGGGATGTCGTGAGCTCTGCAGCGATCGTTGAGTTGGCTGGCTTCATTCGCGTCCTTGGCGAGGCAATCTCCATGAGCGGCAGCCATACCCACAATTATCCCAGGCTTCACAACGCCGCCTGGCCTGGTGTGGTCGGCAAGGGAGGAGAGGGGGCGGAGCCCTCCATCGACCTCGATACGATGCTCGACCTGACGGCAGCCGCCGAGGTCGACGGTGTCAAGTTCGACGGCTTCGACCTGTTCCTCTACCTGCCACATATCAATATCGATGCCAGCGACGATGAGATCAAAACGCTGGCCGAGAAGGCCACCTCGCGGGGGCTGGTGATCGGCTCGGTGGTGGCGCCGGTCTGGGGTCCGACCGGGGGCGGTTCGGCCATGGACGAGGACCTGGGCCGGAAGAAGTTCCTGGAGCAGGTGCGCAAGGGATGCCGGATCGCCAGACGGCTTCGAGATCTGGGCGCGCGGCCTTATGGCGTGGTCCGGTTTGACTCCGCGTGCAGCCCGAACGACTGGTTCGCCGACCCTGAGGGAAACCAGAAGAAAATTGCTGATTATCACGGATTTCGGGGAGGGCGCCGAGTGTCCAGGTGACTTGGGCGGCAACTCGGCTATGCTGATGACATTGACGATCATCCGCCGAGTGCTGCAGCAGGGAGGACGTTTCTGCCGGTGGCCGAGCGCCCGACCGAGGTCATCCGGGGACAGAAGACGATCTGGATCTCCTGCTCGCAACAGGAGTATGAGCAGGTCATCGACGACCCCGAGCGGTTCCGCAACTTCCTGGATCGACACATCGAAGCCACGCCCGAGCGGTTCCCCCCGGAGATCCGCCGGGGCTACCGCATGAAGGACTCCTACACCTCCCGAAAGACCGGATGGAAGCTCCGCCGGATCGAACTCCGCGACCTCCGGTGCTTTCTGGTCCGGCCCTCCTTCCTGATGCCGTATCGGTCCGGCCGCACCCAGGACGTGCAGGCCCCCCTTTCCTCCGCAAGTTCGCCGTCCCGTACTGGGCGATAGCCGAGGTCTTCGGCCGCTCGCCCATGTACGGGTACCGCCTGGAACGCTCGCTGGGGCGCAACAGCCTGGTAGGCACGACCGTCCAGGCGGCCGAGCGCCTGCCCCGCCACCTGGTCGCCGACGAGAAGCACACCACGCTGGCCGGGAAGAAGGCCTAGCTGGCGACCACGGCCGGTTCCGCGTGTTGCCTGGGGATGGCCCTGGCCCTCTCGGCCGACGGCGACGACCTGACGAAAGCCGACGGCGTGTTCCGGGAGGAGGCCCATCACCTGGACCCGGAGGATCGGCCGGAGACGGTCAACACCGACGGCTGGCCGGCCACCCAGGCGGCCTGGCGGGCGCTGTTCGACGGGGTGACGATCCTCCGCTGCTTGCTGCACGCGTTCCTGAAGATCCGGGAGCGGGCCAAGCACCTGAAGGGGACCTTCGCGGCCCTGCGGGAGCGGGTCTGGAAGGCGTACCACGCCCCGGATGCCCGCACGTTCGCGCCGCGGTTGCGTCGCCTGCGGGAGTGGGCCGAGGACCACGTGGACAAGGCGGTGGTGCGGGAGAAGGTGCTGGCCCTTTGCGCAAGCGGGCGGCGTTCCTCCAGGCGTATGCCCATCGGAGCTGCCACCGGACGAGCAACCTCGTGGACCGGGTGTTGCGTCGTCTGGACTACCACTTGTACTGCGGCCAGCATCTGCACGGCTCGACTCGGGCCGCCGAGGGTGGCCTGCGGGGCTGGGCGCTGATCCACAACTTTGCCCCGTCGTGCCCCCGGACGGTCCGAGCGACCCCGGGGCTGCGGAGCCCGGCGGAGCGCCTCAATGGGAATCGGTATCACCCCGAATGGCTCCAAAACCTGCTGGTCTCGGCGTCGCTCGGTGGCGATCGCAAGCCTCCCCGAAAAGCGGGATAATCAGGAAAATTCCCGAGACGTTCCGGCAGGCCGGCGCGATCGCGCGAGACCACCGAGAAAAGCTGGCTGCGGAAGGCGAGATCTGCTGGGGCGGCATGCATTCCTGGCGGGTGATGGTCGGCATCCTCGAGCGGGTTGGCGAGCCCGAGACCGTTGGCTTCCAGGCCAATATGGCCCACACGCTGCTCTACACCCTGGGCGAGAACGCCCCGGAAGATCGCATCCTGCCCACGAATTTCGACTGGAAAGACCAGGCGATGCTCGACGCCGCCCTGAAGAAAGACGCTGACCGCGGCGCTGCGGCCCTGGACTCTCGACTTCAATGTCGCGCAGAACGACGCCACCGTGTTCGTCTCCGGCTCGCACGACCACACGGGCCGCCATTGCCTGGCGACGGACCCGAAAGGCAAGCTGAACATCCCCCATCATGCCGGCTTCTGGCTCCGGGACGAGACCGGGGGCTTACCAGGAAGTTCCGGCACCTTTGCTGGGACGGTTGCATGTTTCCCAATGCGGTCATGATGAAGCCGCAGACCTGGAACGACATCCTGGCCGCGATGATCCAAGTCAGGGATGCCCACGGGTGGAGAGAGGCCAATGAGTCCTGAAACAAGCGTGATGCGAAGCCCCTGTTTTCGCTGATAGCGGTACAGGAATAAGTTGCAGCGGCTGAGTAGCATCCTATGGTCAAGCTTATCCGCGGCGTCGATATTGCCGGAGATCGTTCGAAGGGAACAGGGGTTGTTAACCTTCTCGAGACAACCGAAGGTCCACTGGAGGTTCGTGTACCCGTCCTGGAGTGCTCCGGAGCCGTCGGGCTGGAACAAATCGCCAAGACACAGGAAAATGAGTGGACGGCCGTAGGCGCGATCGACCAACCGCTGGGCTTTCCTCACAGAACGCTTCTGCTGCTGGAGGGAGAAACCGTCGATGGTGTTCCTGAGACCGATGACTTTCGCTATCGAAAGGCCGATTTGTCGATGCGAGGACGTATTGGTGCTCTTCGTTTGAATCTCGACTATGGGCGTCCTCTGGTGGTTTGTGACAACATCTGGCGTGCGCTCCAGCTCCTGAGCAAAATGAGGCGTTGGTGCGCTTCTCATAGGACCTTCGCTTGGGAGAACCGACTGTGCCCAGCCCATTTCCCGGGATGGATCCCTACCTGGAGGACCCGGCGCTTTGGCGTGGAGTCCATCACTGGCTGATCACAGCGGCCGCCGAGCAGCTTCAGCCCCAGCTAGTTCATCGGGGATGCTATGTCGACATCGAAAGCCGGATCTGGCTGGAAGAGCCTGAGCGGGCCGTTTATCCTGATGTGGCACTGCTCCGAGCTACCCACCACCCTGCGGCTCCGAGCGCGGAAGCCCAGACCTTGACCGCCGATGAACCGGTCCGTGTCCATGGCCTGGAAGCCGAGGTCAGGGAGGATTACCTGCAGATCTATGAGACGGCGACGCGTAGGCTTCTGACAGGGATCGAGATCGTCAGCCCCAGCAACAAGTCCGACAGCGAGGCTCGCGAGCTGTACGTGCGCAATCGCAGAGAGCTGAGGGCGGCCGGGGTAAATGTTGTTGAGATCGATCTCCTCCGGGGCGGGAAGCCGGTCGTTCGCCTACCTCAAGGCGTTCTCGCAGGTTCGTCTTCCGCCGACTATATCGTGAACGTGATCAGGGGCGGCGATCCCGATTACGAGTTCTACCCGGTCAGCCTCCGGTCGCGACTGCCCCGAATCAGGATTCCTGTCCGAGCGGGAGAGCCTGATGTCCTGCTGGACCTCCAATCGGCCCTGGACCGAGTCTATGAGGCCGGGGCCTACCGGTTTCGGATCGCTTATACGGGAGAACCTATCCCCCCTCTGAGCGCCGACGAGGCTTGTTGGGCCGGAGAACTTCTGAGCCGTTGCGGCTTGCGTGGCCAGGCCTCTTGAGGCAAGAGGAGCAGGCCAGGAAACCCCTTTACCCACGAGATGGCAGGTGACGAAATGCCCGTCAAGAAACCCCTGAAAATCGGTCTCATCGGCTACGGCTTCATGGGCCGGACCCACTCGAACGCGTACAAGCGCGTCAACGACTTCTTCGAGGTCGCCTACCGTCCGGTGCTCACGGCCGTCTGCGGCCGGTCGTCCGACAATGCCAGGGCGTTCGCGGAGAAGTGGGGCTATGAGTCGGTGGAGACCGACTGGCGGAGGCTGATCGAGCGGAAAGATATCGACGCGATCGATATTTGTACTCCCAACAACACCCACGCCGAGATCGCGATCGCCGCAGCCCAGGCCGGCAAGGCGGTGCTCTGCGAGAAACCGCTGGCGATGAACCTCGTCGAGGGCCAGAAGATGGTGGACGAGGTGGAGAAGGCCGGGGTTCCCAACACCGTCTGGTACAACTACCGCCGCGTGCCTGCCGTCACCCTCGCCAAGAACTTGATCGACCAGGGCCAGCTGGGCAGGATCTACCACTACCGCGCTAACTTCCTTCAGGACTGGACGATCTCCGCCAATCTTCCCCAGGGAGGTGCCGGACTCTGGCGGCTTGATGTGGCCGCGGCCGGCTCGGGCGTCACCGGCGACCTCCTGGCCCATTGCATCGACACCGCCCTCTGGCTCAACGGTCCGATCAACTCCGTCTCCGCCATGACCGAGACCTTCGTGAAGGAGCGAAGGCACAACCTGACCGGGAAGGTCGAGCCCGTGGGGATCGACGACGCCTGTGCCTTCCTCTGCCGGTTCGACAACGGCTCCCTCGGTCTCTTCGAATCGACCCGGTACGCTCGGGGACACAAGGCGCTCTACACATTCGAGGTCAACGGTGAGAAGGCCTCGTTCAAGTGGGACCTGCATGACCTGCACCGGCTCGAGTACGTCGACCACCGCGACGATTCTCTGGTCCGCGGCTGGCGGTCGGTTCACGTCACCGACGGCGACATGCCCTACATGAAGCACTGGTGGGTTCCCGGTCTCCAGATCGGCTACGAGCACACCTTCGTCCACCAGGTGGCTGACTTCCTGGATAATCTCGCCAAGGGCCAGTCCACCGCGCCGACCTTCCGCGACGCCCTGGCCACCCAGGCCGTCTGCGATGCCGTCCTCGACTCGGCCGACCACCGCAAGTGGGAGACGGTGGTGCCGGTGTGACGGATTCCGAAACCAGGGACCTGTACAATGAGTGAGGTGGACCAGCACCAAGGAGAGCCATCGCAGCGGACCAACGAACTGGAGGACGAGATGCCGAAGCTGACATTCTACCGACAGGGCAGGATTGACGGAGGGGTGCGCATCGGGATCGAGCTTGATGAAGATACGGTCTTCGAGCTTTTTGAGGAGGGAGGTCCCGAACCTGATCCGACCTTGTTCTGGTACGTCGATCTCCGATGCCAGGGCCCAGCTCTCCCGGAGGATCCGCGAAAGGCTAGAGACTGGTTAATCGACCATTCGGAAGTAATCTGCGACGGGTTCTCCCGGTGTGCGTCTGAATTCGAGGCTGGACGGGATCTCGACTCTTATCCGCTTATTTGGAATGAGTTCCATAGAGTTCCCGCCGGGGTCGACATGACGATCGCCTGTGCCACTAAGAAAGTGTGTGAGAAGGTAGCTATACGGGTTTCAGACGCTTGCGCATCAGATGGATCATAGCCAGTTGGACTATCGCCTCACTCGACTCCGTCCGCCTTTCGTAGTCGCGGGCCAGCCGGCGGCTGCGGACCAACCAGGAGAACGTCCGCTCCACGACCCAGCGCCTTTTCTGGACCACGAAGCCTTTCCGGCCCGCCGGCTTGCGGACAAGCTCCAGAACCCAGTTGCCGAACTGCTTCGCCCAACCGACTGCCGCCTCATAGGCGGCGTCGGCCCAGATCAGCTTCAACCGGGGGAACCGGCCCTTGACCCGTTCCCCCACCCGCTTCACCCCGTCACGGTCCTGGAGGCTGGCCGAATGGACCACCACCGCCAGGAGCAACCCCATCGTGTCCCCGATGATGTGTCGCTTCCTTCCGGGAGTCCGCTTGCCAGCGTCGTACCCCTTTTCGCCTCCCGAGGCAGTACGAACCGTCTGGGTGTCGACGATCGCGGCCGAGGGACTCTTCTTGCGGCCGTCGGCGTGTCTCAGGCGGGCCCGCAACACCTTGAGGATCTTCTCCCAGGTGCCGTCCAGCCGCCAGCGCCGGTAGTAGTAGTGGACCGTGCCCCAGGGGGGCAGGTCATGCGGCAGCATCCGCCAGGGTACGCCACCGCGGATGACGTAGAAGATGCCGTTAAGGACCTCACGGAGGTCAACGCTACGGGGCCGGCCGCCGGGCTTGGCCGCAGGCAGCAACGGCGCGACGAGCTTCCACTGTTCATCAGTCAAGTCAGTTGGATAACGTTGGTACCTCATGACCGACTAGACTGCACAAACTAGGCCGGAAACCCGGCTTCTCACACACATTCTTACCGGAAGACGAAGTCGAAGATCTGGCCGACGACGATCCGCGCACGGTGCTCGACCAAGAACTCGGCTCCTTGGAGCGCAACCAAGAGCGAATGGACTCCCCGCGCTATCGCCAGCAGGGACTGCCTTGGACGAGCAGCCACGTCGAGTCCACCGTCAAGCTCTTCAACAAGCGAGTCAACGGCTCGGAGAAGTTCTGGGGCGAGACCGGGGCCGAGGCCATTCTCCAACTTCGAGCAGCGTTCCTCTCCGAGGACGACCGCTTGGAGCGGCACCTGAAGAACCGGCCTCACAGCCCGTACCGCACCTACAAAACCAGAGAAGATAGGCAGGCCGCGTAGCCATTCAAACAAGCGAACCGCGTCTTTACACCCTAAATAGCCTTTCGTGATTCTGGCAGGGTTAGGAAGATGATGAGCTCCAAACACTTACACCGTGCCACCCAGCACACCTGCGAGAGGAGCTCCTCATGTCTCTTCGTACAAGAGTCCTCATCGTTTGGTGCGGGTTCAGTAGGCGAGAGCGGCCGCTCCTGCGGTCCTTGAGCCGGGGCTCGCCGGATGCCGTCTTGCGCTGTCGTTGTAAAGTCATCCTGGCCCTGGTCCAGGGCAAGTCCCCGACGACCATCGCCGCCGGTGGCCTGTGTTCGGCTTCCCAGGTCTATCGCGTCGCCCATCGCTTCATCGCTCAGGGGCTTCGCGGTCTGGCCGATCAGCGTGAGGACAACGGCGAGAACAAGGTCACGGAGTTCTACGAGCACGAGTTGTTTGCCCGTCGTGGCCGATTCCCCCCGCCATCGTGGCTATCCAAGGCCGACCTGGACCCAGGAGTTGCTCGTCCCTGTGCTTGAGCCCGGACCGGGCTCAAGGTGAGCACGACTACGGTGTGCCGTCTCTTGAAGCGGCTTCGGTACGGCTCGGCCGCCCCAAGCCGATCGTCGGCTGCCCCTGGCCGAAGGCCCGCCGACTGCGGCGGTTGGCGTGGATCCGGCGGCTAATCCGCAACCTCGGCCCGGATGAAGTCGTCGTTTACGAGGACGAGGTCGACATCCACCTGAACCCCAAGATCGGGCCGGATTGGATGCCGATGGGTCAGCAAAAGACCGTCGCGATCCCGGGACAGAATCAGAAACGCTATCTCGCCGGTGTCCTCGATGCCCGCACGGGAAGCTCACCTGGGTCGAGGGGAGCGGAGCAACAGTACCTTGTTCCTCCTGCTCATCCATCGCCTGGTGACCGTCAGCTATCGGAACGCCCGGCGATTCACATCATCCTCTACAACTACAAGATCCATGACAGCCGCCAAGTGCAACTGGCCCTGGCGGCTGCGCGGAAAGGTGCGGCTCCACTTCCTGCCGCCGTATTGCCCGGACCACAACCGGATCGAGCGAATCTGGAAGGATCTCCACTACAACGTGACGCGAAATCATTGCCACAAACATGGAAGAGTGGATGTCCGAGGTCCACCAATATCTCCGCCACCGAAGGCGATGTGGAAAGCACTTCTATCCCAAGCGGAAGATTGCTTGAGATGCCATTTCCCCGAATCGCGAAAGGCGCGACGGAACGAGCCGGAGACCGGGGCATCAGGGCAGCTCCACCAGGGGCTGGCAACGGATGGCAGCGGGGACGATCCTGAAAAGCGTGGGGGAGTGGACGTGAGAGGATTTCTGCCTGAGGCATCGACCTGGAGTTTGGCCATGAAGCCGTCATTGCGTGCTGAAACCACGGCCTCTGGCCGTGTGACCCGAAGAGCTTCGAGCGATCCGGCGTGCTTCTTCCGAGGACCGGCGTTGAGCTCCGCCTCCCCAAAGGAAGACGCCCAGAGGACGGATGGCAGAGCCAATCGCCCAGTCGGAGTAGCCGTTGCCGAGCGCCGGGGAATCGCATGAGTTGGTTTGACATCCACGCCCCCAACGGGGGCTACCACACGGAAATGGCCCCCTCGGGGGGACCTTCCTAATACCACGGCCTCTGGCCGTGGATCCTTATTGATCTCCGAGGCGGCTCGCTCGACGCGAGGATTCACACGCAGGCAGTTCAGCCGGGCGTCGCTTGGCTCCGCAGTCGGTGCTTTCGCGTTTCCGGCCATCCTGCGGGTCGAAATGTCAACGACAAGCTGAACATCGCGGTGATCGGTGTCGGCGGCCAGGGCGGGTCGAACCTCGAGAGTGTCGCCTCCTCCGAGAACATCGTGTGGCTCTTTGCGACGTCTATCAGCCGTCTATCGATCGCGCCGCCGCTGCGCATCCCAAGGCCCGCAAGTTTCACGATTATCGCAAGCTCTACGACCATGCCCAGGAGTTTGACGCGGTCGTCGTCAGCACCACCGAGCACACTCACGCGTTCGCCACACTTCCCGCCCTAAAGCCGGGAAAGCATATTTACTGCGAGAAGCCCCTCACACACAACCTCTAATACTACTCCGTTACGATTCCGAACGGCTTTCGCATGGGTGTATGATATCAGATGCTGGAACCCCTGGTTTTTCAGGGTTTTCGTCGGATCACATGGATGCTATTCCCGTCATATTGACAACCATGTGATGCCACAAGTCTCGAAGCCGTAAGAGCTTGCATAACTTAACGGAGTAGT